>CAYPHA010000017.1:12170-30037 GCA_964410215.1 uncultured Calditrichota bacterium | reverse complement strand
CGAGGGCACAGCCGGCCAGTCACCTGATTCTATGAAATGGGATTTTGACATTGGAGACGGAACATTTTACGGGTTGCCTCCGGGTTGGGGCAATGGACAGCTTGAATATGATACAGACCGGCCGGAAAACGTTTCCCTTGACGGTCAGGGAAATCTGGCCATTGTCGCCCGGAAGGAATCCTATATGGGAAGCGCCTATACTTCAGCACGCATTGTAACACGGGGTTTGTTTGAAAAAACCTTTGGCCGTTTTGAAGCCCGTATCAGGCTGCCGTGGGGGCAGGGTATCTGGCCCGCTTTCTGGTTGCTGGGGTCCAATTTTTCAGAAGTTGGCTGGCCTGCCTGCGGCGAAATTGACATCATGGAGTACAGGGGACAGGAAACAAGCATTGTACATGGAACGGTGCACGGGCCGGGTTATTCAGCTGGAAATGGCGTTACCGAAAGTTACAGCCTTCAAAACGGCCGCTTTGACACCGACTTCCACCTGTTTGCCGTGGAGTGGGGAACGGATTATATCGACTTTTATGTTGATAATCAATTATATCAGACCATTACTCCTGATGATGTGAGCGGAGAGTGGGTGTTCGATCACCCTTTTTACATTATTCTTAATATTGCAGTCGGAGGAGGTTACGTGGGGCCACCAAATGACACGACTGTCTTTCCACAAACCATGCTTGTGGATTACGTAAGGGTATATGAGGAAAAATAGAGTTAACCCAGCTGCAATGCAGCATTTGGATTCAAAAAAGGAATAACAATGAGTGCACAAGTACATCATGAAACCCCTCCGGAAGACCGGCTTTCCATGGGCGCCAAATTTTCGTACGGGCTTGGTTCTATTGTGAATAATCTGTTGGGCGGTGCTATCGGCTTTATGTCCATCGTGCTCAATGTCGGTCTCGGTATTAATCCGGCACTGGTCGGCACACTTCAGGCCATTCCGCGATTCACGGACGCTCTGACCGACCCCATTATGGGCTATGTTTCCGATAAAACGCGATCCCGTTTTGGCAGACGTCGCCCTTATATCTTTATCGGTGCCATCTGTGTCGGTACGATCTTTGCCCTGATGTGGCAATTGCCTGCCGGTCACAGTGAAATGTTCTATTTCTGGTTTTTTCTTTTCGGCTCTATACTGTTCTACATGTTCTATACCGTATTCGCAACGCCATGGGTCGCTCTCGGGTATGAACTAACATCGGATTATCATGAACGCACGCGACTCATGGCGGTAATGAACTTTATGGGACAATTTGCCTGGATTTCGCTGCCCTGGTTTTATGCCATCATGGAGAATGACCGGCTTTTTTCGGATTCTGTCGAAGGTGCACGCACCCTTGCTATTATCATCGGTGTTTTCGTGGCTGTAGTCGGTATCATGCCGGCAATCTTTTTACGGGAACGCTTTATGGCTGCGGAGACGGTAAAAGAAGAAAAAGTAAGCCTGCTTTCCGGCCTTAAAACCAATGTTCTGGCCTTTTTCAAAGGACTGATCACGACGTTAAAACAACGTGAATTCTTAAAACTGTGCGCCGGAACATTTTTTCTTTTTAACGGCATCATGCTGGTCGGCGCTTTTAGTTCCTATATTACCATTTTTTATGTAAGTGGCGGCGATACCGATATGGGCGCAAAATATATGGGCCTCTTTGGCACTATAAATACCGCTTCTACCCTGGGGGCTATCGTCGTGGTTACCTGGATTTCATCCAAACTGGGGAAGCGAAAAACGTTTATGCTTGCGACCTTCGTAACTCTGTTAGGCAGTCTTCTGAAGTGGTTCTGCTATGATCCCCTCGCTCCCTGGAAAGTCTTGTTACCGGCTCCGTTAATGGCGGTAGGCATGGGTGGTCTGTTCACTTTAATGGGTTCGATGATCGCCGATGTGTGCGATATGGATGAGCTTCAAACAGGAGAGCGCCGGGAAGGTATGTTCGGTTCCATTTACTGGTGGATGGTAAAACTGGGCATGGCCCTGGCCTTCGGGTTGTCCGGATACCTGCTCAATGCGACGGGTTTTGTTGTTGAAATGGGGGGAGCGCAAACGTCACAAACTTTTCTGATGATGCGGATTTTTGATGTGCTTATACCGGCCACGGCAGCCGGACTGTCGATCTGGGCGGTAGCCTCCTTCAAACTGACAGAAGAGAGGTCATTTGAAATACGTAAAGAACTCGATGCACGCCGGAAGAAAGAGATAATACCTGCAGCCTCCGTATAATCCGGCTGGTATCAAAATCAGGAATCAAAAATATGAAAAATTTGATTTTTAAAACCATGTTATTTTTAATCTTTCCTTTTTTACTGATTGTCGGTTGTCAGGATATAGCCGACGAACTGGTTGGAGAAAAACCTGACGGTGCAAAAACCATAAACATAACCATGGTGGCTAAAAGCTCCTCGAATCCGGTGTTCCTTTCTGCAAAGATTGGTGCAGAAGCTGCTGCCGAAGATTTATCAGACAAATATCACATGCTCGATGTTAACATCAGTTGGCGGACACCAAAAAATGAGAGCGCTCAGGAACAGGCCGAACGTATTCTCAATGCTGTTTACGATGGCACGGATGCCATCATCGTCTCCTGTTCCGATGATTCGATACTCACAGGAGCTATCAACCAGGCCGTGGAAAAGGGTGTTCCTGTTATGACATTTGACAGTGATGCGCCCCAATCCAGACGATTTGCCTTTTATGGACCCAATGATGTTGAAATCGGTGAAAATATTATGAAAGAATTGGCTGCAGTCATGGGCGAAACAGGTAAAATCGCCATTCTTGGCGGAAGTCAAAGTGCGCCTAACCTCAGGAAACGGGTTCAGGGCGTAAAGCAAGCGGCAGAAGAGTATCCCGGGATTGAAATTATCGGGATATTTTACCACGCTGAGAATGCCGAGGCAGCTATTGAGCAAATGATGAAGGTGCAGAAAGCTTATCCGGATCTCAACGGTTGGGCAATGGTCGGCGGATGGCCGTTCTTTAATGAGATATTGCCGGACAGCATCGATCTTGAACCGTATAAGATTGTTGCTGTAGATGCCCTGCCGGTACAACTCAAATATATAGAGAAGGGTATTGTTGATGTCTTCCTGGGACAACCCACCTTTAAATGGGGTGATGAATCCGTACGCACGGTTATCGATAAAATTTATCTTGAAGAAGATGTTAAAGAAATCAATGAGATGAAGCTGATTCGGGTCTGGAAAGATAACCTGGGTGGCTGGTCACGTCAGTTGCGAGCCTGGGGATATGAAGGCATTCCCGAAGAATACCTGACCATGTGACTCATCCGTTTGTTATACGACACGTTAAAATATAAGAGCTAAACGAAGTGATAGGGAGAATATATGAAATGTCCGGAAATAAAGCGTATTCTGTTCGCTACAGATGATTCAGAAAATGCACTCCATGCGTTCTCTTACGCCGCTTGCATTGCCAAGCGATTCAATGCGAAAGTTATATTACTCCATGTTGTACAGGAATTTAAAGATATGGTCGCATTTGATTTCGGTATCGAAAGATCCGTAGCAGCCCAAAAATGGTTTACGGTTAATAACGAATATTTTCAGGAAGTTAAAGCCAAATTCAGGGAACTCGTAAAAGACCATTATTTTTCTGATGAAATTGATATAGAGGATGTAATCGTGGAAAAGGGAAATCCCGTGAAAATGATCCTGTATACGGCCCGGGAAAGGAAATGTGATTTGATTGTGATGGGAAGCAAAGGCCGGGACGGCCTGGAAGATTCCATGATGGGTAATACATCAACCGGTGTCTTGCGACGGTCAACAATACCGGTGTTGGTCACCCGGTTTGCAAAGGATAACTAAAAACCGAAGGGAAGCTATGTCTAGTAAAAGTCGCGTTTATACAGCCCTGAGCGGTCAGGATTTTTCTCACATGCTTAGAAAAGAATTGCGATCCATATTTTCTACAATACTCAATCAGGGGATCCACGGTTTGTCGTTCAGCGTCTATCTTGATCATCAGGCTCCCGGCTCAAAAATTAGTGAAGATCAGATTAGAACCAGAATGGATATTATTAAACCATATGTAAAATGGATTCGTTCCTTCTCCTGCACGGATGGGAATGAACAGATTCCTCGGATCGCCCATGAAAGCGGCATCAAGACGCTTGTCGGCGCCTGGCTGGGTTCGGATCAGGAGAAAAACGAGGCTGAAATTAAAGGGGTCATCGAGGTTGCCAAATCAGGTTATGCCGATATCGTGGCGGTGGGAAATGAAGTACTTCTCCGTGGTGATCTGGCTGAGAACCATATCATCGAATTCATCTCCCGGGTGAAAGAGCAGATACCCGGTATCCCTGTCGGCTATGTTGATGCCTACTATGAGTTCAATCTCAATCCGCGAATTACCGCTGTATGCGATGTTATTCTGGCCAATTGCTATCCGTTCTGGGAAGGGTATCCCATTGAGCATTCTTTCCTCTATATGAAAGAAATGTACAACCGGGCGGTAAAGGCCGCGAATGGTAAAAAAGTAATCATCAGTGAAACAGGTTGGCCTAACCTGGGCTCTCCGGTGAAATCGGCCCTGCCTTCGTTTGAAAATGCGATAAAGTATTTCATTAATACCTATTCCTGGGCAGCGGAAGAAGATGTGGATATCTTCTATTTTTCCAGCTTTGATGAAACATGGAAGATTGATGCAGAAGGCGATGTCGGCGCATATTGGGGGCTGTGGGATAAGGAAGGTAATTTAAAATACGTTTAAAATCATCCAAATTTTGCACCTGCCGACATCTGGAGGTTATATGAGTAAAAGAATATTCAAAATAGTGACGGACATAGGGATTACGTTACTACTTCTGGTCATACTATCAGCCAATTCATGTACGTCAGGGAAGCAGGACGGTGTTATGAAAAACTATTATTTAGATACTACATCTGAAATTCTCAGTACGGCGGAAAACGGCGATAAAATGGCCCTTAAAAATAATGTGTCCTTTACAGAGGGAGAAGCGGAGGGTACAACAGTACATGTATATCCCGACAGTCTGAAACAGACCATCGACGGAATCGGCACTTCTTTTACCGAATCTTCGGCTTTTGTGTTAGCCCATTTGAACAGGGAAAAAAGGGCCGAAGTCATGGGAAAAATTTTCAGCGAAAAAGGCGCGAATTTTACACTGACCCGTACACACATCGGAGCGTGTGACTTCTCAGTTAAAGGAAAGTACTCTTATGCTGCTCAGAAAGGCGATGAAGATCTAAATAGCTTTACCATTGCGCCTGATAAAGAGGGTTTTAATCCTGCAGAATATCCCGGCATCCTGGATCCCGAATATGATTTATTACCAATGATCAAAGAAGCCCTCGCGATTAAAGCGAATCAGAAAGACAGGGAATTGAGAATCATATCCTCCGCCTGGACCGCCCCGCCATGGATGAAAGATATCAATGATTGGTATATACCAGGCACAGAAGAAAATAACTGGCAGGGTACCGGCGGATCACTGAAGGAGAAGTATATTCCCGTATATGCCGATTATCTGGTCAGATACCTGCAGGCCTATAAAGAAGAAGGCATTGATATCTGGGGAATGACCCCTGTCAATGAACCGCACGGTAATAACGGACAATGGGAGAGTATGCATTTTACACCGGAATCCCAGAATGAATTCATCAAAACGCATTTAGGCCCCGGGTTGCAGTCCGCTAAGTATGCTGATATTAAACTGCTGATCTATGATCAGAACCGCGACGGCCTGAAGCACTGGACGGATGTGATATTTGCTGATCCGGAAACGGCACCCTACATCTACGGTGCAGCCGTCCACTGGTATGAAAGCACGTTCAAGGTCTATGAAGAAGTGTTTGACAGTGTGCATGCGAAATTCCCGGAATTCGCAATCGTTCACACCGAGGGATGTATCGATGACCTCGGCAAAAAGGCGCCTGCCGGGATTACGGATCCCGAGCGTTTTCAGGAACGCGATTGGTTCGATAACGATGCGTTCTGGTGGAATGCGAATGCTACAGACTGGGGGTATTCGGCGACCTGGGCAGGTGTCAGAACTGAGGATCATCCTATCTATACGCCGGTTCACCGCTATGCCCGCAATATCATTGTAAGTATCGATCACTGGCTTACCGGATGGATCGACTGGAATATCGTCCTCGATAAAAACGGCGGTCCGAACCATGTGGGCAATTATTGCGGTGCTCCGATCATGATCGATACCGAATCGAAAAAGATTTATTATACGCCGATCTACTATGTCCTGGCACAGTTCAGCAGGACGATACGGCCGGGTGACATTGCTGTTAACACTCTTAAAAAATTGAATGAACTGGACAATGATGCGTTGCATGCCTGCGCCACCATTAATGAGAACAAACTGTTAAGTGTTCAGCTATTGAATACAACAAAAAATCCCGTTTCCTGTAACCTGCAAATTGGTCACCAATACGCGGAAGTCCCCATAGCGGCGAATTCCGTTCAGACCGTACGGGTCCAGTTATAAATTAGAAAGTTAATGTGATTAGAAAATGTATGGTATAAGAATGAAGAAAAAAAATATCGAAAGAATCGTTCTGTATGCGGCCACACTCTCGCTTTGTTGTTTGGTTTCTGTGGGTTGTAATTTGCTCAGACAGTCTGCGGTTTCCGGTAAAAGCAGTATGGAAAATCGGTTTTTCACATTGGACTTCAGCGATCCTTCCTGTGAAATGTCTGCAGTTGAAAAACATTTTTTCACCACATTTCCCCATGATGATCCTACAAACGGCGACGTTGTCTATGACCGTAAAAAATGGATGAATGAGAGTATGATTCAATCTGTCGCAGGCGACGGACTTTATCTCTTTATAAAATACAGAAAGGATGATATCCTGTTCGACTCGTTCCGACTGACAACGAAATCCTTCTATAATTTA
This sequence comes from uncultured Calditrichota bacterium, assembly GCA_964410215.1. GTDB lineage: Bacteria > Calditrichota > Calditrichia > Calditrichales > CAYPHA01 > CAYPHA01. The sequence goes on along the minus strand of CAYPHA010000017.1, from coordinate 23,134 downwards.
AATAAGGATACCGAGCGAATTCTTTTTGTTTATAAAGGAACATTGCCCTCTGCAAAAGGGATCTGGCCGGCCTGGTGGCTTAATGGAAGCAAGCAGAATCCATGGATCTATAACAACACGGGTAATGTCACCACCGATGCCGATTTGGACACGCTATCGGGTAAAGGTTATTTCTACGATACACCCAGTGCCGTCAATGGAACCGATTGGCCGGCTTCGGGTGAAGTCGACATCATTGAGACCATCAACGGGGACTCTGTTATTCATAATACCATACACACCTGTCCACAGATGTGCGATTCGGAATGGAACAGTAATGGACGCGTCATTAATTGTGCCAATGCAAACAGCGGGGATCCCAATGCCGGCTGCAGCGGTATGCCCTATACCGTGTCCTCACCAAAAGGGACTTTTGCCTGCCTGTGGGCAAAAAATTCATTTAAATTTTTTTACTGGAGACCGGATGCGGATGTGCGGGGTCCCGGCGGTCCGTTGAGTGAGAGACCGGATCCGGACCGGTGGGATGGTGATGAATTGAAGAATGAGGTACGCATGCTGGAAACGGAAACGGAATGCGAGAGTGATTTGCATCAGGAATGGCAGTGTAAAAGTTGTTCGGAAAGCAATACCTGTCTGTTCACTAACATGAAGATGATATTCAACGCCACACTCTGCGGAAAGTGGGCAGGCCGGAATTTTGATGAATCCGAGAATGCGCTGCAGAATTGCCGTTCCTTTATTTTAGGTGAGGGCAAAAACGTGATCGATTCACAATTCCTGAAGATCGAATATGTTTCTGTCCGCGGAATTTAGGCCGGGTCAAACCGTCGCTATCATTAAAAGGGATGAAAAATGAAAAAGGGAACACTGTGTTTAGTGGCTTCAGCACTGTGTGCAGGCCTGTTACTCTCATGTGGAAATAATACGGATATTTCAAAATTGGATAAGAAAGAACGAATCATTGCCATGGAAAAGCTCAAAAAAAGCATGCAATCCGGGCAGATGCCGGAGCGGTTGGCTCCGTTTAATAAACGCGATTTTAAACCCTACCTGTCCGGGGAATGGATCGGAAACGCGGTTTCTTATGGCTGTTATCGTGAAGGCCAGGCGCCCGGGGAAAAAGGACCCCTTAAGGCTGAAATTCTGGAAGATCTCACCATCATTATGAAATACTGGAATCTCGTAAGGGTCTATAATGCGGATGATGATACAGAGCGTATTCTCGAGGTGATCAGAGAAAATAACCTTCCGGTCCGTATGATGATGGGCATCTGGCTGTCAAACGAAACGGATTATCCTGAAAAGAAGCAGGAAAATATAAATAATGTACTGCGCGGTATCGAGCTGGCAAACCGGTTTCAGGATATTATCATTGCCGTCAATGTTGGCAATGAAACCCAGGTGTTCTGGTCCTGGCATAGAATGAAGAAAAACAAACTGCTGAATTATATCCGGACAGTCAGAAACAATATACATCAGCCTGTTACAACGGCGGATGACTATAATTTCTGGAACAAGCCCGAAGCCGGCGAGGTGGCGGATGAAATCGATTTCCTCGTTACGCATATTTACCCGCTGTGGAACGGAAAGACGCTGGATACAGCCATAGAATGGATGGACAGTACCTTTAGGGATGTGTTGAACAGATATCCGGATAAACAGATCGTGCTCGGTGAAACCGGTTGGGCAACCAGATATAATGCGGAAAAAGAAGGGCCCGGGGAACAGGGCACCCTGATAAAAGGAAAGGTAGGCTTGAAAGCGCAGGAAAAATATCTGGTACTGCATAATGAATGGGTTAATAAAAATGCAGTAACGACTTTTCTGTTTGAGGCATTTGATGAGCCGTGGAAGGGGGGAGGAGAGAATACCGGTCCGGACGAAGTGGAAAAAAACTGGGGTGTTTTTTATGTAAACCGCACCCCCAAAGAGTCGTTTCAGAACTACTTAAAACGAATAAACATCAATACACATTCAAATGAAATCATTAATCTTAAACAAACTGATGATTGAGAGGAGGATTATTAATTCATCAGACATTGTAAAAAATGTACAAATTTAAAATTACGGAGATAATGATGAGAAAGACAATTACTTGTTTTTTAACACTAGCATTCATTACATCAATGAGCGCTATATCGTTTGCACAAAATGGCCCTATCGATTTTGAAACGGGCGGATACGGTGCAGACTGGACCTGGACTGTTTTCGAAAACGACTCAAATCCACCGGTAGAGATTATTGAAAATCCGGATATGTCAGGAGATAATACTTCAGCAACTGTAGCTCAGTTTACAGCGTTACAAACAGGTCAGCCCTGGGCCGGTTGTGAATCGCAGCATGGAGCAGATATCGGTACATTTACACTGGATTCCACGAATTGTATTGTAAAGATAATGGTGTGGAAGCCGGTAATCAGTGATGTCGGAATTAAATTTGTGAAAGCTAATAGCGAAGCATTACCGGAACTCAAAGTGGCCAATACGGTTATTAATCAATGGGAAGAACTTACTTTTGATTTTTCGGGTAGAATAGATCACCCGGCAACTATCGATCAGGATCAGATCGTCGTCTTTCCGGATTTTAACCTCGATGGAAGGACACAGACCAATATTTGTTATTTTGACAATATTACATTTTCTGAGAAAGAGGCAACAGCTACCGGCCCTGATGTTGCGGCACCGGCACCCACAGCCGCGGCGGAAGATGTCATTTCTCTTTTCAGTAATGCCTATACCGATGTAACCGTAGATACCTGGTCGGCAGATTGGGATGTGGCGGATGTGGCCGATGTACAGGTCGCCGATGATGATGTCAAACTCTACACCAACCTGAGTTATGCCGGTATCGAATTTACCTCGGAAACCATCGATGCCTCCGAAATGACCCATTTCCATATGGACATCTGGACACCGGATCCGACATCGGCTCCGGCCGTTTTTAAAGTCAAACTGGTTGATTTCGGAGCAGACGGCGCCTTTGGTGGCGATGACAATGTGGAACATGAATTGGTTTTCAACGATGCTTCCGTTCCGGCCCTGGCTACAGGCGAATGGGTGTCTATTGATGTCCCGCTGTCATCATTCACAGGCCTGACGACGAAAGCCCATCTGGCTCAGTTGGTCATCTCTGGTGACCCGAATACGGTCTATGTGGACAATGTCTATTTCTATGCCGGAGAAGTTCTTATCACTGAGCCTGAAGAAGCAGCACCGGCACCGACGGCTGCGGCAGATGATGTGATTTCATTGTTCAGTAATGCCTATACGGATGTAACTGTGGATACCTGGTCGCCAGATTGGGATGGTGCTGATGTGGCCGATGTACAGATCGCCGGTGATGATGTCAAGCTGTATACCAATCTGAGTTATGCTTGTATCGAATTTACGTCGGAAACCATTGATGCCTCCGAAATGACCCATTTCAATATGGACATCTGGACACCGGATCCGACGGCTGCTCCGGCTGTTTTTAAAGTCAAACTGGTTGATTTCGGTGCAGACGGCGCCTTCGGCGGTGATGATGATGTGGAACATGAACTGGTATTTAACGATGCTTCCGTCCCGGCTCTGGCTACAGGTGAATGGGTGTCTATTGATGTCCCGCTGTCATCCTTCACGGGGTTGACGACAAAAGCGCATCTGGCGCAGATCGTTATTTCAGGAAATCCGAATACGGTCTACGTGGATAATGTTTATTTGTATACAACCGGTACGGCCATCCGGGAAATTTCAGGTTCGGTTCCCTCAAAGTACGCGTTGGATCAGAACTATCCGAATCCGTTTAATCCCTCTACCAAAATCCGATTCAGTCTGCCGGAAGCAAATCAGGTTACCATTAAAGTGCATAATCTGCTTGGTCAGGAAGTAGCGACACTTATGGATGCATTTACGAATGCCGGGTCTTATGAAGTCACTTTTAATGGCGCACAATTACCGACGGGTACTTATCTGTATTCCATAACAGCCGGTAATTATGTTTCCATTCGTAAAATGGTTCTTATAAAATAAAAAAACTTTCCCGCAAAGGGAAAGATTCTACCATAATAATCCCGGTCACGCGTTTAACAATCCAATACGCGTGATCGTGGATTTTTTTGTATATGGGAAATAAACGACATTTAATCTCCGCTTTATAAAGCCGTAAAAATCGAGTGAGATCAATGGAAATAAATAATTCCAGGCATTATGAAACCGCTCCCGAAGATCGAATAGCCTTTTCTTCCAAACTTATCTACGGTATCGGCGCTTTTGTTAATAATTTACTTGCCGCGGCCATCGGCGGGATGATGATTATCCTGAATCTTGGATTTGGTATGAATCCGGCACTGGTTGGATTGCTGGGTGGCCTCCCGCGTTTGATGGATGCCTTCACCGATCCGCTTATGGGCTATATATCGGACCAGACAAGAACAAAGTGGGGGAGGAGAAGACCTTATATATTCTGGGGCGCGATTGCTTCCGGAATAATTTATGCTTTATTGTGGCAGCTTCCGGCGGAAAAGGGTGAGACCTTTTATTTTATTTATTTTCTGATTGGATCCCTGCTGTTCTACATTGCCTATACCGTTTATGCGACACCCTGGGTCGCTCTCGGTTATGAACTAACGCCCGATTATCATGAGCGTACACGATTGATGGGCGTGCAGAATTTCATCGGTCAGTTGCCCTATCTCGTGGCGCCCTGGTTTTTATGGATCATGAGTTATGAGGGATTTTTCAAAGACCAGGTTGCCGGGGCCAGTGGTTTAGCGATAATTATTGCCGTGGTTGTAATCGGCATGGGTATTTTGCCCGCATTATTCCTGAGAGAACGTTATAAGGAACTGGCACAATCAAAAAAAGAAACGGCCCTACCTAAAAGTGTTGTTACGGTATTTAAAGAAAATATTCTGGAATTTATCCAGGGCTTTCTTGTCGCATTGAAATTCGGCCCGTTCCTGAAACTGTGTGTAGCCACATTCCTCGTTTTCAATGGTTTCATGCTGATATCCTCATTTCAATTTTATGTGATTATATACTATGTGTTTTCCGGCGACCAGACCATGGGTGCGGAGTATGCCGGCTATGCCGGTACCATCCAATCCGTATTTACGTTTATAGTAATCGTCTTTATCACCTGGCTCGGCACAAAAACCGGTAAACGAAATGCTTTCTTTGTTTCGACAGGAGTCTCGATGATTGGCTATGCATTAAAATGGATCTGCTATAATCCGGATATTCCCTGGCTGGCCGTTGTACCATCTCCCTTCCTGGCATTTGGATTAGGGGGGCTTTTTGTTCTAATGCCATCCATGATTGCGGATGTCGTTGATGTTGATGAATTAAATACACACGAACGACGTGAAGGGATGTACGGCTCCATTTTCTGGTGGATGGTAAAACTTGGTTTGGCGGCCGCCCTGGCCGGTGGTGGTATCCTGCTGAATATAACGGGATTTGATGTGAGCCTTGAAGGTAATCAATCTCCAAACACGATATTTTTATTACGTCTGTTTGACGCCGGTTTCCCGTTTGCAACCTCTGCAATCGCTATCTGGGCCATCGCGAAATTTCCCATTACGGAAGAAAAAGCACATGCTGTGCGCATGGAGCTGGAAAAACGCAGGGGTAATCCGGGTGAACATATTGTTTAAGTAAATAAAATTTCTGGAAATAAATTGGGAATTCCAGAGGGACATGAAAACCTTGAAAAAGGATTCGGTAACTCATAAGGATTCAATTATATGAAGAAAAGTGAAATATATATTGGCGATTCCTGGATGAACACGGCCCCGAAGGGTGTTGAGGGTGGTTTTGTAAAGCTGGAAGATGAACTGTTTTATAAAATTTCCAACCAAGACCAGATGAATCCCTTTTTTATGAGTATCGTCAGCCACTCGGATCATTGGATGTTTATCTGGTCTAACGGCGCCCTGACCGCAGGCCGGAAAAATCCGGATCATGCTTTATTCCCTTATTATACAGATGATAAAATCCTGGATAGCGCGGAAAGTACCGGCAACAAAACAATCGTACGCGTGTGTAAAAACAATAAAACATATCTGTGGGAACCTTATTCTGACAGGTATTACAATGTGTATAACATTCAGCGTAATATTTATAAAAACTTTTTCGGTAATAAATTAATATTTGAAGAAATAAATGATGAACTGGAGATTTCTTTTCAGTATCGCTGGTATACCGGTGAAAAATTCGGTTTTATAAAATACAGCAGGATCTCAAATTTAGGTAATGCCGATGTTACCATTCATGTTCTGGATGGTATTCAGAATATATTGCCATCCGGTGTGGAGCAAAAACTGCAGGAACAATACAGCACACTTGCCGATGGTTATAAAAAGAATGAACTGGACGAGGAAACGGGTTTGGGCCTCTTCAGACTCACTTCGATACCGGTGGACAAGGCGGAGCCGAGCGAAGCCCTCCGTGTAACAACGGTCTGGTCTACCGGGCTTACCGATCCGGTGAAACTACTCTCTTCCAGTCAGTTAAACAACTTCCGTAACGGGTTTCCGGTTAATCAGGAACGGGATGTGAAGGCGGTTCGTGGCGCCTACTTTGACAATGCGGCGTTTAAACTGCATAAAAATAGTGCAAAAGAGTGGTATCTGGTGGCAGAGGTCGACCAGGATTCTGCTGATGTTGTTGATCTGAAAAAGTTGCTGTTATCCGGCAAAAATCCTGACGAATTGATTAATGAAGATATAACAGCCGGAACGGAGACGTTAGCAAAAATTGTGGCGAATTCCGATGGAATGCAAATGACCGCGGACAAACTCAGTGTGGCCCGCCATTATTCAAATGTACTCTTTAATGTGATGCGTGGTGGTATTTTTGAAAAGAATTATCATGTCCGTAAAGATGATTTATTATCTTTCCTGATGAATGCGAACCGGACGGTGTATAATGCGCATCTGACAGCGCTTAATACGCTCCCGGCAGATATTGATTACATCGATTTAATTCATTTTGCTGCGACCGGACAGGATCCAAACCTTGTAAGGCTGACGTTTGAATATCTGCCGCTTACTTTCAGTAGGCGCCACGGAGATCCAAGCCGTCCATGGAATCAGTTTTCAATTGATATTAAAGATGATAATGGTTTACCCCTCCTGAATTACCAGGGAAACTGGCGTGACATCTTTCAGAACTGGGAGGCGCTGAGTCTTTCATTTCCCGGTTATGTGACAGGTATGATAAGTAAGTTTCTGAACGCATCCACTGCAGACGGGTATAATCCCTATCGTATAACACGCGAAGGCCTTGACTGGGAAATTATCGATCCGGCCGATCCCTGGTCAAATATCGGTTACTGGGGCGATCACCAGATTATTTATATGTTGAAACTGCTTGAAATATCAGACGCATTCCATCCGGGCAAACTGAAGGAATTTTTAACGCAGAATATATTCAGCTATGCCAATGTCCCTTACCGCATCAAGCCTTATGAAGCGCTTTTAAAGGATCCTAAAGTTACTATTGATTTTGATTGTGAACTGCAGAAGGTCATTCGCGAACGGGTCAGCCGCACCGGTTCGGATGGGCGGCTGATATGGGATAAAGAAAAGCAGGTGTATCATGTCAATCTCCTGGAAAAACTTCTTGTGAGTGTATTAAGCAAGTTCACCAACTTCATTCCCGGGGCGGGAATCTGGCTGAACACACAACGTCCGGAATGGAATGACGCCAATAACGCGCTGGTCGGAGCCGGAGTCTCCATGGTTACGCTGTATTATATGCGCCGCTTTCAATTATTCTTCCGGCAATTGCTGGAAAAATCAGGGATTGACCGTTTTGAAGTATCGGAAGAAGTAGCGGGTTTATTCCATTCGATATACACTATCTTTATCAACTGGCAGAAAAGTCTACAAAACCCCATTTCTGACAGAGACCGTAGAAGGATAATGGATGAACTGGGGGGCGCCGGAGCCGATTATCGCCGGTCCGTTTATTCCAATGGATTCTCCGGATCAAAGGAACTACTACCCGCAGAACAGTTAACTGATTTTATTACACGTTCCCTGGAATACATTGATCATTCCATACGGGCTAATAAACGTGACGATTGTCTTTATCATTCTTATAATCTGATGCAGGTTGAAAAAGACGGCTCCGTGTCCATACGTTATTTATACGAAATGCTGGAAGGCCAGGTGGCGGTTCTGAGTTCCGGGTATCTGAACGGGCAGGAATCCCTTAAGCTGCTTTCTGCTCTCAAGTCCAGCGCCCTGTATCGTGAGGACCAGTTCAGTTATATCCTGTATCCGGACCGGACATTGCCTCGATTCATGGAAACGAATTGTATTGAAAAAGAGGATGTTGCCCAGTCAAAATTACTCCGGAAGCTTATTGCTGACAGAAACAGAGACATTATTATCGAGGATGATAATGGTGGCATCCATTTCAGCGGGTATATCCGGAACGCGGATGTCCTGTCGAAGGCCATCGATCAATTGAGGCAACAGGGGTATCCTGATATTTCCGATGAGGAAAAGCAACACATCCTTATGATTCATGAGAAGATATTTGATCATCAGTCTTTTACCGGACGCTCGGGCACCTTTTATAAATTTGAAGGCTTAGGCAGCATTTACTGGCACATGGTTTCAAAGCTTCTCCTGGCTGTTCAGGAGACATTCCTCAATTTTATTAAGCATCATGAGGATGTCGTGACGGCAGGAAAGCTCATTGAATTTTATTATGACATTCGTGCAGGAATCGGACTGAATAAGACGCCTGATACATACGGTGCGTTTCCGATGGATCCCTATTCCCATACGCCCGGCCATCTGGGTGCCCAACAGCCGGGCATGACCGGACAGGTCAAAGAGGATGTGTTGTCCCGCTTTGGTGAGCTGGGTATCGCAGTCCGTGATGGCTCAATCGGTTTCTATCCGGTATTACTGCGTAAAGAAGAATTTCTGAAAGAAGCGGGAACGTATAATTATTATGATGTGGAGGCAAAGGCAAAAGCGGTCGATTTGCCGCCCGGCAGTCTGGCCTTTACGTTTATTCAGGTTCCTGTGGTTTATCAGATCGCTGAGGAAAACCGGATTATCATCACTATGCCCGGAAATACGAAACGCACCATTGACGGGCACAGGCTGGATCAAACAATCAGTACTTCTATTTTCAACAGAAGTGGTGAAGTAAAGCAAATCGATGTATTTATGAAACCGGGAATACAATGATTCCAGGGGATAACACTATGAAAAATGTTTTGATAACCGTTTCCAAAATTTTTAAAGGGATGATTCTAATGTCGATCGGGTTTTCCCTTTGTTTCAGTTAAAACCGGGTGATTGAGCAGGCCCGTATAAATGATCTCGCTGTTGTTATCAATATTCATCATTATGAAGAAATCTTTGAAGAACCAACCCCATCCTATAGATGATGACCGCATTTAAAAGCGCGCTGAGATGAACAAGGTCGGAATTTTATGTCCCCCCTGTTCCTGATAATGAAAACCGGGCATCAGGTTGATGTGATAATTGTTAAATGATAATGACGCCTTCTTTTCCTTTTTTAAATCAAATATCCGATTGGTCAGCAGAAGCCCGGTAATGCCGCCGGACATAAGCATGGCCGAAAGGGCTTTTTCATTTCGTGTTTCTGTTATAACCGCGATACCCGCCATAAAAGCGGCTCCTGACAGCGTTCCCAGGGTGGATACAAACGCCTGCCCGGGCGTGTAATCATAACCGTGAATGTAGCGGTCCATCAACAGCGTACCGGCTGTACTTCCTAAAACCGGGAACAGGCGCCATGTCTCGCCGTTATCAAAATCCACACCCAGCAGAACGGCAAGAAGCATCGCGTATGAAGCACCGGAAAAGGTACCCTGGGTTAACATGAGCCCGTCACCAAATGAAATGTGCTTATTCGCCCAGTACGTGTGTGCCAGGTAGATGCCGATTGGATACCCTGCCATTTCAATCAGGGTGCTGGTCCGATCCCACCGTTTTTTATCGTTTTCCCAGGATCGGTAGACATTGGATTGTTCCCATTCCCAGGGATTCATATAGACGTCATCCGGGGAAGGCTCCTCGGGTGCAGCACTGAACATGGAATGGATTTGATGAAAACTGAAAGCGCTGATGCCGGCTCCGAGTCCCAGGGTCCAGGATTGTCCGTGTGAAGGCTGCCAGTGTTTATACAGCTGATCGCCCAGATAAATACCCGCCGGGATGGACGTCATGACAAGGAACTGCCATACCTTGCTTTCATCCCGGTCCAGATCTAAAAGGGTGTTGATGCCAAAACCGTAACGTAATCCGACCAGGGAACCGAGGCGCATCATCTGGGCGCGTGAAAGTGATAACGGACTGTTTTTTGTTAACTGATACGTACAATAGAAAGAACCGGCCAGAGATAGCATCTCCGAACCCACATACCATTTAGTGTCATCTGCGCCAAGAACGTCGGGTATCATCCAACCGTATATGGAAGCACCATAGATCATATTCTGCGCGACCACCAGCCAGCGGCCGGACTGGTCAATATGACCGGAATCGACCAAAACGGTCGTTCTTATGCCGATAATATCCTCTTCCGACAAACCCAGTGCATTCCGGATCGCATCCAGAAGCGCTTCTTCGTTTTCATCAATCTCACCATCTTCCAGTGCTGTTTCATAGGCATTCTTATACACATCTAACACACGAACCATTTTTTCCTGAGCGGAAAGATGATAAACAGGGAGTAATAATATTATTGCTAAAAATACATACCGGGTTGCGAATGCTCTTTGACCGGACAGATTATATTTCATTTCGGGACCTGCTGGTAAAAATAGCTATCTGAAATCGTGAAGAATTGATGTGTTGTTGATCAAATATAATCATAAAAATTAAGTTAATTAAAAAAATAAATGTTTTTCTGAATTTTTCCTTGTAAATTTATGTGCCTTTCTATTTGTTTTGACCTTTCATTTCAGATAAGCCGGATTCAAATCATATATTT
>CAYPHA010000017.1:0-12070 GCA_964410215.1 uncultured Calditrichota bacterium | reverse complement strand
AAATGATTGTGAAGGTGAAGTGTAATTATAATGTGGTGTCAGAAGGCACATTTACCATTGAAGGCGATGATTTTTCTGTTTATCAGCAGATGTCTGATGCAATCAATGACAATGCATCCAATTTGAAGACGAAGACCGTGGCCATGCCCAAAGCGGCGATGTCCGATAAGACTCTGGAAGCCGAAATGATAGCCGCTTTCAAGGGCTCACAGACCTACAAGGACCGCATTAAAGGTGAGGTGTTAAAAATTAATATAATCGATCCGGACTGGATGATTCGTCGACATCCGGTGACCGGTATCATTCTGCACAGGTATATCCGTGCTGGAATCGCCGTAAAAAACAGTGACGATACCTGCACCCTGTGGCAGCTTGTGACCTTCCAGCAGGATTATGCCGGTAATAAGTTCCAGGCTACAAAGTTCGACGGGGTCGGGGATCCGCTGAAAATTCCCTGCGAGAATGTGAAATAAACATTACTGTCCTGTGACCACGGATGAGTGAGGCAATCTTCATTCAAACAGCAAAATAATCTGCACGGTTTCCTTTCTTATCCGTGGTATTTTGATCTTACCGAAAAAAATTCTCTAATCCTCACAGATATTTTGATTTAAATCAATAATTCCTAAATCATTTATTGTAAGTTCCGATTAATAATACGATAAGATGTCAATATTGACAGGCAAGAATATTGACATTTTTATATCTTACAGCTCATTTTAAGGAAAATGAGCGGCATTTTTTGTACATTTTGTCAAGTGATCATGGAAATAAAAGTATGTCATAGAGGAGGTCGTAATGAACCGTCGGACTGTTTTACTGATTTTGTTTGTTTTTTCCATGCTGCGTTTTGGGCAGGCACAGGATCCGTTTGAAACGCCTGTGAATATGCCGGATGCTCTGGAAGAAGCCGTTATTTCCCAGGCCGTGGCTTTTGCCGATTATGATAATGACGGCTGGGTTGACGTCTATATTTCCAGAAGCGATAATTTTACCGGCGCCAGTTATGAGAACCTGTTGTATAAAAACAATCAGGGAACTTTTGTGTTGCAGGATATCGCCGGTATTACCGACTATGTGAGAACCACGGGAGCGGTCACCTGGGGCGATTATGACAATGACGGTCATGTTGACCTATATGTTGCCGTTGCTCAAAATGGATTTGCCGGTACCACCTGGCCGAACAATCTTTTTCAGAACGATGGTGCCGGTAGTTTTATGGATCTGACGGACAACTCCTCTGTCGGTGCGCTGGCTACGCTGGCAGAAGACTCCCGTCATGTTGGCTGGGGAGACTATAACAATGATGGTTACCCGGATATGTTTGTCGATAACGGGAGTATCGGACTGTTTGGCCCGGCCAAAGGGGAAAACACTTTCTTCGAAAATGACGGGGACGGTTCGTTTACCGAACTGACTGTTTCAGATATCGGCAATATAGTCTTCAGGGGAAGTGGAAACAGCCCTTTTAAGACCTTTGGTTCCGGTTTTGGGTGGTCGGATTACAATAATGACGGCTACCTGGATCTCTTTAATTGTTCCGGAGGTGGGGATTTAAGTTCACTGCTCTGGACCAATACTTCCGGTACAGGATTTGATACCACCGGTACAAGTATTTTCCAGGTGGAAGGTACTTCCTTTATGGGTGCCAGTTGGGTCGATTACGATAACGACGGGGATACGGATTTGTTCGTCACAAATCCCATTGACAATCAGATCTATACGAACTTTCTGTTTCAGAATAACAGCACAACGACAAACGTAGATTTCACCATCGTCTCGGATGATCCGCTTACCACAGATGTATACAATGCACAGGGAAGTACCTGGGGGGATGTGGATAATGACGGCGACCTGGATGTCTTTGTTTCGAACGCTGAAGGTGCTGATGCAGAAAACGCCCCTGCCACGCTCTATGCGAACAGCGGCAATTCGGGCGGATATACCTTCAGCCGGCTGCAGGATTACTATTATCCCAATAATGGTGATCCATTTCACGGACGTGGTGTGGCTTTTGCCGATGTCAATAATGACGGATTCCTGGACCTGGTTGCCTGTCATGGCGATAACCTGGCCGGTGAAAGCTGGGCACCGTTGCTGTACATAAATGGCGGCGACAATGGCAATGGCTTTACAAACATACAACTCGTCGGTACCGGCACGACAAACGCCTCCGCGATTGGGTCGCGTGTAAAGGTTACGGCCGATATCCCGGAACAGGGGGATGTGGTTACCCAGATGCGGGAAATCTCCGGACAGACAGGCGCTGGCGGACAGAACAGCCTGCGGGCCCATTTCGGCCTGGGATCTGCCACGTTTATCGATTCGGTGCGCGTGGAATGGCTGAATTCTACAAGTGGCAGCGAGCGGACGATCAATTCCTTTAAAAACCTGCCTGTGAATGCCTTCATGGTCTTCACGGGAGGAGCCGATGATGTGGATGCAGAGATCATTCCGAATCAAAGCTTCCTATATCTTACCGGAACGACCGGTGCGGCGGTTGAATTTACGGCTCTGGACGACGCTGACGGCGGTGCATTGAATGTCGTACGGTACAGGACCGGACCGGTTGAGGAAGCTATTCTTCCTGGTACGGTGCTGGGACCTGATGGCTCGCTGATATCGCCGGATACCCTGATCAATGACCGCTATTGGGATATAACGCAAACCGGCCTGAGCGATTTTACAAGTTCTGTTTATCTTGATGTTTCCGATGTACCGCCAGGATCACCCCTTCCTGAAAAGATGGTTGTGCTGCAGCGATCCGGAAGCGGCGTTCCCTGGGAACCAATGAATTCGGAAATCATCGGAAACACGCTGTACGCAGAAGGATTGACGGGCTTCTCTGAGTTTGCTGTCGGGTATGAAAAAGTAACGAGTAGCATCACAGGCACCGACGGGAATCGTGTCAGTGATTTTATGCTCTATGCGAATTATCCGAATCCGTTCAATCCGTCGACACAGATACGATTCGATTTACCGGTATCGGAACTGGTGACGATCGATGTTTACAATGCGCTCGGGCAGACGGTGGCAACCCTTGTAAATGCCAACATGCCGGCCGGCCAGCACCAGGTGACCTTCGATGCAACCGACCTGACCAGTGGTGTTTATTATTACCGCATCCAGGCCGGTGCGTTCAGCCAGGTGCGGAAAATGCTGCTGGTACGGTAAATTTTCTTTAGGGGATGTTTATAAACATCCCCCTTTTTTTATAATTGCGACGTAATTGCTCGCTTATCATATCTCTAAAAAAACCGGGCGAAGCCGGCACCGAAATAATATCCCGGCCGATCCAGCCGTCGCGTCAGGTCCAGACGCAACATGCCGAACAGGCTGTTCAGCGACACCCCGCATTCGTGATGCCATTCCTGCGGTACATGCAGATACGGATAGGCCTCGTCATTTTTTAGCCAGGTTCTCCCATGCCCGCCATGTACGATAATGCTCAATCCTTTTCGGGCCAGGTAATCCAGTCCAAGCAGTTCAAAAGGTACGGTCCGGAAATTGTGCTCCCAGAACAGGGCAGCCGTCTCTTCACCGGCATAGTGCCTGCCGGACAGTGTCCGGAAAGCGCCGAAGGGGCTGAAGGCGTAAAAATTACCATCGATACCATGCATTTTCTGAACCGGCAGGTCGCCGGCTGCGCTTCCCAGGATCAGGCGCAGATCGAGCGCATTGGGCAGAAGACGGCGCTTCAGAAAGGTGTTGATCCGCCAGTCGATCTGAAGCGCATACCGTGTGAAATCAAAATCACTGTCAAGAAAGCCCGGTGCACTGTGTTCAAATGATAGTTCAATCCGGCGTTGACCCACCACACCGAAGGGCGCCCGCTCGTCACCGTACCGGAGACGGATGAAAAATGACGTGAGATGTCCTTCAGAAACACCGGGATTTACCCGCTGCTTTTTGTCAGAACCGACGATATTAAAGTCCGTATTTTTTTCCAGGCTGCTGTGCCAGGCATCATTCAGGCCGGTCACCAGGGTTACGTCGAAACGGTTCCATTCTTTTCCAAGTTCTGCGTGAAAGGATTTATCCCAATAGTAGTCAAAATAATCATCCTTACCGAGAAGGGGAAGCAGGCTTGAAACCATCATCGAATAATTGTCAGACTGGAACGGGCGTTTTGTATCCACCAGGTAACGTGCCGATAAAGACATATTTTTGTGAAAATCGTAGACGAATCCCATACCATATCCCCAGCGTTCCGTCCCGGTTTTATAATTCAGCGATACCTTTGACTTGAAATTATTTGTCAGATTTCTATTGTAATTAACACCGATACTGAACGCATCAACCCGGTTGAAACGGAGGTGCGGGCTGAAACCGGAGAGCATCGAGCGTTTCTTTTCATCCTGCTCGCGGTCGGCGTTCGATTCGGTAATAACAAATCGGGCCAGGACTCCGGTTGGCCGGAACGCCTTATCCATCGTTGCGGTACTGTCCAGCGTAGCATAAGCGCTGTCTTCTTCCACGGAGAGGGGAACGACCTCCGGGCTTTTGACGAACAATTCTGCTGAATCGATGGTTGTGGAATCGGTTGTAAAGATTTTTTCCTGTTCGTACAGGGAATCAGGGAGCTCGGTATTAACCCGGTAATCATCGAGGTGTGAGAGCTGACTATAGGAAATAGCTGGAAACTGCAGACCGGTAAAACCGATTTTAATTTTACCATCGATGCGTACATCGACCGGTAACCAGAAATCTTTTCCGAAATTACTAAATTGTTGTTTATAATAGAGGTTCCAGGACTGGATCGGTGGCGGGAACAGGATGGTATCATTCGGTTTCAGGTCGACTTCGAGCAGGGCATATTCTTCATCGATCACGGCGATGTGCCCCGTAAAGGTCGGTTGCAGCCGGCTGGTTGGAATCACTTCGATATCATAGACGATATCATCATCCCGCATCCGTTGACCAGTCAGTTTGAACGTGTAATACTCCAGGGCGTCGTGGTGGGTCGGCCCGATGATGCGGAATCCGTTGATTTCTATTTCATCATCGTAAAAATTGGGAATATAGCTGGCGTTGGCGAAATTACCTTCCTGGTTCATATTACCGGTTTGCCGTTTTGATTTGATGACTTCCCGCGGACCTTTCTTCTTATCCCAAAAAGCCTCTGAAATGCTTTCGGCAATCATGACAATACCGGAATCATTGCTGAGTACGAGTCGTGAGTATGCTTTGGCCTGGTATGTCTGCAGTTTTGCCCGCCATTTCTGTTTTTTTTCAATGACTTTGCGCATGATATTGATGGCCGGATCTTCCGCTGTTACGATGATGGCATCGGTTTCTAGAATAATGGGTTTGAGAAGTATATTCAATGGCTCCTGAGGTTCTGCCGTTATGCGTAGTTCCTGTGATTCAAACCCGATGTAGGAGACAAGAAGCGTAGCGGGAAATGTTTCGATGCCGATGTGGAAAAGGCCGTCATTATTCGTAATGGTTCCGCGCAATGTTCCCTCGATCTGGATATTGGCTGCGGGAAGGGCCTCTCCCGTTTCTGCATTGTGAATATAACCGGTGACCCGGGTTTGAGAAAAGGAGAGAAACGGTAGAAGTAAGATGACGGAAAAAAGAAAACGAAAGCAATATGGCATGATAGACTCGTTACAGATGTTGAACTCTTTGAGAAAGTACGGGGAAATACGGGAATGGTTCCCTTCATGCGCTTGTTCAGAGCAAAAAAAAGGCCTTCCTTATTGGAAGGCCTTGAATAAAAACAACAGAATTTTAGCGCATCAGGGTCATTTTCTTGGCTGCGTTAAAATTACCAGCGTTAATGGTGTAGATATAAACACCACTGGCTACTTTGTTACCGGCATCGTTCAAACCATCCCAGGTCACGTTATAAGAACCGGCTGCCTTGGAGGCATTAACCAGCGTTCTGATTTTGCTTCCGAGTGCGTCATAGATGACGATTTTCACGTCAGCCATTTCGGCCAGGTCGTAAGCAATCCGTGTGGTCGGGTTGAACGGATTCGGATAATTCTGACGCAGGGCAAATTCTTTCGGCGTAGCGAGCAAATCATCACCGATGGCGGTGACGCTTGCCATAACTTCGTCGGAGAAGGAGCCCATATTTTCGTTGAAGTCATAGGCAACGACTTTGTAATAATAGGTCTTGCCGCCTTCAACGGCTTCATCCACGTACATCGGTTCGGTCGTTGTTCCAACTTCCGTTCCGGCGTCCATGGCGTCAAAACCTTCGCTTTCGCTGCGACGGATAGAAAAGTAGTTGAAATCAGGATCCGGGGATTCATCCCAGACCAGATCAACCTGAGCGACACCCGGAGTAGCGGACAGATTAGCCGGAGCGGTCGGGATCAGGTTATCCTCGGACATACCGGTTCTGGCAAACGATTTCCAGTTCATGGCCGGATCCATTGTATGGGCGGATACGACAAAAGCGCTTTCCCAGTCCATACCGTCACCAAGCGTCGGGACGACGGCTGCATACATCGCGAACTGAACAGCTGCGGTTGTATTCAACTGAACCGGCAGGGAGCCGTTATCAACGCGCCATACGCCGTATTCGGTGATATCACCGGCTGCGGCGATCTGATCGCCATCCTGTGCAACGGAAACCGCTTCGACAGGAATACCGTTGATTGCATCCAGCGGGAATTCAACACCTTCCGGTGCAACAATACCGATCTGAACAGCCTGACCATCGGGAACCGGCACTGCGTCATCTGTAGAGGCTTCCCAGACAACCCATACCTGGCGTCCCTGATCATTCGGCACATCGACGACAGCCGTGATAATCGGCTGGTTATCCGGGATGATATCCAGGATAACGATCGGTTGTGGTGGATCATCAGAAGAAATACCGCGCGGTGTACCGGTATAAATCGCTTCATCATCACCATCACCGTCCATGTCTGCAACATCGATAATGTCATTCTGCGTGGCAGGAGAAATTTCTTTATCAATGACGGACAGGAACCAGTTATTCGGATCATCGATAGCACCACCCTGGTATTCCAGGCGGTATATTATTCCATTGGGCGTTGACTGACGGCTGCCGAATACGTAATCAACGTATCCATCATTATCCAGGTCTCCTGCTGCACCACCATTGGAGTAATTACCAGCATCAGGAACATCTTGGATCATAGTGGCTTTAAACGTATCTGCGTCAGTCATCTGTAAGAGATAAATGTCGTTATTGGGAGGAAGCCATGAAGCAACAATCATTTCGTTTGTTTCATCGCCATCAACATCGACAGTTGAGACAGATTTCCATGAGCCACCCGGAACTACACCTTCCTGAGGTCCTACAACATCAAAGCTGTCTCCTTCAGCGTTCCAGGTTACTGTCCAGATATCACCGTTGCTTTTAATACCAACGACATGATCATCCAGTATACCTACATCATACAATGTGCCGGCGGTAGTCGAAGGAACGCCGCTGAATTCCAGCGTCCAGGTTTCACTGCCGTCACCGGCATCCGGAATGTCATCAACGGAATAAATCTGGATAGCATCACCGGCGCGGGCACCGGCTACGATTTCATCGGTACCATCGCCGTCGATATCATTAATATACCAGCGAAAAGGCCGGATGTTTTCATTGTCACTATCTGTAATCGTCCACTGGGCATTGGGACGACTGGTCGTGGCGTCAACCGGAATACCCATATAGTCTTCACCGGCCTCGAACAATTCATACACGACAACGCGGGGAGGATTGGGCTGGAGACCGCCGCCAAAATTATTGACAACACCCCAGATGATTTCCGGTTTTCCATCCTGGTCCAGGTCACCCACATCCAGGGCGGACCAGGTGTTCTGGAAACTGATATCCGGCAATACCGTTGACCAGACCGTCTGCCAGCCGCCGGCACCGTCTTGTTCATATTTATAGATTCTTGGTGTTAAATCATAACCGATGATATCATACCAGTCGGTATTAACAGCATAGATTTCCAAAAGTCCGTCGCCATCGAGGTCGACACCAGATACAATTTCGCCGTAACCGCCGACATCAAGCGTATCCGCCTGTATCAGGCCAATATGATCAAACCGTTGTCCTTGAGCATTGGCAGAAAACACAAGGAATGTTGAAATAAATAGAACCGTAAATAGCATGACTGAACGTCTCATGCAAACCTCCTTTTAGGTTTTACGTGGTTGGTACTTAATGACAAATAACAAAAATTACGTTGATTGGGCAATGTCCTCCTTTCCTGATTTAGCGTTTAACTGACTTACCACATCCAGAATACTAATAACGAACGGCAAGCGAGATAAACGTGACATTATTCAGACGTCCGAAATCCGCCCAGCCGAAATCGAATTTAAGGTTTGTACCGACCGCATCATAGCGCAGGCCGCCACCGAATGTGAAGCTTTCTTCACTGTCTTCCTGAAACAGGGATTTATAACCGGAACGTAAGAAAACCATGTTTTGAATACCGACTTCGAAACCGGTATTGATGGCCGGTGAATTATCATTGGGCTGTGTACCGTCAAAGGCTAATAACAGCGAATAATTATCATTTTTAATAGCTCGCCAGGCCATACCAAATTTCAGGTTCAGGGGAATATTGAAACTTTCTGTTCTGTACTTTGCCGGAACCGCTTCCACGGAACCGTCTTCATTGAGAGGATCATGATTAATATAAAGGTCGCGTCCATCGAGTCGCATCTTCGTGCCAAAATTCGTGATTGAAGCGCCCAGGGAAAGGTTTTCTATCGGGGTGTCGTAAAGTAAACCCAGGTCCATGGCGGCACCGATAGCGGATGCATTAAAAAGTTGTTCCTGAATGAATTTCCCGGTAAAGCCAATTGAGAAGCGAGACGTCAGTCGCCTCGCATAAGATGCACCGATGGATATGGAGTTGGCATCCCAGGTCTGTCCGGTTCCTTCCGGTTCACTGATCGTCCGGACCGGCTGTTCCGGTGTCCGCAATGATATGATATGTAAAGCCATTGCACCAAAGCTGCCCATATTGACAGAGAACGCTGCAAAATCGTAGTCAATGTCGGCAAGCCATTCTGCATGATTAAAGACGGCTTCACCATTGCCGCCGATTCGTGAAATGCCGGCCGGGTTATAATACACGGCCAGAATATCGGTTGCGTGTGCCGTATACGCGCCTCCCATGCCGATGGCCCGGGCGGAAGCACCGATTTTGAGGAACGGTGCCGCAGTCGTACCAACACGATCAATAGAGGAGACCTGTTGGAACTGACTCTGGGAATAAGCCGGGTTCGCCAGGAAACTAAACAAAAACAGGCTGAACGTCGTCGCTATCTTATAAAGGTTTTTCATACGATTCCATCTCACTTTATTAAGAATAGATATTACAAATAATTATCATCGGGCTCTTATTTTATCACACCAAAACGGCCGACTTTTGTGCCGATACCCGGTGCATCGATGTGATATATATAGACGCCGTAGGCGATTTCCTGTGCTTCGAACGAAAGCAGGTCCCAGGCGACATAACTGTTTGAATCGTTTTTCTCGATAGTGTCGACCAGTTCGCCGACTGCTGTATAAATTCGTATCGTACATTCGTATGGCAGATTCCTGAACTCGATCCGGCGGTCATCCCTCTGGCCGGTACGTATTCCGGCGAGCTCGGCATCACTGAAGGCGATATACGGGTCCGGAACCACGATGACGTCATCCAGCGCATTGGTGGCTATGGTTTTGTCAAATTCCGCCGCTTTCGTGGTGAATTCATACATGTCACCGCTCTCAAAAGGCTTCGTGGAGAAAAAGAGGAAAACATCACCTTCCCCGGGATAGACCGGATCATCGATGATAAGACTGTCTTCCCCTGAACTTGAGACGACCGTAGTAATCGTGGGCGAAAATTTAACCTGGTAGGTCGTTTCCGTGGGTTGTGTCCAGCCCGGTTTCAGGAGCACGATCGTTTCCTGCCAGTCCCATCTACCATTACGTAATTTCGCCGGTTCGGAGATAAAGAAATCGATGGGTTCCCCGGTTTCCATATTTATGATCTGAAAATTGGCCCTTACATTTGAGATGATTGCCGAATCAGCCGGATTAACCAGTTCACCGGTGGCCGACGTATCATAATCCGTAAACCGGATCTCGAAATCAGCCGGATAGGCTGTCGATGCTCCTACACCTGCCAGATCAATTTCGGTAAATTCATCACGGAAATTCGTATTCGTTTCGATGATTTTGAAACCGCTCCGGCCTCCAAAGGTACGGAGTGAATCGAGTCCGACATCTTCATTGTTGACAAAAATATGGATACCGTCAAAAACGGGATTGTCATCCTCGCCGTTAACGGACAAACTGGATGCCACCGGTTTAACCAGAAACGTTGCCGTGTATGTGTTTCCAATAGGAAGCGCTTCCCGGTAGGCGCCGCGAATACGGCCGCCTTTGGCATCGATATCATACCGGCTGGTATCCACGACATTCCCGCCCTCATCTGTAACTTCCACCGTGCCTTCGGCAATTTCAACGCCGGATATCAGGCTGATAAATACTGTATCCCTGGACTGGAACGTGCTCGTCCGCTCCTGAAGATCGAGAACACTGAAACCGGTCTCAAAGACAGCGGAATCCACTTCGATTTCTTCAAAAAGAATTTCATACGTCCTGTTATCCTGCACCAGAAGTGGATCGATGAACTCAACTTCAATAGATCCGGTCGCATCACCTTCAAGCCGGGTTGCCTGATTATCTGGATTCTCAACGACTTCCGGTATCACAAATCCGGAAGCCGGTGGACCCGGAATGGCAGATGCCGTATTGATATCATAAGAGAACAACCGTGTAACGGCATCCCGTTGAATAACACGCTGTGTCTCCGTCGGGGACAGGCCGGCATTTTCATCGCCACGGTCGTAGGCCGTAACGGCATAGAAATAGGTGACGCCGTTCTTGACATTATTGGAGTCGACAAAGGTATGGACAAGGCCTGTATTCCGTCCGAGATCATAGCGCACACCGCGCCCGGCATATTCTATTTCCGATAATCCCGAATATTCATTGATTAAATCAAATTGTGCTGCAAGACCATTAACCATCTTTAAAGGTTCTGATAAAAAGGGGATGCCTCTCGAATCGGTAATGGTCTGGGTGTCATTAAAACTGTAATCCTGGCTCCGGTAGATGCGATAACCTTCGAAGTCAAATCCTTTACTTTGATCATCCGGATTAGCCCGGGCGACAAAAGGATCGAAGGAGGATTCGGCGCCGCTGTCCCAGTAGAGCGTGACTTTTTCGTCACCGGGAACGGCAACCAGTTTCGGTTTATTCGGGGCCTGGGCAAAACGGTAATCGGATTCGAAAACCTGTTGTGAAATCTGGGCGTTGTTTAATAAATCGTCAAAATCCTGACCCATCAGCAGGGCAATGGAGAAACGTTGACTTTCACCTGGTTCGAGTGAAAACGGTCCGGAGCCGTAAATGAACACATTATCCGCTTCCTGTTCGATGGTCGGCGGTTCGTCGGTCAGGTGCTGATTCGGGGTGGACATCAGGTCCCACATGAGTTGATCATTTCTCGGCTCATTATTGCCACCGTAAAGCAGGGCATTGAAACTGGTCAAGCCGAGCTGGTCGGATTCGGCGATATCGAGAAAACCGAAATTCGGTTCCCCACCCCAGAAACGCATCCCCGGTTCACGTGTCTCCGCTGTCGGTTCACCCGGATCGAGAATACTGTTGCCGTTGAGGTCCAGGTAGAACAGCTGATTTGGTTTACCATCACCTTCACCATAATCCCCGGTACCGGCGATACCGTCGATTCCAACATCGTCAAACTCGCCGAAGTCCACCGACGCCATCGGCGTGCCCTGCTCGTCGTGGATCGCCTCGATCCGTCCGGGAACCCCCAGGCACATCGTCGTTCCTTCCATCGTCACGGGTCGTACGGGTGCGGGTCGTACGGGTGCGGGTCGTGCGGTTGGGGCTGCGTCGCCAACTGTGCGGCCACGGCGGCCAGCTGCCCGTAGGCCAGCCCACCGTCGTTGGGGGGGACCAGCCGGTGGGTCAGCACGGGGTGTCCTCGCTGCTGCAGTCGGCTGCGGGTGCGGGTGGCCAGCCAGGCGTTCTGGAACACCCCGCCGG
>CAYPHA010000016.1:0-72207 GCA_964410215.1 uncultured Calditrichota bacterium | reverse complement strand
GATGTTTCTCGTACTCCGCGAGGCACTGCTCCGCCCTCTCTATTGTCCATTGCCGCTGCTTCCATACTGGCTAAAGTGCATCGGGACCGCTATATGGAACGGATTGCCCTTGAGTATCCCGGCTATGGCTTCGAAAGGCATAAAGGATACGGTACGGAAGAGCACCGACGCAAAATACGGGAATTGGGTCCGCTGCCGGTACACCGTAAATCGTTCATCACATCGTATGGCGGGGAACAGTTGAATTTAACGGATCTTACCTAATGAACAGGATACACATTTACCTGACAGGATTCATGGGTGCCGGTAAAAGTAAAATCGGTCCTCTGCTCTCCCGGGCGCTTGGCCTGCTTTTTTATGATACGGATCATATCATCGAGGAAAGCTCAGGTAAAAAAATTATAGATATTTTTGAGCAGGATGGCGAGGAACGGTTTCGGGATCTTGAATCCGCCACCATCGGGGAGCTGGCCGCGATGGAGACACCGGCGGTGATCGCTCTTGGAGGCGGCGCCCTCCTCCGCGGGGACAACCGGAAAATAATTCTTGAAAGCGGCTGGTCTGTTTACATCAGCAGCAGTCCGGAAGCCGTTTTTAACCGGGTACGCCATTCAGAAAAACGTCCCCTGCTTAAAATAGAACCCGGTCCGGACCACGAAAAACGTCTGCTGGAACATATCCGGCGTTTATTGGCGGACCGTGACGTATTATACCGGAAAGCGGATATTATCGTTGAAAGGGATGAATTGTCTTTGGAAAAGATCGTTGAAACACTGACACAGCAAGTCAACGCATTGAAGGGAGCTGCCTCTTGAACCGCATCGATGTGAACCTGTCCCATTATACATACCCGGTTTTCGTTACCGGTAATGCCCTGGAAGATATCGGCCGGATACTCGATGGTTTTATGGGGGGCGACCAGGCAGCCGTTATTTCAACGGAAAGAATCTTCGGCCTTTACGGCGCTGCCCTGACCGCGGGACTCGGTACAAAACGGAAACTGATTACGGTCTTTGTACCCGAAGGCGAACGGGCAAAATCACTGCCCGAAGTGGAGAAAGTGTATACAACCCTGCTTAAAAACAAATTTGAGCGAAATAGTGTCATCATCGCTCTGGGCGGCGGCGTAGTCGGTGATATGGCCGGTTTCGTGGCGGCAACCTATCTGCGGGGTGTTTCTCTCATTCAGGTTCCGACAACGCTGCTGGCCCAGGTAGACAGCAGTATCGGCGGGAAAGTGGGCATCAATCATGTCATGGGCAAGAATCTGATCGGTGCCTTTAAGCAGCCGCTTTTCGTGTTCAGTGACTGTAATGTGCTGGAAACACTGGAACCCGCTGAATTGCGCTGCGGTCTGGGTGAAGTGATCAAATACGGATTCATATGGAGTGCGGAGCTGTTTGATTATATTGAAAAGCATCTGGATGAAGCGCTGACCGGGAAACCGGATGTGCTGTTTGACCTGGTAAAGGCGTCAGCCGCGATAAAGGCGTACGTGGTTTCCAAAGACGAAACCGAACAGAACCTGCGCATGATACTCAACTTCGGCCACACGTTCGGGCACGCCCTGGAGGCGGAATCCGGGTATGCAGAGATCAAACATGGTGAAGCCGTGATCCTTGGCATGCAGTGTGCCCTTGCCTATGGGCGTATGGACGGTTTGCTTGACGAAAAAAGCTATGAACGCGGCCTTGCGTTGCTCAGGCGGGTACCGGTGGAAATCGCTCCGGGTCTTCTTGACAGAGACCGGCTCGTGGAACGCATGATGGTGGATAAAAAAGTGAAAAATGGAAAAATCCGTCTTGTTCTCATAGACGGTATCGGCTCATACAGCATTAAATCGGAAGCAGATATGGATCTTATTTACAAAGCCTGGGAAGTGTTAAAAAGATAAACGAAGGGGAAACTATGAAAATCCTTGTTATAAACGGCCCGAACCTTAATCTTCTGGGAAAAAGGGAACCGCATATCTATGGTAATAAATCGCTGAGTGATGTGGAGGAATATGTCAGGAAATATTTCGAAAAAGTAAAAGTCGATTTTTTTCAGAGTAACCATGAGGGGGAAATCATCGATAGACTGCACGAAGCGGGCCGTATGTACAATGGGGTTGTCATCAATCCGGGTGCTTTTACGCATTACGCTTACGCAATACGGGATGCGATCGAAGCCATTGACCTGCCGGTTGTGGAAGTGCATATCAGTAACACGGCTGCCAGGGAAGAATTCCGGCACAGGTCGGTCATAACGGACGTCTGCAGGGGCTCGATCCAGGGCTTCGGTATCTACAGTTATATCCTAGGCGTGCGGGCCATTGCCCATCAACTCAAACGGAAAGAGTAATCCTTGTCAGTTATCGAGAATTTAAAAAACCTTTCCCGTCATTCGTTTATCTATACGTTCAGCACCTTTATTCAGCGGGCACTGGGACTCATCATGCTGCCCGTTTACACTGATACGGCATACCTGGCATCTAAAAGCAGCTACGGCGATTATTCCCTTGTCTATGTATTCATCGCCTTTATGAACATCATTTACCTCTATGGCGTTGATGCCGCCTTTCTCCGTTATTTTTTTCTGGGCCGCTTCCGCCGGGAAGATGTGTTCAAAACAGCTTTTACCGCTGTCATGTCGACCGCCTTTCTTTTTTCCGTGGTTCTCCTGTTGTTCGCTGAGGGGATCGCCTCTGTTGTTTTTGCGGAGGAGGGATACTCTGTTTTTATCCGCATCACGGCCGGCATCCTTTTCTTTGATACGCTGAGCAATTTGCCTTACCTGGTGCTGCGCGCGGAAGAAAAATCCATCCGTTACACGGCTATCCGCATCGGACGGTTTATCACCGAACTGGTATTGAATATCGTGTTCGTTGTGGTATTAAAAAAAGGGGTTATCGGCATTCTTTACGCCAATATCGTTGCGGCGGCGCTGAATTATATCGTGTTGATACCGTTTCAATGGAAATACCTGAAAGGGGTTTTTCAGAAAGATGTTCTGAAAGAGCTGCTCAGTTTCGGGTTGCCGATGATTCCTAACGGTCTGGCCTACCTGGTCGTGGAGGTCAGCGATAAATTCCTGATGAGCCGTCTGCTGAATAAGGAGATCCTGGGGATATATTCAGCAAATTACCGGTTCGGCTCGGCACTGCTGCTGATTGTCATGGCCTTCCGGACCGCCTGGCAGCCTTTCTTTTTAAAAGTGGCAAAGTTGCCGGAGGCAAAGGAGATCTATTCCCGTGTTCTGACCTATTTTTCAATGCTGGGTGTCGCGATTGTCATACTTGTCAGTTATTTCTTTACGTACATTGCCAGGATACCGGTTGCCCCAGATAAAACCCTGCTCGGGGAAGCTTACTGGGACGGCATCATCATCATACCGGTTATCCTGACTTCCTATTTGATATACGGGATCTACGTGAATCTGACGGTTGGCATCTATATTGAAAAAAAATCCAGACTGATGTTCATCTTTACCGGATTGGCTGCCCTGGTCAATGTGGGAAGCAACCTGTACCTGATGCCCCGTTTCGGCATGATGGGCGCGGCGTTTGCCACGTTTTTCAGTTACATGACCATGGCCGTTTCCATTTTTATCGCCAATCAGCGCATCTATCCGATACATTATGAGTGGGGACGCCTGGCACTCCTGTTTGCTTATCTCGGGATACTGCTCGCATGTCTGTATGCCTTTGAACTTTCCTTGTTGTACCGCATTGTAATGGTTTTCGTATCGCCCCTGGTACTGCTGCCTTTCGGGATTATCAAACGGAATGAACTGGTCTATCTGAAACATATCATTTCGGAAAGAAGGTCCGGTGTGTCATGAAACACTCCCTGATACTCTTTTTAAAGGTACTGCTGTTGCCCTTTTCCATATTATATGGATTGATTGCTGAAATACGCAATCGTTTATTTGATCATGGTCTTTTCAAGACATCCCGTTTCCCATTCCCGGTCATTTCCGTGGGGAATATTACCGCAGGGGGCAGCGGAAAAACACCGTTTACTATCCTGCTGACGCGCTATCTTTCGGGTGAACGCACTGTCGCGGTTGTCAGTCGTGGGTATGGCCGTTCCGGGAAAGGTTTGAAGGTTGTAAGTGACGGCAGAACGGTGCGCCTGGAGCCGGGGGAGTCCGGTGACGAGCCCTATCTGATTGCTAAATCCGTTCCCGTCGCCTGGGTTCTCGTGGCTGAACAACGACGTGAAGCACTCAGATGGTTATCGAAAGAGGTGCAACCCGATCTGGTAATCCTGGACGACGCGTTTCAGCACCGTTCGGTCCATCGGGATATCGATATTGTGCTGGAAAATCAGAAAGAACAATCCTTATGGAAATTACCCCTGCCTTCAGGACGATTACGGGAGTTTTACCATAACATCAAGAGGGCGGACATACGCATACGTACCAATGCGGATAAGAAGGATGCGGAGCCGGGAAGTGTTCATGATCGGAAAAGTGTCTATAGCTGCCGGTCGCTGATGAGAGCGTACATCGATTTGGATTTCAATGAGGCCGGCTCTCTTGCGGAACTGGCCGGCAGGAGGATTTACGCCTTCTGCGGCATCGCCCATACGGAAAACTTTTTCTCCGGACTCGAAGAAAACGGACTTGTCATTGCCGGCAGGCGTGCATTCAGGGATCATCACCGCTATACGGAAGGCGATATAACCGGGCTGTACCGTGCAGCCCGGGAAGCAGGCGCGGCATATCTGTTATGCACGGAGAAGGACCTGGTAAAAATTAATTCCGTTCTTCAGAAAAACGAAACGAATCCGCCCCTGTTTGCCGTGCGCCTCCTGTTGGAAATGGAAAACGTTCAGACATTCTGGAAAGAGCTTTCCGATCGTATTGACAATATAAAATAAAAATGTTATATTAAGGATTCATTTTTGATCGCGGGGTGGAGCAGTCTGGTAGCTCGTTGGGCTCATAACCCAAAGGTCGTAGGTTCAAATCCTACCCCCGCTACTAAGTGCTTAGGTGATCTGGCGATCACCTATTTTTTATGGCGGCGTAGCTCAGTTGGTTAGAGCATCGGAATCATAATCCGAGTGTCCGGGGTTCGAGTCCCTGCGCCGCTACTATTATCCTGGCACCGTATTGATGTCAACATTTATCTCCAAACTTAAAACATTTATCTCGCACCATCAGCTTATACTTCCGGGTGAAACGATTATTGCTGCCGTTTCGGGTGGCCTCGATTCCATGGTCATGCTTGATGCCCTCTGCAGGTTGAAGGATGATATGGATTTTCATCTGGCTGTAATTCATGTCAATCATGGCATACGCGGGGCGGAATCCGATGGTGACGAGACGTTCGTCCGGGAGGTGTGCCGGGTCCATGGTCTTGAGGTGCACTGCCGCAGGCTGAACGGATTTGATCTGTCAGCCGGCGAGGAGACTCTGCGTAATGCACGGTATGCTGAATTCGGCCGGGTGCTTCAAATGCATGGTCCGGGTGCCCGGATTGCCACTGGTCATCAGCTTAACGATCAGTTGGAAACGTTCCTGATGCGTCTGGCCGGGGGCGCAACAAGCAGGGGGCTATGTGCGATCCCTGTCAGGCGGGAGCGTTACATTCGTCCGCTGCTTGATTTCAGCCGTGCTGATATTAAGCGCTACGCGGAAAAAAACGGGGTAAAATACCGCAACGATTTTACCAATAATGATGAACAGAAATTTCGAAACCGGATCCGGCACCGCCTGGTTCCGGTGATGGAAGATTCGTTAGGAAAGGATTTTCTGTCTGGATTCCGAAAGAGTATCCGGGAATTGCAGAAGACGGAGAAACAGTATAAAAAGTATGTTCGTGATCTCTTCAACACCATTGCCGTGACCGATGAAACGCGTATACGCTTTGCTTTATCATCATTCCGCTCAATCGGGCCGGATCTGCGTAAGGATGTTATCGAGTATTGTGTCTATCCCTTTTATAAAGTATATTCGAAGCCGGATTCAAAAAATTTTTATGCTTTCGAAACATTTATCGAAACGGCCCGGATCGGAAGCCGGTTTGTCTTCCCCGGTCGGATTCAATGCGAAAAAGATCGCGAATCGCTGTATTTTTTTCGCAAGCTGTCCCGAATTGCTTTTTTCGAAGAACTTTCTCCCGGAAACAGCGTTAATACCGGACGAAATATTATCCGGATAAACGCCGTTTCCAATGAAGATTTTCAGAAAAAGGGAAATCCGGATGAAGAGTTTATCTGCGGGGATGGAATATCCTTCCCGCTGACGGTTCGATCCTGGAAGGAGGGTGACCGGTTTGTCCCGTTAGGGCTGGGAAAGCATCAAAAAGTAAGCGACTTTTTTATCAATCAGAAAGTCCCCCTGCACCGTAAGGACATGATTCCGGTCATTTGTGACGGAAAAAGAATCATCTGGATCGCCGGTTACAGGCTGGATGACCGTTTCAAGGTCACGGATGCGTGTAACACGGTATATAAACTGACGATTGAAAGGACAGATATATCAGAAATATGAGCGGTTCTCAGAAGGACCTTGTTCCGGATAACTATAAACTGATCTTTTCCGAGGAGCAGATCCGGCAGCGCATGGTCGCGCTCGGGGCCGAGATTGCCCGCGACTTTAAAGATGAAAAGCCCATTCTAATCGGTGTGCTGAACGGCGGTTTCATGTTCCTTGCCGATCTGATACGGTATATTAATATTGACCTGGAAATAGATTTTGTGCGGATCTCCAGTTATGGTGATGCCCGGGAATCCTCAGGGCATATTAAAATCCTGAAGCCCTTGAGCGCCGATATTAAAGGACGTTCCGTACTGGTCGTCGATGATATCGTCGATTCGGGTCTTTCTGTCCAGTTTTTAAATAATATGCTGACGGCATTTAAGCCGGACAGCCTTAAATTTGCAACATTATTGTTCAAGCCAAACAAGTTGAAGGTGAAAATCGATCTGCATTATATCGGATTTGAAATCGAGGATACGTACGTGGTTGGATATGGTTTGGATGATGCACAGGTAAAAAGAAATCTGAGAGGTATTTACACCATACAATAGTAGGTGCGGAGCAGGAAAGGAAAAGCAGATTATGACCGATAGAAATTCTGACAAGGATAAAAATTCCAAAAACCAGAATAAGAAAAAAAATCAGGATGAATTCCAGTGGAAGAAAGCCTCGAAAACCGGGTTTATCTGGATCTTTATCCTGCTGGCAGCCATATTTTTCAGTACGCTCTGGCCGGATAACCGTCCTAATGAAATTGAAGTCGATTATATGGTCTATAAGCAATTGCTCAGGGACGGGAAAATCCGTCGTGGTACAATTACCAAGGAGGAGAATGTCTTCCGGGGTGAGTTAAAAGAGGAGGAGTTTATTCAGGGGACCAAGGTCACCCAGAAAAGTCTCCATTTCCGGACCACCCTGCCGTTGCTGGATACGGCTGTGCTAGAGGAGTGGGAAAAATATGACGTTCAGGTCCGCTTCGTCGAGCCTTCCAATGAATGGACCCTCATTCTGGTAAACTCCTTACCATGGATATTGATTATCGTGGCCTGGATATTTATTGCCAGAAGGATGCAGGGGGGCAGCGGAGGTGCCCGTGGTTTGTTCAGTTTCGGCAAGAGTAAGGCGAAGCTGCTTACGGCAGATAAAGCGACCATTACCTTCGATGATGTGGCCGGCGCCGACGAGGCGAAAATGGAACTCCAGGAAATAATCGAGTTTCTGAAGGATCCACAGAAATTTCAGCGCCTGGGCGGAAAGATTCCGAAAGGTGCTCTGTTGCTGGGTCCTCCGGGAACGGGTAAGACACTTCTGGCCAAGGCTGTCGCCGGGGAGGCCGGCGTGCCGTTTTTCAGTATGAGCGGTGCGGATTTTGTGGAAATGTTCGTCGGT
The DNA here is from genome assembly GCA_964410215.1 of uncultured Calditrichota bacterium. Lineage (GTDB taxonomy): Bacteria > Calditrichota > Calditrichia > Calditrichales > CAYPHA01 > CAYPHA01. The sequence continues at coordinate 64,347 of CAYPHA010000016.1, read as the reverse complement.
GTCGGTGCCAGCCGTGTGCGTGACCTGTTTGAAGTGGGCCGCAAACATGCGCCCTGTATCATTTTTATCGATGAAATGGATGCGGTGGGGCGTCATCGCGGCGCGGGTCTGGGTGGCGGCCATGATGAGCGGGAGCAGACGCTGAACCAGTTGCTGGTCGAAATGGATGGTTTTGACACCAAAGAAGGGGTTATATTAATAGCTGCGACGAACCGACCGGATGTGCTGGATGCTGCCCTGCTACGGCCGGGTCGTTTTGACCGCCAGATCGTTGTCGATCGTCCTGACGTGCGCGGCCGTGCAGGCATATTGAAAGTGCATGCCCGTGAAGTGCCGCTTGATAATTCCGTGGACATCGAGGCGCTGGCCAAGGGGACACCGGGTTTGTCCGGTGCCGATATCGCCAATCTTGTCAATGAAGCAGCGCTCCTGGCCGCCCGTCGCAATAAGAATAAAGTGGGCATGGATGATTTTGAAGAAGCAAAAGATAAGATTATGATGGGTATGGAACGGAAATCCATGCTTATTTCGGATGAGGAAAAGAAAACGACGGCTTATCATGAATCAGGTCATGTGCTGGTCGGGAAAATGATTCCCGGAACCGATCCGGTTCACAAGGTAACCATTATTCCGCGCGGCCGGGCGTTGGGTGTGACGTCCTACCTTCCACTCGATGAGAAACATACCTATTCGAAGGATTACCTGGAAGGTATGCTGGCCAAGCTGCTCGGCGGACGCGCCGCGGAAAAACTTGTGTTCAACAGGCTGACGACCGGTGCCGGCAATGATATTGAACGGGCCACCGATATCGCCCGTAAAATGGTCTGTGAATGGGGTATGAGCGATAATCTGGGGCCGATCAGTTTCGGTAAAAAAGAACAGGAAATCTTTCTCGGCCGGGAAATTGCCCAGCACCGGGATTACAGTGAAGAAACCGCACGCAGTATCGATCTCGAAGTCAATCGCATCGTACGGGATTCGGAAAACAAGGCGGAAAACATCCTGAAGGATAATGTCGATAAACTCCATGCCCTCGCCGAAGCACTGCTGGTTCATGAACTGCTGGACGGGGAACAGATCGATGCCGTGATGCGTGGTGAGCGTATCGACGGTCCGGCTTTCGGTGTAAAAAAAGCCGAAGCAAAAGAGTCGAAAAATAAGGAAACGGAAGCAAAAACCGGGAAGAAAACGGAAAAGAAAACGACAAAACCGGCGCGAACAACCAGGAAAACGAAAGAAGACACTGAAAAGAAAACAGAATCGAAAAAGGAATCCGGTAAAAAAGATAACGATAAACCGGAAAACACGGGTACGGACGATAAATAAACACGACCGGAATGCCGCATGCTGACCATTTTTGAGTTTTTATCGGGCGAAGTACCGGGTGGATTCCCGGTACTTCTTGCTGTTCTGTTAGCCATTCATCTCACCTTTTCGCTGCTCCGCGGATCCGATCTCATATCGAAGAAAGCGGCAAGAGACCGCCGCATTCTTTTTTCACTGATCGTCATACTCGTTTACGTTACACTCTGGTCCGTTCTGAGGCCGCCCCAGCCCCGTCTGCGGGTCATGGTTCTGCCCGGTGTCGGACAGGAAGGAAAAATGAAGGATGGCCCGGAGGCCTTCATGGTACCGGAATTTTTCAAACGGCTATCACGGAATAACCTGCATAACCGGTATGTGCTGCACCGCTGGGAATGGGCCTATGAGACCCTGCTTCCCGACTCGGTGTCGCTTTATACGGCCTGGGAAAGGTTGTCCGAAAAACTCGGGAGTGTCATTGTTATACGCAGTACCGTGCAGCGTGACGGAAAGGTAAGATTGTCCGTTTCAAGGGCAGGTAATGACAATGAGGTAACGCTGGAAGCGGCATCCGCCACTGCGGCCGATCTCTCCGCCGCGATGGCTGCATGGCCGTCCGACCTTGACCTTTTTAAAAATACATCAAAAAGAGTCCGTCCGGTCAATAAGCAGTTTATTATGGCAAAACGTGCCCTGTTGCACAGGGACTTTGATGAGATACCGGTCGTCACGGATCCCATGGAGGATATTGAGCTGACCGTCTTGTATGCCCGGCGCCTGCTGCATGAAGGTTTGCTTGTGGAGGTGGACCGCGAGCGGGCCAGGTTTACCGGTATTAATAATGAATATTTCGACCGTTTGAAACATCTGCTCTATCCCCTGGTGAACGCTAAAACAGATCCGCCGGAAGTAGCCGTCATCCTGGGAAGGGTGGCGCTGTGGGAAGAAGAATTTGATGATGCCGATGTATTTTTCAAAAAGGCCCTGACGGAAGATCCGCTGAATAGCCGGATCTACTATTATTTGAGTTCCCTTTTGACCATGCGTCTGCATGAGCTTGGATTTGAAAACCGAATCGAATTGCTGGAGCATGCGGTTTCACTGGACCCGGCCTACAATAATGCGGTTCATGCCCTGGCAGAAGAGTATTACCTGACCGGTACGGGAACGCAAACGGGTACGGGAACGACCAATGCGATCCGGGTCATGGAAAAATTCCTGAAGCTTCAGGGCGATGATCCGAAAATTCTGAGCCTGCTGGCCACCACCTATCTTAAAACAGACCGTCTCGATGATGCCAGCCGTATTTATTCACGGCTGGAAGATCGTTTTCCGGACGATTCGAATCTGCATTATAATAAAGGCATCGTCTCGTTTCGAAAAAAAGAATACCGGAAGGCCCTGGACCATTTCCGCGAAGCCATCCGCATCGATCAAAATGTGGATGCCTTTCTTTATATGGGACTGACCTATCGTTCGCTTGGAGAAAACGATTCGGCGCTCTATTATTACCGTGAGCGCGTAAAACGTAAAACGGGGGCTGACGACACCTATGCAAAAGAAGCCATGGCCGGCATCCGTATCATTCTGGAAGAAATGCAGTCCGATACGCTGAGGAATCATAACAATGCGAATTAGACCGATCTGTCTGACCGGACCGTATCGGCGCAAACAGGTGGCCCGCTCGCTTGAAATAAACCTTTCTGAATTCCCTTTCTCACCTTTTCTGTTTGAATTCTCCGGTCTAAATGACCGTGATATGCAGACAATATCCCAGCTTGAAAAAAGGAGTGACGCACGCATTCTGTGCGAAGATTCCGGCAACCTCTATATCAGTTTCAGCAGCCCGGAAGCAGTATCCGTCCTGGAACGGCTGGTCAATCCCGGTGACGTGGAATGGGGGAGAGCCGCGAGGCAGCTGAGCCATTTTTTTAATCCCCGGAAACCGGTATGGCAGTGGAACAAGCGTAGACTCGATTTCTCGGAGGGGCCTTTCATCATGGGTATTCTGAATGTTACACCCGATTCGTTCTCTGACGGAGGGCGCTACCTGGAAGCAGAAAACGCCGTCGAACATGCCCTGGCTATGGTGGAAGAAGGCGCAACGATCATCGATATCGGTGGCGAATCCAGCCGTCCGGGGGCTGAGCCCGTTCCCGCTTCGGAAGAGGAACGGCGTATTTTGCCGGTGATCGAAAAGGTCCGGGCCCATTCGGATGTGCTCATCTCCGTTGATACGTATAAAGCCCCTGTTGCCCGGTCTGCACTCCAGGCCGGCTGTGATATGGTCAACGACATCAGTGCAGCTACGTTTGATCCGGAAATGGCCCGGGTTGTGTTGCAATCCGCGGTTCCGCTGATTATTATGCATATGAAGGGTACACCCAGGGATATGCAGAAGAATCCGCATTACCGTGATGTGGTTGCCGAGATTTACCGGTACTTTGAAAAGCGTACCGGGGAGCTTGTCCGTGATGGACTGGAGATGCTGATGCTGGATCCCGGTATCGGTTTCGGAAAGCGGTTGTCTGACAACCTTCGTCTCATTCGTGATCTTAACGATTTCCGGTTCCTGAGCTATCCCATCCTGATGGGCACTTCACGAAAATCGTTTATTGGTAAGATATCAGGCAGGGCAACAAACGAGCGCTTGTATGGCACCCTGGCCACGGTGCAGGCATCTCTGCATAACGGTGCGGATGTCGTGCGCGTGCACGATGTAAAAGCCGTAAAAGAAATAATAAATATAATTAATGCTGTAGAAAATCCGGATGATGCCGAATAATCTGGTATCATGAATGTGATTATCATCATTGGCGACAATAGAAAAATATATATTTTGTAACAAAAATTGTTAATTTTAATCTAAAGACTAAAAACTAGAGGCTGGGGACTAAAGATTTATAACAGTGTTACGATAATAAAATCAATTGTGTCCGGACAGACAAACCTTCAAGAGCAAAGAAACGATGTTATTTAAAATAGGTTTTTTGCCCATAACGGTAGTTGATATAATCGATATTCTGATCGTATCCGCCATCATTTTCAAACTATACCAGTTTTTAAAGGGTAGTGTTGCGGTACGGATGTTTCTCGGGTTGCTGTTAATTCTGTTTTTTTCCATCCTCGGTGATCTTTTCCACATGAGTGCGCTCTCCTGGATCATGTCCAGCCTTAAAACAGTCTGGGTGCTTGCTTTTGTTATTGTATTTCAACCCGAATTGCGTCGTCTGCTGATTTATCTGGGTCAGAGCAAACTGATCCGCAAGTTTGTCAAGGTTGGTGAACTTAAATTCATCGATGATATAATGGAAGCGACACTGACCTTATCCAAGAAAAATTTTGGCGCACTGCTGGTGCTGTTAAGGGATATGAGTATCAAATCCGTGGTGGAAACCGGAACCACTCTGGAAGCCCAGGTTTCGGCCCCGCTGATCAATTCGGTATTCAATCCCCGTTCACCGTTACACGACGGCGCGCTGGTTATCAGGAACGACATAGCCGTTGCGGCCAAGTGTCTGCTGCCCCTGTCCCAGAATCCGGACATCGATCCGGCCCTGGGAACACGTCATCGTGCGGCATTGGGATTATCTGAGCAGTCCGATGCGTTTACCATTGTCATCTCCGAGGAAACAGGGATGATTTCCTATGCCGAAAACGGCAAACTCGTCCGTGGTTTAACCGAAGAAGTACTTCATAAAAAACTGATTGAAATCTTTTCACCGCAACCCCAGGGAAAGGGTGCGTTTAAGTTGTCCATGGTGTCAGGAGGATAAAATGATAGACTATGGTAGAAAAATTCATGGATTTTCGACCGGGAAGTCGAAAAAAAGCTGTTCAAAAACGTTGATTTTTTAGGTGTTTAGCATTAGTTTAGAGGGATTTATAGATTGCGGATAAATTGTATAAAAATACGAAATAAGAAAATGAAAATATTGGTGTCAAATAGGGAGGCCCTATGAAAGCGATAGTTAAGGGTTTGGTTCTGAGTACGTTTCTCTTGTTGTTTACTGCCGGCATTGCTCAGGCCCAAGGAGTCTGGGATGGTGGTGGTGGAGATGATAATTGGAGCACTGCAGCAAACTGGGATGATGATGCGGTTCCGAATGGAATAGCTGTCTCAATCGGTAATTTCTCGACTACAGTAGATGCCGGTTTTTCGAATTCGATTACCAGCCTGACGCTTACCGATGCCGGTGGGTCGGTTGATATCGGAGCACAGACACTGACGGTATCAGGTGATGTAACCGGTTCGGGTACTATCACTATGAGTACCGGTACTCTGGATGCTACGGGAGATGTGGGTGTCGCTACGCTTACATGTTCCGGTGCCGCTACGATACAACTCGAAGGCGACTGGGGGGTTACAACATTTTCCCCTTCGACCAGCACGGTTGATTTTGACGGCACAGCCGGAGATCAGTCCATCACTACGGCAACAACGTTCGGCTTTCTGACCTGTTCGAAAACAGGCGGTTCGCTTCTGGTGGATGCGGCCTCTATCCAGACAAACAGGGACCTGACAATAAGCGGGTCCGGCGGAACCTTTGACGCTCAGAGCAGCCAGGTGACCGTTCGTCGGGATTTTATTATAAGTGACGGTACATTTGATGCTGATAACAGCACTTTTATTTTCGACTCACAGGCTTTTGACAGCGATGTGAACTCAGCTGACCTGGATATTACATTTAATAATCTGACATACAGCCAGACCACGAGTGACGGGGTGTCCCTGACACTGACAAATACCGGAACGGGTTCCATTACCTATACAGTGAATGGTACATTTCTAATTGATGGTAACTCTGCACTGACTGTTTCCGATGGAAGCGGCACAGGTACGACCCTCGCCTACGGTGCGAGTTCGACGCTGCAGTATGGTACATCTTCTACCTATTCGATTGGCAGCGAGTGGCCAACGGAAAATGAGCCCTCAACAGTTGAGCTTAATTCTACGGCCCTGGTTAATTATACAGGAGACCATCAGATAGATCGCCTGGTTATTGACGGTGGCGGAGAGCTGGAACTGGACAGCGGTACATTGACTATTAACAGCAGCGGTACTTTGGAAATACAGGATGGTACCTTTGATCTGAATGGCGGGAGCCTTGCTTATGGCACCGGATCAACCCTGATCTATAACTCTGCTTCTGAATATGCCGTTGGCGATGAATGGTCGACAACAGTAACCCCTGCCAATGTTACAATTCAGAATGCCGGTGCGGAACTGGTTACGAATTATACCGGGCAGACACTGGCCGTCGGTCCCGATGGCGGTGATGCGGACGACGGTGATATCACCTTTAACGCGACCCTGCGACATGATGATATCCTGCAGGTGCGCGGCGATATCGTCGGCGGGAGCGGTGATTACGGTGTTCAAAACAGTGGTGAGTTGCAGTTGATCGATACCGAAGATCAGTTGATCGATGTCAGTAATACCTTTACAGTTCAGAATCTGACGGTCAACAAGACGGGCGGAACCGCGTCGATTATCGCCGGTGCAACCCTTCGTCTGGATGCCAGTTCAGGTACCAGTCTGCTTTATATACAGAACGGAACCCTCTCCTTTGATGTGGCTGCCGCTAATTTGTCGCTTATCAACGGAACGTTTAATCATAACATGCAGATCGATGCCGGAGGGACATTTGAAACCGGCGGAAAAAATATCTCCGGATTTGATAACTATACGCTCGCCGCGACAAGTACAATTGCATTTACAGGCAATACTGCCGAAACCATACCTACCGGGACATACGGTCATGTGACGGTAAACAACGTAACGGCTACCTCCGAAGTAACACTGGGTGGCGCCATTACACTCCAGAATGGCTCGGGTCTGACCGTTACGAGCGGGCGTCTGAGCCTGGGCGGCAATGCTCTTACGCTCAGCGGATCGAACGGCCTTACTGTAGAGGCAAACGGTGTGCTGCGGACAGCGAATGCCGCCGGTACATCAGCCGCTACGGCCATAACCGGTTTTGCCGCGTATGATTTGTCAGGCGAACTGGTTTTCAATGCCAATACCGGAAACGAAACCCTTCCAGCCGGCGTGTCGGGTGACGCCTTTGATCTGACGGTCAATAAATCCGGCGGTGCGGTCGTTGCCGGCGGTGCTATTACCATAGGTGGTGACGGGTTTACTCTGACACTGACCAACGGTGATATCAATACAACGTCCGCAAATGTCCTTACTCTGGCTGCCGGTACCACTGTATCAGCCAGTTCCGGGTCCCATATCAACGGTCCGGCCCGGAGAGCGTACACGACCGATTTCCCGGGAAATACATCTGTTACAACCTATGATATCCCGGTTGGTGACGGTACCAACTACAGGCCGGTTCGCTTGCAGTTTACGGGTATCGTATCCGGAACGGAAACGATCGAGGCGGAGATGACCAACAGCGATCCGATATCGTCGAACGATCCGCCTACCGGTTTCACCGATTCCTATGACAGTCGCTACTGGACGATAGAAGAGGTTGCCACTACGACCTATACCAGCGCAGCCCTTGTTCTGGACTATAACGGCTATTCTGTCGCTGCACCGGCGAATGTACGCATTATTCAGGGTCCGGACGCGGATGGTGATAATTATGCCGTTGCCGGTACCTATGGAAGCCTTTCCGGCACGGATGTGTCGCATACGGGCATTACGGATTTTGCAACCAATACAATTTTTACTTTTGCCGTGACGCAGGCTACGAAATATTTTGATGGTGGAGCTTCTACCCTGAATTGGGAAGACGATGACAACTGGACGGATGATGTTAAACCCAGCCCCGGTGATATTGTCATTCTTGACCATACATTTGTTTCGCCAACCTATGTCATCACTTTAAGCACGACCGAAAGTATCGGCGAGCTCTCCATTGATCCGGATGGCGGTAATCCGATTGGACTACAGATTACAGGCGGGGGACTGACCGTATCCGGAACCGGTGATGTGTTTACGGTCGCCGCTTCAGGATCTCTTGAGGTCGACGGACCTACGGGTGCTGCCGTTACCATGTCCGGCGGTGGTAATGTGGATTTTGCCGGCGGCTCCGGATATACGCTGAACACGGGTAGTGGTTTCTCAAATTACGGAACGATGACGTTTGGCGCGACGTCATTAACGACCATTGCCAGTACGAATTCAGGCGCCTTAAAACCGGTCACTTACGGACAGCTCGTTGTTGAGCACGCCAGCGGAACACATAATGTTACGGGCAATGTCGCCAGCGCAAATTTTTCCATGACCGCTGACGGAAATGTGAGTATAACCGGCGATTTGACGATTACCGGTCTCCTGAATAAAAGTGCCGGCAGCGGTACCCTGACCGTGACGAATGGTGCATTGACAACCACCACCTCTTTATCCGTAGGAGCGGGTACCGTAACCGTTTCCGGAAGTGGTTCTCTTGCACAAGGCACCTCGTTGAATAATGGTGGTAGCCTCAATCTTAACGGTTCGGCCCTGTCCGATCTTTCAGGCGGTGCGGTTACAAACAGTGGATCCATGCTCGTGAATGGTTCCGGTGGTGTGCAGTTTAACGCGCTTACGAGCAGCGGATCGTTTCAGATCGACCAGGGACCGCTCACAATTTCGGGTGGCGTTACCAATACAGGCAGCTTTATCGTTAATTCCGGTAGCGGCGCGGCCAGTTTAGCCACCTTTAATAACAATGCCGGTGGTAGTGTGACCCTGGCCAATGGTAATACGGTTACCTTTAATGAGGCTTATTCCGGAGGTGGAACCCTGACGGCAAACGGATCCGGTGCCATTACCTTCGCCAGTACGTTTTCTCCGGCGAATACGGCTACCTTCGGTTCTCAGGCGGTTAACTTCCAGGATAATATCGATGTGTCCGCCGGTGTGTTTACGCCGTCGACCAATACGACCTTTACGGGCAGCGATCTGCAGATATCCGGTTCCGGGTCCGTATCCGGATCGGCCGGCGAAGTAACTTTTGCCAGTGCGGGCGCGCAAACGATTACCGATAACAGCAGCACCGCTTTCACCATTTATGACCTGGAGGTCGATAAGAGCAGCGGTGTTCTCACGCTCGATGCACCGGTTACGGTGAACCGCGGATTAACTCTGACGAGTGGAAATATTGTCACCACTTCGGCAAATCTGTTGACCTTCGCGGCTTCCGTATCCGATGGTAATGTGTCCGATGGAAGCAGCGCGAGTTTTGTCGACGGACCGGTTGCCAAGGTTTCAGCTTCAACAGAAACCTTTACTTTTCCGGTTGGTGATCAGGGCCGCTGGCGCAGGTTACGTATAGAACCGAATGCCGTAACCAGTGTTACTTATACGGCGGAATTTTATAGTGAGGATCCCTATACAGCCGTCGGTGCAACATTGAATGGCTTGAATAATATCTCAACTAATCAATACTGGAGCCTGGAACGCAGTGCGGCAGTGAATGCAAATGTGCGTATTTACTGGGAAGATGAAAGTGACGGTGTCGATGGTGACGTCAATGATCTCCGTCTGGCGCAATGGGATGCGTCGGAAACTGAGTGGACGGATCAGGGCGGCTCGGCAACCGACCTGGGCAGTGGAAACGGGTATCTGACCGCCGGTGGTATGACCAACTTTGGAACGGGAGCGGACATCTATTTCACGTTCGGTTCGGAAATCGGCGACAACTCGCTGCCGGTTGAATTGGCATCCTTTGAAGCTGTTGGTAATTTCGGTGATGTCACCCTGAGCTGGGTTACGTCATCCGAAATCGAAAACCTTGGTTTCAATATTCTGCGTGCAGCCGGTGAAGAAGGGGAATGGGAACAGGTCAATGAAACCATGATCAGCGGTCAGGGTAATTCTTCGGAAGAATCATCCTACAGCTTTGTCGATAAAAAAGTCGTTGCAGGCGAAACCTACTCCTACAAACTGGAGTCCGTCAGCCTCAATGGCGTCGTTGAAGTGGAAGAAATGGTCGACGTGCTGGTTCCTGTACCCGAGGAATTTGTGCTCTTTAATAATTATCCGAATCCGTTTAACCCGACGACGAACCTGAAATTCCAGTTGCCGGAAGCAAGTCAGGTAAGCGTAGCGATTTATGATCTTACCGGAAAACTGGTTAAAAACCTGGTACAGAATAAGAGCTATCAGGCCGGTGAATATGTCGTACAGTGGGATGCAACAGACCGCTTCAGCGCACGTGTTGCAAGTGGCATGTACGTCTACCACTTCAAGGCCGGTAAGTTCTCGAAAATCGGTAAAATGGTTCTATTAAAATAGTTTGAATTCTTTGAATACAGGATATACCCCGAACCTTTACTTCTATAAACGTTTTAATAAATCATCCGGTGTCTCAGGGGCACCGGATGATTTTTTATACATCTCCTTTAATACCATTAATTTTATGAGTCATGTATGATATCCCCGAACGCATCTGGTAAATATCTTTTTTATGGTCCGGTACTGGTTTTATTACTGGCTGGTATGCTCGTATCCAGACCCTCCGGATTGAAAACACAGGTTGTGAGACAGTCGGATGCGGTTGTCAACCTGAATATTACGCTCGATGAACCGGAATGGCAGATGCGTGAACACGGCCTGGTTGCCATGTATGAACAATCTGGTTTCGTAACGTCGGAAACAGGTGCCCTGGTGCCTGTCATATCCCGCCTGGTCCCGCTGGCGTCGGATAAGGCAACGATCATTGTGTCGAACAGCGTCTTTAAAGACATTATCAAACCGGGATACCTGCACCGGAAGGAGACAGGAAAACAGGCCGAGCTGGTTGAGCTCGAATACCTGGGTCTTTATCGTGATGTACATATGCACGCCCTGCGCATCCGGCCGATACGCACCGGTCCGGAAAAAGATCGAATATCGTACCTGGAATCGGTTTCCCTGGAAATACGCAGTGTTCAAACAGATAAAGGGAGATCCCCCATGCCGTCCGCGACGCTTTCCGCTTCCGTGGCACCGGCACTGCTGGACGAGAACCTGAGTCTGTCGGTTACGAAACAGGCATCGGATGTATCTTTTTCTGTTCACAGGATTCCCCTGGAGATGGATGATCCCTTTAAACTGATCGTTGAGGAAACCGGCCTGTACAAGGTAACCTATGAAGAATTACAGGAGGCTGAATTCCCGGTAGATGAGATCGATCCCAAAAAACTGCGCCTGTTTAACAAAGGGAAGGAAATTCCTGTTTATCTAAAAGGCAGTGAAGACGGAAGTTTTGATTCCGGGGATTACATCGAATTCTGGGGAGTGAAAAACGAGAAAACATACATCGACCGTTTTCCGGATGTATACACGGATCCGTTTTCCGATAAAAATACCTACTGGCTTGCTGTGGGCACCTCTAACGGTGAAAGGATTGTGGAAGAGAGCGGTGGCATCCGTATGACCCAGCCGGGCACTTACAGACGTCCCTATTCTTTTAAAGAAACCCTGCATTTCGAAAAGGATGATGCCTATGTCGTACTCAGCCGGGCGGAGGATAAGCTGCACCGGCCGTCTTACGAGATGGACCACTGGTATTTTGATAAGGGCATAAGTGCTGTCGGCAGTAAAACATACGATTTTTACCTGCCCTACCCGGTCGATTACGGCACGCAGGTTTATGTCCGGGCCATGATGCGGGGATCATCCTACTATTCAGAAAGTAATCCGCTCGAGGGGCACCAGGTTTCCCTCTGGCTGAATGATCAGAAAGTCGGTGAAATCCTGCCTGAAGACCAGTGGCGCGATCAACAATACGCGGAAATCAATAATTTCGGCGGTACCGGTATTGCCCAATCGAATTTGCAGAACGGTAACAACCAGTTGCTCCTGCAGATGGATCAGGTTGGCGTCACGGATGTCGTCCTTCTGAATTGGTTTGATGTTACTTATCAGCGTGAATACTGGGCCCATGAAGATTTTATCAAGTTCCGCCTGCAGGAAGGTTTCCCTACCGATAAAGTCATACAATTCGAGGTGGAGGGATTTACTTCTTCCGATGTCCAGGTCTATAAACTCGGTATTTCCAAGGTCATCAATGCCACTATCGAATATGTTCAGAATGAGCAGAAACGCATCGCTTCCTACAAAGTGACTATTCAGGATGAAATTATTGATCCAACCGTGGAATATGTGGCACTAACCGAATCCGCTAAAAAGAAAGTATTGTCCATTACCCCTTACAGTCCCTGGAAAGCGGATAACCCTGATCTGACATTGCTTGATCCGTCCAACGCAGCCGATTATCTGATCATTACACACGAGCAGTTGAAGGCGACATCGGAAGAACTGCGAACGCTTAAAGAAATGGCCGGATATACGGTTGAAATCGTTACAACGGAACATATATATGATTTGTTCAATTACGGCATCAAATCACCCGTCGCGATTAAGGATTTTCTGCGCTATGCCTACCGCAACTGGCGCCAGGACGTGCCGTTAAAATATGTGGTCCTCACCGGGGATGCTTCATATGACTACAAGGATTACCGTAATAATGGCGCCGACCTTGTTCCGACCATGATGTTCGAAACCTATTTTTACGGCGCGGCTGCCTCGGACTACTGGTACGCCCTCATTTCCGGCGATGATCTTATCCCGGATCTTACCGTATCCCGAATCCCGGCGCGAACGAATCAGCAATTGCTCGACTATATCGCAAAAGTGGAGCAGTATCAGAGCAATCCGCCTGCCGGTCAATGGCGGAACAGCGCTTTGTTTATCAGTGGCAATGATGACCCGGCTAAATCCGGAAATCTGGAGAATATTACAGGGGAACCGGTGTTCCGTGCACAAAGCCTGCGGCTCATCAATATGAAATTACCGGAAAACATGTTTGCACACCGGCTTAACACAGTGCGCGATGAGAACTATCCGGGCGGTTTCGATCCGGAATTCGGGGGCAAAACCGACCTGATCGATTATTTTAACGACGGATTGTCTTTTATCAACTTTCTCGGGCACGGTGGCGGAGGTATCTGGGCGGATGTCAATCTGCTCGACCTCAATGACGTGGAACGGTTGAACAATGAGGAAAAGTATCCTTTCGTAGCCAGTATGACCTGTTTTACCGGTGCCTTCGAAAATCCGGGTAAAGACGGTTTGGCAGAACGGCTCGTTATGACGGGTGAAAAGGGTGCGATCGCGGTTCTGGCGAGTTCCGGCCTGGGATGGATGCAAAATGATTATACCATTGAATGGGGGTTGTTTGACTACCTCTGGAAGGATCAGCTCACTTTTGGTGAAGCCGTTGACCTGATGAAGATATTTTACATGATGAATCCGGTATACATTACCGAAGAAAAGAGCTTCTTTACCTGGGGATATACCAGCCTGGTGCCGTCAATGGTCGCCCAATATAACCTGTTGGGTGATCCTGCCCTGGTCATGCAGCGACCGGTTTCGGATGTCACGGTGACGATCAGTGATGAGACGCCATTCCCCGGTGAAACGGTTACTGTTTCATTACCGGATAACTATGCCGGCTTTTCAGGTACTATTGAAATAAGTGATGTGAAAAACCGCAAAATTGCGTCAGCACCCGTTACAGCAGGAGAGGGTCCGGAATTTCAGTTTACCGTTCCCGATTCTGCAGAAAATCTTACCTATTACATAAAGGCATATATAAGTGACGAACAAACCGATGCCGCTGGTTCCGCTCAATTGAGTATAACCAGGTCGCTTATCAAGGAAATTAAGGTCATACCGGCGAAACCGCTCGTCAACCAGCCTGTGGACATTGAAATCGTGGCCAAGAGTAATGCGGGTATCAAAGAGATGCGCTGCCTGAATTTCCGCAATTTTAATACGACCCGAACACTTGGCTATGAGATTCCCATGGCCAAAGTAGCCGATACGCTGTTTCAGTCGGTCAACCCGCTACCGGGATTTGACACCGGAGGACTGAAATATTTCGATATCATGGTCACAACGGAAAATGACAGTATCTATTATTTTCGCTGGAAGGAACTTGAAATTGATGATCCACGTCCCGATCTGGCCATCGATGCGGAATCTGTCCGTTATACGGGTGATAATCAACTGAATCTTGAATTCAGTATCCTGAATGATACAGGCCATACGTTGAATGATCTGTCCGTCGTTTGTGTGGAAACCGACACAGGTAGCAGTGAGCAGGTTATTTACAATAATACAATCGAATTGCTGGAGAAAGAGGAGCACACGGTTGTTTTTGCACTACCCGTATCACCCGTAAAACCGCACCGGACATACAAAATCGCGCTGGATGAAGAAAACAGTATTGAAGAAAAGGACGAGGGGAATAATGCCTTAACAGTAACGCTGGCGACGGATCGGGTACTTATTGATCATAAAACGGGTACAACGCTGGACGGAAGCGGCAATGATACACTCGATATCCGGGAGATCTGGTCCCTGCACATTCCGGAAGAAGGTGTGTCCGGGACCACTGTTCTGCAGTTCGATGCGAAAGATATTCAACAAAACCTGGAGCGCGGTAAGCAACAGGATCTGCGTTTTATCCCGGTTCAGAACCAGTTTGATACCACTGCAATTTCCCTCGATCTGCGCAATTCATCGGTGACTTTTACCAAACCGGCTTTACTGTCTGTTAAGGTGGATCGCTCAAAATATAATGCCGAAACGCTGAATGCCATGTCATTCTTTATATATGATTCCTACCTGGGATTGTGGGTGGCCGTTCCGTCAGCCTGGTCCTCGGACAGGCTGGAAGCATCCATTTCGTCTGAAGGACTCTTCGGCGTATTCAGTTTCAGGGACGATGATTACCCGACTATCGAGATCACGGCAAACGGACGTCCCCTCATTCAGGATATGCTGGTCACGTCGAGTCCGGCCCTGGCGTTTTTATTGCAGGATGCCAATGGCATCAACCTCACCGGATCCTTTAATCTGCGTATCGATGGTGAAGAGCTGCCGGCCGATGAAATGTCCTATCCGGACAGTATCCGTAATCCAAGTACGATCTCCATACTGACTACACCCAGGCTGGAACCGGGTGAGCATACACTGGATGTCCAGGTGCGTGATATCAGCGGAAACCTGGCGGAGCAGTCCCTTGTCTTTTCTGTCAGCGGTGAATTTGATATCAGGGTGTTTGGAAACTATCCCAATCCCTTTCAGGATCAGACTATCATTTCTTATTTTATCAACAGTACTCAACCGATCGATGACTTTTCCATTAAAATTTATACCACTTCAGGCCGTTTGATACGATCGGAACCGCTGCTTCTGGATGAATCCATAACGGATGACCTGATTACGGCTGCCAACTATCATGAACTGATATGGGACGGAACCGACGATGATGGCAATGAAGTGGCTAACGGCGTCTATTTTGCGGTTATAAAGGGATCCTATAAAGGTAAAACGGTAGAAACAACTATTAAAATGGCAAAGCTTAAATGAAACGTATCTTAATATTCATATATATTGCCCTCTTTGCGTACGTATCCCGGGCGCAGGATACGAAATATGCGGCATCTTTCATGGAACTGGGCATTGGTGCCCGGGCACTGGCCATGGGAAGCGCCCATGTCGGGTTGAGTGATGATGCCAACGGGTTCTACTGGAATCCCAGCGGTATCGCCTTTGTCAGTAACCTGCAGGTATCCTCCATGTATGCCGAATTATTCGGATCACTGGAAAATCAGCATTTTATCAGCCTGGCCATGCCCCTGTTCGGCGGCGCGGCCGTATCAGTCGCCTGGATCCGGATGAGTGTGGATGATATACCGCGCTATTCCTTTGATGAGGAAACAGCGGGAACGGCTTATCAGCGTCTCAACGGTATCTTTTTCCCGCTTGATTACGAACCGGAAGGGTATTTTAACAGTTACGATGACGCTTATGTCGTTACCTTTGCCAAATATCAGCGCATAAACTGGGACCTTGGATGGCAGTATTTTGAGCTGCCCCTCGATTTTGGCTATGGCGTCAATTTTAAAATGCTTCGCCAGTCCATCGATGATAAATCCGGTTCCGGCATCGGCATCGATTTCGGATTTATGGCACGTTTGAATCTGAGCGATGTGTTTGAAGATGCCTATTATGGCAAACTGGCGATCGGAATAAATGCACAGGATGTCGCCGGAACAAAAATTTCCTGGGATACCGATTCCAAACATAAGGATAATGTGGAACGCAATTTTAAATACGGTTTTTCCTACATCCAGCCGCTGACGTTCATGAAAAGCCAGTTTACCATTGCCTATGATATCAATTCAAAATATGAGGGTACGGCACATCTGGGTGGCGAATTACTGTATAATTCCCTGTTCGCGGTACGATTCGGAGCGAATGAGGGGGCCTTTACCACCGGCGCGGGTATCTATTTCTGGAAATTCCGTTTTGATTATGCCTACCAGGGCCATGATCTGGGCAATTCCCATCGCGTCTCGGTACTCTTTGGACTATAACACAGAAACAGTATGAAATCCTATTTTTTATTTTTTATTTTTTATTTTTTATTAGTTTTCTCTTGCGACGAGGGTACCAGTCCGGATACCGATCCGCCTTCGCCGCCGGCATTTACAGGTAAATCGGCTGTATCCGATACATCGCTCTATGAGATCATGGCCATCGATGCGGTCGACGGACCTGAAAATCGTATTCGTCTGATCTGGCAGGAGCATCCCGGGCGGCGAGACCTGGATCATTTTACGATATATCGCAGTGAGGATAGTGAAGGCAGGATCAATTATTTCCGGCATGCGCAGGTGGAGCCCGATGGTGAATTCATATTTGATGGTATTTACCATACATATACCGACGGCATTGACGTCGATGAGGAAAAACCCTATTATTACTATATTACGGCTGTTGATAAGGAAGGGAACGAGAGCAGTCCATCGGATACAACCTGGTACCAACTGGTTCAGAAGGCGGGTCTCACAGCACCGCTTGGCCAGGAATACGATGATCCGGAAGAGCTGGAATTCAACTGGGTGTTCACTTCCAATCCATTACCTAACGGTTATATTCTCAGGATAGAAGAGGATTTCAGCGATGTACTGGCGTACGTCGAATGGGTGGAACCCTTGAGCGATTTTGATCAGAATTACCGTACGCACAGGCTGGATGCGGGAATACTGCGTGCGCACATCATCAGCGGTGTGCAATACCGCTGGCGGATTGATTGTCTTGAAAAAGATCCCATACATTATGGTTCGGAATCGAACTGGGGTACCTTTATCATTAACTGGGGTGAATGATGTATAAGAAAATACTTGTTTTGATACTGATTTGTTTGTCGGCACCGCTTTTTTCACAAAATCTGGATAATTTTGATGTCAATCAGCCGTCACGTTTCTCGGACCGGCCCGCCCAGTATATTCTCGGCAGCGGTGATATCCTTCTGGTTAATGTCAATCTCTGGGGGCATGTTCAGCGGCCCGGGATATACAGCGTACCCAGTTCGTATACCCTGATCGATCTGATATCATCGGCGGGGGGGCCGGCAAAAACAGCGCGGCTGAATGATGTGCGCATCGTACGCAAAAATGAGGAAGTGGTCAAGGTGGATGTGGAACAATTCCTAAAAAGCGGCAATAATGAACTGCTGCCGGCGCTGCAACCGGGCGATACGATCATCGTTTCCGGCAGTATTTCGGATATTTTTACCAGGGTTGTAGGTATTATGCGGGATATGGCAATAATTGCTAATGTTTTCGTATTGGCTAGCCGAGTTAAATAAACGTGTCAAAACCTTGTAATTTTTTTATTTATCTTTGTTTGCAGATTTGTTAAATTAGAAGCGTTGTGCGATAAAATATATAAAATGTCAGAAATGCGAAGTGTATGTCCTGACGGGAGCTTCCGATGAAAAAAATAAGCATCCTGATGATCTGTATCAGCATGCTGGCGCCACAACTCCGTGGGCAGCTGGTAAATGCCGAGAAGACGCTCTTACACACCCAGACGGGTAAAACACTCGACAAGGGCGAACTCCGTATTTATAATAATATGAATTTTTATACCAGGGCGGGGGATTACCTCGGGTCTCTGAAGCCGGATAATTTTCAGACCACGAATTACTGGCTGGTAGCGGGCAATATGATGTTCAGTTACGGATTCATGGATCATTTCGATGTTTCGCTCGGTGTACGTCTCTATCAGGATACCCATTATGAAAACGAGTTCAATCTGCCGGACGATGTGTTCCTTACATTCCGTGCCGCATCGTTCGGGTTTGCCCGGAACCATTTTCAGCACGGTCTGCTCGCTGGTATGCGCATACCGACTGCTGAAGTTCATAATTATCCCTTTGCCGAATATGCCTCCGGTGCCCTGGAATATGGCTTTATGTGGGCCGTAAGCTATTATGCCGATCCCTATCTCCCTGAGCGGAAATTCAATATGCATTTCAATATTGGCTGGTGGAATCACAACGAAAAGGGTACGGTCCTTTATGAATTTGAGAACGCGTTCAATGAGTTTAACGAAGGGGATCAACTCGAAGCGACAAAAAGCTCCAATGAGCTGCGCATGGCCCTGGCGGCTGTCATTCCCTCGCAGTTGTTCGATTTCCGCATGGAACTGAGTGGCATGCTCTACCTTAATAAAACCGATCCCTTCGTATACAGCGCGGAAGAATGGGCCTTTTTTACGCCGAGCCTGCGTTTCAAACCGGCCGACTGGGCCAATATCGACCTGGGTATCGATTTCCGCCTTTCCGAGGAACGCCAGTGGACCAGTGGAATTCCGGATATATCGAGTAAACTGGAATTGCCGCCGAATTATCCGTCATGGAAAGTACAACTTGGTGCAGGGATTGACTTAAATGTACTCCGGAAAGATTCCCGTAAGGTAAGCTATGAGCAGGCTGAGGCACAGAAGCAAATCGACCTGTTCGAGGAGATCCTGGAAGAGCAGGAAAAAGCGAAACAGGTTGAAAACGAGATCGAAAACCTGCGTACCATTCGGAAAGAAGCCGATGATGAAATTGAAGAACTCAAGAAAATACTGGAAGATTAAATTTTTATAAAAAGCGCCCGATAATAAGGCCCGGGTTGCTTTATTGCACAAAACCTAAAAAATTAGTAATTTAAAAAATAAATAAGAACGATAACCTCTTGTTGTTGCTTAAACTTTTGAAATCCTTTTATGGGGAGGTTGTGATGAAAAAGCTCAGTATATTAGTACTGGTCTTCCTGATGGTCGGGGTGGTAACGGCACAATTGCCAAACGGCAGTAACAGCCTGGTTCACACGCAGAGTGCGCGGACGTTTGATAAAGGGCGCCTGGAAATCCATTCCAGTATGAATTTTTATACAAAGCTGGCTGATTATATCGGGGATCCCTCGTTGAAGCCGGCAGAATTTAACGCCAATAATATGTGGCTGGTTGCCGGTGACCTGGCATTGACCTATGGTATGACCGATCATTTCGATATAACCATTGCCCCGCGCATTTATCAGGATACGCATTATTCCAACGAATATAACCTGCCGGATGATATCTTTTTGATGCTGAAAGCCGGTTCATTCGCTTTTGCCCAACGGAAGATGCATGGCGCCTTCATGGGCACCTTCCGCTTTCCGACCGGTGAAGTGCACAACTATCCCCATACCGAATACGCCAGTGGTGCCGTGGAATATGGCTTCAGCGGCGCGCTGTCCTATTTCATGGATCCCTATTTGCCGGAACGGGCCTTCAGTACCCATCTGAATCTGGGCTGGTGGAATTACAACGAAGCCGGTGAGGAAGTGTACAAAACACAAACCGCGACAAAAAACTCTTCCGCCCTGCATTATGGTCTGGGTTTTACCTATCCCACGGGTATGTTCGATTACCGGTTGGAAATCAACGGACTCAATTATATCGAGCAGCCGGATACCATGGTCTACAGCCGGGAAAGCTGGATCTACCTGACACCCAGTATACGGTATAAAGCCCTGCAATGGCTGAGCTTTGACCTGGGTGTCGATGTGCGCATCAGCTCCGATAGCGATGAATCAAAAGGAATTCCGCAAAGATCACGGTTTGATCTTCCCAATTATGCGGCCTGGAAGGTCTTCATGGGACTGAACCTGACTGTTCTGCCGCTGACCTCCGTTTCCAAAAGCAGCGCTGAAGTGGAAAAAGAAGAGTTTAACAAGCGGGTCGAATTCTTTCAGCAGATTATCGAAGAACGCCAGCGCACCGAGGATATTCAGGAAGAGCTGGATCGCCTGAAAGAAGAACGTGAAGCAGCCGAAGAAGAACTGGAAGAACTGAAACAGATCCTGGAAGAAGAAGGCAGTTAACCGGTCCCGGATCCAATGCTTTAAATCCTTTGTCCTGGGCAGCCTTCATGGCTGCCCTTTTTTTTGCTTCAGTGCTCCGACTATTCAGCTTGCTATAACTGCGCAAAACCGTTAAATTGCCCTCCGTTATTCAAAATCCTATAAATTATTCGAACATAGATTGAGAGATATGGTTATGATCATTGAAACGCAGGAAGAATTACAGCAACATAAAGAACGCCTCAGCCGTCTCCGAGGTTATCTTTGAATTAGATACAAAGGAAGCGGAAGTTAATGAGCTGGAAAAGAACACGCTGCAGGAAAACTTCTGGCAGGATAATGAAGAGGCCCAGCGTATTCTCAACGAAATAAACAGCCGTAAAAGCTGGATTGAAAGCTGGAATTCATGCCGGGACCTGCTGGAAGAAGTAAGCGTTCTGGTGGAAATGCTGGAAGAAAGCAGCGATACGGAACTTGAAAAGGAATTAACAGAACGTTTCACGGAATTCGAAAAAGAAATCAACAAACTCGAATTCCGTCGCAAAATGGGCGGGCCGCACGATGCACGAAATGCGATTCTGACCATCCATCCCGGAGCAGGCGGGACGGAAAGCCAGGACTGGGCGGAAATGCTCATGCGCATGTATCTGCGTTATGCCGAGCGAAAAGGTTTTCAGACGGAAATAATGGATCTCCAGAATGGTGATGAAGCCGGTATTAAAAGCGTGACCATTGAAGTTACCGGTGATTTCGCCTACGGGAATCTCCGGGCTGAAAATGGTGTGCACCGCCTGGTGCGCATTTCTCCCTTCGATGCCAATAAGCGCAGGCACACGTCGTTTTCCTCGGTTTTCGTATTGCCCGAAATCGATGCGAATATCGATGTGGAGGTGAATCCGGCCGACCTGCGTATCGATACGTATCGTGCCAGCGGAGCCGGCGGTCAGCATGTGAATAAAACCGATTCGGCCATTCGCATTACCCACATTCCGTCAGGAATTGTCGTTCAGTGTCAGAACGAACGTTCTCAGCATAAAAACAAGGCAAATGCCATGAAAATTCTGGCGTCACGTCTCTATCAGAAAAAAATGGAAGAACAGAAGGAAAAGATGAAGGAATACGAGGATGCCAAGCGCGATATCGCCTGGGGCAGCCAGATTCGTTCCTACGTCTTTCATCCTTATAATATGGTAAAAGATCATCGTACCAGCCATGAAACGAGTAATATACAACAGGTAATGGATGGCGATCTCGATGACTTTATCGAACAGTACCTGGTTACATTCGGGAAAGCCTAAAACGGAAAGGAAACCGGATTGGAAGATTATAATCAACTGATTGAAATTCGTAAAGAAAAACTTGAAAAACTGAAAGAAATGGGGATTAATCCCTATCCCTTTGAATATGATACGACCCATTTTTCAAAGCAGGTCGCCGATGATTTCGACAATCTGGAGGAGAAACCGGTACGTATTGCTGGGCGCATCATGTCCATGCGCCTGATGGGTAAAGCGGCCTTTTGCCATATTCAGGATCAGCAGGGACGCATCCAGGTGTATATCCGGAAAGATGCGGTTGGGGACCAGGCCTTCGACATGTTCAAAATTCTCGATATGGGCGATATCCTAGGTGCCGGCGGTAAGGTCTTCAAAACCCGTACCGGTGAAATATCCGTATTTGCCGATCGGATCGAACTGCTCGCCAAATCCGTGCGCCCGCTCCCAGTGGTCAAGGAAAAAGAGGAAGACGGCGAGAAGGTCGTATTCGATCAGTTTGCCGACAAGGAGCTGCGCTACCGCCAGCGCTATGTCGACCTGATCGTCAGCCCGGAGGTGAAGGATGTCTTTGTAAAACGCAGTAAAATCATATCGGCTATCCGTGATTTTCTGAACCGGAATGACTGCCTGGAGGTGGAAACACCTATCCTGCAGCCGATTTACGGCGGAGCTGCGGCTCGCCCCTTTACCACCCATCATAACAAGCTCGATATGAAGCTGTACCTGCGGATTGCCAATGAACTCTACCTGAAACGGCTGATCGTCGGCGGGTTTGACCGGGTCTATGAATTTGCCAAGGATTTCCGGAATGAAGGGATGGACCGGTTCCATAACCCTGAATTCACCCAGGTGGAGGTCTACATCGCCTATAAGGATTATAACTGGATGATGGAATTCGTTGAACAGATTTTTAACCATATCGCCGATACGGTGATCGGCTCGAAAACAATCACCTTCAACGGGCAGGAAATCGATCTCTCACCGCCCTGGCGACGTCTGCCGATGTTCGAGGCCATAGAGGAATATACCGGGCACGATCTCAGCCATATGGATCCGGTAAAACTGAAAGAAGCCGCTGATAAATTGAATGTCACTATCGCCCCGGAAATGGGACCGGGAAAGATTGTGGATGAAATTTTTGGTGAACTGGTCGAGCCCAAATTGATTCAGCCGACGTTTATTATGGACTATCCGCTTGAGATGTCCCCACTGGCTAAAAAACACCGCGATAATCCGCGACTCGTGGAACGTTTTGAACCGATCATCGGAGGCAAGGAAGTCGGAAACGCGTTCAGTGAATTGAATGATCCCCTTGACCAGCATGAGCGCTTCATGAATCAGATGAAACTGAAAGAAAAGGGGGATGAAGAAGCCCAGATCATGGATGACGATTATATCCGCGCCCTGGAGACCGGTATGCCGCCGACGGCCGGACTTGGCATCGGTATCGACCGGCTGACCATGCTGTTTACCGATCAGCCCAGCATCCGTGATGTCATTTTCTTCCCTCAAATGCGACCGGAAAACAAATGAGCATGAACTTTGAATTATTCATAGCCCGGCGTTACCTGCGGGCCAAGCGCCGCACCGGATTCATATCCATCATTACCTATGTGTCGATCGGTGGTGTCATGATCGGGGTGACCGCCCTTATCCTGGTACTGTCGGTAATGAACGGGTTCGAGGAAGAGGTGCGTACACGGCTGATTGGTGCCGATGCCCACCTGCGCCTGCGTAAATATTTCACGGAAAAAATTACGGATACGGATTCTCTTTTACATATTGTACGCAAGGTTGAACACGTCGTCGGAGCCTCACCGGCGATTTTTGAAGAGGGTATGATCAAATCACAATCGGCTCAGAAACCGACGGGTATCCGTGCTATCGATCCTGAAACGGCTGACCAGGTGACCAGTATTTCCGATAAAATTGTCCTCGGTGAGCTTAATTTTGAACCAAAAGAAATCAACGGGCACAGCTACCCGGGTATCATCCTTGGACGTTACCTGGCCGATGCCATTCTGGCTCTCAACCTCGGTGAAATTGTAACGGTATGGTCCATGCCGAAAGAGGGTGGATTTTTTACACAACCGAAGGCAATGCAATTCCACGTAGCCGGACTGCTGGAATTGGGCTACTATGAATATGATAAGGTATTCTCTTACATTTCCATAGAAGATGCCCAAAAACTGTTTGATCTGGACGAAGGTGTTTCCTGGATCGAAATCAAGCTGGACGACTACCAGCTGGCCGGGGAAGTCGGCGAGCAGATCGAAGAGCAACTCGGTTATCCTTATACAACATTAACCTGGTTTGAATTGAACCGTTCTCTCTATTCCTGGATGGAAATTGAAAAATGGGGCGCCTTTGTTATCCTCAGTCTGATTATCATGGTCGCGGCCTTCAATATCATCAGCTCCCTTGTCATGGTTGTGATGGAAAAAACGAGGGAAATCGGCATTCTGAAATCCATGGGGGCCACTTCCGCAAGTGTCATGAAAATCTTTATGTTCGAAGGGCTGCTGGTAGGTATTTTCGGTACCGTGCTCGGTTGTATCATCGGTTATACCGTCGGCTTTCTGCAACTGCATTACAGCCTGATTTCATTGCCGTCTGATGTGTACCTGATCAGCGCGCTGCCTATAAAAATGAAACTGTGGGACTTTCTATCCATTGCATCCGTATCCATGCTTCTGAGTCTGGTTGCATCCGTATATCCGGCCTATAAAGCATCACAACTGGTTCCTGTCGAGGCAATCCGCTATGAGTAAAAACACTGGAAAGAGCATGAAGCCGGATCCTGTGATCCAGGTCAGGGATATCCGCAAAACCTATGAAAACGGTCCGCAGCTTGTTGAAGTGATAAAGGGTATCAGCTTCGAGGTGAAACGATCGGAAGTGATCGTGATCATGGGCCCCTCCGGGGTCGGGAAAAGTACCCTGCTGCACCTGATGGGTGCCCTCGACCTGCCTACCTCCGGAACTGTCCTCATCGACGGCCAGGATATTTTACAATTAAAAAATGACGAACTTTCCCGATTTCGTAATCATAATATTGGGTTCGTCTTTCAGTTTCATCATTTGCTGCCCGAATTCACGGCACTGGAAAATGTACAGATCCCTGCAATGATGCACGGTCCTTTGAGTAATGAAAAAGCAGAATATGCGAGGCATATACTGGATCAGGTCGGATTGAGTCACCGGCTCGAGCATAAACCGCGGGAACTGTCCGGTGGTGAACAGCAACGGGTTGCCGTGGCACGGGCCCTGATTAATAAACCAAAGGTCGTACTGGCTGATGAACCGACGGGCAATCTGGACAAACAGAACGGTGAAGCGCTTTACAGCCTGTTGCTGGAATTAAACCATCAGATGAACCATACCCTCATTATTGTGACCCATAATGAGGAAATGGCTTCCAGGGCAACCCGGATCATTGAACTGGATGACGGCAGACTGGTCAACGAATAAATGGATTAACATAAGATTCTTTTTCCTCTTATGACCCAAGAGTCACAACAAGAATTCGAATTGCAATTTCTGAAGGGTATCGGTCCCAAACGTGCTGAGATCCTTTCCAAATCGGGAATAGACACCCGCAGGGACCTCCTGAACTACTTCCCCCGTAAATATGTGGACCGTACCTCCATTGTCGGCCTGGATACCCTGCAGGCTGACCAGGAAGTAACCGTTGTCGGAAAAATCGAGGTGACCGGTATAAAACGGTATCGTAAGCCGGTTTTTTACCTGGTTATATCCGATGGCAAAGGCATACTCGAAGCGGTCTGGTTTAACGGGATTAATTTTTTTAAAAAACTGTTCCAAATTGGAGAATGGGTATCGTTATCAGGGAAAATCAGTTTTTACCGTGGGTATCAGATGGTGCATCCCGATTACGATCGCCTGGGTACCGGCGAGATCGAAAAGCTGGTAAATACCGGGAAAATCATCGCTTTTTATCGCGAGAGCGAGATTTTTAAAAAAACGGGGATCAACTCGTACACGTTTCGCAATATTTTTAATAACCTCTTCGAAAAAGGCGTGGATATCCGTGATCCGTTTCCGGAAACACTGATTCAGGAGCGGCGCTTTCAGTCGTTAACCGATGCCTACTGCCAGATTCACCTGCCGGATAGTCGGCAGTTGCTCAATGGCGCGATGTACCGGCTGAAATATCAGGAGTTTTTCTTCCTGCAATTGCTTCTCGCCCTGCAACGGGCCAATATAAAGTCGAAACCGGTCGGTATTCCCTTTACGAAAAGCAGCCCCGGACTGCATCGTCTTTATGAACAGCTTCCCTTTGAAATGACCGGGGCACAGAAAAGGGTTGTCCGTGAGATCCGGGAAGATATGAAAAAATCCACCCCGATGAATCGCCTGCTGCAGGGCGATGTCGGTTCCGGTAAAACACTGGTGGCACTGATGGCCATGCTTATCGCCATCGATAACGGCTGCCAGACGGCCCTGATGGTGCCGACAGAAATCCTCGCTGAACAGCACTACATTAATATCAGCAGGATGCTCAATGATTTAGAGGTCCCTATCCATCTTTTTACAGGCAGTAAAAAAAAGGACGAACGGGATGCGCTGTTTGCGGAAATTAAAACCGGTAAACCCTGCATCATTATCGGTACGCACACACTGATACAGGAATCGGTAAGCTTCAGCAACCTGGGGCTGGTTGTCATCGACGAACAACACCGTTTCGGGGTGATGCAACGGGGTAACCTGATGGCCAAGGGACTGAATCCCGATGTGCTGATCATGACGGCAACGCCGATTCCGCGCACGCTGGCCCTGACGGCCTACGGCTCGCTGGATGTCTCACTGATCGATGAATTACCCGCGAGCCGGCAGCCCATACAAACGGTGTGGCGCTTTGATGATCAGTCGGAACAGATCTATCAGTTTGTCCGTGAGCACGTGGATCAGGGCGAACAGGCCTACATCATTTATCCGCTGGTTGAAGAAAGCGAAAGCATGGATCTGAAGGCGGCAACGGAAGGTTTCGTCTATCTGAAAAAAGGGCCGTTTAAGGGATATAATATCGGCCTGCTGCATGGACGCATGAAATCGGATGAGAAGGAAACGGTAATGCGCCGTTTTACTGGAAATGAGATTCAGATCCTTGTTTCGACCATCGTTGTTGAAGTGGGCGTCGATGTCGCTAATGCCACGATTATGCTGATCGAGCACAGCGAACGGTTCGGTCTGGCCCAGTTGCACCAGCTACGCGGCCGTATCGGCCGGGGATCACAAAAATCCTTCTGTATTCTGAAAACACCCTATAATGTGGGGGAAGTGGCCCAGCAGCGCCTGAAAATCATGACAGAAACAAATGACGGATTTGTCATTTCTGAAAAAGATCTCACGATCCGTGGATGGGGAGATTTTCACGGGACCAAGCAAAGCGGGATGCCCGACTTTAAAATTGCCAATCCCATCGTCGATCGTGATATTCTGATTGAAGCCCGGGAGGATGCCTTCCGGATTGTCGCGGAGGACCCCCTCCTGCGCCGCCCGGAAAATGCCGGCCTGAACCATGCTATCCGGACCGAGTATAAAGAACGCATGGAACTTATAAATATCAGTTGAATGGATGTAGAATTTGGGAAATCCGACAGAGATCACCGTTGTTATTCCGCATTTTAACGGTATTGACATCCTCAGGGACTGTCTGACAGCGCTCTACAAAAATACCTTTACAGATTTCAGGACCATTTTGATCGACAACGGATCGACTGACGGCAGCCAGGAATGGGTCCGCTCCGCATTCCCGCAGGTACATCTGGTTGAAAATACGGAAAACAGGGGCTACGCCGGCGGTTGCAACCAGGGTATCGGCCTGGCAGAGAGCCCCTTCGTCCTTCTGCTGAACAATGATACGGTGATGCCGGAAAACTTCCTTTCGGTGCTTCACAGGGCAATCAAACGGGATGACCGTATCGCCGCCGTTCAGCCTAAAATTCTGTCTATCCAGGATCCTTCACGTTTCGATTATTCGGGAGCGGCGGGAGGAGAACTGGATATCTTCGGCTATCCGTTTGCCCGCGGGCGTATTTTCGAACAGGTGGAGAAGGATGAAAATCAGTATGACGGCCTGTCCGGGGACGTCTTCTGGACATCCGGCTGTGCCATGCTTCTGCGCAAATCGGTTGCCGATACCATCGGGGTGCTGGATGAAGATTTCTTTGCGCACCAGGAAGAGATCGACTGGAACTGGCGGGCTCAACTTGCCGGATTCCGGAACCTGGTGGCGACAGAAACGTATATATTGCATTATTCCGGGTATACACTGCGAAGTGACAACGAAAAGAAAATGTACCTGAACCATCGTAATAACCTGGTCATGATGATAAAAAATTATGCAATAACCTGGTTGATCGTGCTGTTGCCGCTTCGCATTCTGATGGAATTAATGACCGTCGTCGCCGATTCCCTCTTCTGGGATGGCAAAAGGGCCAGGGCTGTATGGAAAGCGCTCGGATATCTGCTCAGTCAATCCGGCAGCCTGATGACTAAGCACCGTCTTACCCAGAGCTTACGCACGACTCCGGACCGTGAGATCATGAAAAATATGTTCAGGGGCAGCATTGTCTGGCAACACTATATACGCAAACGTTCGCCTGTTGCCTGTGTCAAAAAATATCGAAAACCGGTTGCTTAAATGATCGCATTTTTTTAGCTTAAAATTTGCTTATTTCAACGGTTTCAGTGCCATATATTATGGAGATTCAGAAAAGCATGGATATGAGAAAAACAAATAACCTGGTCGCATTTGCCGTTTTCATCGTCACATCGATTGTATACCTGGCAACCGTAGCGCCCACCGTATCATTCTGGGATTGCGGGGAGTTTATCGCCTGCAGTTACCGGATGGCTGTGCCGCATCCGCCCGGCGCGCCACTCTATCTTCTCGTCGGACGCATGTTCAGCATGCTTCCTTTCATACAGGATGTGGCCTTCAAGGTGAATCTGATCTCCGTATTCTCCAGCTCCATCACGGTTATGCTCCTCTATCTGACCATTGTGCACCTTGTCCGGGAATGGAAAGGCCGGCTGGAATCGGCTTCGGACTGGATGATTGCCATATCCTCCGGTGTGCTCGGTTCTCTGAGTTTCGCCTTTACGCACAGCTTCTGGTTTAACGCCGTCGAAGCCGAAGTCTATGCCGCATCCATGCTCTTTACCTCGCTCATCGTCTGGCTGGTGCTGGTCTGGGCTGAAAAGTCGGAAGAACCGGGGAATGAACGCTATCTGCTCATGATTTCCTATCTCATCGGCCTGGCAATCGCCGTGCATCTTCTGAACGTACTGGCGTTACCTTTTGTCGCTATGATCTATTATTACAAACGTTTTAATTTTAATGTGAAATCATTCGCAATTCTGGTGGTTATAACCGGGATCATTATGGTTGCGGTGTATCCGGGTATGGTCCAATGGATTCCGAAACTTGCCTTGCATTGGGGTGCTTTTGGCCTGGGTGGCTTTCTGCTCATCGTTATCGCAGGCACGTTCTGGGCGCTGAACAACAAAAAACATCTGGCCAGTTTTGCGTTCCTCTCGATCCTCCTGATCACGATCGGTTATTCAACTTATGCGATGATCTATATCCGTTCCAACCTGAATCCCAATATCGATGAAAATAACCCGGAAACCATCGAGAATTTTGTGAAATACATAAACCGGGAACAATACGGTGCGCATGATCCCCTTGACAGGAAAGGTACCTGGGAAACCTCACCGAACAGCAAGTTATACACGTCGACAGGTGATTTTTTCTGGAATTACCAGATCAATAAAATGTATGTCCGTTATTTTCTGTGGCAATTTGTCGGGATGGATGAAGATGAGGTGAACTGGTCTGCCAGCCAGTTCTGGGCCCTGCCCTTTTTACTGGGGCTGGTTGGGATGTTCTGGCATTTCCGGAGGGATCCCAAACATGCCCTTGCCGTGTTTGCCCTGTTTTTTATGACGGGGCTGGCCATCATCTTCTATCTCAACCAGCCGGATCCGCAGCCGCGTGAGCGTGATTACAGCTATGTGGGCAGCTTTTTCGCCTTTGCGATATGGATCGGCCTCGGTTATGCCGGTATTCTGGATATGATTCGCGAAATTATCTTTAAGAATAAAAAAAATGTCTCCAGACTGGTTATGGGCACCGTACTCACACTCCTCGTGATCATTGTACCGGTTAACATGTTCGCAAAAAATTATCATTCACACGACAGAACCGGAAATTATGTCGCTTTTGATTATTCCTATAACATGCTCATGTCCTGTGAACCAAACGGCATCCTCTTTACAAACGGTGATAACGACACTTTCCCGTTGTGGTATCTGCAGGAAGTGGAAAAAATTCGTACCGACGTCCGTATCGTAAACCTAAGCCTGTTGAACACGGACTGGTATATTCGTCAACTGCGCGACCTGGAGCCGACGGTGCCGATGAAGATTTCCGAGGCGGAGCTGGACCGGCTGGGTCTGATGCGCTGGAAATCGCAGAAATATTCCATTAAAGTACCCCCGGCCGTTGCCCGGCAGACCCTTGAAGAATTTAAAACCCAGTTTGATTATGCCCCGGATGAACCACCGGAACAGATCACTTTTACGATAGAACCGACTATGAATACCCGATTCGGTTCGGTACTGAGAACACAGGACTACATGATCCTGAATATCATCGCCGCCAACCGCTGGCAACGACCCATCTATTTTGCTGTAACGGTACCCCGGAGTAATCTGCTGGGTGAACTTTCCGATTTCATGCGCATGGACGGACTGGTATTGCGGCTGGTACCTTTTAAGAACTGGGAAATCTCTCCGGATCATCTGGCACGTAACCTGAAAGATGTCTATCAATACCGCGGTCTCAATGACCCGACGGTATATTATAATGATAATATCAAAGGCCTGTTGCAGAATTACCGTACGGCATACGTTCAGCTGGCAGAATACTATGTGAGGAATGACGCCGGCGGGACAGCCCTGACGGAACTTATGACGGTAATGGAAGAGCGAATCCCCGCGGACGTTATCCCCTGGACCAGCAAAGTACTCCGCCTGTTTAAAGATGCCGTTTACGTCGCGGCAGATACGAGTTATGCCGATTCACTGATTGCTTCTGGTAATAACGCCCGTGATCTGTCCATGATCGGAAACCACCTCCTGCGGTTGACACAGTATGATGCTGCCGTAAAACTGCTGGAAAAGGCCTATGAAGAGAATGCCATCGATCCGCAGAACCTGAGTCTGCTTATAAGGGCCTACCAGATGGGCGGTACACCGGAGAAGGCCATCAAGCCTTTAGAGGATTGGCTTAAAATAAATCCGACTGACAAAGCAGCGCAGGATTTTCTGAATTCCATTAAAAAGAGTGCCGATAAGAACTGATGCGTTATCTGAAAACGGTGGTCAGAGCAGTCATCTCTCTGGGACTTCTCGGGTATCTGGTTTATATTGCTGATCCGCATAAAATCAGCAAGGTGCTTTTAAAGGTGGTTCAGAACAACGGTCTGATTAACCTGACCCTTGCTGCATTATGCCTGCTGCTGGCCATTTTGATGATGGCTATCCGCTGGCAGGTTTTACTGAATCAATATGAAAAAAAATGGCCCGTTCCCCGGTTATACGGTTTTTACCTGATCGGTCTTTTCTTTAATAATTTCCTGCCTACGAGTATAGGCGGGGATGTGTATCGTATTTATAAAGTATCGGAAGATAAAAAGGATCGCACAATCGGCATCGCGACTGTACTGACGGAGCGCATGCTTGGTATTGCCGCCACGCTTTTCCTGGCGATTGTTTCCCTCTATGTTGTTTCCCAGTATTTCCACAATGAACGGTTACTCTATGCCTCCCTGACACTCTTCATCGCGATCAGTCTGTTCTTTTTTATTATGACACGAAACCGCCCCTTTAAATTATTGCTTTTGCTGTTCAGCAAGATCACTTTTTTCAATATCGGTGAAAAAATCAACAAGCTTTTTGAAACAATTCACGCGCTGCGTACCCGGAGACGCATTTTTGCCCATGTCTTCCTTTTCTCATTATTATCACAGATTTCGATTGTTTTTATGAACCTGTTTCTTGCCCGGGCGCTGTCTGTTCATATCGATCTCGGTTATCTGTTTCTTGTTGTGACGGTTACCTTTGTGCTGACCATGCTCCCGTCGATTAATGGTGTGGGTATCCGTGATCTTGGCTATGTTACATTGCTTTCAAAAGTGGGTGTATCCAATGCGGCGGCCATCTCTTTGTCGTTTCTGAATTTACTGCTTCCGATGGTGATCTCGATATGGGGAGCCGTCCTGTTTATTTTACACAAGCGAAAATCAACTGTAGGAGAAATCGATGTATATCAAACGCACCATTAAAGTGCTGTCTCTGCTGTTGCTTGCACTCGTGCCGCTGACCCTGTACGATTGTGACGTCAAGGTGACGGCGATGGGATACCCCAACCGGATTTTTGTTTTTGCCGATTCAACTCTTTGGACGGAAGTTGAAGATGATTTCAGGGCTGTTTTCGAAAAAGAAATTGCAACACCCCATGCGGAAAACAGGTTCCATGTCACCTGGAAACCCCTGGAAGACCTGAATACGTTCAAAGACCGGCTGAATCTCTTTTTTCTTGGTATTGAGAATGAAGATACGCCGGTTAATAATTATATCAAGGGCAGCTTACCACAGGAATTCCGGGAAGGCGTTCAAAAGGACGAGATGTTCTATTTTTTTGCGGATGATCTCTTTGCCAGGGATCAGATCGGATCTTTCATGTATGCAAAAGACCGGGCATCGTTTAAGCGTCATTTTAACCGGACAAAAAAAGATATCTATAATCGCTTCGAGCAGAAATACTTTACCCGACTCAAGAAAGAAATGTATGCCCAGGGAGAACAAAAAGACCTTGAAAAAATACTGGCCTCCAATTATGGATGGAAAGTCCGGGTACAACATGATTATTTTATTGCCAATCAGGACAAGGAAGAACATTATGTATGGTTGCGCCGGATACAGCCGAACCGCTGGCTGTCTGTATGGAAAGTGAAAGGCGATAGTTCGCTGATTCAAAGGGATTCGCTTATTCATCTCAGGAACCGGATGACAGGAACTTATTACGAGGGGGATACGGTTGAAGAAGGAGATGCCTTTATTTCCCCGGCCACATTGGGTGATGACCGGGAAGCCATCAAACTCACGGGGTTGTGGCGGAATGACTCGCTGCTTGTAGGCGGTCCTTTCCGTATGTACGGCGTCTATGATGAAATGGAGCAGGCGCTCTACCTGATCGATATTGCCGTAATGGCGCCCGGGCAGATGAAAATGCCTTTCCTGGACCAGTTGGAGGTCATTGCCGGCACATTTGAAATTGTAAGGAATACGGAAGCGGAATAAGTCGTATTACAAGGATGCGCGGTGAAAAGAATAAACAATTCATAGCGTAACAATATAGAAGGAAGGGGTGACGTATGAATAAGATCGCCATTTTACTCGGAAGTAAATCGGATATGCCCTTTGTTGAGGCGGCGGATGCTTATCTTTCATTTTTTGGACTTGAATACGAAGTGCTGATACGTTCGGCGCACCGCAATCCGGAAGAGGTCGCGGAATTTGCCGGCAGTGCCCGCGATAAGGGTTATAAGCTGCTTATTGCCGGTGCCGGAATGGCGGCGCACCTGGCCGGCGTTGTCGCGGCTCATACGACCCTGCCCGTTCTCGGTGTTCCGTTACCCGGCGGTGTGATGGATGGTGTTGATTCGCTTCTTTCTACTGTGCAGATGCCTGCCGGGGTGCCCGTTGCCACGTTTGCAGTCGGTAAAGCCGGTATGCGGAATGCCGTTGTTTTTGCCGCAGAAGTGCTTTCCCTCCAGGACGAAGAATTAGCGGAAAAATTGATGGCATTTAAAAAACAGGGAAGCCGGCTCTGATAACAGTGGATTTTCTATGAAGGTACTTCTCATCGGGACTGTCATGCAGGATACGATTTACAGCTATGACGGTACGAAAAAAAAGAGCTTCGGTGGACTGATATACCTGATCAATGCCATGCGCAGTGCACTGGACGCCAATGATCGTATTCTTCCCGTCAGTTGGGTCGGGGAGGATATCTATGAGCAGCTCTCTGCGTATCTGGGAGACGATCAACGGATTGATCTGTCGGGGCTCTGCCGCACGGCGCAGAAAAATAACCGTGTGGAATTGCGTTACACCAGCCCGGACGAACGCATCGAGCGGTCCCTGTACCCGTTTCCACCACTGGAATATGAGCATATTGAAGGTTTCCTTGATTTTGATATAGCCGTTTTTAATTTTATTTCGGGCTGGGATCTCGGGTATGAAACGATGGCCCGGTTCCGCACAAACTTTAAAAGTCTGATTTACATGGATCTGCACAGTCTTACCCTGGGCAGAAAGGAAGATGGGATACGTTATTATCGTCCGTTGCCGGAGGTTGATAAATGGATTGCACTTTGTGATATCATGCAACTGAATCAGAATGAGTTTAATCTGATTAACGAACGCCAGGACCAGGAAAGCGATTATTTCCGCAATCATTGCCTCGATCATGATAAAATAATAAATTTGACCAAGGCTGAGCAGGGCAGCGTAACGTATTTCAAAGAAAATGAAGCGTTACAATCATGCAAAGCAAAACCACCGGTCTCGGTCCGTGTAAAGGATCCGACCGGTTGTGGTGATGCATTTGCGGCCGGGTTTTTAAATCATTATTTTAAAACTTCCGATATTCGGGAGGCAGCAAAAAAGGGAAATATAATCGCTTCCATCTTCGGCCATTTTAAAGGTGTGCCGGAGCCTGAAAAAGTAAAATCATTCTACAGGTCATTTTTAGCGAAAGAACTATGAAGAAAAAAGTGTTGATACTCGGGTCCAACGGTTTGCTGGGGCAGAGCCTCGTAAACCGTATTTCGGAATCATACCAGGTATTCAAAGCCTCGGTGGAACATGAGGATTATATACCTGCATCCGGCTATTCGTATCGTTCCACGGATATTGTGAACCGTTCTAAAGTCATTCGTTTCCTGGATCAGATCAGGCCGGATATCATCATAAATGCGGCGGCCTACACGAACGTCGACAAATGCGAACTGGAAGAAGAAGTCTGCTGGAATACCAATGTCAAGGCCGTCGAAAATATTATCGAAGGGGCCGAACGATTCAAACCGCTTATCGTGCAGATTTCCACGGACTATGTGTTCGACGGCGAAATAGGTGGTTACCGTGAAATCGATGATCCCAATCCCAGGGGGGTCTATGCGCGCAGTAAATTTGCCGCGGAAAATATGATCAGGGCCTGTGACCTGGAATATCTGATCATACGGACACAGGTTCTTTATGGAACCGGCAATAAGGTGCGGAATAATTTTGTAAGCTGGGTTATCGGCGAACTTCGCAATGACAATCAGATCCAGGTAGTCGGTGACCAGATCGGTAATCCCACGTATGTGGATGATCTGAGCGAAGCGATTGCCAGGCTGTTACAGATGAATGAGTTCGGCCTGTTTCACGTTTCCGGCTCCGAAATAATCAGCCGTTATAACTTTGCGGTTAAAATTGCCGAACAATTCGGCCTCGATGCACAGAAAATTGATAAAATAAAGACGGAAGACCTGAACCAGAAGGCGCCCCGTCCCATGAATTCTTCATTCGTCCTGGATAAACTGGTTAACCGGACCGGCTGGGAGCCGGGAGGTGTCGATGCCGGACTGGAAAAGCTGAAAAGGAAATATAACGAACAGAATGGTTGATCCGTCCAAAGCAATCCTGATTGTACCGACGTATAACGAAGTTGAAAATGTACAACTGCTGACAGAAGCGATTTTCGAACATCAGCCGGAAGTTCATATCCTTTTTGTGGATGACGGTTCTCCGGACGGTACGGCGGACGTGATCAGGAAGATTCAAAATACGCAGCGTTCCGTTCATCTGCTGGAGAGGCAGGGGAAAATGGGACTGGGTACCGCTTATATCGCCGGATTCCGGTGGGCACTGGAACGGGAGTATGAATATATTTTTGAGATGGATGCGGATTTTTCACACAATCCGGCGGAAATTCCTCATTTTCTGGAAGCCATGGAAACAAACGATCTGGTCATCGGTTCACGGTATATCACCGGGGTCAATGTAATTAACTGGCCGTTGAAACGTCTGCTGCTCAGTTATTTTGCCAATATGTACACGCAGATTGTCGCGGGGATACCCGTAAAAGATTGTACCGGCGGCTATAAATGTTTCAGAAGAACAGTGCTTGAACAATTGGATCTCGATGGAATTAAGACCAATGGTTATGGGTTTCAGATTGAAATGAATTTCAAAGCCTGGAGAAAAGGCTTTCGTATACAGGAAATTCCCATTATATTTGTCGACAGGGTGCATGGCGAATCTAAATTATCAACACAGATAATGTGGGAAGCCATTTTCCTGGTCTGGAAATTAAGGATTGGCAGTTTGATTGGAAAATATTAAGGTGATCTATGGCATCAAATGCAAAGAGTTTCATCCTGGATTTTGAGCGTCCGCTCGTTGAACTGGAAAAAAAGATCAGTGAAATGCGGGATTATGCTCAGAAAACGGGCGTTGAACTGGAAGATGATATCAAGCGGCTGGAAGAAAAAGCCGACGAGCTGCGCAAGGAGCTGTATGCCAACCTGAATCGCTGGCAGCGTGTCCAGCTGGCCCGCCACCCTTCCAGACCGTATACCCTTGATTATATCGGGCAGATCTGTTCCTTTTTCGAAGAATTTCACGGGGACCGGTTTTTTGCGGATGATACGGCTATCGTTGCCGGCCCGGCTATGATCGACAGCTTTTCGGTTTTTATCATAGGGCAACAGAAAGGCCGCGGTACGAAGGACAATCTGTACCGCAATTTCGGCATGCCCAATCCGGAAGGATACCGGAAAGCGCTGCGTCTCATGCATCTCGCCGCCAAGTACAATAAACCGGTCATTACCCTCATCGATACACCGGGTGCCTATCCCGGTATCGGGGCCGAGGAGCGCGGTCAGGCGGAAGCAATCGCCCGTAACCTGTTTGAGATGTCCCATCTGCCGGTACCGATTATCAACGTCGTCATTGGCGAAGGTGCATCGGGAGGCGCTCTCGGTATCGGCGTCGGTGACCGTATTCTGATGATGGAAAATTCCTGGTACAGTGTCATCAGCCCTGAAGGGTGTGCGGCCATTCTGTGGCGTGATGCCGCGAATGCCCCGGATGCCGCCGAAGCGATGAAAGTTGCAGCCCGGGACCTTCTTGATCTTAAAATTGTGGACGAGGTCATCCCTGAGCCGGAAGGGGGCGCGCATACCAATGTGGAAGGCGCGGCCGTTAATGTGAAAAGCGCAATTACCAAACATCTTAAGGAATTGTTGAAAATACCGGTTAAAAAGTTAATTGATCAGCGCATAGAAAAGTATTCGAAAATGGGTGCCTGGGAAGAATGATTACAAGCGAAGCCCGTCTGAAGGTCCGGTATGCCGAGACGGATCAGATGCGGGTTGCCCATCACTCCAACTACATTGTCTGGTTTGAGCTGGCACGTGTGGGTCTGTTTAAAAAACTCGGTATCGATATTGCGGACCTGGAGAACCGGGGATACTTTATTCCGGTACTGGAGGTTTCAGCGCGCTATCTCAGGCCGGCACGCTTCGGCGAGGAAATTACGATTCAGGCGACGATCGCCGGAAGGTCCCGTGCGAAACTTACTTTCGGATACATCGTTAAAAATGAATCCGGCGACATTCTGTGTGAAGGAAAATCCGTACACGGGTTTATGAACGCGCAGTATAAAGCGGTCAAACCGCCTGAAATATATAAACAAAAGGTTGCACATACAGAAGAAAGTCAGAAACATGCTGGACAATGAATTACTCGAAATATTAGCCTGCCCGAAATGCAAAGGTGATCTGGAATATAAGCCGGAGGAAAACCAACTGGTCTGCCCATCCTGCAGGCTGATTTACCGTATCGAAGATGATATTCCGATAATGCTTATCGATGAGGCAGAATCGTTTTAATATAGGCGTGCAGGGAACTTTTTCGTTTGCACGCTGTTAAAAAAAGGCCTTGACTTGATTGGTCGCGAATGCTATATTCAGGTCCGTTCAAAAAATTTAAAGGTTTGCCTATAAGCAGTTTGTTAAAGGATTCTAAAGATAATAAAACGTTATCTTATTTTTACAGGATTGTTTTACCTTTAACAAACTACTTATGGTGACACGATTAATGCCGGTTAAGTGGAACGTGCAGGTAAGCGATCCGTTAACCGGTTTTCTATTTTTGGAGGTATTGTCATGAAGAAAACGATCATTTTTATTTTACTGACCTTCGCCGGATTTGGTTTTGTAAGTGATGCCTTTGCCCAGGGCGAAGCGGCCGTACCCTTCCTGCTGATTTCACCGGGAGCGCGTCCGGGCGGTATGGGTGAAGCCGGTGTTGCGCTTGCGAATGACGCCACAGCAGTTTTCTGGAATCCCGGCGGACTGGCATTCCAGTATGATGATCCGGAACTGGATTACAGGGGTGAAGTAACATTCATGCATTCCAAGTGGTTACCTCAGTTTAATTTTGATGACCTGTTTTATGATTACCTGGCCGCACGCTATTATATTGAAGATATCGGTATGCTTGCCACCAGTATCACCTTTCTCAATCTGGGTGAAAATGTGTGGACCAGTGATACAGGCGATGAACTGGGCACCTTTGATTCCAATGAATGGGCCTTTTCACTGGCCTATGCCACCCGTCTGAAACCCAACCTCGGTATCGGAGTCAACGCTAAAATCATCCAGAGTAACCTGTCTCCGAAAGATGTCGTGGTCGGTTCAGAAACCGGTGACGGACAGGCGACCGCCTTCGCCGTGGATCTCGGCGTTCTCTGGACACCGGGTTATGGATTCCTGGATAACCGCCTGAATCTGGGTGCGAACCTTTCTAATTTTGGACCGAAAATTACGTATATCGATAAAAAACAGGCCGATCCGCTTCCGACAAACCTGCGCCTTGGCCTGGCTTATAAAGTACTCGATGATGAATTCAACCGTATCACGCTGATATACGATGTCAACCGTCTCCTCGTTTACCGCGATGAAAAGGGATCCGATAATGTGTTTGAAGCCGTTTTCTATTCCAGTTGGGTCAAAGGTGATTTAAATGAGCGCCTGAAACGATTTACCCATTCCATCGGCGCTGAATACTGGTATGGAAACCTGATTGCGCTGAGGGCCGGTTATTTCTATGAAGATCCTAAATTTGGCGCCCGTAAATTCATGACATTCGGCGGTGGCTTGCTGTACAGTATCTTTGGTTTCGATTTTGGCTATATTTCTGCCGCCGAAGACCATCCTCTTTCTGATACCATGCGGTTTTCATTGTCCGTCAAGTTTTAACCGGAAGGGAAGCCGTGCAGGCTTCCCTTTTACGTTTATATTGAAAAGCATGGTTTTTAACTCACCCGAAACATGGACGGTTATGATAACCCGTTTTTGTAACGATCTATTTAATTTGGGATTGCATAATGCGTAGTGTACTCGTGTTGATAGCATTCTTCCTGATTCAGGCAGCAGTTCTCCCGGCGCAAACGACGATTCGTATCTGTGCCCTGCGTGTGGACTTCCAGGAAGATCAAAGTGATCTGACTACCGGGAATGGAAAATTTATGATCGATACCGTAACTACCGATCCGTATGCCATTGACCCGGCGCCACATAACAGAACCTATTTCAATGATCAGATTATCGCTGCCGCCAATTATTTTCGTACCGTTTCGGACGGCCGAATCCGGATCGAGGGCGATGTGTTCCCGACTTCCCTGAACGGTGCCTATACCCTGCCGCTGAAAATGAATCAATATAATCCGAATACCACCGATGAAGAAATCAATAACGGCCTGGCACGCCTTTTCAGGGATGCCATCCAACTCGCTGACGCGGATCCTGCCATACGTTTTCGTGATTATGATCTGGTTGTCGTGTTTCATGCCGGTGTCGGTAAGGATATCGATGTCGGATTCGATGAAACACCACAGGATATTTCTTCGCTCTACCTGACGGAAGGATTCTTTAAGGATGCCCTCGGAACGGCGTTTACAGGTTTTCCTGTGGATGAAGGCGATACATCCGTAAATTTCGGTATTATCATGCCGGAAACAGAGAACCAGGAAGGCTTTCAGATTGCCATGACCGGGATACTGGTATCCAATATCGGCAGTTACCTGGGCCTGCTCGATCTTTTCAGCCCTTCCACGCAACGTTCGGGTGTGGGGCGGTTTGGCCTGATGGATGTCGGATTGCTTAACCTGAACGGCCTGGTACCTTCTCCCCCCGGTGCGTTCTCGAGGGAATACCTGGGCTGGAGCACGCCTCTGGTGGTAACGGAACCGCAAAATGGCCTTGAAGTGGCGCGTTTCGGATCCGAAGCGGCTGCGTCGGTTGCGGATATCGTTAAAATTCCCATTAATGAATCGGAATACTATCTTCTTGAAAACCGGGGAACGTATACTACCAACGTGGATAGCTTCTTTTTTGAACTTTTTATGGACAGTGAGGATGAACCCTCCTATCTGGAAGTGTTGTCTACCTATTTCCCCGATCGGATTGAAGTGTCCGATTCCAGTGGGGTGCTTCTTTCCGTTGATGATTATGACCTCGGTTTGCCCGGCGCGGGCATCCTGATCTGGCATGTGGATGAACGTATTATTGCAGAAAACCTGGCTACGAACCGGATAAATGATGATCCGGAAAACCGGGGCGTGGATA
The DNA here is from genome assembly GCA_964410215.1 of uncultured Calditrichota bacterium. Lineage (GTDB taxonomy): Bacteria > Calditrichota > Calditrichia > Calditrichales > CAYPHA01 > CAYPHA01. Next base: position 23,816 of record CAYPHA010000016.1, on the reverse strand, counting down.
TCGAGGAAGCCGATGGCTCCCAGGATATCGGCGAATTATATAATATTACCCAGGCCGGTTTTCAGTCGGAACTGGGTACCTGGCTGGATTTCTGGTTTGATAGCGGTAATGACGAAGAATTTCGTCCACTCTACCAGAATGCTTTTTCCACATTTACCTCGCCCAATACGCGTTCCAATCTGAATAATGCCGTTTCGCATGTTACGATTGAAAATTTCAGCTCCAATAAAAACCCGGTTATGACCTTTGACTTTAAAAGGGGGTTCAACGAGGACGGTTTCCCGCTGGTTCTTAACGAACCGGCCGTTCAAACGGCCTTTAGCGTTTTCGGCAAGGTCACAGACCGCCCGTATCCCTTTGTATTCAGTATCACCGGTCAGGGTGATATCTACGCCATGGGCGCCGGCGGTAAAGGATTACTTGACGATGATACCATTCATCTGGGTCGTATTGCAGTCGGGGAAAGCAAACCTTCTCTGGCCCTGGCCGGCCGATCGGGAGACGGTACCAATGACCTGCTGATTGCTGCCGGTGACAGCGTCCATATCTTTGACCTGACGGCTTCCATGACGCAGCAGGTGCTTTTACCCTATATAACGGCCGTAGGTATGGACGATCCCCTGACCAGCCCTGTTATATTCGATGCCGCTCATATCTATGCGATCGATACCGAAGGCGTCATTGTTGTCATCTCACTGGATGGGGATATGGAAAAAACAGATCCGGCATTTGATTCGCTTTCGGATATGATCGTTTATAACGGACAGCCCCTTTATGCAGACGGAGCCCTATATTCAGCGGGATTCAGCGACGTTTTTAATGACCGATTTACTTCAGTTCACTATACGGAGATGAATAATGTCCCAGGATTCCGGATTGAGGGGCCGGAGCCTGCCGCATTTGATACAGACGCGGCATTGAGCGGGCCGTTTGCGCTTGGTGATATAGCAGGAAACGGTCATATCAATATCTATTTCAGTACATCGAAAACCGTTTCAGCGCTTAATGTGGCAGGGAATCCGGTAACGGAATTCCCGGTTTCGCCTGAAATGGCGGAAGGGGAAACGCTTACCGGCGGACCGCTTCTGGGCGATATCGATGGCGACGGTATGACGGACATCCTGTCATTCAGTAACCTGGGATCGGTGTTTGCGTTTTCCGCGACGGGAAAACCGCTGCCTGGATTTCCGCTCAATGCCGGAGTACCATTCGCGGGGACACCTGTTTTCCTGAATCTCGATGATGATGCCAATACGGAGCTGGTTGCCGTGCTGACATCCGGTAAAATTGCTGCCTGGCAGCTCCCAGGTGCATACGATGAAACCCGGGCTGTTTGGGCCCAGTCGGATTTCAATGCACAAAACAATCCGGTGCTGCTGCGTGAGACCCCGCCGGCTGATCTGGGTGAGGGGCTGTTGCCGGCTTCACGGGCTTATAATTATCCGAATCCGAATGAGGGTGATTATACGACCATCCGCTATTTCCTCAACGATGCCGCCGATGTTACCCTGCGCATTTTTGATACGGCCGGCATTACGGTCGATACGTTCAACGGTCCGGGACAGGGTGGTGTGGATAATGAAATCGACTGGAATGTTGCCGATATCGCTTCCGGCGTTTATCTCTGTCATATTGAAGCGAAAAGCAGCGGCAAAACGGAATCTAAAATTATTAAAATTATGGTAGTTCATTAATGATAAGAATAAATATGACACGGATTGTTGTGCTGCTGGCGGTCCTTTTATTCCCGCTGAGCGCCCAGGATTTCTGGGATTACAATCATGCCGAACTGAACTGGTATTCGTATGATACGGAACATTTTACGGTCCATTATCACGAAGGTACAGAGCGCACAGCGCTACTGGTCGGCAAAATCGCCGAGGATATACACCCCCATCTGACCGGTCTTTATAACTTTGAACCGAAAAACCGAATACATTTCGTTATCAAAGATACGGATGACTACTCGAACGGCGGCGCCTTCTTCTTTGATAACAAGATCGAAATTTTTGCCTCCAATCTGGATTATGTCATGCGCGGAACACGCAACTGGCTGCGCGATGTGGTTACACACGAGTACGCGCATATGATCTCCATACAGAAGATGATCAAAACCAATACCACCTTCCCCTACGGATTCTTTCAGTTGTTCGGCTATGAGAAAGAACGGCGCAAAGACGTCGTTCGTGGTTTCCCCAATACGCTGATATCATACCCGATCAGCAGTATCAATCTGCCGGTCTGGTTTGCTGAAGGGACGGCCCAGCACCAGGCGGACAGCAGCCGGTATGATTACCGCGATCCACACCGCGAAATGATCCTGCGTGACCAGATTATTTACGATAGACTTCTCACATACAACGAAATGGGCGTGTTCGGCAAGAACAGTCATGGTAATGAATCCGGTTATAACCTGGGATTCTCATTTGTCAACTACCTGACCGACCGGTTCGGTGAAGATATCCTTGCGGAAATATGCACGATTTCTTCTGACTGGAAATCCTATACCTTTAATTCCGTTGTCAGAAAAGCCACCGGCTATGAAGGACATGAACTGTACGCCGACTGGCTGGATTCCCTGAAAATCGTATATGACAACCGGCTGGAAACGATTCGGGAGAACCCGGTTACCGGTACCCCTGTCGAACGGGAGGGGTTCAGTAACCTGTATCCCGTCTGGTCACCGGATGGGAAAAAAATTGCCTGGATATCGAACAAGGGAAAAGATTATTTCAGTCAGAATGCCCTGTATATCTATGACACGGAAACAAAAACATCTAAAAAACACGTGCCGCGTATTTCTTCTTCACTCAGCTGGTCACCGGACGGCAGGTATATCGCCTATGCCCGTCATGACTACAACAGCCGCGGGTCGGCGTTTACAGATCTTTACCTTTACAATGTTGATGAAGAAAAAGAATTCCGTTTGACCCGGGCATTACGCGGACGTAATCCCGATTTCAGCAGTGATGGGTCAAAACTGGTTTTCGTTACGGAAAACAACGGGCTGTTTCAGCTAAATCTCTACCATCTGCCGGAAGATCCGGAAGCGGATAATCCGGAAAAAATCGTTTACGTGGAAAAGGAAACGGGCAGATTCAAAGATACGGCAGCAAACGATACTGACTACCGTACCGTTACTTACCAGGCAGGTGACATGGAGCAGTTACTGGCCTTCGATATCAGCCGTCAGATCTTCCACCCGCGCTGGTCCAATGATGACCGGAAGATCGTATTCGATACAGCCGTGGAATATGGACGTAATATCGGTGCTTATGACATGGAGAGCGAACGTTTTGAGCTGTTGCTCGAAGCGGAAGAGGAACTGCGTTATCCTGCTTTCAGACCCGGATCCCCGTGGCTCTATTATGCCGGCAGCACCACCGGCATCTATAATATTTATCGTTATCATATGGAAACGGGCGAAACAGAATTACTGACCAATGTGACCGGGGGCGCTTTCATGCCCGATGTGACCGCCGAAGGTAAACTTGTATATGCGTTCTACGACAGCCTCGGTTATAAAATCCATAAACTGGACAGCCCGGAACCGCTGAACCAGGCAACGGCGTTGTATAATCCCGGTTACATCGCGTCCATACCCGATAAGAATTTTAACGACACGATCCTCCCGGATTATCAACCGGCGCCCTACAAACGCTCCTTTAACGGTATCCATATATTGCCGCGGATTCTGGTGGATTATGGAACGGTAAAACCCGGTTTTTACATGTATTCCGCCGATGTGCTGGACCGTATCAACCTGTTTGCTGGAGCGGCCGTCAACTCGGATTTTGATTATGATCTGTATGCCAATCTGGAGTACAGGGAGATCTGGCCCATCGTTTTTGCCGAAATCTATAACATTTCAGCCCATGTACCGGATACGCTGAGTATCTCCCGGGGAAATTACAATCTGGATTTTGAACGCGAGGTTAGTTTTAACCTGACCGAAGCACGCATCGGGATCCGGTCCAAATTACCGCCCATCTGGAGCTGGAAACTCGAATATATCTTAAGTCGTTACAGCGCAAAACTGGATCTTTCTCCTTCCTTCGATCCGTTCCGGAAGGAATATTGGGTACTCCCGACCACACGCTACACCTATCTGAAGGGCCAGGCGGTGCAATGGAGTATTATCGCTGACGCGGTGAAAGGGGACCGGAACAGTTCCATAAATCCCAGGGGCGGGTTTTACCTGAATTTCAAACATGCCTACGAGAACAATCAGTTCCTGACCGAATTTGCCACCGACCGCACCATCGGTCTCGAAGTCTACGATCGATTTGAATACAACCGCTTTGAGCTGGACGGTGAAATGTATTTTAAAAATCCCCTGCTGCCTTCCCATGGTATGGGCATCCGCGTTCTGGGAGGATATATTGATCGTAAGGTTGATGATTTTTTTAATTTCTTTGCCGGTGGGCTGATCGGAATGAAGGGCTATTCATTTTACAGTATCGAAGGCAGGCAGAAACTGATTACGACGTTCAGTTACCGCTTTCCGCTCATGAGGAACATCGACCGGCGTCTGGGTCATATCTATTTTGATAAGCTTTATTTCGGCATGTTTTATGATTACGGCCATGCCTGGGACGGCGGGAGTATTCCCTGGAAATCGTTCCAGCGGGATGTCGGGGTGCAACTGCGTCTGGAAACATTTTCTTATCACCTGTTTCCGACACGCCTGTTTGCCGAGGCGGCTTATCCACTGGATGAGGTTACCAATGAAGACGTGCTGTACACCAAAGAATGGCGTTTTTATTTCGGAGCCCTTTTTGAATACGATTTCCGGGAACGGTTGAAGGGATTTTCCAAATTGAACCCGATGCGGGTATTCAGATAACTAAGAAAGAGGACGCAAAATGCGTGGAACATCGAAGCTGATGGCAATTATTTTTATGTTTGCAGGATTCTCGTTTGCCGAAGAACCCGCTGCGCATCATTTTAACAATACCCTTTTCGATACGCCTTTGTCGTATAATGAGGCAAAATTCGGTATGCTGCATGCCGCGAATGAAGAGAGCGGCGGTGACCCGGAATCTTTGACGCAACCGAAATCCGGCTGGAAAGCGGCTTTCCTTTCGGCGGTTGTTCCCGGTGCCGGCGAATTCTACGCGGAATCGTACTGGAAAAGTGTTTTGTTCGTAACGGTCGAAATTGCCGCACTGACCGGCTATTTTGTTTATGAAAACAAGGGCGACGATGAGGACCGCCGGATGAAAAATTATGGTGATACGCACTGGAGTGAAAAACGTTACTGGTCTCGTGTGTACCGTATCGCGGAAGATAACGCGTTATGGGATCACGATCCCCTGACAACGGAAGGTAATGACCAGATCGCTGATGCTGATTACAATGAAACGACCATCGCCCGTCTGCGGGATATCGAACGTAATGCCGGACTGCCCGGGTTCACCCACTCCCTGCCGGAAACGAAAACGCAACAGTATTACGAGATGATTTATAAATATCTGCACCAGTTTGGTTCCGGATGGGACGACATTCCGTTTCCCGCATATTATGAAACACAGCCTTATCCCTATTCGCTGACGCCGACTATTGCGGAGTACCGGAAAATGCGTAATCGCAGCAATGATTTTTACCAGACGGCCACGACTATGACGAGTATTGTCCTGCTGAACCATCTGGTCAGTGCCTTCGATGCCGCATTTACTGTCAAAAGATATAATAAAAAACTGAATTATTCCTTCAATGTCTCAGCTAGCCGTTATGCCGGAGAAACCATTCGCACGTACGGCGTCCATCTGAGCTGGTAATAGAAACAGGAATGAAAGATGAAAGTATATTCTCTGATAATCGGAATCCTGCTTGTCAGCCTCCTGCACATTCAGATGCTGAAAGGCCAGGAATTTCCCGTGACCGGATTTTCCTTGACCGGCCTGCCGGACAACGGTTTGCATGATAGCCCCCTTGATAACGTGCCGCTGCTGGATATGTCCTCTTCTGAGAAATCGGTGGGCAAAGCCTTCTTTATGAGTCTGCTCGTACCGGGCAGTGGTGAGTTTTATGCGGGAAGTAAAGGACAGGGACGCTTTTTTCTTGGTGCCGAGTTGCTCCTGTGGGGAAGCCTGCTGGCCAACCGTACCTATGCCGATATATTGAAGGATGATTATTACGCTTATGCGGTGCAGCATGCCGGCGTGGATCCGCGGGGAAAGGACCAGGATTTCTGGGTTGATATTGGAAAATTTGATGATTTATATTCCTTCAATGAACAACGCCGCCGGGACCGTTTCGTAGATGCCATCTATCCAGAGGACGAAAATTACTACTGGAAATGGGACACCAGGGAAAACCGGTTTGTTTATGACGGAAAACGCATCAGTGTCAATGAAATTGCCAACCGTGACACTTATTTTTACGCGGCCATCGTCCTGAATCACCTCGTCAGCGGTATTAATGCCATGCGCCTGACCCGCCGGCATAATCGTACCCTGGCAAACCGGCAAAACTGGAATATTCGTTTCTTCGCACATCGCCAGACAGAAACGCAGCATCTGTTCGGACTGCGTTTCATAACGACCTTTTGAAGACCGGATTTTCCGGCTGCCTGCATAACGTTATGAATGCACGATACGATGCTTTTCATATATTATTCCGTTTTGAAACACGCCGGGAGCGACTGGACGTATTACTGGAAGACCGCCTGCGCCAGTCTACATTGAATTCACTCGATAAAAAACTGCTGCGCAACCTGGCATCCGGTGTCATTCGCCACCTCTCTTTGCTCGATTGGCATATTGACCGCTTTTACGCAGGCAGACCTTCCAGGATGCTCATAAAACTCCGCCTCATACTGCGAATGGCCTTCTACGAACTGCTCTTCCTGGAACAGATACCCGCCCGTGCCAGCGTCAATGAATATGTAAACCTTGCCGTGAAGCAGCTGAACGTGCGTTCCGGAAAGCTGGTAAACGGTTTACTGCGCAGTTATCTGCGATTTGAAAAGCCCCTGGATCCCGGTGATGGCGTAACGGATACGGCCGAACGGCTGAGCCGGATATATTCGTTTCCCCTTTGGATGATGCGTCGCTGGCTCTCTTTCTGGCCGGAATCACGGGTTGAGGATCTTTGCCGTGCTTTTAATCAGGTGCCGGAATTCGATGTGCGCGTCAATCTCCGCAAAACAAGCGTCCGGGCATTCCGGATACGGGCGGCTGATGCCGGGTTGAAAACCAGGCAGGATAAACGGTTCGAATATATGTTTACGGTGCCCGATCCTCAGGCATTATTGCAACAGGGCTGGCTGGAGCAGGGACTGGTTTCGGTACAGGACCACAGTGCTGTTATTCCGGTGGAGATACTGCAACCGGAACCCGGTGACCTTGTGCTGGATATGTGTGCCGCACCGGGAGGAAAATATACCCAGATGCTTGAAAAGGCGGACGATAGGGTAACCGTTGTGGCCGTGGATTCCGATCGGGAACGCCTGATACGCGTAAGGGAAAATGTCATGCGACTGGGTTTGGGAAGGGGGATGCTGGTACAGGCCGACAGCCGTCATCTTCCGTTTAAAAAACCGTTTACAAAAATATTGCTCGATGCGCCCTGTTCCGGTCTGGGCGTCATCCGAAAGCATCCCGACATCAAATGGCGCCGTACGGAGAAAGAAGTTGACGCCTTTTCCCGTTTACAGGCGTCGCTGCTCAACAGTGCCGGCAGGCATCTCGCCCCGGGCGGCAGGCTGGTTTACAGTACCTGTACCATCGATCCCCGGGAGAATGACGCGGTCATAAAGGCCTTTCTGGAAAAATCCGGAAAAACCTTTCATCTTGAAGAAATACCTCAAAAATTTTCTGCCCTGTGTGATGATGGCTTCATTAAAACTTACCCGGATTTGCACAAAATGGACGGCAGTTTTTGTGCAATTTTACGAAAAAGTACGGAAAAATGAATATTAGCCTTGCCAATCGCTTCCGAGATCAGTAAATTTATCGGTCATATCTAAATCTTAATGCGATTATTGTAGCGAACGATGTTAGAGGAACTAAGTCAAAAACTAGAAGCGACTTTTAAGAGGCTGCGCGGGTACGGAAAGCTGACAGAAGCGAATATTTCCGAATCGCTTAAGGAAATTCGCAGGGCATTGCTGGAAGCGGATGTAAATTACAAGGTTGTTAAAGACTTTGTGGTGACGGTACAGGAAAAAGCGGTTGGACAGGATGTTCTGACCAGTGTGACACCCGGGCAGATGATTGTAAAGATCGTTCATGATGAGATGGTATCGCTGCTGGGTACTTCCACTATGGAAATAAAAACAGCAGGGATTCCGCCGAGTATCATCATGCTGGCAGGATTACAGGGCTCGGGTAAAACGACATTTGCCGCCAAACTTGCCGCCTATCTTCGGAAGCGGGGGCGCAAGCCCATGCTGGTTGCAGCGGATGTTTACCGACCGGCGGCCATTCAGCAATTAAAAGTGCTCGGGCAGAGTCTGGATATTCCGGTATATGATGAAGGGCTGGGAGATCCGGTGTCCATTTGTGCCAATGCCGTGGGCGAATCGCGGCGCCGGTTGAGCGATACCATCATACTGGATACGGCCGGCCGGCTGCATATCGATTCCGATATGATGGATGAACTCAGCCGTATAAAAGGACGTGTGCGTCCGCATGAAATTCTTTTCGTTGCGGATGGCATGACCGGGCAGGATGCCGTCAATACAGCTAAAGAATTTTCCGATCGGCTGGATTTTGACGGCGTGGTATTGACCAAGATGGACGGTGATGCCCGGGGCGGGGCGGCACTGTCTATCCGCAGTGTCACCGGAAAACCGATAAAGTTCATGGGTGTCGGCGAAAAGATGGATGCGATCGAGCAGTTTCATCCGGATCGGCTGGCTTCCCGGATACTGGGCATGGGTGATGTCGTATCACTTGTCGAGAAAGCCCAGGATACGATTGACCAGAAAGAAGCTGAAAAACTCGAGGAAAAATTACGGCGTGCCGAATTTACCCTGGAAGATTTTCTCAGTCAGCTTCAGCAGATAAAAAAAATGGGCTCGTTAGAGTCGCTATTGTCCATGATACCCGGCGTCGGCAATCAGCTGAAAAATGCGAATGTCGATGAATCGGCATTTGTCAGAACCGAAGCCATCATCAATTCGATGACGCTGCGGGAACGGCGGAATCCGCAAATCCTGAACGGCAGCCGACGTAAACGGATCGCACGGGGCAGTGGTACCAGGGTACAGGATGTCAACCAGCTTATGAATCAGTTTGGTCAGATGAAGAAAATGATAAAACAGATGAAAGGCAAAGGTTCAAGGGGACCGGCAAGAATGCCTTTTGGGATTGGATAACATGATAAATTTAATGGAGGTTAGATTTTGGCTGTAAGATTGAGATTGCGCCGGATGGGAAGGAAAAAAAGGCCGTATTACCGAATTGTTGCTGCTGATAGCCGGGCTCCGAGAGACGGACGTTTTATTGAAATGGTCGGTACGTATGATCCGCTGGTAAAACCCCATGCAATAGATCTGAAGGAAGACAGGGTGTTTTACTGGTTGAAAAACGGGGCTCAGCCTTCGACGACCGTAAAAAGCCTGTTCCGGAATAAAGGCGTGTGGCTTAAATGGGATCTTATGCGCAATGGTGCAGACGAAGCGAAGATAGAAGAAGAATTCAGGAAATGGGAAGTGCTGCAGCTGGAAAAAGCAAAACGTCTGGAAGAAAAAGAACAGATGACGAAAAAAGCGAAGGCAACGGAGAAAACCGAGGAACCAAAAGTAGAAGAGGCGGTTAAAGGGGAAGAGGCTGCAGAGGTGACAACAGAAGCTGCCGCGGAACCGGAAGCTGTTGAATCAACCGAACCGGCAGAAAAACCGGAAGCAGCGGAAGCTGTGGAAGAAGCGGCAGAGGCATCCGAAGCAGAACCGGTTCCCGCCGGGGAAAAAAAAGACGAAAAACCGGCCGAACCGGAGAAGGCTGAAGAGGAAAAAGCCGCGGCTCCGGCTGAAGAAACCTCTGAACCTGAAGAAAAGACCGAAGAGAAGAAAACCGATGACGCGGAAGCGAAAAAGGAATAAGCTCTCAAACTATAGAATGCTAATTCACTATTGCGAAACTGGTTCAATACGTTTAGGAGGTCTAAGACTATGAAAGAATTCGTCGAATTTATCGCCAAGCATCTCGTTGACAGGCCGGAAGAGGTTCAGGTTACGGAAGTTGAAGGTGAACGTGTGACCGTGTATGAACTCCGCGTAGGCGAAGGGGACCTCGGAAAAGTCATCGGGAAAAGAGGACAGACGGCTAAATCCATTCGTACACTTCTTGCCGCAGCATCTGCAAAAGCAGGTAAGCGAGCCGTTCTCGAAATCCTTGAATAGTACGGCTTCATGTTTGTTGTCGGTAAAATTGTAAAACCTCAGGGCATCCGGGGTGAGGTTAAAGCTAAAATCATTACCTCCTTTCCTGAGCACTTCAAAGAACTGACAACACTCTATGTCGATAATAACGGATATCAAGCCTATTCGGTGGATCATGTGAGAATATCGGATAGGTTTGTTTTTATTAAGTTCGAAGGCGTCGATTCCAGAAGTGACGCTGAAGCGCTGAGAAATATGTATCTGTATATCCCTGAAGAGGAATTGCGCGAGCTGGAAGCGGATTCCTTCTATGTTCATGATCTTATCGGGGTACAGGTTCTGTCGGAACAGGGGCGTTTGCTCGGCCGGATTAAAGATGTGAATTCCTATGCCGGTAATGATGTGTATACGATTGAAGACGACGAGGGTGCGGAGCATATGATCCCGGCTATTAAAGATATCGTAATTGATGTGGACATACAGAAGAAAACGATGACAATCAGGCTGCTCGATGGCCTGTTTGAATAAGGTCTTTGAAAATGCGTATCGATGTTATCACCGGTTTTCCCCGGATACTCGAATCACCCCTTGACGAAAGTATCATAAGGCAGGGGAAACAGAAAGGTCTTGTAAACATTCATGTACACGACCTGAGGGAATTTACCGATGATAAGCACCGTACCATCGATGATTATCCGTACGGCGGCGGACCGGGAATGGTCCTTAAAATTGAACCCTTTGTCCGTTGTATGGACCGGATCACGGAAGAAGCCGGTATAGAAGGGGCGGAAATTATCCTTCCGACGCCGCGGGGGAACAGGTTTGATCAGAGTAAGGCGACGGAACTATGCCTGAAAGATCATCTGATCTTCCTTTGCGGGCATTACAAAGGCATCGATGAACGGATTCACACGTTTTACAAGATCCGGGAACTGTCAATCGGGGATTTTATTCTCAGTTCCGGTGAGATTGCGGCCCTGGTTATGATTGACGCCATGGTCCGCCTGCTGCCGGGGGTGATAAAAGATATCAATTCGGCCTGGACCGATTCCTTCTCGGATGATCTGCTCGATACGCCCTATTATACAAGACCGGAAGAGTACAGGGGAAAAAAGGTCCCGGAGGTCCTGTTGTCCGGAAACCATAAAGAGATTGACGAATGGCGGAAACAGGCCAGTGAAAAATCAACCCGGGAACGAAGACCCGATTTATACGAAAAATACATGAAATCAAAATAAGTAAAGGTGAGAAAAATGGACATTTTGCATACTGTATCAGCACATCAGCTGCGCGACGATATCCCTCAGTTCAAAGCAGGGGACTCGCTGGCTGTTCATGTCCGTGTCATCGAAGGTGACAAGGAACGTATCCAGGTGTTTGAAGGCGTTTGTATCAAACGCAAGGGCTCTGGCGTGAATGAAACCTTTACCGTACGGAAAATTTCACATGGTGTCGGTGTGGAACGCGTGTTCCCGATCCATTCACCGCGGCTGGCCAGAGTGGAAGTGAAACGGATCGGTAAAGTACGTCGTGCCAAATTGTACTACCTTCGGGAACTCCGGGGCAAAGCAGCCCGAATTAAAGAGAAGCAGGCTGCCGAATAATCTTCGGCGCCTCTTTACTTCTTCTTCTCTCCCCGCCGGGAATCTGCGTCTCTATTCCTCAGGAAAGACTTGAATCATACAGAACTTTATAGATATATTCTAATTGTTTTGTTGTGTTACAGGCGGTCTGAATGCTGAAAAAAATTGTGTGGTTTGCCCTTATCTGGACAGTCTTTTCTTCCCTCAATTATTGTGCAACCCGGAGTGCGCCCTCCGGTGGGCCGGTTGATCGGGTTCCCCCCGTTGTCCTTTCCACGGAACCGGAATCCAACACCACGAATATCGCTGACCTGTCTGCCATTCGTATTACCTTTTCCGAACGTATGGATGAGGGATCCCTGACAAAAGCACTGTTTGTATCACCTCCGCTGGAATTCGATCTGAACTGGAAGCGGGGTCGGCGTCTCGAGATGACTATCACCGATACCCTGCGGCCGAACCAGACTTACGTGGTATCGATCGGTTCCGAGGCATCCGATTCCCGGCGAAACAGGATGGAAAGCAGTCTGCAATTCGCCTTTTCAACCGGAAATCATATCGATGAGGGCGAAATCGCCGGAAATGTGTACGGTATGAACCGTAAAGAGACCGTAACGCTGTTCGCATACCGGCTGAATAATGATACACTTTTTCTCGAAAATAAGCCCGATTACATATCCCAGAGCGGAACGGAAGGTCAATTTGCGTTTAACTATATGAAAACGGGCACATACCGCGTCTTTGCCGTTTCGGACCAGAACAGTAACCTGCTCATCGATTCGGACTATGAACGTGTGGGTATTCCGCACCGGGATGTCGTACTCGACTCTAGCCGGCTGATGTACCGTGGGTTGAACCTGCATCTTTCCAGAAGTGATACCCTCCCGCCGGAAGCTCTCGGTGCCCGGCCGATCCATACACGCTATCTTCAATTAAGAACCAGTGAGCCGGCTTTGCTACCGAAAGCGGAAACACTCATGCTTAAGGACAGCGCATCCTCTGAAGCATTCCCTGTACTGGCCGTCTCCCGGAATATCGAATCCGGCAATACCATCGATCTGTTTACGGCGGCTCTGGATACATCCACCTATTTCCTGACGGTTCCGGGACTCTCCGACAGCGCCGGCAATGCCCGGTATCGCGATACAACGCTGATTTTCCGGGGAACGGATAAAACAGATACGACTCATTTCACCATCATCACGGCAGGACCGGCCGACAGTGCCCGGAACCATCATCCGGAAGACCCGCTCTTTATAGAATTTTCCAATCCGGTAAACTGGGACAGTCTGTCCCGTTTTTTCTCATTCACAAGTCGTCAGGGCAATCCGCAAGCCGGTCGCTGGCACATTCGCTCCGCTTATGATGCCGAATTTCTGCCCGCAACGACACTGATACCGGATTCTGCCTATATCTTCAGCCTGGATGTCAGCAAGGCTGCTGATGTCTGGGGAAATCAACTTGAAGATTCTCTGTTCTCACGTTATTTTACGGTTGTATCCGACCGTGAACTGGGGGAAATCTCAGGAACCGTAACCGCACCGGGACAGGCTTCCGGAACCATGTATCTCAACATACGAAATATACGTCAACGGGATTTTTTACGCCGGATACAACCGGACAGCACGGGACGCTTTCTTAAACGGTATCTGCCGGAAGGCGCGTATCGTCTGGATGCATTTCTGGATCTGGATAAGAATGAACGGTATTCACCCGGCAGTCTTTTCCCGTTCCGTTTTGCCGAACCGTTCGTCTTCCATCCGGATACGATAAAAGTACGAAAAAGGTGGGAAACATCGGGTGTCCGTATCACCCTGCCTGAAACCGGATCAGTACAATGAAACAACTCATACGATTTGCCAAAGCAGAGGCTACGGGAAATGATTTTGTCGTTGTCGATGCCGCTGAACTGGACCTGGACCGCGTCGGACCGGAAACCATCAAACGGCTCTGTGACCGTCATTTCGGTGTGGGCGGCGATGGTGCGATTATGATCCGGGAGGATAGCGACAGCGATTTCATCTTTGATTACTACAATGCCGACGGGTATAAATCGACCATGTGTGGTAACGGAAGCCGGGCGGCGGTGCTTACAGCCAATGTGTTCGGGTATGTCAAACGCAACCAGGAGCTGTTCTTCAAGGCCCCGGATGGTATCCACCGGGCCCGGATAGAATCGAGCGATCGTATCAGGGTGGAAATTCTCACTGATAACCGGCCTGAGATGTTTGACCATGATCCTTTCGGACTTCCCGGTGAGTTGCAGCCTGTGGCGTTCCTGAATACCGGCGTTCCACACCTCGTGATTCAGGCGGAAGGGGATATTGAAATGATCGATGTTGACACTATAGGTTCGCGCCTGCGTCACGAATCCCGTTTTCCCGAAGGTACCAATGTGAATTTCGTGCAGGTCTGTGAGGATCGTTCCATTAAAATTCGCACGTATGAACGCGGTGTTGAGGCGGAAACGCTTTCCTGTGGAACCGGCGTGACGGCTTCCGCCCTGGCTTTATGGATGCAGACAGCAGCGGCCGGAAACCGGCTGTGCGTTGAAACGCGGGGCGGTATGATCCAGGTTATACGGGACGCGGGATCTGTTTTTATAGAGGGTCCTGCGCGGGTTGTATTTGTAGGCGAATATTTACTAAATTGATTAAGTCGATTTTTCCCTGTTTTTCGATAAGATTTTTGATTTGCAGTCGATGATGAAACAAGCACAAAAACGTATCGGAGGTCAGCATGAAACAATGGATTATCTTTGCCTCCCTTTTATTTCTGGTTTATTCCTGTTCACTTTTTAAGACGGCACCCAGGGAAACGGCACCGGAAGAAATGGAGCCCACACCGGAACAAATTCTGGCCGAGGCGGAGAATCACGTGGCGGACGGTATTTCATATTACAATGCCGGTAACGATTCCATGGCTGTCTTATCCTGGGATAAAGCGCTGGAAATGATTCCTCAGGACGCCGAGGTTCACAATTTCAAGGGGGTTTCGCTGCACCGGATGGGGAACATCGAGAAGGCACTGCATGCATTCGAGAAGGCGGTTGCCTTTGATCCTGAATATTATCAGGCTTTTAACAATCAGGGATACATGCTGTTTCTGCTTAGCCGTTATGATGAGGCAAGAAAAGCCTTTGAAAACGCGCTTGCTGCCAACAGCGATTATGTTCCGGCACAAAAAAATCTGAAATTACTGCAGACGATCGTCAGCGGTAATCTCGACCGGGAAGCATTTGAACTATCGGAAGAAGCCGCACGGGAAGATGATTATACAGGTCAGATCAAAAAGTACGGCCAGGTGCTTGAAATGGATTCGACCTATGCCAAAGCTCATAATAATATTGCTGTAGCCTTTTATTATGAAGGATGGATCGACAGTGCGTATTACCACCTCGAACAGGCGTTGAAAATTAACAGCGATTATCCTGAGGCCATTAATAATCTGGGCTACCTCTACAAAGTGGACGCACACTATGAGATCGCCATTAAGTTGTTTTTAAAAGCACTGACCTTAAAACCACGTTATACCGGAGCCCTGAATAATCTTGGTGAAACCTATACCCTCAAAAAGGAATTTGAGAACGCGATACGTGTATTTACGACGGTTCTGGAGATCGATCCCGGAAACGATGTCGCTGAACAATGGTTGACCGTCCTGCATGTTGACCTGGAAAATTGACAAAGGAGTTCTATGTATATTGTTCTTATGGCGGGTGGAATCGGTTCACGGTTCTGGCCGCGCAGTCGCTCGTCAAAACCAAAACAATTGCTGAATATATTCGGACAGCGTTCCATGCTCCAGATGACCTACGAGCGTATTAAACATCTGACGGATCCGGAAAAAATCCTCGTTATTACCAACCGGGACCTGACAGAAGGTATCACCGGGCAGCTTCCGGATCTTCCGAAAGAGAATATAATCGGGGAGCCTTTCGGGAAAAATACGGCTCCCTGTATCGGTATTGCCTGCGCTATCATGAAAAAACGTGAAAAAGAGGGTTCAAATGAAGTGATGGTCGTGTTGCCGGCTGATCACCTGATCCAGGATGAACAAAAGTTTTATGACGTTCTGCAAACCGCGGTCGGATACGCCAGCCGGAACGCGTATCTGCTTACCATCGGGATTGTACCCAAATATCCCGAAACGGGTTACGGGTATATTCAGCGCGATGACACCATCCTTTCCGAAAACCATAAAACCATATACAAAGTTAAAACCTTTGCCGAAAAACCCAACCGTGATACAGCCGAACGGTTTATTAAAAGCGGCGATTTCCTGTGGAACAGCGGTATGTTCGTCTGGAACATGGATACAATCATGTCCGAGCTGGAAGAACATCTTCCCGACCTGGCAGACGGCGTTTTTAAAATTATGGAAAACGTCGATACGGAAAATATGGATGAATCGATTGTGGATGTGTACTCCAGGATAAAATCAGTATCGATCGATTACGGTATCCTGGAAGTATCCGGCAAAGTCGGTGTCATCGAAGGGGACTTCAACTGGAACGATGTCGGTTCCTGGGAAGCGGTTCATAATATTCAGGAAAAAGACAAGGATAATAATTTTATAAATACTGAAAAATATGTCACGATCGATGCAAAGGATAATTATCTTTATTCATCCCAGGGAAAAATGATTGTCGCCATGGATGTGGAAGGTATGGTGCTGGTCGAAACCGAGGATGCCATCCTCCTGTGTAAAAAGGACGAATCTCAAAAAGTAAAAAATGTCGTGGACATACTGCGGGCCAAAAACTGGGAAGAATACCTTTAAAACAGATTCTTATGCCAATGGATGAAAATAAAATACTGGAAGAATTGATTGTTTTACTGGAAAAGCTTAGTATACCTGTAAAACAGGATCGGGGGGATTTTAAAGGCGGGCTTATTCGTTACCACGATGAAACCTGTTTTTATATCAACCGTAAAGCGGAGGCGACCGCTAAAATTAACCTGATCCTGGAAGAACTGAAACGAATGGATATCCCGAAGGCATTGCTTTCGGATGAATTATTTACGTTTTTAAAAGAAAATGATATCTTTTCCAAAAAGGAATCTGTGAACGTAAACTAACGTCGGGAGGATACATTGGATTTTGAAGGAAGAGGAGCTGAACGTATCGGTTCCCAAAATCTCTTGTCATTCCGTTTATTTGATGCGGAGGGACGGGTTTTCAACGAAGGTATGGTGAAGACACTGGATATCAGTCGCACCGGTGTGTCTATAGAGGCCAAGGAACCTTTTGAACCCGGTTTGCGGATCGAGCTGAGTATCGGCCTTGGACAGGATATTTTAAAGACTATCGGGATTGTCCGGAATCATCATAAGATTCATGATGAAGCGTTTCAGATTGGAATCGAATTTGAGTATTTGTCAGCCGACGACCTAAACAAACTGGCAACGATTTATCCGCATATTTTGAAGTAGAGTTGATGATATTTCGAAGCATCCTTTTCTTTATTCTGCTCACAACGGTTCATGCCGCCGGGCAGGGGCCTGCCAACATATCGTATCCGGTGTGTGCCCATCCGTTTCTCCCGGATGATCCGGCGGTTGAGGCTTACTTTCAAGCACTGCAAAACAATAATCCCTCAGCCCTCATGAAATTTCAAACGGTTCAAAAAACACATTACGAAGTGGGGGAAGAACGTCAGTTCAATGTATTGAATCTGGAAGATCTCGATAAAGTAAAATTCGACCAGGTGACGGCAACACTCAGGGCTACGAACAAAGGTGTCAATATCTGGGTGGACAACGAGGAATTCGCCAACGGACATGTTAATGAGACGGTTATTCAGACGATTCTTGACGGGCTTACCGAAGAAACACCCGATGGAAGTCTCGACCGAAATAAAGGAATCGTGGAACTGGAACACGAAATATTCGGGATGCCGCCGGATATCGACAATAACGGCACCATCGAATTCCTGCTGGTGGATATCAAGGATGGCTGGGATGGTACAGGCGGGTATGTAGGTGGATTCTTCTATCCCCGTGATCAGCAGACGTCCTCTTCCGGTTCCAATAAGGCGGACCTGATGTACATCGATACCTATCCCGGTATATACCGTGAAAATGCCGGCGGGGACGGCTATGAATACGATTCCTCCCTCGGTACCGTGGCACATGAGTATCAGCATCTCATACAATTTAAGAACGACCGGGATGAAGAAACCTTTGTGAATGAGGGATTATCGGAAATTGCTTCTTATCTGTGCGGATACGGCCTGCGTGATCCTTCCTACTACCTCAGATCAACGGAAATCAGCCTGGTGGATTTCGAAGGATCCGATTTCGATGTTTCCCTCAATCATTACGCGAAAGTGGCTTTGTTTACTTATTTTCTCTATGAACAGTTCGGCCTCGATCTGATTTCGGCGATATCGATGAATGAGAATGCCGGGATCAGCGGAATCGAAGATGCGCTTTTCCTGGAAGATTTCCCGGTTTCATTCGGTGAGGTGGTGTTGAATTTTTTTAAGACCATCGTAACCAATGATCCCGCGGTTTTTCCGGAATACACATTTTTAAATCCGGAACTGCAATACCTGCGCGCCTTACCGGTGGAACGTATCACCACGTTCCCGTCTTCAAAGGCACTGAATATCCGCCCCTATTCGTTATATACCGTGGATCTGACGAATGTGGATTCACTGTACATCGAGCAGGAAGGCAGTTACTTCGGTGCGCTCTATTCCCATCGCCTGGCAAGCGACGGCGACCTGCTGCTGGAAGAAAATATTGTATTCCCTTATTTTGACCCGTTTTTTATCTTTCCCTACCATACAAAATCTATACTCTATCTGAATAATACAAGCACCTCCAGCAGCCTGATTCTCGATGCATCCGGTATCGAGAGAAACTATCTTACATCCCATTATGACGGTGAGGAAACACCGGCGTTTCTGATTACGTCGGGTGGAAATGTCAACGCAGCTTCTTTTGAAATATCCCGGGATTCCACGACCTTAAAATCGGTCGAATTTTTTAACGGATCGGGCGGGGGAGAGATCGTTGTGCACCTGTACGAGGAGCCCATACAGGGTAAACTGCAACCACGTTCACAATCTGTCAGGCTGAAAAATGCCGTTTCCAATGCCTGGATTCGCGTGGATGTAGAGAATTTTACCGTTATGCGGGATAAAGGTCAAGTCATCGAAATTGGTCTCGAGTATAATGATAATGGAAGCATGGGATACAGTGATGTGCAACCGAAGACAAGTACATCCTATCTTAAGGTGGGGAATGGAACGTTTCAGAACCTTAGCCGGTATCAGATCCAGGGAGGGGATGCACTGGATGGGGTCTGGATGATCAGGGCCGAGCTGGGTGTACCGCTCAATCAGAAACCCGCCGATAGCCGTGAAGGTGATCTGAAATGGGCCTGGGTCGGGCCGAATCCCCTTTCTCCGGGGGAACAAAGTACGTTGAATATAAATTATATATATAGCGGCACCAGTGCGCTGCAACTGGATGTGTTCAATATTCTCGGGGAAACGGTATATTCAGCAACCGATGACCGTCTGGCCGGTTTAATTTACTGGGATGGAACCAATAACCGCCAAAACCGCGTAGCGACGGGGACTTATTTCCTGCGCTTGCGTTCGAACGGTCAGGAAATATACAAAAAAATTCTCGTGATTCAGTGAATGATCCGGTAAAATCCGGAAAAATTTGTTGTTTATCACGGTAGGGCAAAGGTTAAATGGTTATTTTACCTTTGACGATACGAAAAAATGATACAGGCAGGATAAGTAATAATGATGTGGAAATCGCTCGCATGGATCATACCGGTCTTATTATCGCTGGTCACCTCGACCTCCCGGGGCGATATTCCCGAACATCATGAATTGCTTTCCTCAGGGTATCATCTCCAGATTGCTGACAGCCTCTATCAGGAAAAGAATTATAATGCCGCAGTAAAATCCTATCGAAATGCCTTTGAACGTTCTCCAAGGCAGTTACATGAATCCTCTGTCTTTAAGATGGCTTATTCCTGTTATAAAACGGGACAGTTCGAGGAAGCGAGCCGCCTGTTCCTCGACCTCGACAGACAACAGGCCTATCTCAAGGCCTACTCAGAATATTTCTATATTCGCAGTCTGTGGCAGCTCAATGAGAATAAGGCCATGGACCGGGCTGTTTCATATATTATAAACTACGATTCACATTTTCTGGCTGATTCCCTGGTTCTCCCGCTCGCCAATGCATTCTATGAGAAAAATTCCTGGTACCGGGCCCGGGTGTATTATTTAGAAGCGATCAGCCGAAACATAAACAAGGTTCGTACCGGTGAATACAAAATCCGGGCGGCTCATTGCCTGTACCGGTCCGGTAAAAAGAAGCTGGCTAAGGACGAGTATTACCAGATCCTTAAAAAATACGAAAACAGGAAAGAGACCCTGGAACTTGTGCAGTGGCTGCAGTCAACTGAAACAAAATGGTCCCGGGATCAGTTTTTTAATATTGCCGATGTCTATTATGCAAACAGGGAATATACCGCCCTTAACACCCTGTTGGAAAATTATGCAAAAAGCGAAAAAAATACGGCAAATAAGGAAAAGGCACGGTATTACCTGCTGCGCGTTTACTACGCGCGGGGACATTACAGCACCGCACTATATGGATTTAACAACCTTCTTGAAGGATTGCATAACAAAAACCTGGAACCGCGAATCCGCCTCTACCTGGCCCGTATTTACCTGCGCAAAGGTCAGAAACAAAAAGCAATCGACGCTTATGTCGACTATGCCAACCGCTACCCGCGGAGACGCATTGCCTCAGAAGCCGTGTGGAAGGCGGGATGGATTAAAGAGGAAATGAAAGATCCCCAGGGGGCCATTGAATTGTATCATATGGTCCGCACACGCTGGCCGCGAAGCAGCTTTGCACGGGAAGCGTATTTCAGGGAAGGCTTTAATCAGTACCGTATGGGACGCTATGCCGAAGCGGACCAGATATTCAATGATATCCGGTTCCGCAGGTGGCCGGATCCCGATAAACAACGTGCCCAGTACTGGGCCTCCCTGTGCCGGGATCAGCAGGGGGATACCGTTTCGGCAAAACGACTGCGCCTTGATCTGGCGAAAGATATGTGGGATAGTTATTACACTATGAAAAGCTATCTCATCCACAAAGCCCATATCGACTCCAACTGGGCGGTCAGTCGTGATTTCCGCCGCAGCAGCCAGTTTCTGCATTCTCATTCGAATGGTTTTTCCAACCTTCTGCCTTATTTTGATGAAGTCTATCAGATCTATGAGCTCCTGGGCGAAAATTATGCCTTCGGCTCTATTGACAATGTGAAGCTGGTCGCGTCCACTCCGGAAGAATGGGTATCACTTGCCGAAATTTACAAGCAGTTTCATGCCTATACAAAAGCGTTCCGCCTGTATGATTATATCAATAGAAAATTTTACAGAGACATACCCTATTCGGATAAATTATTCATCCTGAAAGAACGCTTTCCGTTTTATTATGACCGGGAAGTCGAAAAATACGCCAGTCGCTACGGAATTGAAAAAGAACTGCTTTTTGCCATCATGAAGCAGGAGAGCGCCTTTGATCCCCGGGCTCACTCATGGGCGGATGCCTTCGGTCTGATGCAACTCATCCGGATAACGGCACAGGATATGGCGCGTCTGGCAAGGGTATCTTTTCATAAAACCGAACAACTCTTTAATCCGGAATATAATATCCACCTTGGCTCACTCTATGTGAAGCAACTGAGCCGTCGCTTTGAACGCAAAGAATGGGTTCTGGCCGCTTATAATGCCGGGCCGCACCGCGTAAAACGATGGAAGACAATTCCCGGATCGGATATTATCGATGTCTTTATAGAGAATATCGAATACCGCGAAACGCGTAACTATGTGCGTAAAGTAATGAAAAATTACTGGGCATACCGCCTGTTAAATAATAACTTTCAGATCGGGACCGAACAGATTCTGCTCGGTCAGGCATACGAACCGGACCCCTTCCAAACCGGGAACTGATATGATACGTTATCGCGTCGGGACATCGGGATACAGCTATGATGACTGGAAAGGCCCCTTTTATCCCCGCGACCTGCCAAAAAACCGCATGCTCGAATTTTATGCCGGTCACTTTTCCTGCTCGGAAATCAATGCCACCTATTATGCAATTCCGGGAACACAGGTGTTTGAACGTCTGGTGCTTAAAGTACCGGATGATTTTGATTTCATTGTCAAAGTCAACCGCGAAACAACCCATATCCGGAAAGAAAATGAAGCAGCGCTCAAAGCCCTGACGGCTTCTATTTTACCACTCCGGGAAGCCGGATGCTTTAAGGGATTTCTGGCACAATTTCCCTATTCGTTCAGGAATACAGAAGCGAACAGGCGTTATCTGTCAGAAACACGCCGTTTTTGCAATGATCTTCCCCTGTTCGCCGAATTCCGCCATCAATCGTGGAACAAACCGGCGTTACACGATTTCCTGAAGTCGCTTGATATCGGATATGTTAATGTAGATGAACCCGAACTGCATGGCCTGCTTCCGGCAGAATCGGTCGTTACTACGGATATAGCTTATATTCGGTTTCATGGTCGTAATAAAAAGGACTGGTGGGATGGCAAGGGAATGGCCAGGTATGACTACACCTACAATGAGGAAGAACTGCGGGGGTGGCTGACCAACATCAGCACGATTTTAAAGAAAGCGTATAAGACGTATATCTTTTTCAATAATCATCCAAATGGCCAGGCAGTGAGAAATGCGAAACAGATGATCAACATCCTCGAGGAAGCACAGAAAGACCTATTCCAGCAGAATTCATAATTCCTACTTCCTGCTTTTCACTTCCGGGTCCCGGTTTCGCTGACGCTCACCGGGACATAACTGGCAGTAAGCTTGCTGGCACTCGCGAAGATGCAAGGTCCCGGTTTCGCTGACGCTCACCGGGACATAACTGGCAGTAAGCTTGCTGGCACTCGCGAAGATGCAAGGTCCCGGTTTCGCTGACGCTCACCGGGACATAACTGGCAGTAAATCTCATCCTTCGGATTCGATAACTGCCAGTAATGGCGGAGAGGGTGGGATTCGAACCCACGGTACGCAGGACGCACACGCGATTTCCAGTCGCGCCGATTCAACCACTCTCGCACCTCTCCGAAGATTTACCACCAAGGCACCAAGTTTACGAAGTAATATAAAACCCTTATTTTACACATTTCAGAGGGAAGATGCAAACAAGATGAGCAGGAAAATTTCGGCCATTATACCTGGCTGTCGGGTGTATTGCGCAGTTGTTCAAAAAAGTCGATCATCAGGGCGGCACATTCTTCCTTTAAAATGCCGGGAACGACTTCGATCTTATGGTTCAGACGCGGGTCATTGAGCAGGTTGAACAGACTCGAATGCGCGCCCGTTTTGATATCCTGGACACCGTACACGATGCGTTTGAGCCGTGCCAGGACGGAAGCGCCGGCACACATGGAGCATGGTTCGACGGTGACATATAGCGTGGCTTCGCGCAGCCATTTTTCCTTCAGGGTGCCGGTTGCTGATGTAATGGCAATCATCTCGGCGTGGGCTGTGGGATCTTTCAGCAGCTCTACCTGGTTGTGGCCGCGTCCGATTATATGCCCCTCGTGCACAACCACGGCGCCAACCGGCACGTCACCGCTTTTCAGCGCCTTTTTTCCCTCACGAATGGCTTCACGCATGTAGCGCTTATCCCTGTCTTTCACCGAATCCTTTAACATAATCCACATCTGCCCTGGTATGATTTAGCTCTTTCGTTAAAATAACAGATTAGAATTGATTTTGCCATAGATCTAACGAAACAAAAAACCCCCGTAGAAAACGGGGGTGAGTAGCGCGTAGGGGATTCGAACCCCTGTTACCGGCGTGAGAGGCCAGCGTCCTAACCCC
>CAYPHA010000015.1:21901-74772 GCA_964410215.1 uncultured Calditrichota bacterium | reverse complement strand
AATCTGTTCGGAAAAAACATCGAACGCCTGTGCCTCACTCAGCGTCCCGAAGGGTTCCATCATGGCTCCTGTCGGACCTACCGATCCCGCCACAAATTTTCCGGCCGGACAAACCGAGCGGGCCACTTCGACGGCCTTCCGGTTCAATTCAACAGTCCGCTCCCCCAACCCGTAATGATCCAGCCGGAGACGGTTTCCGCCGAATGTATTGGTTTCCACCAGATCCGAACCGGCTTCATAATATAATTTATGGATCGAGGCAATCGCCTGCGGATTACTGTCATTCCATCCCTCCGGGCAGGCACCTTTTGTGAGTCCGCGTTGCATGAGCTGCGTGCCCATGGCACCGTCACTGACCAGGACGCGCCCGCTTTTACCCTGCTGCCAATCTTCCAGAATAGCGCTGAATGCTGATTTCATGATATCGCGTTCCTTCATTTTATTTGGATGTTAACTTAACGTATCAGTCTGAAAGGATCAAGAAATGCCGCCGAAAACATTGTGAAAATAATATCATATTTTATACAAATTCATTGCACAGCGCTCGATTTTTTTAGTAAATTAGGTGAATATGCCGGGCATTTTAAAACGGCTGTGAACATCTTGAAATTAATAAAGTTAGAATCTTTATTTCCAGGGGATCTGTGATGACGATAGAGGAGAAACTGGCTTACCTCCAGGAAAAACGCGATGCTGCCAGGCTGGGCGGCGGCGCGAAAGCCATCGAAAAACAACATGCCAAAGGGCGCATGACCGCCCGGGAACGCATACATATACTGCTCGATGACGGCAGTTTTGAAGAGTTTGATATGTTTAAGAGCCATCGGTCTCATAATTTTGGACTGGAGAAGAAACGGATCGACGGTGACGGTGTCGTCACCGGTTACGGCACCATTGAAGGGCGACTGGTTTATGTTTTTTCTCAGGATTTCACCGTGTTCGGCGGTTCGCTATCTGAGACTTTCGCCGAAAAAATTTGTAAGGTGATGGATATGGCGGTAAAAAACGGCGCACCGATTATCGGATTGAATGACTCCGGTGGTGCCCGCATCCAGGAAGGCATTGAAAGTCTCGCCGGCTATTCCGAAATTTTTCTTCGTAATGTGAAGTTTTCCGGGGTCATTCCCCAGATCAGCGGCATTTTCGGTCCCTGTGCCGGCGGTGCAGTGTATTCTCCGGCTTTGACAGATTTCGTTGCCATGGTCCGTAATAACAGCTATATGTTCCTCACCGGCCCCAAAGTGGTTAAAACAGTAACCAATGAGGACGTCACCGTAGAATCACTCGGCGGCGCCGAAGTGCATACGACCAAAAGCGGTGTCGCCACCCTGGCGTTTGACAATGAAGAGGAAACGATCCAGTTTATCCGGACGCTGATTCGTTATATTCCTCAAAACAATGTGGACAATCCGTATCCGATACCGACCCGGGATCCCGTTGACCGTTTTGATGATGATCTGAACTATATCGTTCCGGACCTTGCCAATCAGCCATACGACATGAAAGAAGTCATCTGCCGTATCGTTGATGACGGCATTTTTCTCGAGTTGCAGGAGACCATGGCCATGAACCTGCTTATCGGTTTCGCGGCATTTAACGGGCATCCTGTGGGCATTGTTGCCAACCAGCCCGCTTATCTGGCCGGTGTACTGGATAATAACGCATCCATTAAGGGTGCACGTTTTGTCCGCTTCTGCGATGCCTTCAACATTCCGGTTATTACGCTGGTCGATGTCCCGGGATTTCTGCCGGGTACGAATCAGGAACACAACGGCATCATCCGCAACGGAGCAAAACTGCTATATGCTTTTGCCGAAGCCACGGTTCCGAAAATTACGATCATTACGCGAAAAGCCTATGGCGGCGCCTACTGCGTGATGAGTTCCAAACATCTTCAGGGCGATATCAATTATGCCTGGCCGGGTGCTGAAATTGCCGTCATGGGCCCCAAAGGAGCGGTCGAGATTCTCTACGCAAAAGAGCTGAAAGATAAAACGGATACGAATGCGTTTCTGAAGGAAAAGGAGGAAGAGTACATCGAAACATTTGCCAACCCTTATGTGGCAGCCAGCCGGGGTTATATCGATGACATTATTGAACCCAGGCGTACCCGTTTCCGCGTTATCAAGGCATTGGAAATGCTGCGGAACAAACGGGACAGCCTGCCGATGAAAAAGCACGGCAATATTCCGCTTTAAGTATTTCACGTAAGGAACCAAACTCATGCGAATATTTCAACTTCTACTACTATTATATGGCACAAGCTTCGCCAATCCGGCGTGGCTGGACAATATTAACAACGGTAAGGGCTTTCTGATCGCCCTGATCGGCATGACCATCGTTTTCAGCGGACTGGTTCTGATCAGTCTCATCATACGCATTCTGATCCGATTTATTGAAGACCGGAAGAAAGAGGTTAAACAGGAAACAGCCCCGGCTGCCGTTACGGAATCCGAACTTACCGATGAAGAAGTGATGGCCATTGCGACGGCCCTGAACCTCTGCTCCATCTATATCGAAGGCGAAAAACAGCGCCTGACGTGGGAATTTGATCAGCTCGATCAATCCTCCTGGGGCGTAACAGGCCGTGCCCAATCGCTTGCACAGAAAACGACGATATCCAGATTGAAGGGATAAGACATGCGCAGTTATGAATTCAAAATAAATGGAAATCCTTACAAGGTGGTCATTAGAAATATTACGGAAGAACGGGCTGAAGTGGAATTGAATGGAAAAAAATATAATGTACAGATCGATTCCATTCGAAACCTCAGTGCCCCCCCGCTCATGATTCATCCCATTCGGCAGGAAAGCGCTCACCCTACGCCACACCTGGAAAAACCGAGCATGCATATTGCCTCTGCTCCGAAACGATCAGAATCCAAAGAAGGACAACCCGCCACAGTCACCATCGTCGCTCCGATTCCCGGTACGATCCTGAACCTGCTGGTGGAACCGGGTCAACATGTGGAAGTGGGCCAGATCGTCCTCAAGATGGAAGCGATGAAAATGGAAAATGAGATCAAAGCCACCAGTTCGGGCATCGTCAGTAAAGTGCTCATTAAAGAAGGCGATTCGGTTATGGAAGGCCAGGACCTGCTGATCCTCGGAGCCGCCAATGAATGAGGTCATGCATTTTATCAGCACAACGGGTTTCGCCAATATGACGCCCGGACATGCTGCCATGCTGGTAATCGGTTCCGTTTTCATCTACCTGGGTATCGCTAAACAGTATGAGCCCCTTCTGCTCATCCCCATCGGCTTTGGCATTATATTCGGTAACCTGCCCGCTGCCGTCGGTATGCAGATCAGTATCTATGAAGAAGGCAGTGTCCTGAACTACCTCTATTTCGGTGTGCTCAAAGGCGTTTATCCACCGCTCATATTCCTGGGTATCGGCGCCATGACCGATTTTTCAACCATGTTATCCAACCCGAGATTGATTCTTCTGGGTGCTGCCGCACAGATTGGTATTTTTCTTACACTCATCGGAGCCCTTGCCCTCGGTTTTACACCCATGGAAGCCGGCGCAATCGGAATTATCGGTGGTGCTGACGGTCCTACGGCCATTTTTCTGTCCTCCAGACTGGCGCCCCACCTGATTGGTGCTATCGCCATCGCCGCTTATTCCTACATGGCCCTGGTACCGGTTATCCAGCCGCCGATTATCCGGCTTTTGACAACCAGGGAAGAGCGCTTGATCAGGATGAAAGCACCGCGGCAGGTTTCCAAAAAAGTGCGTATCATTTTCCCCATCATCGCCTTTATCCTCTGCGGTCTTATTGCTCCGGGATCCATGATTTTACTGGGGATGCTCTTTTTCGGCAATCTTCTGAAAGAGAGTGGCGTCACGGAACGTCTGGCCAATTCCGCGCGGAACGCCCTTATCGATATTGTAACGATTCTGCTGGGATTAACCGTGGGAGCCTCTACACAGGCCGATGTATTTTTAACACCGCGGTCCTTAGGTATCTTCGTTCTGGGTGCATTTTCCTTTATTATTGCAACATCCGGAGGCATTTTATTCGCAAAATTCCTGAATCTATTTTTAAAGGATAAGATCAACCCGATGATAGGGGCGGCTGGTGTGTCAGCAGTACCCGACTCCGCTCGTGTCGTGCACCATGAAGGACAAAAAGAAAACCCGGAGAATTATCTGTTAATGCACGCTATGGCACCGAATGTGGCAGGGGTTATCGGATCGGCTATTGCAGCGGGGATTTTATGGTCGATTCTGGTAAAATAAAAGAAAGGGGACATCCCCCCTTCTTCTACAGGTGACTTTTAATAATGCGTTCGAACTCGGCTTTGGGACGCGATCCCACGATTTTTCCAACCGCGTAACCGTCTTTGCTTACAACAAAGGTCGTCGGAATACTTGTAATGCCGCCATAGGCACCCACGGTCTGTGCATCGGCATACAGGACAGGATAGTTTATGCTATATTCTTCCGCAAAACCCGGTACCTTCGGAAGATCCTGTTCTCTGTCGACCGTAATACCAAGCACGACAAAGTCATCTTCATATTCATTCATTAATTCCACGAAATAGGGAATTTCGGCACGGCATGGTGGACACCACGTTGCCCAGAAGTTAACAAATACCACTTTACCCTGGTAATCACTCAGGCGCACGGTATTACCTTCCAGGTCCTGCAGGGCAAAGTCGGGTGCCAGCGGATTCTGCTGATCCGAAGCGACCTCCGCGGCTGGAGTATTCGGGTTCTGTTTTTCGATAGCCTGCCCGTTGTTCGGCATAAATAAATATACCACGGCGAGCACGATGACAACTGCGGCACTCAGTGTGATCCACATGGTCTTGTTCGATTTTGATTCCATATACATTCCTAATTTATTGGTTTGACTTTCAGCTATTTACTTCTGCTTTAAATGATTCCACCACTTTTTCTACAAAGGCCATTTCGGGTACAGCCCCTTCCAGAGGCGTCTCTTTGCCAAGGATCGTCCTCGGTACACCGCGAACGTTATAACGCATGGAAAGATGCGGAAATTCGGTCGCTTCCACCATATCAGCGGTAATATTTTCGTTTTCCATGGCAAGTCTGTGAGCCAGCCTAACGGCGCCGGGACAATAGGGACAGGTCGGCGTCACAAATACCTGGATATGATACGGTTTATCGATCTGTTTTACAAGTTCTTTCGCCTGTTCCGACAGACCGGATTGTCCTTTTGACACATCGATAATATCCTCGAGCAGTGATGAGAATTCATATCCGGAAGGGATTCCATAGTATCGTATCCCGTAATCCTTTTCACCTTCCACCACCGTAGCCGGAATTTTATCGATCTTGTATTTTTCCACCGCCTCTTTATCCGTCACAAGATTAAATACTTCCAGTGAGACCTTATCACTCAACCCGGCCAGCTCCTCAAGTATCTGTCTGGTTTCCCGGCAATACTGGCACTCGATCTCCTGGGTGAAGTTGATCAGTTTTACATTATTCCGCAGTCCCGAAAAAAGCTTCCGGATCTGCTCCTTATCTTTCTCCTGTAAGAAACCCATATAAACCTCTCATTTATTCCGACTAAATGAGTTTATTAATTTAAAACATTACTTGTTTGAGCATAGTAATTGATCTTATCAACCAGCATGTGCTTGGGAACGGCACCGACAACCTGGTCAACCATTTCACCGTTACGGAAAAACATCATCGTCGGTATACTCATGATACCATAATTAACAGCCGTCGATTGGTTTTCATCGGTGTTCAGCTTGACCACTTTCACCCTTCCGGCATATTCCTGTGCAATTTCCTCGAGAATGGGTGCAATCATACGACAGGGGGCACACCACGGCGCCCAGAAGTCTACAATGACCAGTTCCTGTGCTTCCAGTACCTCTTTTGAGAAGGTTGTATCTGTTGCCTGAATCGGTTTCATACGATCTCCTTATAAATGTTGTTTTTACTTTTTGATTTTGATGCAGGTGAAATAAAAAGGATACAGGAGACGTGCAACAAAAGAAATATTTCCATCAGGGAAGCTGCCGTGCGGGGATTACCACATATTGGTTACTGCTGGATATTATCCAGATCGAGACGTTTTAACAGGCGTTTATTCACATCATCCGGTAATTTTTCGAGGCAATCATTTTCTTTACAGAGAATAACGGTTTTTTTTATGGTATCAAAATATACCTTGCAGGTAGGGCAACTGGCCAGATGGTCCGCGACTTCCTTACAGGGAACCGTATTTAAATCTTCACCAAGCTGGTTACAGATAGTATTAATTTTATCTTTGTTATGATCGTGTTTCACTCTACGTATCCATCCTTTCCTCAAAATAGTCCGATAGAGCATCCCTGAGGAATTGTCTTGCCCTGCGTAACCTGATCTTTACATTTTCTTCCGTGATATTCAGAATAGCACTCGTTTCTTTAATCGATAATTCTTCAATATCACGAAGGATAAAAACACTCCGGTAAATATCGGAAAGCGAATTTATCGCTTCATCCAGCTTTTGTTTCACTTCTCCGTTAAACACCTGGATCGACGGGTCCTGGGACCAGTCGATAAACACCCGGCTTTCAATGCTTTCCTGGAATTCCGGATCATCCGATATTTGCTGAAACGTCACCTTCTTCTTACGCAAGCGCATGAGACAGGCATTGGTAGCGATCCGGTAAATCCATGTAAAAAAACTGGACCGTCCGTCGAACGTATGCAGCTTTTCGACCACCGTTAAAAACGTTTCCTGCAGCACGTCCTCAGCGTCTTCCCGGCGCCTCAGCATACGCAAAGCCAGATTATAAATTCGTTCGCTGTACCGGTTAACCAATTCCGCGAGTGCTCGTCTGTCACCCTGCTTGGCTTTTTTTACCAGTTCCTTCTCTGTCACGAATATCTTCTCTTTCTATTTTGATGATAGAATATTAATAAAGGATACATTTTTAAAATAGAAGTATAAGCATTTTTATAATTCAAGTAAAGCAGCGGACGGTGAAGTGCCCTGTGTGCAATCCGGCCTTCAGGCAAGAACCTCGATAAAACCGGGGTGCGCGGAGACGACTTCGCCGATTACAGCCAGAGTGGAAACCTTTCTTTCACTGAGTGCTGCCAGCAGATGATCACACCGGTCCGCAGCAACCGCAATCAGTAATCCGCCGGACGTCTGCGCATCACACATCAGCAGCTGCATTTCCTTCGCTACGGATGGATCAAACCGGACTTTATCTTCAAGGAACATCTGGTTGGCATTCGTACCCCCCGGTACATAACCATCCTTTATCAATGAGAAGGCTTCGGCAAAAACAGGTACTTCAGACGCATACATTCTGATACCCGCTTTGCTGGCAGCGGCTACTTCGAAGGTGTGCCCGAGCAAGCCAAAGCCGGTGATATCCGTGCAGGCATGTACACCGGTCTCCTGCATCGCCTCGCCGGCCGCTTTATTCAGGGTAGCCATGACATCTATAATGCGCGAGGTCAGTTGTCCGAGATCTTTTCCGGCCTTCAGTGCCGTGGTAATAATACCGGTCCCGATCGGTTTGGTAAGAACCAGCCGGTCACCGGGTTTTGCCCCCGCGTTGGTAATCACATTGTCCGGGTGGCATATACCTGTTACCGACAGGCCATACTTGAGTTCATCATCGGTTGCCGTGTGTCCGCCAACAGTAATCGCACCGGCTTCCAGGACTTTATCATAGCCACCCTGAAGGATTTGTAAAAGAACATCCGGCGGAAAAATACCCGGCGAATAGGCTACCACGTTCATGGCTGTCAGTGGTTGCCCGCCCATGGCATACACATCGCTGAGTGAATTTGCCGCGGAGATTTGCCCGTACATATAGGGATCATCCACGATTGGAGTAAAAAAATCAACGGTCTGTATGAGAGCCACTTCATCAGACAACTTATAGACACCGGCATCATCGGCATGATTATGCCCGACAAGAAGCCGCGGATCCGTTGATTGCGGGAGCTGTTCTAAAATCGTGCCCAACGCCGTCAGGCTGAGTTTAGATGCTCAACCTGCGCATTTAACGGTTTCAGTCAGACGTTTCATCTTCGAATGTCCTTTTCTCGTTTCTCATTTACAACAACTGTATCTGTTTGTGTATCGTAGGGCAGAATGTAAAGTGAATCCGTAAACGGATTAACATCAATATACACCTTTACACCATATACTTCCTGAATTACAGGGAACTTCAACACATCATCCGGCAATCCGTCCCTGACGATATCTCCCCTGTTCAGCAGGATGAGCCGGGAACAGAATTGTGCGGCAAGGTTAATATCATGTGTCACGATCAAAATAGTCATTTGTTCCGTTTCGGTCAGTTTTTTAAGCATTTTGTAAATGGATTGCTGATGTTTCAGATCCAGTGCAGAAGTGGGTTCGTCCAGTAACAGCAGGAACGGTTCCTGGGCAAGGGCACTGGCGATTATGGCCCGCTGTTTTTCCCCTCCGCTCAATTGCATATAGGAACGATCCTTAATATCGAGAAGATCCATCCATTTCAATGCGGCAAAGACGGCATCACGACCTCCGGGATCAATTGAAAACATACCGGGATGGTGGGCGTAGCGCCCCATCTTAACGACCTCATAAACCGTGAACGGAAAATTCAAATCGACATTCTGGGGAACATAGCCGACAGAACGTGCCAGTTCCGTCCGGGAATATGTCGTCAGTGATCTGTTAGCCACATTGATGGATCCGTTATCGGGATGAAGGAGTCCGGCAATCAATTTCAACAGGGTCGACTTTCCGGCGCCGTTCGGACCGATAATACCGAGGAAACTGCCCGATTCCAGGGAAAAAGTTGCATGGTTTAAAACAGGTAAACCATTAAAGGCCAAAGAAATATCCTGAACATCCAGAACAATATTGCACATAAACCGGTCATGAATGAAGAAAATGGGTAAGAAAAAGCCCCTTAAACGCAAGGGGCTGTATTAAAAAAAGCGGTTTACTTATTTATCACACTTACTGTAACCACAATTGGGATCGATACAGATGAGACAGCCGTTTTCCATTTTAACGCTTTTCTGGTTACAATCCGGGCAAATCGTAAATTCCGCATTGACTTCCGTTTGTTCACCTTCGTTCAGAGCCTCTTCCACATGTGCGATGAAACCTGTCTGATCGTCATTATCTTTGTCTTCCTGGCATCCGATCTCCTTGAAAAACTGTTGCATCACATCGGCAATTTCCGAGTAGAGGGAATAGATAAATTTGCCATTTTTAAAATAGCCGCCATTCGGGTCATGAATGCTGCTTAATTCTTCCAGGATAAAGACCGGATTTGCCGTTTTTCTGAAAATGGCCGAAATCAGACGCGTCAGCACCGCGTATTCAGCATACTTGGTCAGATCTTTACTGTTGATAAAGATTTCAATCGGCCGTTTGCGTCCGTTCTGCTCGATATAACCCAATGTTATGTACACATTATGCTTAACAAAACCGCTGCGCAATTTATAGACTTTCGCCTGCACAATATCCGGGCGCGTTTCGATCTGTTCTACCGGATTATCCAGTGCCTTTTCTTTTTTAATTTCGTCAATATCGAAATTCGCGTTATTAATACGGATCATTGGTATTTACGCTCCCGTTTTATGCTTCAACTAATACATTATCGTTCTTTAAGACCTTTAGATAATGATACACCGTTGTCAACCGTCCGGTTGGCAATACGATGATATCATTTCCTTTGAGTTTCACTTCTTTACCCTCGCTGCCCAGTTTCAGTGAGAAGGTTTTTTCCTTGAATTTCTGAAATTCCGTCTTCTGTCCTTCCACACTGAGAATCGGATAGCGGCTGCCGTCCCTGTAAATGGTGATTCCTTTCAATCCGCGTTTCCAGGCAGTCAGGTAAATATTCGAAATGACTTCCGGTTCAATCGCTTCAGGAAGGTTGACCGTCGATGAAATACTATGGTCTACATATTTCTGACAGCGCCCCTGTATTTCAACCCGTTTCTGGGCGATGACATGATGGGCGGTACGGAAGAAATAAGTCGGCAGAAATTCCGTCAATTCAGCTTCCGTCTGTGCTTCGCGCACTTTATCATCCAGGTTATGCATATCGATATAGGCCTGAACAATGGAATGGAACACTTTAAACTTCTTGTTTCCGAAGGATTCGGAGCGTCTTGTATAGAAGAGAGCGAAGATGGGCTCGATACCGCTGCTGACGCCCATATAATTGACATTTTTGTTTCTGAATCCCAGCACGATATTACTGATGGATCCGGTGGGAGCAATTGCCATCAGGGCAATATTCCGTAATCCCTTCTTTTTAATCAACGCCTGTGTCTCAGGTGTCAGTGCCTCATTAAAGAAAGGCCCTTTTGCATAGTTCTCATAATCAAAGATCGGCGAGGCACCTTTTTCCTCGGACAGGTTTGCAGATGTCGCATAGGAGGCATTGGCGATCGCCTTCATAATTTTTTCGACCAGCTCGATCCCCTCTTCCGAATCATAGGGAATGCCGAGCTGATTCAGCATATCGGCTGTGCCCATGATACCCAGCCCGAGGCGCCTGGTTTCGGCAGCGGCTTTCTTCTGTTTATCGAGCGGATTCAGTTGTTCATTCCAGCTGACCACGTTATCCAGAAAACGAATGACCGTTTCGGAAGCATCTTTAATACGGTCCCAATCAACTTTTGCCTTTTGCGTGTATCCGTCGCGCACCATCCGGGAGAGGTTAATGGAGGCCAGGTTGCAGGCACCGCCCTCTTCAAGGGGCACCTCCGCACAGGGATTGGTACAGGCGATGGGGCGGTCCACATAATTGGAAGGGGAATACTTACTCATCCGGCTCCAGAAGATCAGACCCGGCTCCGCGGTCGTATAATTTCCTTCAACAAAGAGATCCCAAACTTCACGTGCTTTAATCAGGCGACGAACTTCACCGGTCGGTTCGGAACCGAAATAGAGCATAAAATCGCCGCTGTAACGGATTGCCAGGTCATATGGTTCGTCTTCAGAATGCACAACATAATCACCGAACACATCCCGTTTCGATGCATCTTTAAGATCTTCCGCTTTCAGCATCATTTCATGATTTTTGATGAGAAAATCGTTCAGCGCATTCAGGCTGTCAAAGGTGTGCAAAAGCTCATACTCGTCGATATCCTTGGCCGGAATCTGATACGAATAATGGTAGCCGGCATCCTGGTATGCCTTCGTGACCATTTCTTTATTAAATTTCTTATAGACCAGCAGTTTCGTAACGCCGTGGCGGTTTTGTTCATCCACGGCCTGCATAAATTCATCAGAAACCTTGATACTGATATTGGCAAACCGCACCTGTGTGTTTTCCATCACCTGCCGTTCGATATCTTTCAACTGTTCGGTATCGAATTTACCGCTCCAGCTGATCTGCTCGATGATCTGTTCGGTCACCCAGTTGGGAATCTTTTTAACTTTAATAAAATCAACAATATCAGGATGTTTCACATCGACGGTCAGCATGAGCGCGCCACGCCGGCCGCTCTGGCCGATCAGACCGGTTGTAAGGGAAAACAGCTCCATAAAGGATACGGCGCCCGTGGAGCTGTCGGCCGCGTTATGAACCACGGAATCACGGGGTCTTAAGGGGGAGATATCCACGCCGATACCGCCACCATAGGAATAGGTGCGGGCACATTCGTATGCCGATTTATAAATCGATTCGATATTGTCTTTATCTATAACGGTAACGAAACAGTTTGCCAGGGTTTTCAGACGGTACAAGTCCCCGGCACCGGCCAGAACACGGCCACCCGGCACAAAATGTCCCTCGTACAGATGCTTATAAAATTTGGATGCCCACTCTTCGCGTTTCTGGTCGTCGGCCTCAACGGATGCAATAAACGACGCAACCCGGGTAAATACATCTTCGGGGCGTTTTTCAATGAGCCTGTTTTCCAGATCCTTCAGAAAATACTTCTTCTCATATATGTTTTTAGCCAGTTCATTGCCCCCGAGATAATTATTATCCGGGTGGACAGGTAAACCGCCGTCACTTTGCTTTTTCGAGAGCATCATATAGAGATTCTGATAATGTTTGAGATTATCTCTTCCCGCCAAACGATTGAATTTGCCTTTGTGTTTGAACATGTCTAAAAACATTGGGTATCGCTCCAAAGATTATATTGAATATGAATGCGAAATTACGTTTGTTGTTGCTGAAAAAAACACAAAAAAAACCACTACCTAAAATTTAATTAGGGTATAAATATCAATAAAAATTTCAGGTAAGATTTAGTCTGATCGCTGGATTTTAATATAAGTAATTTGACCGCCTTTGGAAAATAAAAATTTAAGCATTTTTCATTTTTTTACATCATAAACATATAAATATCAAATGTTTATAAAAATTAACATTTTACTAACATTGCCTCCGGACCATCCGCCTCCCATGTATCCCCGAACACTTCTGATCACGGGTAAACGCACTGTAATTACTGTCCCGGCAAGGCCTGACGCTATCCCTGCAACCGGATGCCCACCTGAATCAGTTCGTATTGTATTTACACTAAAAAGTGAGACAGCCACAAACGAATAAAACCATCCTTTTAAACAACCGTTTTATCTTAAAAATTCCGGGGAAATTATCGCTTTAAACCTCCGATGATTTTGATACATTCACGATTCAGCAACGACATCCGGGGACCTGGAATCAGGTATGCCCGGTTCGTCAGAATAAAAATATTTCCCTTTTTTACAGCTTCCAGCGCACCCAGCGTATTCCATTCTGATTTTATCAGGGCCACCTGTTCTTCGGAAGCATCCGGCAGCGGTCTGAATTCCAGGATCACTTCCGGGTTTCGTGTCAGTATGGCTTCGCGACTTACAATGCTGTATCGTGTGGACAGATCCGCGAACAGGTTTCTGCCGCCGGCTCTTTCCCAGATTTCATGAATAAAGGTTCCCGGACCGGCAACTGTAATATTCCGGGGTGTTCCGTCCGTGCGGCCGATCACCAGCATAGCCCGGGGTGCATCGTGCGGCTTCTGCGCTGCGGGATACAGGGATTCCCGCAACCGGGTGGTTAGTTCTGCGGCCGCTTGCCGCCTGCCCGTCAACACGCCGACCGAATCAATCGTAAGCAGGACATCTTCAATGGTTTCATTGGGCAACATATGGATATCCAGCCCATACGGTGATAATTTTACAGCCAGATCCCGGTGCGAAGGTAATCCGATCAGAAATGCTGGTTTCAATGAAATAATTTTCTCGATATTCGGGTTCAGGAGTCCGCCGATGCGGGCCTTTTCTGCCGTTACAGGCGGATAATCACAGAAATCGGTGATTCCGGCCAGGTGGTCCTCCCCTCCGATTGCATAAACAATTTCTGTAATATGGGGCGACAATGATATAAATCCATTTCCCGGCTGAAGCGTCGTTTTATCGTCTTGACAGCCGAAAACTATCAGAAAAACCAGCAGCAGGTAGCGCACTATGGCCATACTACTCTCCTTATATGTCTGCAATTAATTATACGGTTAATATGCGCACAATGATCCAAATAGTGCAAGGTTCGTACGTTAATTACAGACATTTAATTAAGACCGGATAGAAATTGTAACTATTTGGATATAAGGGCATCAAAACTCTGATAGAAAAAATTTATAGAATTTTAAGATTTGAACCATTAAATTTCTGTTTTAAGAAAGAGTAACCGGAGGAACAATAGATGTCCGAAAACAACCATTACAAAGTCGTGATCATCGGATCAGGGCCCGCAGGTTTAACTGCTGCCATTTATTCTGCGCGGGCGGACCTGAAACCGCTCATTCTGGAAGGGAACCAGCCGGGCGGTCAGCTGACCATTACCACCGAAGTTGATAACTATCCCGGTTTCCAGGACGGCATCATGGGACCGAAATTAATGGAAGAGATGCGTGCCCAGGCGCAGCGCTTTAATGCAGAAGTACAGTTTAAAGCCGCAACATCTGTTGATTTATCAAAACGCCCCTTTGTCATCGAGAGTGAGGGAACAACCTACACGGCGGATTCCGTTATTATTGCCACCGGCGCTTCGGCCCGTCTTCTCGGCCTGGAATCGGAAAAGCGATTGATGGGTAAAGGCGTATCAGCCTGTGCCACCTGTGACGGATTTTTCTTCCGCGATAAGGAGATCCTGGTGGTTGGTGGCGGGGATTCCGCCATGGAAGAAGCAACCTTCCTGACCAAATTCGCTAAAAAAGTCACCGTCGTTCACAGACGCTCTGAATTCCGGGCATCAAAAATCATGATAAAAAAGGCACAGGATAATCCCAAGATCGAATTTGCCCTGAATAAAGTCATTGAAGATATTATAGGCGACGATTTTGTAACCGGGGTAAAACTCAAAGATACGGCTACCGGAGAAATCAGCGAAATGAAAACCGACGGCATCTTCATGGCCATCGGGCATATTCCGAATACACAGATTTTTGAAGGTCAGATCAAGATGGATGAAAGCGGTTATATCCTTACGGAACCTGATTCAACCCGCACGGATATTCCCGGCGTTTTTGCCTGTGGCGACGTTCAGGACAAAATTTACAGACAGGCCATTACCGCTGCCGGTTCCGGCTGCATGGCAGCCCTCGATTCCGAGCATTTTCTGGAAAGCTAACAAAACGGCGGTATGCCCGCCGTTTTTTATTTTACTCCTGAAGAGCCTCAGCCGGTGACCCAGATATTATTTTTTATTTCCAGTTTCACATCATCGATATAAACCGCCTCTCCGGCGCCTCCGGGTCTGAAATCCGTTACGATATCCACATGCTGGGCCGAACGGTTGAGTTTTCCCTGACGGAAATAATCATCCAGTTCTTTCTTGCCCGCTTCTGAATTGGCATCTTCCGTATAACATTCCGGATAGCTCGCACCGATGGCGATGTGAAGCGTTCCGCCCACCTTTTCAACAAAAAGCGGATGTTTCAGTACTTTTTCAATTCCGGTGTTCATTCCGAGTGCCACCTCTCCGAGCCGGTGGGATCCTTCATCGGTTTCAATTATTTTTTTCAGGCTTTCATACCCCTGCAGCGCTGCATAGTCGGTAATTTTTCCTTTTTCAAACCTCAGATAAATCCCCTGTATGGTTGTTCCGCCATAGGCAACCGGAAGATCGACGAAAATTTCCCCCTCGACCGTATCGGAATTCGGGCTGGTAAAGACCTCTCCATCGGGAAAATTTCGTTTACCTGTGCATTTGACGACATAGCGGTCAGCGATATTCATGGAAAGCTCCAGTCTCTGATCCTTCTCCGGATTTTTAGTAATGATTCGGATGGTATTTCCTTTATTCAGTACGCGGTAAATGTCATCTTCAAGCTCATCGAGTAAACGCGGGTCAACCATGGAGGCATTCACAACGACACGGGTGTACTCTTCCAGTGACATACCTTCGAGATCGGCAAATCCCTGCGTCGGGAAAAGGGTCAGAACCCATGGTTTGAATAACCGGATCGATTTATACGGCTCATCAGCGCGCATGATGGCCTGCCCTGTTTCATCCGGGACTTCGGCATAAAATGCAGGGTTCTCAGCGCCCAAAATTTCGATATACTTCGTCATCGCCTCATAGCGTTCTTTATGCCAGGCCGGTACCCTTTGTATCTGTGCCAGGCTTCCGTGACGAGCCATGGAGGCTCCCCAGACTTTACCGCGATCGTTATCAGGCGGAACCAGGTTGATATCCGCAATGCCCCCTGCTGCAAAGATTTTATCCTGCAAAACCGACATTAAAGGCCAGGTAATATGCTCCCCTTTTACCATGATTACATCATCTTTCTGCACACCGCCCAGAGAATAGTCCAACAGATAGTCAGCCCAGGTCTCCAGTTCTTTTTTTTCAATCTTTGCTGCCATATCTCACTCCTGTTTTATTATATGCGTTTGGTTTTTTATCCGTTTAAAGTGTAACGAACAAACCATCTTCTCAAATAATTTAAAATCCGGTCAGACGGACAACAATACCGTCCATGTTTGCCACAATGACGTTCCTGTCATCCAGCGGTTTAACCGTGTTGATCAGGGCATTGCCCAGTTTGTATTTCCATTTCAACCGACCTGTTCGCGCGTCGGAAGCGACGATCAGGCCGTTCTTGGTACCAAAAAACAGGGTACCGTCGCATTCGACGGGCATGGAGGGGGCGATATCATAGCCGTATTCATAGTTTTCCACCCATATTTCCCGGTAATCCCGGCTGCTGGTCGAAACAGCGAATACCGTATCCCGCATACAACGCGCATACACCCGTTTCCTGTCTGCAGAAATTCCGATGGTCTCCCGCACCTGATGCCGTTTGGATCGCCACAGCGTTTTGCCGGATTGATGATCGATAGCCGTCAGAACGCGGTCAGGTGCGACAACATATACGACGCCGTCAGCCGCGACCGGCCAGCAGGCCGCCGGCGAGTAGAGTTTGCCCGGGCGGCCGTCCTGCCATTTCCACAAGAGCGCTCCATTCCGGATGTCCAGGGCATACAGGGATTCATCCCAGGCCCCAAAAATAACGGAGCCGTTATATACCAGTGGCCGGGTTTCAACATAGCCTTCGACGTCGGTATACGCCCAGACCGGTTTTCCTGTAGTGAGATCCACCGCCCGGAATGTATGGTCACTTCCGCCAACAAAAACCGTATTTCCCTGAATAACAGGAACAGCCAGATTCGGGGCGCCGGTAGTATGACGCCATACCCGTTTACCGGTCTTCCTGTCCAGTGCGTAAACGGAGCTGTCGGCCGATGTAAAAACAACCATTTTTTCACTGACGGCCGGTGTGGCCATGATCGGGCCTCCGCACTTATAAGACCAGTTTTCGGTTCCATCCTTCACATTCAGACTTCGCAGCGTGCCGCTGAAATCTCCGGTATAGACCATACCGTCAAAAGTTTCCGGCGATGCCGTCATCGAATAACCGGTAAATTGTCTCCATGTAACGCTTACGCCATCGTATTTGTCATTTATAGCGTAATCCGGACGATTATCGTTTTTTGAATCTGCAGTAACCGAACTGCTGCCGTCAAACGCCATACGACACCATGGTGCCTTCGTTTCAACGCCGGGAATGCGTTCATGAAACAGGATACTGTCTCCGGTAACTTCCGCGATATTATATCCGCCCCGTGCGTCCCTTCCACGTAATGTTGACCGGACCATTACGGCGGGAATCCCTTCATATGAAGTCAGACGGTTTCGGTGCCCGTGCCCGTGGATAATTAATTCAATATTATAGGGTTCAATAAGATCAGCGACCTGATACCAGTTATCTACGGAATTATCCAGTGAGTAATGCATCACCAATATGACCGGCTGATCCGGTGTTTCCAGATGCTCCAGCTCTTTTTCAAGCCATTTCAGATCCTGAATCGTCACGTGTCCGTCGTCCATCCGTAAAACCGGTCCCTGATGGAATCCGATAAAGCGGTAACCATCATGATCGAATGAAAACTTATCCGCTCCCCAAAGCAGTGTAAAATTGTAACCGGCGCTTCCGGACCACTTGGTATCATGGTTCCCGGGGATGATATAATATGGACACGCCAGACTATCGAGTATCTGCCTGGCCACCTGAAGGTTATCACCAATATTCATATCCGTTATATCACCGCTGACCAGGACAAAATCCAGATCCTGGCTGTTGGCATCCTGCACAGCCAGGCTGAGGTCCGCTGCCGCGTTTGTCCCCTCCATAATATGGATGTCGCTGAAAACAGCAAAACGGAACGAACCTTCGGAAGCACAGGAAGACAAAATGAATAGAAGACCGCTTACTAAAATGTTTCTCAAATGACGAGTCATAAACTTACCTCCGTATTCGGGATTGCCTGTTGAATCACACTGTTTATCTAAGTTACAATACAGATCGTTACATTCCAAGATGGAATAATTATTGCAATGGATCCTTCCTGCCTTTAGTTTTATCTGATATAAGTGATTAGGAACACCATGCAACGTTTTAAGTCCGCGCGTTCGTTTTTTTCAGGCATAACCGTCTGGGGCTTTCTGCTGATTGCCGCCCTGGCTGTGTTTATTTTTGTTTCATCCTTTTTCGACTACCAGGAACAGAAAAAAGACCTGATGGAATTGTGGCGCAGCCAGGGAGACATCCTGACAAAAACGATCATACACAGCGGCGGCGCCATACTCGCCTCCGACCAGCAACTGGAACGGGCCATGGAAAACCGCATCGCTGATCTTGGCCGCTATTTCAGGCAACTGGACAGTCTGAATTACAGCCGGCACGGACGCAACAGACGCATGCGGGGCTTCGGCCCTGTAAGGGATATTCTGTTTTTTGATTCCGACCTTCGTCTTGAAAAACCGGAAAGCTTCCCCCGGTTTATTCCTGACAGGGAAGCGTTCGTCCGACAGATCCGCAGCGAACTTGAACTGCGGGATTCCGAATACTTTGCCATGCCGCTAAAACCGGGCGCACCCCCTGGTATCGATCAGGCCGTAATCGTGCGAAGGTTATATAACCGCGGGTTCATTGTTATCTTTCCCCACAGCACACCACCGGGACAGCACAGGCGGCTGCTTGGTATCCGTAACTGGGTCGACCAGATCGTTCAAAACCCGACGATCCTGTACCTGCATCTCAGCTCAGGACAACGCGTGGTCGCACACAGCGGTCTGTTGGAACCGAATCAGCTCCCGCCTCTGGAAGCGCCCGAAGCAGGCCTCTCAGCCTGGCACCTGTATGTGTCCGGCGGAAATGACATCTTTGAATATATTCATCAGAATCCGGAGGGATTAACCGCCCGTATCGGTCTTTCAACACAGCAGCTTGAGCACCTGCAGGCCGCACAGGTTCAGCGTTTTATCTATTACAGCCTGTTTATTTTCGGGATGCTGGCTATCCTGTCCATTTACGCCCTAAAACGACAAAGCCTGACACTGCTACAGAGAAAATTCCGCGAAGTGCAGACCTTCAGCAGCGCGGTTATTGACAGGATGGATGAAGGCGTTATTGTTACCGATGAAAACAGGACAATTCGAACCATAAACCAGGCCGCCCTGGCCCTGCTGGGCCTCAGGGAGAACGAGACGATAAAAAGCATTGACGCTATCAGCACTGTGTTCAGTGAGGAGATCCTGCATAAAATCCGTAATTTTCAACGGATGCAGGATGTGCCTATGGAACGGTCATATAAGGGAAACAACCATCACCTTCTTTTAAGTGCAAATGCCTATCCTTATACGGAACAGAACGAAGAAAATCTTATTTATATTGTGATGATAAAGGATTATACCAGCCGGAAAGAACTGGAAACCTTGCGACGCCGGCGCAGCAAACTGGTGGCCATGGGGAACCTGGCTTCGCGGGTGGCCCATGAAATCAGGAACCCGCTCAACGGCATCGGTGTTCTGGCCCAGCGCATCGGCAAAGAATACCGTCCGGAGATCGAGAACAGGGAATTCGATGAGATGACCCGGTCTATCCGCATGGAAACCGCCCGGATAAATGATATCATTGAATCCTTTCTCTCCTATGCGCGAACCCCTGAGCTGAAACCGGAAACCGTCCCGGCGGCTTCCCTGATTCAGAATGCACTGCCTCTGCTCTCATCGCTTTGTGAAGAAAAAAGCATACACATTAAAACCGGCACCCTCAGCGAATCGGTTGTCAGAGTGGACCGCGATCAGATGAATCAGGTTCTTATAAATATACTCAAAAACGCCGTGGAAGCTTCGACCGAAGGTTCTGTTATTCTGGTAAATGCATCGGAAAACGATGGCTGGATGATCCTCAGCATTGAAGACGAAGGCAGCGGCATCCTCGAAGAAATTCAGGAAAAAATATTCGATTTGTATTTTACAACGAAAGAAAAAGGCTCCGGGCTCGGCCTCAGCATCGTGGAAAAAATCATTTCCGCCCATGGCGGAAAGCTGCAGATTGAAAGTCCGTACGAGAAAGATTCCTCTGTGAACAACGGCACACGGGTTCGGATCTTCCTCCCGCAGGACTAACAGTATAAAAACGGGATAATCCATGGCACGATACAGTATTTTAATCGTTGATGATGAAAGCGTGCAGCGGGAATCGCTGGCAGGATTCCTCAGGAAAAAAGGATTCGAAACCTTCACCAGCAGCAACGCGGCCGATGCATTGAAAGTCGTGGAACGGCAGATTATCGATGTAATGCTGACCGATTTCAAGATGCCCGGTAAAACGGGGCTGGACCTGCTTGGCGAAGTGAAAATGCTGAACCCCGAAATCGAAGTGATCATCATGACCGCCTATGGAAAGATCGAAGATGCGGTCGGAGCCATGAAATCCGGCGCATTCGATTACCTGACCAAACCGATTGACCTGGATGAGCTGGAAATACTCATCCGCCGAGCCATTGAGTTACGCCAGATCACCCATGAGAACAAAAAGCTGCGTGAGAATCTCCTGGATAAACACCGTTTTTCTAATATTCTGACCAACAGCTCCGTCATGGAAGAGACCCTGAATATGGCCGCACGGGCCGCGGGCAGTAAAACGAGTATTCTGATCCGGGGAGAGAGTGGCACGGGCAAGGAATTGATTGCCAGGGCCATCCATTTCGCCAGTGACCGGAAAGATAAACCGCTGATCACCGTTAATTGTGCCGCCATCAGCGAAAACCTGCTGGAGAGTGAACTGTTCGGCCATGAGAAGGGGGCCTTCACCGGTGCTGTTGCCCAGAAGAACGGCCGCGTCGAAGAAGCCCATGGCAGCAGCCTTTTTCTGGATGAGGTTGG
The DNA here is from genome assembly GCA_964410215.1 of uncultured Calditrichota bacterium. Lineage (GTDB taxonomy): Bacteria > Calditrichota > Calditrichia > Calditrichales > CAYPHA01 > CAYPHA01. Next base: position 54,096 of record CAYPHA010000015.1, on the reverse strand, counting down.
GGACGTTCCCTTAACGACGCAGGTCAAACTGCTTCGTTTTCTCCAATTCGGCGAATTCCAGCGGGTCGGGTCCAACCAGGTACGCCGTGTCGATGTGCGTCTGATCGCTGCCACGAACAGGGACCTGGAAACCATGATCCGTGAGTCAGCCTTTCGTGAGGACTTTTACTATCGTCTCAATGTAATCAATATCCATGTCCCCCCTTTAAGGGAACGCAAAGAAGACATCCCGCTTCTTATCGAGCATTTTATAAGGAAATATGCCACGGCCAATCAACGGCATATCGATTCCGTCTCACGTGAGGCAATGGACATCCTGATGAAGCACCATTTTCCGGGTAATGTAAGGGAGCTGGAAAACCTGATCGAGCGTGCCGTAATCCTGGCCAGGGAAAACACATTGACAACACGTGATTTACCCCTGCCTATCCATGACCGCCCGGAAACAGAGAACCATGCGACCTCCCCGGCGGCTTATTATAAAGGTTCCCTGCAGGAAAAAATCGAAGCCTTTGAAATTGACCTGATCCACACAGCCCTCCGGAATCATGATTTCAACCAGACACGCGCCGCCGAAGAACTGGGTATGACCGAACGAAATCTGCGTTACAAGATTAAGAAATACCGGTTAAAATAGGAAAAAATCGTCGGATTTTTTCGACGATTTTGTCGAAATCAACATGATAAAACAGGTATTGGCATCCTTTTTCCCTGTGGCATACCGTTTGCAATATCAGCAGCGAAACTGACATTGTAAACGGACCATTAACTTTAGGAGGATAGTATGAAACGAATTCTTATCATCGCCATTATCACAATCTTCTCAATCGGCGCTATGGCACAGGGAAGACCCGGTAAGGGAGACCGCCCGTTCCGCGGTGCGCATGCAGACGGTGAACGCTGCCGGTTCCAGGCACTGAATCTGACGGAAGAACAGGAACTTAGCATAGAAAAGCTGCGACTCAAAATGCAAAAAGAGTCCATTCCTCTCCACACTGAACTCAAAAGTCTTCACGATGCCCATCGACTGATGGTTATCGACGATAAGGCATCTGATTCCGAGATCGAGAAAAACCTCAGGAAGCAGAACGAGATCCGCACAAACCTCGGTTTGATGAGGGTAAAACATTTGAGAGAGGTACGTTCCCTGTTAACCGAAGAGCAGCGGGTAACATTCGACAACCATTATTTAACCAAAGGTAAACGCGGACCGCGGGGCCCGCATGCTGAACGATCAGGCCGGCGCATGCAACGCGGCGGACCAAACTGCCCGAATTTCTAAAAAAAAAGGCCCGGTTATCCGGGCCTTTTTTTTTACACTTTTAATACCGCAAAAATTTTTTTGATAAACCCGCCAAAAGTTAATATTTTTGATTATAATAATGTAGTGTCTGATTACGACGACGTAATTGAAATATATCCGGTAATAATATAAACCGGACAGAACGTTCAGCCTTATTCAGATAATAATCTGAGAAAGGGTTATTATGAGAAGGCTCTGGCTAATTGGTTTAGGGCTTTTGCTGGCTTCCCTGGTATCCGCGCAGGAAACGATTGTAACGACGTCACGCTGGACCGACCTGGGTGAACATCCGAGCGGGATCCGTATGTATGTGAGTTTTAGCCTGCTGGGCAGGGAAATTTCACTGGAAGCGGCCGATTCAACCCGCATCGAACACAGCGCGACCACCCGGTGCCGGTTCCGCCTGAGCAATTTCAGCGATAAAGAAGTCCTCGTATCAAAAATTAATATAACGCTCTTCAGCGCCGGTGACGCGTTCGATACGTATCTGACGAGGAAAAATGTACTTCTCAAACCTTGGCAGAATCATTACGGTGCCTTTCTGACGCCTAAACTGCGTAAAGCGGACAAGACCGTTGAATCGGCTAACATGACGATCAATGCAAAAGTAGTAAAACAATAAATTGGACAGATTCAGATTTATCATACACAGAGCCCTCAAAGCTTTCCAACCAGGCAGTTCCAAATATTTAAATACCTTGGATATCGGAAAAAACGGCTGCAGAGAGCACTACATGTTTAAGGTAAAAAAAATTCTTTTTTCGAAATATATGAGCGTTTTGCGCGTTTTATAAAAAGTAAATGATAGCGGAATAAACTGGAATGAATACGATGAAAAAAGTTATGAAGTCTGCGCGTGATGTCGGAATAGTCGGATATGGCGCCTATGTTCCCCGGTACCGGCTTGCCGCGCGGGATATATCCAAGCTCTGGCGTGATGAGCAGGATATGGAAACCCTGCCCATTAAACAGAAAAGTGTTCCCGGTCCGGATGAAGATACAACGACCATGTCTATTGAAGCGGCCCGCAATGCAATTAAGCGTGCCGGGATCAGTGTGGAGGAAATTCGGGCGATCTGGATCGGTTCCGAATCCCACCCATACGCGGTAAAACCTACCGGAACGGTGGTTGGCCAGGTACTGGGCGTAACACCGCTCACGGTCAGTGCTGATCTCGAATTTGCCTGTAAAGCCGGAACGGAGGCGATGCAGGCGGCCATTGGGTTTGTCGGGAGTTCCATGGCTAACTATGCCCTGGCGGTCGGAATGGATACAGCTCAGGGGCGGCCGGGTGATGCATTGGAATATACGGCGGCTGCCGGTGGGGCGGCCTTTATCATGGGGCCCGGAGAGCAGTCCCTTGCCGTGGTGGAAGGTTCCATCAGTTTCGTGACCGATACGCCTGATTTTTTCAGGCGGGCTTATCAGAAATATCCCGAGCACGCGAACCGTTTCACGGGTGATCCGGCATACTTCAACCATATTCGTAATTCCGCCCGTACCCTGATGGAAGAGCTCAACGTCAGCGCGTCCGACTATACCTATGCCGTTTTTCATCAGCCGAACACCAAATTTCCGAAAAAAATTGCGAAAGAACTGGGTTTCACGAAGGAGCAGATCAAGACCGGATTACTCGCTCCCGAAATCGGCAACACCTATGCCGGCGCCTCGGTTATCGGTCTGACGGCTATTCTTGACGAAGCGCAACCGGGGGACCGGATTCTGGCAGTAAGTTTCGGGTCGGGGGCCGGCAGTGACGCCTTCAGCCTGCGGGTAACGGATCGCATTACGGATGCCCGGAATAAAGCACCTTCTACAAGAACCTATATAGACCGAAGTGTTTTTATTGATTACAGTACGTATGCCAGATGGCGCACAAAAATCGTTCAGGAGTAAGTGGAAAGAAATATTATGAGAAAAGTTGCAATAATCGGAGTGGGACAAACCAGAGTTACGGAACATTGGGAATACCCCATTCGCCACCTTGCGGTAGAGGCCCTGATTCATGCCATGTGTGATGCAGGCAGGTACGAAGTTGATTCCCTTTATGTAGGCAATATGTTGAGCGGTCCGCTCAGTGAACAGGAACATCTTGGCGCCCTGATTGCCGACTACGCCGGCATGACCGGTATCGAAGCGGTAAAAGTTGAGGCCGCCTGTGCTTCGGCGGCAGCGGCTTTCCGCCAGGCAGTTTTAGCTGTTTCATGCGGGGCGAAAGACTCCGCCGCCGTTGTCGGTGTCGAAAAACTGACCGAGTTTTCAGGAAAATACAGTGCCGGATCACTTGCCACCGCAGCCGATGCTGATTACGAGTCCTCCATCGGTCTCAGCTTCGTTGCCATCAATGCCCTTATGATGCGGCGTTATATGCACGAATACGGTTTATCCAAACGCGATTTTGCCGCATTTCCGATCATATCCCATGAAAATGCCAGTAAAAATCCCTCTGCCATGTTCCGTAATCTGATTACGGCGGAACAGTATGAGAAGGCCAAGATGATCGCCGATCCGATCAATCTGCTCGATTCAAGCCCGATTGCCGACGGGGCCGCCGCCGTTATCGTGGTTCCTGCAGATAAAATCAATGAGCATGCCGGCATACCTGTCGAAGTGTGCGCCTGTGAATTGAGTACAGACAGCATTGCCCTGGACAACCGTGAGGACCCCATTTGGCTCAAGGGCGTGGAAATCGGTGCACAACGTGCTTATAAAACTGCCGGAATCACCCCGGGGGATATCAGTTTCGCGGAGATACACGATGCATTCAGCATCATTTCCGCACTTTCCCTGGAAGCCAGCGGATTTGCAGGTCCCGGCAAATCACTGCGGCTGGCGCAGGAAGGATATTTCAGCATCGATGGCACCCTGCCCATAGCCACGATGGGCGGTTTAAAAGGACGCGGCCATCCTGTCGGCGCCACCGGCGTCTACCAGATTGTAGAGACCGTATTACAATTAAGGGGCCAGGCCCCTGAGGGTTTGCAGATTCCTGATCCGGTATTCGGCATGGCCCAGAATATCGGCGGCAGTGGAGCCACTGTAGTCACGACAATATTGAAATTATTACAGAGGTAACGATATATGGATATTCCACGTTATTGGCGGTTGCGCGACCAACGGTACCGCCTGAAAGGCAGCAAATGTGTACAGTGCGGACATTATTCATTTCCGCCCAGGCAAATTTGTCCGAAATGTAAAAGCCATAATTACGAGCATTATTTTTTCAAAGGCAATGGTACCATCTATTCCTATACAACCATTTACCAGGCACCGGATACCTTTTCGAAAATGATTCCTTACACCGTTGCCATCGTCGAACTGGAAGAAGGTCCAAGGGTAACAGCGCAGATTACCGATGCCGATCAAAAATCAATCATGATCGGTATGCCTGTCGAACTGGTAATCAGAAAATTTTATGAAGATGGTGACCGCGGTCCGATTTTATATGGATACAAATTCCGCCCGTTACTGCAGCCGAACATACCGGAACCGGCTTAAAAGAATGCCCTGACTTCTGCCTGGCCGGTATGGATAATGTTCTCAAAGCCGGCCTCATCCCGCCCGTTATAGAAAAAGGTCAGAACGATATTTGTAGCGACCGTATACTCAGCGCGCACCTGCCATTTCCTGGAAGCACCTTCTTTCCGGCCCTTTGCCATTTCAAACGGCACCACCAGGTTTTGCGGATTTTCGGTGACACGAACCTGCTGGTACTCGTAATCCGCGCTGATTCGCGCTTTAGCAGGAATGGCGTAATTCAGGCGCAGCCGGCCCGTTCCCGACCACAATTTTAACGGATATAATGGTGTTTTATTTTCTTCCTGTCCCAGCTCGGTATCAATCCCGATCTCCCACCGGCTGAACGGTCGGTACGAAAACTTCTGACTGAGTATCAATGCATCGATATCGCGGTTTCGTGTCGCATTGATTCTACTGTCGCGCAGAATAGTCTTTATCTGGCCTTCCGTCTGGCTTTTCAATCTGGATGTCATCCGCCAGTCAAAACGGAGGGATCGGTCGATACTGAGCCGGTCCTCGTTTTCATTTTCATCCAGGAACTGGTTAAACAGGTCATCACGGTAGCGGTATTGAAGCCGGAATGAATAGTGCCGGTTTCGCCGCAGAACGTACAGGTCCTGGTTGTAAATAATCGTTCCCCGCATTGTTTCTCCTGTCTGAAACCGTGACAGGTTCAGCAGGTAAATGGAAGATAAATCGGATTCTTTCGTCTCTTCCTCCACCCGGAAATAGGTTTCGCCGCTGACTTTTGACAGCAGATTCTGCCAGGGTGTTTCGACTTTCCTCCAGTACCGCCCCGGATCATACTGGATACGGAATGCGGACTGCAGATTGGTGATCGGCTCAAAACGGCCGGAAGGCAGTACAAACAGAATGAAGGTACCATCCGCATCCGGCACGTATTCGTCCAGGTCTTCATCGTAACGCAGATTGCCCCGGCCCTCGCCAACATCCAAGTAGACCTTTTCCTTCAGCGACACCTGTTCCGTCGAAATTCGGTATTGTGTAGAGAAATTCAGTGCTTTTTTCCACCGGCTATGGGTGAGAGTGAGGTCAGCCAGGTTCGTAGACCGGTCCTGCCAGACGGTATCCTGCACAGCGGCATCGGCATAGAGCAGCTTGAGCGTGTCGACACGGATCTCTTCAAAACGTTTCTCGTAATCCTTATCCCGTTTGACGATCTCCAGGCTGGCAGTCGTTGATTCCACATTTTTCAATTCAAGGCGTAACCGCCTGGTACGTGTTTCCGATTGCGGCAGGAGGCGTCCCCTGTTGTCGATATCAAACAAACGGTCAAACCTCCTGTTAACCTGCCCCAGGCCCGACACATAGTGAAAACCGACGAGTCCCAGACCGAGCCCGTATTCGTCAAATTCAAAGCCACTCAGGAGTGACGGTGTTGCATTTTCGCGCCGTTCCGACTGATAAAGCACAACAGGCTGGAGTTTCCAGAGTGTTCGCCTGATATCACCATGTAAACGGTGCCAGTCATTACGAATGTACACGGAAGGCACTTCGCTTCTGATGAATTCATATTGGGAAGAAAGCTCCGCCCACCGCGGATTCTCAATTCCGAAGCTGCCGGAATAGCGCACTGATTTAAAATCGGATTTATCCAAACGTCCAAGATTCACACCAAAATTAACGGTTCTAACAGGTTTGTAGGAGGCATTCATCTGCAGGCTTTTTTCCTCATTATTGGCACGCGCCTGTTCCAGAAGGTTCCAGTACCGCTGGTGATCCGGCTGATTCAGACGGTCGATCGCTTCAAACGTGTCCTCGATATACCGTGAGTCGAGTGACAGGCTGAACTGCCCTAAACGATGTTTGTTCAGTGAAACCGCCTGGTCGGTCAGCGAACCACGTAATGTGAGGGCATTACCCCGGTTATTCGCATCATCGACAGGTGAAAGTGTATTCTGGTCGAAAAATGTATTTGCCAGCTCGGTTTCCAGTTCCATATTCCCGCGCAGCTGCCATTTCATCTGAAGGTCTGTTACCTCGTGCCTGCCGGGCAGAGGAAGCAGGCGACGGGCAAGATAGTCTCCTTTTTTAGCGCCGACCCATCTGTAAACGCCCAGACGGTCGCGCCGGTAATCCCCTTTTTGTGAACCGACATAGGTAAAGGAAACCGCATAATCTCCCTGCTTTTCACCTGCATAACGATAATATGTATAGCTGGCGCCATCCACCACGGTATCCGCCCTGACATAGCTTCCCAGGCTGTCACCAACCTGCCTGCCGCCGTCGGTATACGCTTCAAGCGGGTTATCACCAGCCTGTTCCAGAATGTCCCGTTCTGTATCCGTCAGGGTTTCCGACTCGCCCAGTACCTGTTGCAGGTTATCATTCTCACGGTAATAGCTTGCCCTGTATGTAAACGTCCCGCCGCCGAGAGTCCCGCCGGCAAGTCCGCTGTAAGCATTTCGATTGAACTTTTGAATGGCGGGAAAATATTCGAAATCGACTTCGATCCTGGATACGCTTGTAATCAGTCGCCGGTTGGTAAACGTGATCTGTCCGTTACCATATTCGATAATGTAGTCGTTACTTTCACCCCGGACCATCAAAGAGCCGTCAACCCACACACGTTCTGTGGCAGCAAGAACGATGATTTCACGCTCACCGTTTTTACCGGTCAGTTGATACGGTCCCTGGTTGCCTTCCTGACCGATAAAGCTTACGCGGTGAAAGAATCCCCGCGTTGTCGCCACCGTGGCCCCGGCGAACTGATTCTTATAGGTGCCCAGAAGACTGATACCCTGGAGCTTCCTGGAAAGATTACTGAAGCGTGTCTCATCATATGTTAGATTCAGATCCCCGACAACGCCGCCGATATAGGGGCTTTTAAACTCCACGAACACCCGGTCCACTTCATCCAGGGTCTGGGTATTGCCTTCCGGCTGAATCGGCGTGGATTCATCGGTCAGAGCCGCAATCACTTCCACATTTTCGGACAGATTTCCGGCCAGTTCCACGTTCAGGCCGGAATTGAGTGTCAGGTCACGATTGGAACCAACGCGGATACCGCGCATAATACTGCCGCTTTTACGCAGATTGGTCCCGATATCATCAAAAGGGTTCTCAACAGCAACACGCCGGACCCGTACCTGTTGTTCTGAAGCGCTAAGTGAATCCGCCGCCCGTTTCTGCTCCAGTGTATCGATCGTAAACAGGCGGTAGACATCTTTATAATCGAAGGGTTCCCTGCGATAACGGATATGGAGCGTATCGCCCTGGCGCGGCGGCGGTAAAAACCGGAGGTGCCGGTCCGTTTCCAGCCTGTAATCCCTTTCCAGTGTAAGTTCGACACCGTTTTTTTCGATCTCAACAGACTGTTCCAGCGGGCGGTGTGTTTCCGGAAAATCGAATTGAAATGCTTCCCGGACCACGATGATGGTCGTATCCACCTGCCAGTACGGGGTATGAACGTAGGTTTGAGCATCCAGCAGTGCCCATCCGGAGGTCACAAACAATATAAACAGATTGCATCTTATACGGGTCAATAGAGGATCATTCCTGTTAATCGTTCAGATAACCGACCACTACCCGGTCTCCATCGAGCACATACGCTTTTATGGCGCTGTCACTCTCTTTTAAAAAGGCAATATCCTGCGGTTGACGCAGGGGCTCACCGCCGCGCAGTATAACTCTTTTCAGACCGGTGAATCCCCGCTCCACGCGGAACACCTGACCGGCAACGGGATCTGCCACATAGACGATGCCATCCGGAGTTATCCCGATACCCCTTGGTGACTGGAACTGATCATCCGTAAAGCTGGCAATAAAGCTTCCGAAAAAATCATATATCATCAGGGCGCGCTTTCCGGTATCGGAAATAACTATTCTGTTACCGGGCAGCAGGTCAATCTGCTGGGGGCGTTCCAATTCACCGTAGCCGGATTCGATGGTGCCGAAGGCCCGTTCCGGCTTACCTTCACGGCTGAATTTAATGACTTTATTTTCGTCATGTTCGACAATAAACAACTCATTCTGACCATTCAGTGCCGCGCTGCATACTTCATAGAACTGATACGCGTAAGGATCCGCATCGTTTCGTTCCAGCATGGAAATGAAATTCATGTGACGGTCGTAACGCACAAGCCGCTGGTTATTATAATCCGAGACATAGATATTGATCATCGACCGCACCCAGATATCCCGTGGCGTGTCAAAGTGATCCTTTGCAAAACCGAATCCACCGATCGATTTGATGAACGTACCTTTCTGGTCAAACAACTGGATACGGTGGTTACCCGTATCCACGACATAGACGATTCCGCTGAATGAAACATCGATAGCCAGGGGGTTTTTAAAGGTACCCGGTTCATCGCCTGTGCCACCGAACCGTAACACTTCATCCAGGTTTTGTCCTGATGTGGATGCGGCAAACACTACCAGGAGAATGATTAAACAGACTTTCATGATTTTTTCCAATATGTTTAATATAATACGATTAGGAGTTTAAGTTATTCAGAATACACACGCTGTGCAATACAGAAGCTATCAGAGGGGAAATTCCTGAAAAAAAGTGCAGGCGGCCAGAGGCCACCCACACTCATCTTGGGGGGGGGATCATTTCGCACTGCCGGTATGCGCGCAGTGCCATATTTATACGTCTACAATATCAGATGTTTTCAAATCAAAAAAGTTACAAAAAAAACCAGTTTAAAAACTGGTTTCAGACGGCCTGCGGATAAACGCTTACGCGTTTCCGTGTTCTATCTTTACGCTCGAATTTGACATAACCGTCAATTTTCGAAAAAATCGTATCGTCACCACCAAGGGCAACATTTTCGCCCGGATGTATTTTCGTACCTCTCTGACGGATGATAATGGATCCGGAGGTAACATATTCACCACCGAAAGCTTTAACGCCAAGTCGTTTGGAATGACTTTCACGTCCGTTTCGGGAACTGCCGACTCCTTTTTTATGTGCCATTTCAGGCCTCCTTCTTTTCCTCTGCTTGCTCTGCTGCCGGTTCTTTCTTTTTTGGAACAGCTTTAACAGCACCGATTTTATCGATCTTTATCAGTGAAAAATCCTGGCGGTGGCCATTCTTAACCTGATATCCTTTTCTGCGTTTTTTCTTGAAAACGATTATCTTTTTTTCACGGCCGTGTTCAAGGAGCGTCGCGGAGACCTGCATTTTATCTACGGTCGGCGTACCCACCTTCACATTGCCTTTATCATCGTTATAGAGCAAAACACGGTCAAAATTTACTTTACTTCCGCTTTCACCCTTCTGCAGCGGAACCTGCAATCGCTGATCTTTTTCAACCCGGTACTGTTTGCCGGAAATTTCTACTATTGCGTACATACCGTACTCCCAATCATAATATCAAAAAGAGCTTTTAATATAATTTTGCTGAACGATATTGTCAAGTTGTTTTTTCGCTTATCCGACGCTTATTTGACCGGTCATAGACTTCAAATTCATTATGGTTTAATTTCGGATCCACGGATATGGAAATCTTCATCCAGTATTTCCACATCAGTTTCAGTCTGCGGTTCACCTTACCTTTTGTCATATAAGAATAGACTTCCTGCGGAACATGGATCCAGATACGCCGATCGCCCTTACCGGCCCGGTAACGCTGTATCCATCTTTCTATAGAAGATACCAGCGTATTCAGTGTCGGAACGAGCCCGGTGCCGCCGCATATTTTACATTTCTGGTTGATCGTCTGAATGACGCTGGGCCGGACGCGCTGACGTGTCATTTCAATAAGCCCGAAACGGCTCATTTCAGCAATCTTCGTTATGGAACGGTCTTTACCGAATTCTTTTTTGAGTTCATTGAAGATTTTTCGTTTATTTTCCTCTTCCTGGAGATCGATAAAATCGATCACGATCAGTCCGCCGAAATCCCTGAGCCTGGCCTGCCGGGCAATTTCCCGCGCTGCTTCCATATTGATCTTCAGTGAATTGGACTCATGGTCCCTTCGGCCGATGAACTTACCGCTGTTGACATCGATAGACACAAGGGCTTCGGTCGGCTGAATGATCAGGTAGCCGCCGTTCTTCAGCCAGACTTTGTTTTCAAGCATCATTTCGATATCCGGCTCGATCTTGAAGGCATCGAAAATCGGTGTCTTTTCCTTATAATAACTCACTTTGTGGCTGAGATGCGGGGCCACAAACTTGACATATCCGACGATTTCCCGCATCAGTTTGCGTGAATCCACGATGACCTTACTGACATCGGAGGTAAACAGGTCGCGGATGATGCTGGAAGCCATGGCCATATCTTTGTAGAGCAGGGTTGGCGCTTCTTCTTCCCGGATTTTTGTTTCCATTTTCTTCCAGGTGGACAGCAGATTCTGAAGGTCCTTTCTGATATCTTTCTCGTTTTTACTATCAGCGACCGTCCGGATAATCAGGCCGAAATTTTCAGGTAAAATCTGTTTTGCGATCGATTTCAGACGCCTGCGCTCCCCGTGATTGCTGATTTTACGTGACACGCCGATATGACGCTGGTTCGGGATGAGCACCAGAAACCGTCCGGGCAGCGTGATATCGCTGGTAACCCGGCATCCTTTGGTCCCGATCGGTTCTTTAAGGATCTGTACAAGAATATCCTGGTTTTTTTTCAGGTTTTTCTCAACTTCAAAGCGCTTTTCCCGTTTTTTCTTGCCGGCGGTTTTTTCATTTTCTTCATCCTCATCGTAATCGACAAAATAATCCTGGTAGGAAGCGGACACATCGGAGAAATGCAGAAAGGCATTCTGTTCATGTCCGATATTTATAAAGGCCGCCTGCATGCCCGGTAACACACGGCTGACTTTACCTTTATAGATATCTCCGACCATGCGTTCATATTCGGGGCGTTCGACAAATAATTCGACAAGCTTTTTCTCCTCCATTATCGCGATGCGCGTCTCTTCATTGGTTGCATTAATGACTATTTCCTTATTCATTTTCCATCACTTTCTGTATTAAAATCATTCGTTATGCTTATGACAGGGGCCATGAACGATTTGAGCATATTGAAACATCCGGGCTGAGGGCTTCAGGAAACGGCTTCCAGGGGATCTGTGAACGTATTTCCGGTTTGAATGAATTGAGCGGTGCGGTGTACCGGCAGCAGGCGCAGCGTTTCCCTTGACAGCGGAAACAACTGGGCCAGAATTTCATCGACGCGTACAGAACGTGTCGCGATGGTTTTTGTACCAATTGACAGGGTACCGTTCGTGCGATTTATGCTTTCGATGTATGGTTTTATATCCAGTGTTTTCCGGACACCTTTTACAACACGATCAACTTCTATGGAATCTCTGGAAAATAAATATTCAATATCTTCCTGAAATGTATTGGAATCCAGTTTCAGGCCGGAAATATTGACCTCATACGATGCCCTGCTGATTTCAGCCGACAGAGAACGGACCTTTGATGTGATCATTTTCCATTCGACAATCTCAAGGCCTTCCGGCAGGTACGTATTCAGACGTTTAAAGGGCTGTTGATCCCCGGCAGACAGCAATTCGACATCCATATATTCCGCCTCGCTGGTGTATCCGAGCGACAGCGGCGGGCTGAATGACAGTTTCGGTTTGGGATTAAATCCCTGCGTATAGGCGATGTCCACACCTGCCGCACGAAAGGCCCGGTACATGATCCGGATCAGATCCAGGTGCGACAGAAATCGTGTAAAACCCGTTTTTTTATATTTCACGCGCAGACGGATGGGTTGTTGTTCCCCGGCCGGAATTATCTTGTCCGGCACATCCGGTTTAAAGGTTTCCTTCCCTGGTTCGGTTTTTGCGTCGCTAACGGTTTTACAGAGTTCCCCGACATCCGTACCATGTGTCCTCTTGATACCGCATCCATAACAAAGCGTTTCGCGGCAATCCGGCGTTATTTCACCGTCATAAGCTTTCTGCCGTTCATTCAGAAGAAACGATTTGGTTACACCTTTATTGATATGGTCCCACGGCAGCCGGGCATCGACTGGTATGGCGCGGGCATAACGGTTCATGTCGAGACCGTTTTGTTCAAATGCCTGTTCCCAGTTGCCCATATTAAAAAAATCGGTCCAGCCATCAAATTTTGCGCCCATTTTCCAGGCGTCATGAATGACTTGTGATAATGTATTATCACCTCTGCCGAGTACACATTCGAGAAAGGAGACTTCCGGATCACGCCAGGACAATTTAACCTGTTTAAATTTAGAAAGCCGTTTTCTCAGGTAGTGTATTTTTTCTTCCAAATCTTCTTTTGATTCCTGTGCTTCCCACTGGAAGGGCGTATGTGCTTTTGGGGAAAACGTAGAAAGGGAGACGTTGAACCGCACCCTTCCAAATGGTCTGCTTTCCTGAATAACCCGTTCCAGCAACTCAGCTAGTGCTTCAATATCCTCCTTTGTTTCAGTTGGTAAACCTATCATAAAATAAAATTTGAGTAACCGCCATCCCTTTTTCAGCGCAATCTCCACCGATCTGAAGATGTCCTCGTCGGTAATGTTTTTATTGATTACCCTGCGTAACCGGGCACTGCCAGACTCCGGTGCAAAAGTGAACCCTGATTTACGGACATTCGATGCGTATTCCGCAATCTCTTCGCTGAAACTGTCCAGCCGCATGGAAGGAAACGCATAATTAACCTGCATATCATCCAGGAGACCGGCTTCGGCGTGCAGCAGTTCCCGCAGCCCGGAATAATCCGAGATGGACAGGGACATGAACGACACTTCTTCATGCCCGGTTTCCGGGAGGGTTGTGGCGGTTTGTTTTACAATATCCCGATAGTCCCGTTCCCGTACCGGGCGATAAATCATACCGGCATTGCAATAGCGGCAGCCCTGCGTGCAGCCCCGCATCACTTCGATGGATAAACGGTTATGGGTTGTTTCGATCAGGGGAACAAGGGGCTTCTCCGGGTAGAAGTCACTTTTCAGCTCGGTAACAATGCGTGTGTCCACTCTTTTTCCATTATTCAGGACGGGTATATAGACCCCTCTGATTTCCTGAAGTGACTCCAGGATCTGTCTACGTGGCAGGTTCGCTTTTTTCACCTGTTCTATGGCGATGCACACGTCAACGAACCCTTCTTCACCATCTCCGATAAAAACAACATCGAAAAATCCGGCAACGGGTTCGGGATTGCAGGAACAGGGACCGCCGGCAATGACGATGGGATCCTCCCCTGCGCGATCTGCCGCCCACACAGGCACCTTGCCCAGATCCAGCATATTTAGAATATTTGTATACGTCAGTTCGTACTGCAGGGTAAAACCGAGGATATCGAATGCGGAAAGGGCCGTAAACGATTCCAGCGTATATAAGGGATAGTTATTTTTACGCAGTTCTTCTTCCATATCCGGCCAGGGTGCAAAAACACGCTCAGCCCAGATATGTTCCTGTGCATTCAGAATATGATAGAGAATCCCAAAACCCAGATAGGACATACCGATTTCATACACCTCGGGAAAGGCAAGGGCAACACGGGTCGAAACGGTTGACGGATCCTTCCTGATCATATTCATTTCATTGCCGATATAACGGGCCGGTTTCGTCACATTGGGAAGAATCTCTTGTGCTATTGCATCTTGCAGGATTGGTTTCATCACTATCTTCTATTCTACTTCCGGAACCTCATAAACAAGGTGATTCAATTTATTAAATACCGATTGGTTTAGCAAACAGGAACATTCGGTCCCTGGAGGCAGACTTGGGGATAAAAGGATGGGGATTCCAATTACCGTTTTCAGGTCATCATTTTTTCGATGCGTTCCATCAATACCGGAATATTGGCATGGGAATCCGGAATAATGATAATTGAATCATCACCGGCAACGGTACCGATAATGTGGCTTTCCCGCAATTTGTCGAGATATATGGCCACACCCTGGGCACGGCCGGGCATAGTTTTGATAACGACGACGGATTCATTGTGATGAATACTGGTCACCTCCATTCCGATCAGCCGTTTCAGGTTCAGAGATGTGTCATCCTGATGAAAGATATATTTAAATCCGTCGTTTTCGGGTACACGGATAATGCCCAATTCATGAAGATCCCTGGAAAGCGTTGCCTGCGTGGTTTCGAATCCCAGGATTTTGAGCTCGTCGGCCAGTTCTTCCTGACTGGAAATCGACTTGTCCGAGATGATCTCTTTTATTTTAAGCTGCCGTATTTTTTTATTGGCCATTTTACTTCCTGTTTTTCACCATCTTTGGGGTCGGAATTAATTTTATTAAAATTAGAAATATTTTATAATTATTACAAGGAAAAGTTACGCATGCCTGCCGGAACATGATTTATTTTCCCTTAATTTTGTATTGACGCGCACCTCAAAAATCGATAAGATGGGATAACCTATACGATACGGGAGGTTTCTTATGCAGAAGACTTGCATTCTCCTCGCTTTTGTCATCATGCTCATAGCGTGTAAAAAAGAAACGAAAACACGGGACACGGATCCAGGAACGGACAGTCTGGCTGCCGGAACCCCAGCCGCGGCAGCCGCCGGATTCAGCACCCCGGAGCTTTCGGAAGTGAATTTCGATGCCCTGATTTCACTCCGGTTGCAGATTGAGCGCCACCCGCAAGACAAATCCCTGCGAGAACAATACCTGCAAACAGCCTGGTTCCGGAACAATAAGGCCCTTATCAGCGTGGGTGTCGGACGTCTGACACATCCGGAGACGGGTCAGCCTGTTTCCAGGTCCCTTGTCAAACGAGCCGCTCAGGTCGACGCCAACCGCTGGGCCGCTTATGGGGCGAGTTGGATCAGGAATGACCTGTCCCCCGCATTCGGCCGGCTGGACACCACATACCGGGGAGCACAGACCGCTTTGCTCAGTTACGAAAGAGGGGATTCGCTCTACATGGCCATCGCCAGTGAAATCGACACGGAATAGCGATTCTCTTTTTAATCTTTTTAACTTTTCCAAAATATTTCAGTTGTTTTTCGCGTTGCATTCCTACCGCATTTAAATATAATGGAGGGCAACATGACAAAACAGGAACATCTCACCGAAGGTTTCCAGTTTTTCGCACAGCATAAATATGAGGAGGCCGAAGCCTGTTTCCGGGCAGCCCTGGAACTGGATGACCGTTTTGAAGCCGCTTACAGTGCCCTTTCCGAAACACTGAACCGGAAAGGTGACATTGACGGGGCCATTCTCCTCGTCCGGAAATGGATCGAGATCAATAAGCATGATCCGCTGGCTCACACCGCCTTATCGCGGCTTTATGTTCAAAAAGGGATGATCGAAGAAGCGGAAAAGGAAATGGCCATTTCCAATTTCCTGGCACAGCAGGGATAAAATTGCCGAAATACTGAAATATGGCTATCTTCCCTATCCGTTATAACGAAAAGCATGGAGTACCGATGTTAAAAAATGTACTGCTGATTCTCAGTCTCTTGCTAATCGTGGCCTGTACACCGAAAGCCACCGTTAAAATTGAAGAAGAACCGGAAAAGACCGTCAAATCCCGGGCACCCGTCCCGGACCTGCCCAGCGCTTTCGCTGTCAGAGAGGAAGTAAACGTACGCAGGGATGCGTCAACGGCATCACGTATTATCGCCTCCATCAACGACGGTGACCGGGTTTACATTCTCCGGAACGACATGGGCTGGTACCAGATTCAATTCGGTGAAAATCAGACCGGGTGGGTACGGAGCGACCTTGTCGGTCCTCGCAACCTGAGCCGTACCGTATTGGCCAAAGCGTTTGTAGACAGCACGCTGCCGGGCTTCAATGCACAGATGTTTTTCGACAACGAAGAGCTCTACCGGACGATATACCTGGTTTTACCGGAAGGGGATTATTATTCCAAAGCGACCGCGGCAAAACGTGCCCGCCGGATTGCGGAGGTTTATCAGGAAGAGGTGTATCCGGGTGACCTGGAGGTACGGGTCATGCAGCATGACGCGACCGATAATTTATACCTGCGTCTGTACCTGCCGGCCATAAATATTGCCGATGTGCCGCTGCCTGTGCTGCCCTACGGCAGGCTGCATTCCCTTGAAATGCCGGAAAAAGGACACGTAAAATTATGGGTGCTGATTCCGGAAGGGCTGCCTGATGACACGTTACTCGATATGGCCCGGTCCATTTCGGCGAATTACGCCTATCCCTTCACCCGGGCGGAGATATATCTGATACGGGATACGGAAGGCGGCCGGGACTACCTGAAAAACCCGGGAAAACCGGACGTTGAAGAAACGGTCCTGCGCCTCTACTACCTGGAAGATAAAGACGGTGAATTATATAAATTCAATGTTTCAGGAAACGTTCCGCCGTCGTATTAAAAGATAGATAAAGAACGGTCCGCCAAAGATGGCCGTGATCACACCAACCGGCAATTCCGCCGGATAGATGACCGTCCGTGCGACGGTATCACATAACACCAGGAAGGCCCCGCCGGCAAGAAACGTACCGGGGAACAAAATGCGGTGGTTCGGACCGCTTATGATGCGGATAACATGCGGTATAATCAGACCGACAAAGCCAATCGGTCCGGACATGGATACGATGACGCCGATGAGGATCGAGGCCAGGAAGAAAGAATTTTTCTGTAAGCGCAGGACATTCAATCCTTTGCTCGTGGCCATTTCATCGCCCGTGATCAGCAGGTTATAGCCTTTTGCATTCATAAAAAAATACAGGAAAGCCGGTAATACCAGCACGGACAGCAGTCCGGGGTATTGCCATCCGGATATGTCGAGCGCCCCCATCAGCCAGCGTACCATACGATACGTTTCCGTGAAATCAGCCAGATAATGTACAAAAAGAATCATGGCCGAAAAGAAAAAACTGATGGCTACACCGGCCAGGATTAACGTGAAGATGGATATGCGATACCGTTCCCGGGCAATCCAGTATATGATGGAAATCGTCAGGATACTGAAAAACACAGAAACCACATTAGTTGTTGACAGAAATCCAATTTCGATGATAAATCCGGTTTTAATGGCAAGAACGGCGCCGAAGGCTCCTCCGCTGGAAACTCCCAATGTGTAGGGAGTAGCCAGGTCGTTGCGCAGAAGGGCCTGAAAGACCGCCCCGACCAGAGCCAGGGATCCGCCGGCGAGCAGGGCGAATACCACCCTGGAAAAGCGGATGTTAAAAAATATTTCCCGCTCCAGGGAATGGGTATGGGCCATAAGATCCGACAATGAAATATCCTGGCTGCCGATGAAGGGCGCCGTCAAAACGATACCGGCGGAAAGGATCGTTATAATCAGAAGAAAAAGACCGGATTTTTTTACCATGTCCGCTTCAATTCACTTTATTGGATTGCTGAAACTAAAAAAATCCCAATTAAAAGTAAATTTTTATTACCTTACATTTCATAACACAAATACGCAAACTGGGGAGAAATCATGCTAAACCGACGACATTTTCTAAAAAGCAGTCTGCTCGGAACGCTTGCCATGGCTCCGGGACTCTCTTCCGCCGGAGATGTTAAGAATCAAAAAACACTGCGACCGCCTGTGTTGCGTAAAAACGACATCATCGGACTGGTTACGCCGGCATCGCCGCTATTCGAGGCCCACCGCACCATGATATCCGTCGAGGAAAAATTGCAGGCGCTGGGATTCCGCACCCGACGTGGCAAAAATATATTTAAAAAATACGGCTACCTGGCCGGGAGTGTCACTGAGCGCGTTACCGATCTGCATGAAATGTTCGTAGATCCCGATGTCAGGGCTATTATGACCCTCCGCGGCGGCTACGGCAGCGGACAACTGCTGCCCCACCTGAATTATGATCTGATCAAAAAAAATCCCAAAATCCTTGTCGGTTACAGTGATATTACATCCCTCCTTCTGGGTATACACCGGATGACCGGACTGGTCACCTTTCACGGACCGGTGGCCATCTCCACTTTCACGGAATTCACGACCCGGTATTTCCTGGACACCCTGACGAAGAAGGAAGCGGTGGGACCGATCGATGATGCCCCCTATGACCAGAATCTGCAGCGCTCTAACCGCGTATGGACGGTTAGGCCGGGAAAAGCCCGGGGCGCACTGACCGGCGGCAACCTGACGCTTGTAGCCAGCACACTCGGCACACCCTACGAGATCGATACGAAAGACCGGATCATATTCCTGGAAGAAATCGGTGAAGAGCCTTATGACCTGGACCGGCTTCTGAATCACATGAAACAGGCCGGCAAATTCGAATCCTGCCGCGGTGTCTTTTTCGACCGCCTCAAGGACATCGAGCCGTCTTCCTATCGGCCGGCATTCAATAACACGCTCAGCGTGGAACAGGTTATCGAAGATGTTTTCAGGGATTACGACTTCCCGGTCTGCGTCGGTTTATCCATTGGCCATATTAAGGAAAAACCCACACTGCCCCTCGGTGTGAAGACAGAACTCGATGCGGACAGCGGAAAAATCGCCCTGCTGGAAGCCGCAGTATGCTGATACGAAACTTTTTTCACAAAAACGGGTTTATTCTTGATACATGGAATTATTTTCCGGATATTTACGTCATATACATAGAAAGTTGAAAAGTGAGATATCCCGAAGCAGGTTCGGGATGACAAAAACAGCAAGTAAGGAAAAAGGAAATAGATATGGAGTTTTTAATCGTACCCCTGATCTTTGCGACAGCTCTTTTTCTGCTTTCCATCGGGCAGGTATTCGGTGGTAAGCAAATTCATGGAAGCTGTAAATCGCACAATACCATCAACGGTGTCAATGTCTCCTGCGGCGCCTGCTCCCGCAAGGATGCCAGGCTGATTCCTTCCGATGATAACGCCGGTCTGCAGAATATCGCCAAACTGGGTTATCCTTCCCGGAAGCGCCCGTTCCTTGAGAAAGTGGATTTTAAACCGGAACGGTTTAACTAATACTGTTCTTATCTATACAATGCCATCCCCCGGGGATGGCATTTTTTTTGTCATTCAACCTTCAGATAGATTTTAAATCCCGAGCTGAATATTTCTTTAAACTGTTCCTTTTCACGAAGAATCATCATTGTTTCAAATCCATCCCTCGATTCGATCCAGCGGATACCTTTTTCCGGACCCATTACCATCAGCGCCGTGGCTATGGCGTCGGCTTCCATGCAGCTCGGCCCGAGAACGGTAGCTGAAGCCACCCCGTTTACGATCGGCCGCCCTGTTTTCGGATCGATGGTATGGGAATACACAGAATCTTCCGAAACAAAATAATTCCGGTAATCCCCGCTGGTGGCCATGGCGATGTCCGTAACGTGTAAAACCTCCTGTAATTGGCTGCCGGGCAGACTTTCAAAATCCGGTCGGTCAATACCGATTTTCCATCGGGCATCCCCATTCATGCCGCTGACCACCACCTCCCCGCCGATTTCCACCAGGAAATCCGTATAACCCAGATCCTGCAGCACCCCGGCCACCACATCGACGCCGAAGCCCTTGGCAATCGCGCTCAGATCCAGTTCGACATCCGGATTGGTTTTCAGCACGAGGGAATCATTCAGCAGTTTTATGTGATGCGTACCAATGCGTTCCATCATATTGCGGACTTCCTGGGCCGAAGGCAGGGTATCCCGGGTTCCACTGCTGCTAAAACCCCATAGATTCACCAGCGGGGCTACGGTCATATCAAAAGCACCTTCCGATTCCTTATGAATACGGATTCCGGTCAGCAGCACATCACTGAACGGTTTCGATATTTTATACGGCTTTTCCTCCGTCCAACGGTTGAGCCGGGAAATTTCACTCTCCGGTATCCAGGTCGACATCTGCTGATTCACTTCAACAAGGGCTTCTTCCACCTGCTTCCGGATATAATCGCCTTCTTCGTCACCGATATGCTGATTGGCAATTTTTACCATGTATCCCGTACCCATGGTTTTCCCATCGAACTGATACGTTACCCCCTTCTGACAACCAGAGAGAACGATAACCAGCAATAAAATCAAATATTTAGGCATTTTTACTCCTTTGTATTTTCCGGTTTCAGGTACAAACGGCTCACGGCCAGGGATGATACTTTTTCGTAGGAAACCGGCACATTCCAGCGTTGTTCATTTCTCCACAACTCATAAAAATCCATAAAATGATCACTCATGGGATTACCCGAATTGCCCGCAGGCAGCACCATGGTCGCGGCATCGGCGTCGGAAAAGTCGATGACAAAGCGCCAGCTCGGCCCTACAATGGTACGAAACGTGCCGTCTCCCTTCTCTTCCAGGAACGAGGCATTCAGGGCGCCTTTCGTGCCACCCCAGGGAAACGGGCCGTTACGCAAATTCAACAGCGTACTAACGACCGGTACAACGGCCAGTGGATGTTCCATGGACAGATAATTGAAATCGCCCCATGTTTTATCACCAACCCTTTTCAGAGTCGTATCCATCGCCATCCGGAAGATATCGGCTTTTCCCTCGACCCGGCTTTCCGTGCGCACATCATCGAACCAGGCCGGATCCCCTTCATCAAAAAGCGTCTCAACCCAGCGGTAGTTGACTCTTTCCGTCAGATCACCAAGCTCATCTTCAAGAATCAAATTCTTGTAATAATACAGGAACAGTCTGATTATGGCGGTTGCTCCGGACTCTTCAGAGACCCGCCCATCCCAATTCTCGAGAATGGAGGCGGTTTCGTCATAACCATTATCTCGCAGAACAGGCAACAGTTTTTCCTTCCAGCGCAGCATGTATGTATCCACATCGTCCAGTTGCCAGGACTGCATATCCTTTGCCGAAAACATCTCTTTGCTCCGCAGTAATTCCGTTATGCGCACAATACGGTCAGCCGCGAAATAGCCTTGCAGATCATATTCCAGGTTGGCGTCATCCTGTTTATTGTTGCAGGTCGCCAGCCAGCCCTGTTCCGGATTGTAATCGTGTGGTGTTTTTTCCAGGGGATAATAACCCAGCCAGTCGTATGCCTCATCCCAGCCCGGCGCGGGAAGAATGCCCAGCTTTTCCGGGCGCACCGGTAAGGGCGTACCAAGCTGGTAACCGATATTTCCGGCGCTGTCGGCATAGGTCCAGTTGGCATCCAGTGCACCGAAAGATGTTACTGTTTTCCGGAAACCGGTAAAGTCAGCCGTTTCCATCAGCCGGAATCCGGACGTTACCGCTGTATTCAAATCCATATCAAAACCGGCCCAGCGGAAGCTGTAGACCCGGCCGAGGGAATCATTTGTAACCAGAACCGGGCCATGACGGGTCATTTTTACGTTCAGTGTGTCGTTCTTCGAGCCGTCAACCCTGATAATCTCCTCGAATGGGATAAAAGACGCCCAGCCGTCCGGCGTCAGATACTGGCTGCTGTCGGCAGGATTGATTTTTTCAATATAATATTCGGTCACATCGATACCGCCCACGGTGAACGCCCAGGCCACCCGGCGGTTATGTCCCATCACAAAAAACGGCAGCCCCGGTGTCGTAATCCCCAGCACATCAGTGTCTTTCTCCTTAATATGCAAACCGGCGTAATACCAGAACTGGGGCAGTCGTGACAATTCAAGATGGGGATCGCTGGCCAGCATGGCGGCACCGCTTTCACTATGGTCCGGGCTGACCACCCAGGAATTGGAGGCGGTACTCATTAAAAAAGGCAGGTGTCCCGTTCCCAGCAGATACCGGGCCACATGCTGCTGAAACTGCTGCCTGACACCAGCGCTTGTTTCGGGTTGTGGCACGGTTAAAGGTGCCCAGTCCGGGTAATCACGGATCAATGACCGGGCCCGTTCGGGGCCGATTTCCTCCGCCATTTTCAGGTACACCTGGTCCGGATTCTGCAGGAAGTCCGAAAACCAGGTTTGAAAACTGACCACGCACAATGCATCAAAAACGGTCCATGGCTCAAATTCCTTTCCCAGGAGCAGGTATTCAAACGGCAGTGCGTCGCAATGACTGACATACATATTAATCCCGTCGGCATAAGCCTGCAGACGGTTGTTGTTGGTTGGAGACAGATAATCCAGCTGGGCTTCCGCCATCCGGTGATGGCCCACTTTGCGCTGCAGGCGGTCGAAATCGAGCACGGTTCCTCCGAAGAACTCCGCCAGTCGACCTTTGGCCACCCGGCGGGTCAGATCCATCTGAAACAGGCGGTCGGCAGCATGGAGATAACCGAGGGCAAGATACCCGTCCATTTCTGTTTCCGCCCAGATCTGGGGGATACCCATTTTGTCATAGGTTATTTCCACGGTATGGGAAAGGCCGGGCAGGATCAACTCTCCCTCTGTTTGGGGAAGCGAACGCTGTAAAAGTACCCGGACATAGAGGACAAGAGCCATGACAACGACTAAAATAATGCCCGCTGATATCAGTAATCCTTTGCGCATTTTTTCTTTCCTTTTTATTTCCGGTTTTTCACCGGGTTTAACCGGTTATCCCCACAAATCCCTCTAAATTAAAAGAATGGACAAACCGATTCAATTTTTCTTACAGGCATTGATTATGATTTTTTATTATCTTTCCGTATGTATTCTGACCTCATGCAAAAGACCGGTTTTCATCCGGTTATTCAAAGCTGGTTTGAAAAGCATTTCGATGCCCCCAGCCCGCCGCAGGAACAGGGCTGGCCGGTCATCGCACGCGGTGAACATACGCTGATACTGGCACCGACGGGTTCCGGTAAAACACTTGCGGCTTTCCTCTGGTCGATTGACCATTTGTTTCGTGCGGGGCTGGAAAGCGATCCCGAAACATTTTCTCAAAACGATAATGGGATTCATACCTTATACATCTCCCCGCTCAAAGCTTTGAATAACGATGTGGAACGGAATCTGAAAAAACCACTGAAACAGATCGCCTCGGAAGCGGCTGTCAGGCATTTGGAAATGCCGGGGATACGCGTTGCCGTCCGCACAGGCGACACGCCACCCCATATTCGTCAATCGATGCTGAAAACACCGCCTCATATCCTTATTACCACCCCTGAGTCCCTGTACCTGCTGCTCACGTCGGAACGGGGCAGGCTCCTGTTCCGCAACCTGCGCACCATCATCGTCGATGAAATTCATTCCATCAGCGGAAATAAACGCGGCGTTCATCTCAGCCTGTCACTGGAACGGCTGGAACACCTGGTGCTGCAGCCTCCGGTACGCATCGGTCTATCGGCCACACAGAAACCGTTGGAGCGGATCGCCTCTTTTCTTGGCGGTGCAGTGTACCACCCGGATAAAAAAATCCATACGCCCCGGCCGGTGACCATCGTCGATTGCGGACAGCGAAAGGACATGGATCTGCGGGTCATCTCCCCTGTACCTTCGTTTCAGGATCTGCCTGAGCAATCCGTGTGGCCGGCCGTCTACAACCTGCTCTATACGCTCATACGCAGGCACCGGACCACCCTCATTTTCAGCAACATGCGGGCACAGACGGAAAAAATCGCCCGCGAACTGAACGAACGTTATCAACGGGAATGTGAGGATCCATCCGCTGTCCTTGCCCGGGCACATCATGGCAGCATTTCGCGTGAAATGCGTTATGCCATAGAGGGCGAACTGAAAGCCGGCCGGATTCCGGCTGTCGTGGCAACCGCTTCGCTCGAACTGGGTATCGATATCGGTAGTATCGACCTGGTCGTGCAGCTGGAATCCCCCAAATCCGTTGCCGCAGGTCTGCAGCGCGTGGGACGCAGCGGACACCTGCTGCGAGCTACCAGCAAAGGGCGGATCATTCCGCTTTACCAGTCGGACCTGGACGATGCCTGCGCCCTGGTCATGGCCATGAAGGAGGGGGACATCGAGCCCACCACCATACCGGAGAACGCCCTCGATGTGCTTGCCCAGCAGATCCTTGCCGAAACAGGTATGAAGCGCTGGGGGTATGATGACCTTTATCAACTGGTTAAGGGAAGCTACTGCTACCGGAATCTATCCAAAGAGGCCTACCGGCATGTAATCGAAATGCTGGCCGGCCGTTACGCGGATACACCGTTGCGCACCCTGCAGCCCCGGCTCAACTGGGATCCTGTCAATCAGACGCTCAACGCCCTGCCGGGCAGCCGGCATATCGCGGTACTCAATGCCGGAACCATACCTGACCGTGCGTATTACCGGGTCGTTTTAAAAGGCACTCAAACGAACCTCGGCGAGGTTGAAGAAGAATTTGTCTTTGAATCGCGTGTCGGGCAGATTTTCTTCCTGGGGAACAGCGAATGACGCATCGACGATATCCTGCAGGACCGCATTGTCGTAACGCCCGTTTCGGATATCAAACCACGGGCCCCTTTCTGGAAGGGTGACCTGCTGTTCCGGGATTATGCCACGAGCCGGCATATCGCCGTATTCAGGGAGACTCTCCAGACGGCCATTCATGACAAACGGGCGGAAGAATGGCTATCAGGCACGGAACTGATCGACGACGCCATTATCGATAACCTGCTGGATCTTTTCCGGCGTCAACCGATGGTGGCAACTCACAAGACCTTATTTCTGGAACAGTTCCGCGATCCGGCCGGAGAACCGCTCATCCTGCTGCACAGCCCGTTCGGCGCCCGTATCAATGCCCCCTGGGCCATCGCCCTTTCCGCCGGTCTGGAGGCCTTCTATAAAAGCAGCCGCCCGTTCACCTATGATGACGATGCCATTCTGATCCGTTTACCGGACAGCCAGGCTCCTTTTCCATTTGATACAATTTTCCGGATGGAACCCGGGCAAGTGGAGCATCAGGTCATAACATCACTTTCGAAAACCCTACTTTTCGCGATTCATTTCCGTTATAACGCGGCTCGCTCCCTGTTGTTAAGCCGTTCCCGGCCCGGAAAACGCATTCCACTCTGGCTGCAGCGTCTGCGCGCGTCGGAACTTTCCCAGCAGGTGCGGGACTTCCCGGACTTTCCCGTAACCGTTGAGACTTACAGGGAATGCCTGTTCGATGTGTTCGATATGGAAGCTTTAAAGGAGGTAATCGCACAAATCCGGTCCGGAACGATCCGTATTAAAACCGTGCATTCGGAAAAACCATCACCCCTGACCTCAGGAATCCTGTTCAAATTCCTCTCGGAGAACATGTATGAGCTGGACCGAACGGATGCACATGACCGCTCCGCCCGCAGTTCCCTGCTGGATGAAATTTTGAGCCGGGAACGGATTCCGCGCATGGTACATTCCGACCGGGCTGCGTTGTTCGAAAAACGATGGCAACGGCTTGATGACAGCTATAAGGCAAAAGACCGTGAAAGCCTCTTCAGGGTCATCGACGAACTGGGCCCGCTTACCGATGAAGCTCTGGCCGCTCGCAGCAAAAGCGATCCCGGCAACTGGAACGGTGCACTGCGGGATGCCGGACGTATACGCCGGATAACAGCCCCGGCCGAAGGATGGGTTCCGGTTCAGACAGCCGATTTGTTTCAACGAACCGGAGATCCCGCCGTTCTGAAGATCCTGGTCGCCCGGTTACTGCGTTCCAGGGGGCCTGTGACAGTGAAGGTGCTTGCGGACTATTTCAAAACCGATGCCCGGCACATTTCCGATGTTTTACAACAGTTGAAAAAAGAGAATCAGGTAATTGACGGCACTCTATTCAGTGACAAGCCGGATCATTACTGGTGTGACACGGAGAATTTCAAGCAACTGTACCGGGACGCCCTTGCAGGTCAGCGCCAACGTATTAAACCGGCCGGGAACAGTCTGTTCATCCCTTTTTCGACAGCCTGGCATGCCGTAAACCAGCCGGAACAGTCCATATCCGGACTGATTGAACGGTACAGGGGATATCAATTCCCCCCGGATTTTTTTGAACAGGAAATCCTGCTCAGCCGCCTTTGTCCGGATGATCCGTATGCCCTTTCCGGACTGGTGGACGCATTTCACGCCTCGATTGCCAGAGGCGACCATATTGTTCAGGTTGTGCCTGTTGAAAAAGGCGGATCATACCGTCTGCGCTTTTTCCCCCGTGGCGAGGGCAACCTGTTTACTGATACAGGCAGCATAGCGTCTGATTCCGCAGACAGCGACGATATGGGTATCATCACTTTCCTGAAAGAGAACGGTGCCAGCCTGACCCGTGATATTATGGACGCGCTGGACCTGGACATGACCGTTATGCGGGCTTCTTTGAGACGGCTAATTATGCCCGGGATGCTGACAACCGACACTTTTCCCGCCCTGATGGCTCTGTTAAAGGATACGCACGAACCCGGAAATAAGGCAACCGGCGGGGATATCATTCCATCCGCACCGCCGTGGTCACGCCGGAAACGGACCGTCCGCCGGTTACGGCGTTCCGATTTTCAAACCGGATACGAAACGGTAAATCAGCTGGAAAAGGCGCGATGGTTTCTTACGAACGCGTTCGCCGTAACCGGTAAACCTCTGCTGCCCGCAGAGCGTGTGCGCAGGCAGGCCCGCTTGCTGCTGCAACGATACGGGATAATGGTCAAAGAATGGTATCGTCATGAATCAGGATTGCTGCCCTGGTATGATCTGTTTCAGGAACTGAAACGCATGGAATGGGAAGGCGAAATCGTACGCGGTTATTTCATCGAAGGTTTATCCGGAATTCAGTTTGCACTGCCGGAGGCCGCGACGCTTCTCCAATCACTACAGCAAGACGAGCCGGACCCGGACACGTACTGGCTGTCAACCCTGGATCCCGCCCTGCCGCTGGGCCGTTCCATCCCATGGAATATCAATGGCGTGGGGGGCAATCCCCTCAGCATCAGCCGGTTGGCCGGAAACCATCTGCTGATTTCGGCCGGAAAGCCTCTGGTGTATAGTGAAGGCTACGGCCGGCGCCTTTACCGGACCAGTTATTTTCAAGAGGAACATGAGGCACTCCTTGCCGAGCGCTTGAAAATCTGGCTGCGGCTTCCGGCCGGTCTGGTAAAGCGCAAACGTTTGGAAATTGAAACCATTGACGGACGACCGGCCGGCCGTGAACCGCTCAGCACGACCCTGCTGGATCACGGCTTTGAAATTCAGGACAATAACTTAATCTTATGGCCGTCCAATTTATAACACCCTTTATAGCCCGGTAAATGAGTCTGCTTTTAATTGATCCGAAACCATTTTTATATTATATTCCGTTTTGGTATTAATTTGGTATATGGAGTTACGAACATGCCCGCAATTACGTTAAAAAACATCCCAAATGATTTGTATGATCAAATAAAAAAGAGTGCTGAGGTGAATTACAGAAGTCTTAACGCTGAAATCCTGTTTCGTTTAAGGCAAACGCTTGGTACTAAGCCCATTTCTGCCGAGTCACTTTTTGCCAGAATAAATGACCTGAATAAAAGAGTTCATCTTCCGCTGCTTACCGATGAATTTTTAACAAAAGCTAAAAATGAAGGCCGGGAATGATCGTTGTTGATACAAATATACTGGCCTATCTGTTCATTGATGGAGAGCATTCTCAACAAGCAAAAAAACTGTATCTTCAGGATTCAGATTGGATTAGTCCGTTTCTCTGGCGCAGCGAATTCCGCAATATCGTTGCTGTTTATATCAGGAATGGACATTTAAATCTCAAGGGCGGTCAACTCCTTGTATCGGAAGCTGAGCATTTGATGCATGGTAAAGAATATGATGTGGGATCTAATGAAATACTGGAATTCGTATCGATATCGAAATGTTCTGCTTATGATTGCGAATTTGTTGCTTTAGCAAAGCACCTGAACCTCAAGCTTTATACCTCAGATAAACACATACTCAGAGCGTTTCCTGACATTGCCGTTTCGCTCATGCGGGTTTAATCCGGATCTATTGGACTTTAACCCGGGCATAAACGCCGGTACGAGTATCTGGTCAATTTTGTTTTTCGGTGTTCATCGTCTTCACCCCATCTGTCCGGTTTATCAGTATTGTTTCTCCTTATTATTAAGTTGATTTCTGAATACCATTTAAGAATTATTTGCTATATTTTTCGTAAACTGTTAAAAAAATTATGGAGCAAGCTTTTTGAATATTAATGGTCTAATAGAAGAGGTACATTATCGCGATGAATTCGAATTAAAAAGCTAATAGATGAACGATAGAAAGATTGTAGCAGAAATACAAAACGGCGACCAAAATGCTTTCAGGCAATTATTTGAAAAATACCAGCACCTGGTCTTCAATATAAGCTTTCATATGAGTGGCGACCGGGAAGAAGCCGAAGACATTACGCAGGCTGTATTTATTAAAATTTTTCATGCCATTGGAAAGTTTCGTAATGAAGCAAAATTGTCTTCCTGGATTTATCGCATCACGCTAAATACTTATTTGAAAAGAAAGCGCCGAAAAAAACTGGAAAACTGGATTTCGCTGGAATTTCTATTTCAGGGGAAAGAGCAATTGCAGCCTGTATCGCCGGAGCCGCCCCCCGATCGGCAATTGGAAATGGCAGAAAATGAACAAATTGAACAGAAAGCCATCCAAAGTCTTCCTGAACGGCAAAAAACAGCCTTGGTTTTGCATCGTTATGAAAATTTATCCTACGAAGAAATTGCCACAGTAATGAAAATCAGTCTGTCCGCTGTGGAGTCGCTGCTGCACCGGGCGAAAGATAATCTGACAAAAAAGCTGCTTCCTGTTAAAAAATATTTGTAATTCACCGCAAGTTATTTAAACGCCATGGGTCTTAATGATAGAAACGAGGAAATTAAAATGAAACATAAATCCATCCGAAAAAAATTACTGCGTTTTCTGGATGATGATTTATCCGAAAGAGAAAAAGAGAAAATGCAGCGCCATATCGAATGTTGCCCGGAGTGTCGGGATGCGCTTAAAACTATTGAAGCGTTGTGGGTCACGGAACAGCTGATTGAAAGGCAAACCGCTCCGCCGTTTTTATGGACGCGTATTGCCGGACGGCTGCAATCGCAAACAAAACGAGGTCTTATTGAAGAACCGGGAAATCCCGCGCGTTGGGTGCTGCGTCCCGTGTTGACTGTTGTTATATTGTTCTTAATACTTTATAGTGGCATCAGGCTGGGAAATCTTATGACCGGTTCCACCGGTGACGCCAGTGAAATATCAACAGAAAACCCAATAGATAATTTTGGGATGAGCTATTTCGAGATTTTACCTCCGGGTTCCATCGACGCCCATGTTTTAGCTTTAACCGAAAGCGAGATGCAGTAATGAAGAAAAAATATATTTATCTGATTATTATTATAACCGTGATCAATCTGGTCGCACTGGGAACGATCATGTATCAGCGCTGGATGAATCCGGGCGCGCCGATGCAGGAGGCCCGTTTCGAACGGGTCAAGCGGGAACTGGCATTGTCGCGGGAACAGATCACACATTTTGAGGAAATCCGCCATGATTTTCATACCGGGATTGATTCTTTGAATCAGTCGCTGGAAGGTATAAACCGGGCTTTGTTGCAGGAAATCTGGCAGCCGCATCCGGATGGCGCCCGCATCGATACTCTGCTGAAAAGGATCAGCCAATTACAGATGGAATCACAGCAACTGGTGATCGGGCATTTTTACCAGCTCAGGGAAGTGTTGAGGCCGGAGCAATGGCAAACGTTATACGGCATTATGGCTGAACATTTCCCAGGAAGAATGAGAAATTCCGGTTCCAGACAGCCGGTTGTAAAAGAAAAGGAAAGACAATGAACATGCCCAATGATAAAAACCGGATTAAAATAACAGGGCGACTTCTGCTCGTCCTATCGCCACTGCTATTTATATCTCATTCCTATCTGCAGGCCCAATCATCCAATACGCCCGTTTTTACCCTGAACTACTGTATTGAAACAGCGCTGCAAAATAATCCCGAAATCGCAGCCATGGAGTGGGATGCCGAAGCGGCAAAGGAAAGACATCAACAGGCTTTTAGTGAAAGGTTGCCAAGATTAAGCTCAAGATTTGATTATACCCGAAACCTTGATGAACAAAGAATTTTACCCGTGCGCCAACCGGGGGAACCAGCAATTCTGAGTCGTGACATTTTCTCCGGAGATATACTCCTGAATCTGCCGCTCTTTACAGGCGGTCGATTGATTAACCAGGTAAAGGCAGCAGAACTTCTCCATCAGTCGGCGTTGCATCGACTTTCACGCAGCCGGGATGAACTGGTTTTCAATGTTTCCAGTGTCTTTTTTAATATTCTCGCCCAGAAACATGCTATCGAGTCTCTTGAATTTTCAATTGGAACACTGGAAGAACATGTCAAACGTATCGAGGCGTTGGCCGCTGCGCAGAAAGCCGCCAATGTCGACCGACTGCGCACAGAAGTACGGCTGGCGGATATTCAGCAGCAACTTATTCGTGAAAAGAATCTTCTGAACATCCAGCGCCAACTTCTGACTAACCTCTTAGGAATGGAGAGATCCCATGGACAGATTTTGTTGAAAGGAGATCTGGATATACCCCAGGATTCTATGGTCCCCAAATCCGAAGCGGCCCTCACCAATGCCTTGCAACATCGGGAAGATTATCTGGCAGCTAAAACTTCCCTGGCAGCTCATGCACGGAATGTGGACGCAGCAAAAGCGGGACACTGGCCGATGGTCTCGCTTCAAGCAATTTATGGCGGGCGCCGGGCTGCAGGAAAGAAAACCGGCACTGGAGATGATTTCGGAGATATCGGTCATGTTGCGATCGGACTGGAATTACCCCTTTTTGAAGGCGGACGAATCAACGCCAAAATCAGGGAAGAGCATGCCGCCCATACGGCTGCGCATGAACGGCTCCGCAAACTTGAATTACAGATCCGGCTTGAGATAGAAACGGCACTTTCTTATGTTATATCTGCGGAAGAACGGGTGGCAGTCACTCAAAAAACAATTGCCCAGGCTAAGGAGAGTCTGCGTATAGAGCAGCAGAAATACAATCTCGGTAAAGGAGCTATAGTGGATGTACTCGATGCACAGGCCGCCCTGCTCGAATCTGAAACGACATACTATCGTTCTCTGGCCGAATACCACACGGCAGTAGCGCAATTAAAATTAGCGATAGGAGAAGAATGAAAAGCATAATGAATAAAAAATTTTTCCGGATCACGATTTTGATCATCGGAACAGGGATTGCGGCAACCGGAATTATTTTCTTTAGTGGAGAGCCTGCCGAAAAATCGGGAACGGAACAACCCGGCCAGCAGAAGCAGCCTACTCAAGTGCGTGTCATTACAGTCGAAATGTCAAAGATTTCAGAAACCCTGGAATTGACCGGCTCCGTGGAACCGTATCGGGTCGCCCGGTTGGCTTCTCCTGCTGAAGGGCCCGTAGTCGATGTCCGTGTCCGCGAGGCCGACCGCGTAACAACGGGTGAGTCACTCCTTTCCATAGGAAGAAGAGAAGGTGTTAACGCGCTGATCGTTTCTCTGCGGGAAGAGCTGAAAAAGGAGGAGGACAACCTGAGCCGGACCCGGCAACTCGTAGAAAGTCAGGCATTGCCCGGCGAACAGCTTGACCAGGCCAGAGCCGCATACGAGAAGGTCCGTGCCTCGTTGATCAAGGCTGAGGAAACGGCCCGGGACTATATCATCAAGGCACCGTGGGCCGGGGTGGTATCTCGCATTAATGTG
>CAYPHA010000015.1:0-21891 GCA_964410215.1 uncultured Calditrichota bacterium | reverse complement strand
GAAGGAGGGCGAGTTCGTCGCGCCGCGTGCAGTGCTGCTGGAAATGTACGATCCGGCCAGTCTGGTCATTCGTGCGTCAATTCCCGAGAAACATGCAGCGGAGGTCACCACAGGAATGCGCGTCGATGTAAGCCTGGACGCCTACCCGGATAACATCATCCCGGGAATGATCGAGCGTGTTTACCCCTATCTGGATTCCCGCCTCCGAACACGGAACGTGGAAATCGCTCTGGATAAATCCGTCAACCTGCTCCCCGGCATGTTTGCCCGGCTGACATTGTCGCTGAAAAATGCGGAAGACGTCGTCGTTGTGCCTTTGGAGGCATTGGTCGACACACCGAAGGGCCGGGTTGTTTTTTTGTTTGAGGATGGAAAAGCCACTTCTCGAATGGTTGAAACCGGTATTGAGGCTGACAACCAGATTGAGATAATTTCCGGAATACGCGTGGGTGATAAGGTCATCGTTGCCGGAAACGAGAAGCTTAAAAATGGCGCTGACGTTCGCATTGCAGAAGCAGGAAAACCCGGCATGGTGTCAAACAATACCAGTCCTGAAACATCCGCCGGGAAACCGGGCAAAACCGGAGACGACCAATGAAAATTACCGAGTATGCCGTCCGACGGAGGCTGGCCACCAGTGCCATCGTACTGGCTTTCGTCATCCTCGGCCTTTACGGGCTGTGGCGTCTGCCGCTGGATTATCTGCCCGACATCACCTATCCGTTTGTCAGGGTCCAAATCAAATGGCCCGGAGCCACACCGGAGGAGATCGAAACGGACATAGCCGATCATGTTGAGCGCCTCATGTCTACAGTGGATCGCCTGGACTACCTTGAATCTTCTTCCACCGAAGGGATCTATAACCTGAACGTCTATTTTGAATATGGCGCGGATGTCGATATTGCCTTTCAGGACGCTCTGGCCGCTCTGACCAGGGCCCAACAACAGTTGCCGAAAGATATTGAAGCCCCGTTTGTCTTCAAGGCCGACCCATCCCAGCTCCCGG
This sequence comes from uncultured Calditrichota bacterium, assembly GCA_964410215.1. Classification (GTDB taxonomy): domain Bacteria; phylum Calditrichota; class Calditrichia; order Calditrichales; family CAYPHA01; genus CAYPHA01. The sequence continues at coordinate 20,885 of CAYPHA010000015.1, read as the reverse complement.
TCATGCAGCTGACCGTCAGTTCCGACCGCTGGAGTCCGGTGAAGCTGAGGGACTGGGCTGACAACTGGCTTCAGGATCGCATCCTGGCTGTCCGGGGGATAGCCGGGACTGAAGTTGTCGGCGGACTCGAACGTGAAATACGCATTCTGCTTGATCCCGCCGCCATAGAAAAATACCGGCTTTCCCTGGATGCGGTTATCAGGAAAGTCGCCGCCGAAAATGTCCAACAGACCGGTGGTCAGATTACCATTGGGGCAAGGGAGATCATCGCCCGGACCATGGGCGAGTATTCGAATCTTGACGATATCCGCACGGTCGTTGTCGCCGGCGAGGGAAATCAGAAAGTCTATTTGCGGGATATTGCTCAGGTGATCGACGGGCATGAGGACGCACGGGTGATTACCCGTTTCAACGGTCGTGAGTGCGTCAAGATTATGGTGCTGAAAGAGGCCGAGGCCAATACCGTTACGACGTCCGAAGGGGTGGCCCGTCTTCTGGACGAGCTGAAGGGAGAACTGCCTGCGGGTTTGCAACTGGATTATGTGGAAAACCAGGCGATTTACGTCAAACAAGCACTGACCGGTGTACGCAATGCGGCAATGGCAGCGGCTGTGTTGCTGATTATTGTAGTCTATTTATTTCTGGGAAGCGTCCGGCAGGTATTGGTCATGATCATCGCCCTGCCGCTGACCCTGATTCTCAACTTCGGCCTTATGAAACTGGCAGGCTTCTCGATCAACATCTTTTCCCTCGGGGGATTGGTCGTTGCTATCGGCGTGGTGCTGGACAATTCGATCGTCGTGGTGGAGAACATTTCGCGATTGCGGCGAGAAAGACCGGAGCAGGGCGCAGCCGGGCATGCCGTCGAGGGGACCAGCGATGTAGGACCGGCGCTGGTAGCTGCCACACTTTCGTTTCTCGCTCTGTTCTTGCCGTTTCTTCTCGTCCCCGGACTGACCAGTCTGCTTTTTCATGAACTGATTCTGGTCATTAGCGGCATCGTCTTCATCAGTCTGATTGTGTCTGTATCGGTCACGCCGATGATCACGGCAACCCTGTTCGGCGGGAATCGCCAGGTACATCAGGCTGGCTGGTTCGAACGGGTGTTTGCCCGTTTCACAGACGCTTACGGTCGGCTTCTGGATCGAATGATACGTGGGCGGTGGATCGTGCTGCTTGTTTTCACGCTGATAATTACCGTTGCCTTTGCGCTTCTCGGGCGGCTTGGTGGTGAATTCCTGCCGCTTATTGACGATGGTCGGATCATAGTAAAGGTCAGGATGCCGACCGGGACTTCTGTAAATGAGACCTATCGTGCTTTAGGGAAAATTGAAGAGCGGATTAAAGATGACCCTTTGATCCAAAGCATCTTCACCCTCGCTGGTGGACAACTCAGGGGAACGACCACCTATGAGATCGCCAATGAGGGAGAAGTGGATATTCAGCTTATCCCCAGGGCAAACCGGGATATCAGCACCGAGGAATATGTTGCCCGCCTGCGCAAGGTCGTTGGCAATCTACAGCCTCCGGGCGGGAAAGCGATGGTGAGACAGATGCCGATCAAGGGGATCTCTGGCGGCATGGGTGGCTCGGATGTGGTTGTGCAGGTCCGTGGTCAGGACATGAAGGTCCTCGGGGAATTAGCGAACCGTACAGCCCGGAAAATCAGTGAAATCGGGCAATTCCAAAATGTATCTGTCTCCCTGGATCTGACCAAACCGGAATTCCAGGTGATGGTGGACCGGGTTAAGGCCGCCGAGCTTGGCGTATCGGTTTCTGATGTGGCTTCATCTCTGCGTGCGCTTATCACAGGTGCGGTGGCCACCCAATACCGTGAAGGGGGCGAATATTATGATATCCGACTGATTGTCCCCGAGGAGCACCTGACTTCCAGGCAGGATGTTGAAAATCTGTCGCTTACCGGTGCGCAGGGAGATGTCCTCAGGCTGCGGGACATTGCGATTGTGGTTCCCGGCTCAGGCCCTGTGGAGATCATCAGGGAGAATCAGATCAAGCAGATAACTATCGAGGCAGATATTGACGGGAGAGATATAGCCGGTGCGGTGAATCAGCTGCAGAGTGCTTTGAACGCATTTGAACGACCGGCAGGTTATGTGTTCAATTTCGGAGGCAGAGCCGAGCTGATGGCTGACATGCAGGAAATGGTCGTTGCCGTGCTTGCCTTTGCTTTGTTTTTCTCATTTATCGTTTTGACCGTTCAGTTTAACAGTCTTAAATTGCCGGGGTTGATTCTGGGAAGCGTGCCGTTTTGCCTGACGGGTGTGGTGTTTCTCATGTACCTCAGTAGCTTGCCACTGGGGGCTACGGTCATTATCGGCGTGCTGGTCGTGTTGGCGGCGGCGGTCAATGACGGCGTATTGCTCCTGACTTATGCACGGGAGCTGCAGGAGCGTAACGCAATGCCACCAGGGCAGGCGGTGCTTGATGCCGCCAAAATACGGCTGCGCCCCCGTATCATGACCTCTGTGACGACTATGATAGGGTTTTTGCCTCTGGCATTGAATCTGGAAGAAGGCGGCGACATGCTTCAACCTATGGCCGTCGCCGCTATCGGCGGATTGGGGATGGAAATGCTGGTGGCATTGATTCTGATGCCATGTATGTATGTGATGGTGTCAAGGAAATGATTTTTGTGAATGTTATCAGACTTTGAATATTAATAAAAACCGGGGATTCGATGAGATTAAAAAGAATATTGGAATGCGGTATGGAATTTTGTCTTAAATAAGAACAGGTACTATAATGCATGAAATTATTTTAGAAGCCAAAAATCTATCCAAAAAATTTGATGGTTTTTTTGCTGTTGATCATATAAACTTTTCCGTCATTAAAAACGAAATCTTTGGTTTTCTGGGACCAAACGGCGCCGGCAAAACAACCACTATAAATATGCTAACAGGTCTGGCGCGTCCGACATCGGGAAGCATCTTTATCAATGGTACCGATTACACTGCCAATATTAAGAAGGCACAGGAAATAATTGGTATTGTTCCGGACGAGAGTAATTTATACGATGAAATGGACGGTTTTGACAATTTGTGTTTTTGTGCTTCACTTTACGGGATAAAAAAAACGGAACGGGAGCAGCGGGCAAAAATATTGATGCAGCAGTTCAATCTGGCCGATGCCGGAAAGAAGCCTTATAAATCCTACTCCAAAGGCATGAAACGGAAACTCACCATTGCAGCAGGAATAATTCACAAACCAGGGGTATTGTTTCTGGATGAACCGACAACGGGAATCGACGTCGCCAGCGCACGTCAGATACGGTTATTGATTAAAAACCTGAATGAAGCAGGTACCACTATTTTTATGACCACGCATTACATTGAAGAAGCAGAGCGACTTTGTGACCGAATTGCGTTCATTGTAAAAGGACATATTATAAAAACAGGTACAATTCATAAATTGATGGAAGACGCTCAAAAGGAGAATATTATCCAATTCTCATTTGTCAGTGCTGTTCAACTCCAGCAATTCGAGCAGAAATTTTGTCGGCAATTCAGCCCTTGCAAGTTAACGCAGATTCAGGATTCCGTTTTTCAGGTTCGTTCGGAAACGTCATTCGATTTAATGCCGTTTCTATCATTTTTTGATTCCTGCGGGATAAAAGTGATGGAGGCCAAAATTATCAAACCGTCGCTGGAAGAAGTGTTTGTTAAAATCACAGGCATCGAACAGGATGTTATGAAGAAAGAAAAGGAAGGTAAGAAAAAATGAAATCAGCTGTTGCCTTTTGGAATATTATGCTCAAGGATTTCCGTAATTACTACCTGAAGCCTCCCAATATCAGCTGGGGTATTATTTTTCCGTTTGCCTGGATGCTGATGTTTTTTCTTAAATCTCAAACGCCGGTGGATGTCCGTAGTATTCTGCCTGGTATAATGGCACTGTCCATCCTTTTCGGCACGACGTCACTACTTGCCGTGACTATCACGTTTGAGCGTCGCAGCCGTTCATTTGACAGGTTGCTGCTTTCACCCATCAGTCTCACATGGTTGATGCTGGCAAAAACACTGGGCGCGATTTTATTCGGCATTTTCAATGCGTTTGTACCTGTTCTCATCGCTTTATTTTTCATTCCCGTTTCAAATATCGATTGGGTGATACTTATTTTGAGCGTTATTTTTATTGCCATCACTTCCACTTTTTTAGGACTTTTCATTTCAGTTTCAGTCAATGAAGTTTTTGAAGCACAAACCTTTTCCAACTTTTTTCGTTTCCCCATGGTTTTTTTATGCGGTTTGTTTATCCCTATCAGTCAGCTTCCCCTGTTTCTGCGTCCCCTGTCCTATTCGGTTCCATTAACTTATGGGGCCGATATGTTAAAAACAGCCATAAACCAGAACGGTCATATTGGATTTGGAATCAGTTTGTCGGTATTACTTTTCTTTTCTATTCTTCTGTTTCTGATAAGCAAACGAAATATTCAAAAAAGGTGGATTTATTAAAACTAAAAATATGAGTTAAGAGGCATCATCATCATTCAGGATCGGCTATTTTTTGGGGGGGGAGGGGATTCCCACTCTGGATTATCATCCTATACCCTTTTTAATTGCGGCCTTCCAGGCATTGAAAATTTTTATTGCATTTTGTTTGCAATATAAGTTAATTGTATGTGTATGATAGAACCTTCCAGTTAACAAATTCCAATTTTAATCACTGATCGGAGTATTTCCATGGACCCAAAAAGCCTTATTCCGGTCCCGGATACCATCCCGGCACACTGGGGTGTATTTGAATTTCTCGACTTGCTGACCTTTCTGCTCCATATCCTGGTTATCAATGTCGTGGTCGGCGGGACCATCATCATGTTTTTTTCGCGCTTACGTGGTAACAACGAACCCATACAATCCTCGTTTTTCGGAGGATTGGTGCATAAAATCCCCACCAGTCTGGCCCTGGGCATTAATTTCGGAGTGGCTCCCCTGCTGTTCATCCAGGTCCTTTACGGCCATTTCCTGTATACCAGCTCCGTGCTGATGGCAACCTTCTGGATCTTAATCATCCCACTTCTCATCATTGCCTATTACGGCACCTACATGCATTCATATAAATACGAAACCAACCGCATCCTTTCGATCACGGCACTGGGTGTATCGCTGGCGATATTTCTGTATATCGCATTTATTTTCGTCAACAACATGACCCTCATGCTGCACCCGGATAAGTGGCAGGCTTATTTCGAGGCGCGCGACGGACTGATTCTTAACCTCGGTGATCCGATGCTGCTGCCGCGCTACCTGCATTTTCTGACCGCCTCGGTGGCGATTGCCGGTCTTTTTACGGCGATCATCTGGCATCTGCGCAGGAAAAAACAGTCCGAGGCAGCAGAAGCGAAAATCCGGACCGGTTTGAAGATCTTCGGATGGGCGACGATCATCCAGGTCCTGGTCGGTTGCTGGTTTCTGCTGGCGCAGCCGCGGGAAATCATGATGCTCTACATGGGACAGGGGATGTTACACACAATTCTGATGACCCTGGGCATCCTGACGGCATTGATGTCCATCTATTTTGCATTCAAAGGAAAGCTGTTTCTGACCCTGTATCATCTGCTTGCCATTATCGTGTTCATGATCGGTATCCGGGCGCTGCTGCGATCGGCCTATCTGAGCAGGTACTTTTCCCTTTCCGAACTTTCGCTGACTCCACAGTATTCTGTTCTCATACTCTTCCTGGTCGTATTCATCATCGGGCTCGTATCGGTTAATTACATGGTCCGTGCGGCTGTAAAAGCGGATGAAAGGAGGGCAAGCGCATGAATTATCCAATCTGGGAAATTCCGACCATCGGGGGCGGATCGTTTATCGCCCTGATCGCCATCCTTCATGTCTATATTGCCCACCTCGCTGTCGGGGGTGGGATGTTTATCTGGATATCGGACCTGGTGGCCGGTAAGCGTAATGACAGGGATATGCTGGCCTACGTTAAAAAACACACGAAATTCTTTCTGTTACTGACCATGGTTTTCGGTGGTGTTACCGGCGTAGGGATCTGGTTTATCATCGGACTGGTTCATCCGGCGGCGACGTCCAAACTGATCCACGCATTTGTTTTCGGCTGGGCTATCGAGTGGGTCTTCTTCCTGGGCGAGATCACGGCTCTGCTGGTGTACCATTACCAGTTCGACCGGCTGGAGGAAAAGACACGCCAGAACATCGCTTTTCTCTATGCCCTGTTTGCCTGGCTCAGCCTGTTCATCATCAACGGCATACTCAGTTTCATGCTGACGCCGGGATCATGGCTTGAGACACAAAACTTCTGGCATGGCTTTTTCAATCCGACCTTCTTTCCTTCGCTTTTCTTTCGGAGTTTCATGTCCATGATCATCGCCGGCCTGTTCGGCTATGTTACGACGGTATTTCTCAGGGATTCGGCCTTCCGTACCAGGATGCTGCGCTATTGTTCCAAATGGCTGCTGTATCCTTTTGCGGGACTCGTTCCATCGGCCGTGTGGTACTATTACGCGGTTCCGGGTGATACCCGTATCCTGGCGTTCATACTGAATCCGCAAACCGCGCCGATGGTCAATATCACGCTGATCACTTCCATTATCATCTTTCTGTTCGGCCTCTATTTCATGATGAAGTCCGGGGCGGCCATACAGAGAATCCTGGTTTTTGTCCTTGTACTGGTAGGCCTGTTCTGGATGGGCGGATTCGAATACACACGGGAAGTCGCCCGGAAACCGTATGTGCTGGGCAGTTACATGTACAGCACATCGATCATGACCGGCGAAACGGATCAATTGAATGCGGAAGGTGTTCTGAAACAAGCCAAATGGACACCAATAAAACGAATTGAAGGCAATGATCCCATGGAAGCCGGCAGGGAACTGTTCAATATACAATGCCTGAGCTGCCATACGGTCAACGGTATCCGCAATGACGTCGTTTCGCAGACAGATATCTTCAGCTACAACGGTGTAATGGCCCTGCTGACGGGTCAGGGCAAAGTCAATCCGTACATGCCGGTTTTTGTCGGAACCGAGGCCGAAAAGGAAGCGCTGGCCATGTATATCACTTCCGAACTGGCCGGGAAAGAAATCATCCGGGAGCTCGATGCTTACCAGGGTAAGTCTATCGCCTCGGAAATACCGCCTTTTGACATGAAGAAATCGGACTACGTTCTGCTGGCCTGGAATGACCTGGGCATGCACTGTTTATTTGATGGTGACCCCTGGTTTTCGATCCTGCCGCCGGCCAACACCCTGGAAGCCCAGCTCATCAAACGCGGAGCGACCCCATCCATCGTAACGGAGGGCGTTGAGCTGACATTTGCTGTTGAGCCGGGATTCGAACATCCATCCCGTCATGTGGCTTTCTGGGAATACAGTGAACAATTGTTTGGTGCAAAACTTGAAGATAATGTGGGGCTGGCCGGGCTTGGAATGCAGGGCGCCTTCGACATTAACGAGGATTCCGACGCCTTCATCGCCAAAATGATCCCGGTGGTGCCTTATAAGGACGATGGCACCTATAATGCCTATCCGCTGTTCAAAGTGGAAGCCCGGGATGCCGCATCGGGTGAACTTCTGGCAGAAACGCAGGTGGTCGCGCCCACTTCTTCTGAAATTGGCTGTATTAACTGCCACGGCGGCGATTGGGGTCAGCCGGCACTTTCTTCGGGAATGGGGAAAGAAACGGCATTGAACATCCTGCAGGCACATGACCGTCTGAGTGGCACCGACCTTTACGAACAGGCGCTGGACGGAAAACCGACTTTATGCCAGAGTTGTCACGCGGATCCGGCTATCGGAGCGGAAGGTAAGGAAGGAACTAACAACCTGTCCACTTCCATGCACGGATTTCATGCCAACTACATGCATGTGCAGGGGGCTGAAGCCTGTGCCATGTGCCACCCCGCCCGGGCGAAAGGCAGTACACGTTGTTCCCGCGGTGTGCATAACAGCCTGGGTATCGACTGTATCGACTGCCACGGGACCATGGATGAACACGGTCTGGCCCTGCTTAAAGGTCAAATTGATAATCCGTCATCAGAGCGAATGATGAAGCATCTGGAAACGACGCACGTGGCCAGTGTGGATGAGGTCAATCCCAGAGCCCCCTGGCTGAATCAACCGGATTGCATGAACTGCCACGAGGATTATGAACAGCCTGTGGAGGGGGTCAACGCGTTCAATACCTGGACGGAGGGCGGTGCCGACCTGTATCGCATGCGTACGGACAATGTCGGTATCCGCTGTGAAGCCTGTCACGGTGCTCCACACGCGCTGTATGCGGCCATTAATCCGTTCGAGGCGAAGCGGGATGTCCTGCAACCGCTTCAATACAGCGGTGAACCGTATCCGATCGGCTCCAATATGAAATGCGCTATCTGTCATATGCAGGAGATGGAATTTCCTATTCATCATGAGAATATGCTGCGGCCGGTGCGGAATCCGGTTGCGGTAAAGTAGGTAGAGGATGACAGGGGAAGAACTCAGGTGGCGGAGCTTAGCGCTCAGAGAATGGAGTCTGGGCTCTGAGTTCTGGGCTCTGGGTTCTTTTACATCCCCCCAACCCCCTTTGCTAAGGGGGAGCTTCGTTCGTGGGATGATAGTCGTTTTTAACCCTCCCCCGGCCCCTCCCTGCCTGCAGGGAGGGGTAGATCCCGGCTTGCCGGGAGACGGGGTGGGTCAGGTTTTTTTGTTTGCATCTGCCGGTCAAGCGTGTTACATTTTATAAAATTGTAACACGCTTATTTTTATGTTATCCACACTGAATATCCATACAGAAAATGCGCCTTCGGGATTGTTAGCGGACAGGGATCCGCGCAGCAAGCTGCTTATGACCCTGTTTCTTTTAGCAGCTGTCCTGTCCTTACGCGTTCATCAGCCCCTGCAGACCGTTTCCTTAAGCCTTGTTTTCAGCGGGTTGTTATTTCTCGGTGGTAAACCGCTGCGTTATTACATTAAAATGATCCTGCGTGTCTTGCCCATGATGCTTCTTATCAGCATCGTGTTACCATTTCGTTCGTTTGATGCATCGGAGATCCCGTTACTTCAATTTTCCTTTCTTTCCATCTATCCTTCCGGCCTTTTACAGTTCATCGGACTCAATATAAAATTCATACTGGTTGTTTCCGGGACTTTGATCCTGTTGACCACCACCACGGCCCAGGAATTGATGAAAAGCCTGGAATCGTTTCGTCTGCCTTCCTGGTTGACAGCCGTTCTCTACTTCCTGGCCTATTATATCTACCTTCTGAAGGAAGAACTCTATCAGCAATATTTAGCGTACCAATCCCGTTATATCCATTTATCATTCCGGAAGCGCTTTGGTATTATCGCCCGGATGACTATTGTCTATTTTATTCGTGTGATCGACCGGAGCGAACGGGTTACCATGGCCATGATCAGCCGCGGATTTACGGGTCGTATATTCAGCCAGCAGGGATTGCGATGGCGATTTGCCGACTCGTTATTGCTTGTTTTTACCGTCCTGCTGATCATCATTATAAAGGTATTCATGTGAAAAAGCCGATGATATCCGCCGATTATAACCAGCCGGCGGTTTCCTGCAGCAATGTATCCTTTGCCTATTCCGGTACAACACGGGTTATCGAAGATGTTTCCCTCGAGATCCGCGGTGGTGAAAAAGCAGCCATTATCGGTCCTAATGGCGCCGGCAAGTCCACATTTCTGACTCTGTTAAACGGCCTGCGCCCTTTTGACGGCTCCATATCCCTGTTCGGTGTGCCTGTAGAGACCCGTTATTCCCGGCAGGTGAAGTCGATCCTGGGACTGGTGTTTCAGAATCCGAATGACCAGCTTTTTTCACCAACCGTTTACGAGGATGTGGCCTTCGGCCCCCTGAACCTCGGTCTGGGAACAGAAGAAGTCCGTGAGCGCGTGCACCATGCCCTGGAGGATGTCGGTCTGGAGGGTTTTGAAGACCGGTTCGGCCTACAGCTCAGTTACGGCGAGCGCAAACTGGTTGCCATCGCCACGATCGTTTCGATGATGCCGGCCATATTCGCCATGGACGAGCCGACCATCATGCTGGATCCGGCGCACCGCCGCAAGATTATCAACTGGATTCAACGGTGTGATCATACACTGCTTATCACTTCCCATGACCTGGACATGGTTATGGAAACCTGTGACCGTGTCTATATCTTTAACCGGGGGAAGATTGCCGGTACCGGATTAACGGCTGAGATCCTCAGTAACAGGGAACTGCTTGAGGCAAATGACCTTGAACTACCCCTGTCCATGCAGCATACGTCCGGTCACGGCTTTTTGAATGCACGTATTAAACAAAGCGCCTTATAACATATAGAATCAAGGAGCCTTCACTATGCAAAAAATGAACCGCCTGATTATTCTGATTCTCGCGGTCACAGGTACCCTGACAGCGCATTCCCCGGATGATTCCCTTACCGTTTACGAGATGAGGGATTCCATCGTGGTTGTCGCCAACCGCTATGAAACGTCCATAAAAAATATTGCTTACAGCTACCAGCTGGTGCCACGGGAACAAATCCGCGACCTGGCTGTGCATTCCGCGCTCGAGGTGGTTGATATTCATTTTCCTTCCGCTTTCCTTTTCGAAAAGAAGGTGATGGGATACGGTGTGGGAACGGCCGGTTCGGGGCAGCTATACCTGCGCGGACAGGGCGGACAGCCCAATACGGGTGTCCTGGTTCTGCTCAACGGTCACCCGGATTTCATGGGCATTTTCGGTCATCCCCTGCCCGATGTTTACGGGATGGATGACATCGCGCAGGCGGAAATCCTTGCCGGTCCGGCTTCGACGGTTTTCGGCAGCAACGCCATGGGGGGTGTGATCAACCTGGTCACCAATCCGGATTATAAGACACCCGTAAAATTTTCGGCTGAAGCGGGTTCCTTCAACACCTACAATGTCGGTATCAATGTCAACCGGCGTTTTAGCAACAGCGGCGCTCATTTCACGCTGCGCCGGAAATATTCGGAAGGGCATCTGGACCAGACGTCCTTTGAATCGTATCATTTCCAGGGCGGCTGGCAGTATCAGCTCAACCCGGTGTGGAATCTTTCGGTCAGTGGCCGTTATGTGCCTTACCAGTTTGACGATCCTTCCCGCGGTAACACGGATACGCTGAATATCGGCGGTTACGGTGATATCAAACGGGGGACCGGTGAGGTTAAATTAGAGAATACATCCCGATCGCTCAACGGATCGGTCCAGCTTTACACCAACCAGGGCCGGCACCGTTTTTACGATGGGTTCGAATCGACTGATTTTTCTTACGGCTTTTCCGTTTACCAGCAGTGGAAGGCGGCCTCTACCTACAGTTTCGCCGCCGGGCTGGATCTTATTCATTACGGCGGGGAGGCGGAAAATAAATACGCCTATCTGCCCAACGGACAGCCCAGCGTGAACGAAGAGGCGCAGCAGCTTACCACAAGCGGTGCTTACCTGCTGGGGTTTTTTAATCCGTTCCGGATGGTGCATTTTAAAGCCGGTGTACGTTATCAGTACAATTCGCTGCCCATTCACAGTGTGGCACCGGTACTGGGTATCAGTATCAATCCCCGGTCCGATCTGACCGTCTATTCCAACTACCAGACCGGTTTCCGGACACCAACCCTGATGAATTTATACCTGTTTCCCTCGGCCAACGAAGACCTGGAAGAGGAACGCATAACCAGCGTTGAAATCGGAAGCCAGTACCGGTTTCATGGTCAGAATTCCATACAGGTCGCCGTGTACCGGAATGACGCACAAAACCTGATCCAGACTCTGCCCAATCCCAGTCCCCCACCGTTGTTCCTGTTCCAGAACAGTGGCGAAGCCATCCAGTATGGCCTGGAGACGAAACTCAGGGTATATCCCATGGAACAGACCGGCATCCAACTTTCTTACAGTTACCTGGATCCGGATGACCTGACCGCCTTCAACCCGGAACAGCAATTCAAGTATATGCTGATGACCCGATGGGACCGGTTTCACGCCATCCTGTTCGGGAAGTACGTATCCGGTATCTTCGCAGGCAATGACAAGGCAATGAAACTTCCGGATTACAATCTGCTGAACCTTTCGTTCACCTATAATTTCAGTGACGTGGATTTCAAGCTGAAGCTGAAGAACCTGCTGGATACCGACTATGACATTTTGCCATCTTACAAAGCACCGGGTTTTCACGTGATGGCCGGTTTGACATACCGGCTGACGCCGTAGGGGGATGCGGTGCAGGAACAGTATATCCGGCAGATTCCGTTAACGGCTTTATTCGTCGCCCTGGGCATCGTTCTGCCCCAGTTTTTCCACCTGGTTGGTCTGGGCAGTATATTCCTGCCCATGTTTCTTCCGATCATGCTGGGCAGCATGCTGCTGAGCTGGCGTTTTGCCCTGACGCTGGCTGTCCTTTGTCCCGTGGTTTCCTGGGCCATAACAGGTATGCCGCCGATCGCGCCGCCTGTGCTGCCGGTGATGCTCGTGGAATTGATTATCATTGCCCTCACGATATCCATCATCCATGTGCACCTGAAAAAGTCGTTCTGGCTGGCCCTTATAGCCGGTATTCTGCTGGATCGAATTGTATTACTCGTACTTGTTTATATTCTGTCACCGTTGTTCGGACTGGATCATCCTCTGTTTTCCGTGGCCCTTGTCACAGCCGGCCTGCCCGGTATCGTTTTACAACTGGTCACGATTCCGCCGGCAATGGTCCTGATCCGGCAGCGCTTTCCTCAACTGATAAACCGTGATTTTATGGAGAACAACTGATGCGACATGTTCTGCAGCAACGCGCTTTTTTCGACGATCTGGCGACGGAGTGGGATATACTGAATGATCCGGATAACGTCAGCAGGCTTACCGACATTTTTCGTCAGCGGATTCCAGAGCTGCCTGCTCCTATCCTCGACGCAGGCAGCGGCACCGGCATTCTTCTGCCGATCCTGCAGCAGTTATACGGCCATTTTGTCTTTGAAATGGATGTTGCCGGGAAGATGCTGCGCGTAGCCCGAGAAAAATTCGTGCACCTCAATCATCACGGTTTCCTCCAGGCCGATGCCCACCACATGCCCATCGGCGATGAACGTCTCGGCAGTGTCGTCTGCTTTTCTGTCTACCCCCATTTCCATAACCCGGAGGATGTTGCCACCGAAATCCGCCGTGTTTTAAAAAAGCGGGGTTACATCGTTATCCTGCACCTGATGAATCACGAAGAGCTGAATGCCATGCATGCCGGCAAGAATGAAGTGGTCGCCGGTGACCGGCTTCCGCCGGCGGAAAAGCTGGCCGGACGGATTGCTTCGTATGGTTTTCATGTTGTGGAATGTGAAGAACGGAGTGGGTTTTACCTGGTGGTGGGGCAAAAATAATTCCAGAAAGTGTAAAATATTTATACAGTTTTAACCCTCCCCCCGGCCCTCCCTGATAGGAAGAATTCAGTTCCTGTCACCTGCTTCCTGTCTCCTTGCTCCTTGTTCCTTGTTCCTTGCGCCTTTTTTACACCCCCTAGCCCCCCTTGATAGGGGGGAATTTTGTTCCAGGAAATAGTAGGTTGGCATGGTATTTGAAGCTTTCAGTGATGCCTTTGGGGTAAGGCGGTTTGCAAATTTACTTTATTCACAGGAGATGAACAGCGATGAGAATTTTTGTTTTTATTGTCATACTGGCCATGATTGGCTGTACGGATCAGAATAAAAATACAGAGTTGCAGGAGACGCAGCAGAAACTGCAGATGGAAAAGGATCTGCTGGAAGAGCAGTCAAAGCTCAAAGATGGTTATATCGAAGAGTACACCAAGACGGTCAATGATGTATATGACTATCTCGAAAAAATCAGAAAGCGTGAGGGTTTACTGATGCGTTATTCCCAGGAACTCGAGGGTGACAAAACGGTGGAGATGCGGGAAAAAATCATGACCAACCTGACCAGCATCGATACCTATATCGCCAACAGCCGGAAGGAAATCACCCGGCTGCGCAACAATATGAGCGATTCCGAGGTAAAATATGTAGAACTGGAAAAGACCATTGAGAACCTGAGCACACTTATTAACGAGAAGGAAGCGGAAATCGCTTCCCTGCGTTCGGAAATCAGTCAGTTGACTGAACTGGTAGCGGAAACAGAGAGTAAACTCCAGGAGAAAGCGGAACTGGCAGCCGTTCAGGAACAAAGGCTGAACACCGCTTATTACATCATTGGTAATGATTCAGACCTGCGGGAGAAAAACATTATCGACAAACGCGGGGGGATACTTGGATTAGGACGCACCACCACGCTCGCTGAAGATATCGATAATGCATACTTCACGCCTGCCGACATCACCGAAACCGACAGTATACGGATCGCGTCCGAGATGAAAGCTGTAAAAATTATTTCTTCCCATGACCCCGATTCCTATCACATGACGGAACAAGCGGATAACCATACGGTTCTCGAAATTATCAATCCGGAATCATTTTGGAAAATGAAATACCTTGTCATTCTCGCAAAGAACTGACGCTACGATCTCCTCTCATACCTCCCTAACATGTGGTCTTGGATTGCCGGTTTTAACTACTAATTCCGGCAATTCTTCTTTTATACCGACGTCCGGCTATTTTATAGATGAATCAGACAATAATTCCCAATCCATATCCCAGGACCACTGATCGAAATACAGGTTACCGCCTGCCCATTCCAGTTCACCGCGCTGTGAATCGACCGTTTCCGAGCGATGGTGTTCTTTTTCAGGCATAAAGGGTCTTGAAAAATCATCATTAAAAATCAGCCGGTAGGCATCCATGCCGGTCAGGTAAAACCATTTATACGCTTCATCATCGCTTTTGCGGAGGCCGTAATCCACATCCATCGGCATCCAGCCATAGGGTTCAAAACAGACCATCCCCCAGTCATGCATACTGTCATGTGTCGGAGGCTGAAATTCCCATCCCGACTGCCAGCGGGCCGGTATGCCGTTCATGCGCAGGAGGGTGATGAACATCATGGCCTTAATGCCGCAATCGCCATGCCCATTAACCGCCGGATACAAACTGATGTTACGGATTGTGGAATACTCCCGCGCCGAAGCCCAGGGGATATGCGCATCGATCCACTGATATATTTTCTGCGCTTTCCGGAAGGGGTTTGTCTCGGTCCCTATGATGTTCGTCGAAAGTGTTCTCAATTCTTCTGAAAAGACGATATGCGGCGGCACTTCTTTCAGATATTCCGCAAGCGCTCCATCCGGATCCACCGGCACAACCATTTCGGGATCGACATCCTTATAAACGGCATGATTGGTAAATTCATATTCAACCGTGAATGCGGTTGGTTCATCTTCGGTCACAATGCGTTCCAAATAGATCGTACGTTGCAGCCGGCTGTTATCCGCCAGCTGATGCGCTTCCGGGTCGGTTCGTAAAAGTGTTATATTAGTCTGCCGCGGCTCAATTTCCCTGGGAAAGGGTATCCAGCAGCGCACCTGTTCACCCACCGGCACCGCACCATCATTCACGTTAATGGTATATTTAATCCGGAAGCGGGCCGGACATACGTAAGGCTGATCTGTTTCGAGCGCTGTTTCCATCACTTTTTTCAGATGGCGCTCCAGGTTAATCCTGCGGGGCTGGTTGAGGTCATAACCACCATGGATTTCCTCCCAGGCTTTCCGCGCATCATCGTCAATCCTGAACAGGTTACGTGCAGCGCGGGCAAAATAGCGTTTTTCGCCATCGATGATCATGAATTCCAGTGCCTTGCTCTCTTCCCATCTGCGCAGATCTTCCCTGCCGGCGTCCGGCATGGTTTCCCGTATTTCCTTCAGCACTTCGTCTTCCGTTTTATTGAAATCCCTGCGTATTCGTTTCATGCGTTCCTGTTCAAACGTGAGGTCCCGCCTGGTTTCTTCCGGAATCCTTTTTTCCTGCAGTTTCATTTCAATCAGCTCCTCCGCCTTCTTAAAAGCACCCTTATCCACCAGTGCGCGATAATCCCGGGTATCGTGTTTCGTGGAACAGGATACAGACAGTATAATGGTCATACAAATGGTAACCAGCAATTTTGACATTTCCGGACTCCCTTCTGTTTCTTGAATATCATACAATATCCCGATCACAAGGTCACATCTGACTTGATCCGATACCAGTAATGATACATTACGTTAAATCCCAGCTTTTGATAGAGCTGAATGGCCGGGATATTGGATTCAATAACCTGCAGATAGGCCCACTGGGCGCCGTTAACCTGTGCCCATTGCAGCAGTCCCGTCACCAGTTCGAAGCCGAACCCGGATCTTCTGAATTCCCCCCCGGTAAGTATATCGAAGAGGCCGGTCAGCCAGCCTTCGGTAACGGCCATGCCCATGGAAACCGGGCGGCCTTTATAGTTAAGTTCGGCGAACAACTTGCGCGGTACGATGGATTTCAATATTTGATTATGGGTATTATAATGATCTTTACCGAACCGGCCCAGATCATAATAGTGTTTCAGCCAGATATCGGCTACCTGATCATTGAAATCACTGGTAGCCCGCACCGGTTGCATCCTGAAATGTCGCATATCCAGGGCCATAACCAGCGTCGGCTCCAGCTTTCGATAACCTGCGGCAGCCAGGCAGTCATCCAGTTCTGCATAATCATGGACGGTAGCGATTCTGAACAGGGGGGGACATTTCAATGCGGTATAGAAGCCTTCGCACCGGGTAATTTTATCTTCCGGTTTCAGTATGGAGCTGCCGATCATATTCACCGAATTGCTGCGTTTGGTATAGCCTTCTGCGAAACGCAGCAACCAGCCATCGTACAAAACCTGCCGCAATGCCGGCCAGGCATTCAGGGCGGCTTCTTCCACACGCCGGGCAAATGGATTACTATTTTGATTCATAAAAAGATCATTCGTTAGACCGGTTTGTTAATTTAACGCGGCCGGGGATGCAACTCAAACAATTGCTGTCTTTTTATATCAATTTCACGGCGGTGCCGGTCATTTTTTACTTTTGTTTTTCCAAAACAGGCCGATAACATTTTCTATCCTGGTACTTATTACATAATCATATGATCGGGCGACCTCCATGTATCATTTATGTACGGATTTTGTTAATCCACGATTGAAGAGCATTTTTTTCGCCATTGAAAACCAGATCAAAGTTGGCAATTACCGCTGCGTCGAGGCGGATAACGAGGTACCGGCAGCGGACATTACACCCATTTCCGATGAAAAAAAGTTACTGAAGAAGGCGGTGGAAAGCCTGATCGTTTTATGGCATCATGCCCATGATAACGATCGTTACAAGGAATATTACAACACGGTTATTGTGCCGAATTATTTTATTTTCCGTGGCGATTTCGATTCGACCGTTGCTTTGCTCAGGGATATTGATTTCAATGAGCTGCTTGTATTGATTTCACCGGTTACGACGCGGGAGAGTCTGAGTGATGAGGAGCGGGATAGGCTGGATCACGGATTACACGGATGACACGGATGGCACGGAGGGGATCACTGATTACACGGATGACACGGATGACACAGATGGCGCGGATGAGAGTTGAGCCACCGAGCGGAGTCGAACCGCTGACCTGATCATTACGAGTGAACTGCTCTACCAGCTGAGCTACGGTGGCTTAAAAAATGAGCCCTAAATATAATCCAATTTAGCTAATAATGCAACGGCGCTGTTAACCGGTTTTTAGCGGGCCCTGAATCCGGATGGAACCTTCCGTATCACATTCATCACACTGACAAATACTGCGCAGATACGGGTATGTATAGATACCCGTTTTATGGCCGTCGCTGAACTTAAACGAAACCGCATAGCGTCCGACATATTCCCAGGCGATCAGTTTGACATCATCCAGCGCCATGGTAATAACGCGCAGCGGGTTGGAGGTATCGCCTTCCTTTTCCTTCTGCGCGGCGCAGCGGGCGCAGGGACAACGCTTTCGCAAATCCTTAATAAAATAGATGCTGTTATGGCCGTCGTCCCAGGTGACGGTCAGCACCTCGTCACTAATCTGGTCGATGCTGACCGGTTTAGGTTCTTTATCCGTCATGATCGGTCCTATCTGCTTTTTTCGGCCCAGATCTGTACCAGTTGGACGATGGTTTCCGATGCTTTCTGCATATCCTGGATGGAGATCCATTCTTTTTTGCTGTGGAAATTATGTCCGCCGGTAAAAATATTCGGTGTAGGCAATCCCATAAACGACAGGCGTGCACCGTCCGTACCGCCGCGGATGAGGTTTTTAAGCGGTTTAAGTCCGGCCCGTTCGATCGCTTCGACGGCATAATCGGTCACGTGGGGATGTTCATCCAGTTTATACTTCATATTCCGGTAGGATTCCTTGATTTCCAGTGCCGCGCTGGCCGGTGCATACTTCTTCGAAATTTCCGCGCACAATTTTTTCAGGTAGTCTTCTTTCTCATGGAGGCCATCGACGTTAAAATCACGGACCAGGAAAACGACCTCGGTGACTTCCACTCCGCCTTTAATGACATGGGGATGGAGATAGCCTTCGCGTTTTTCGGTTGTTTCCGGGGACATTTTATCTTTGGGCAGCCGTTCAATCAGATCGGCGGCCATTTTCACGGCGTTGATCAGTTTATTTTTGGCATAGCCGGGATGGACATTTACACCGGACAGTTTAACGATGGCGGTATCGGCGCAGAAGGTTTCGTCTTCCACCTCGCCGGCGGTTTCGCCGTCGATGGTATAGGCATAATCCGCTCCGTACTCTTTTACATCGAAAAATTTCGTTCCCGTGCCCACTTCCTCATCGACGGTGAAGGCGATGCGGATTTTACCATGGGGGATATCGGGATTTTGCAGCAGGTATTCGACGGCGCCCATGATTTCGGCGATACCGGCTTTATTATCGGCCCCCAGCAGGGTTGTGCCGTCCGTGGTTATAATGTCATGTCCGTGGCAATTTTTCAATGCCGGGTTCATATCATATTCAATTACCTGGCTGGTATCGTTTTTCAGCACGATATCACCGCCCTGGTAATTTTCTGTGATCTGGGGATTGACATCTTTTCCGCTCACATCGGGGGATGTATCGACATGGGCGATCAGGCCGATTACGGGGACGTCATAATCCACATTCGCCGGCAGTGTGGCGAAGACGTAGCCGTGTTCATTGAGTATCACGTCCTGCAGCTTCATTTTTTTCAGTTCACCGACCAGGTAGCGCGACAATTCCAGCTGTTTCATCGTGCTGGGATAGGTGTCCGATTCTTCGGTGGACTGGGTATCAAACGATACATATTTCAGGAAACGATCCAGGAACAAACGTCGTTCTACGGGTTTCATAAATGCCTCATCGGTTATAATTAGCGGTTACCATAAATCCGGTTTTTAATATACATATATATATTTTACAATTCACATTTTTAGTCAAATATTCCGTCGTTTCATGGTATGGCAGACGGTTTCATCATGGTTTTGGCAGATCCAGCGGACTTTTCACGGCCATCCCTCCCCTGTTCAGCACATGGGTATAGATCATGGTGGTCCGGACGTCTTTATGTCCGAGCAGTTCCTGGACAGTGCGGATATCATAGCCCTGTTCCAGCAGGTGTGTAGCGAAGCTATGGCGCAAGGTATGGCAGGTTGCCGGTTTCAGGATGCCGGCGCGGCGGACGGCCATTTTAATTTCTCTCTGGATCATGGATTCGGAGATGTGATGGCGCCGGAATGCGCCTGAGCGTGGATCTTTCGCGATTCTGCTTGCGGGGAAGACATACTGCCAGGGCCAGCTTTTCGACGCATTGGGATATTTGCGGGCCAGCGCATAGGGCAGGTAGGTTTCGCCGAAGCCGGCGCTGAGATCTTCTTCGAAGATAATTTTCGTTTTCCTGAGGTGTCGTTTCAGGTCATCGGCACAGGATCCGGCGAGCATGGTGACGCGGTCTTTACTACCCTTTCCATCGTGTACGGTCACCTGCATATATTTAAAATCGACATCTTTTACGCGCAGGCGCAGTGCTTCCATCAGCCGGAGTCCGGATCCATAGAGCAGTCCGGCGATCAGTTTATAGGGATTGCGCAGTTCGAGGAACAGCCGTTCGACTTCGTGGGTTGTGAGCACAAGTGGTATATTTTTTTTCCGTTTCGCTTTCACGAAATCACCGATATCGAACTTTTCCCGCTTGAGTATTTCCCGGTAGAGGAAAACCAGGGCATTAAGGGCCTGGCTTTGCGTTTTAGCTGACACGCGTTCGCGGACGGCGAGGTAGGTCAGAAACTCATTAATCTGTACGGCGCCCATTTCGGACGGGTGTTTCTTATGATGAAAGAGGATAAAGCGTTTAATCCATCCGGTATAGGCCTGTTCGGTGCGGATGCTGTAGTGTTTGGTTCGTATCAGATTTCGCACCTGCTGCATCAGGGGTTGTATCGTCATAGGAACCTTCATTTTCCGCATTTGGTTGTAATTTCTTTTATTATATGATCACCGGCTTTTTCGTTTTCCACACAAAAAACCGCATTTTTCGGTAATGCAGCGGGGTAAGGGGTCAAATATTAATCAAAAGGTGCGCTATTTCATTTGATCTTCTGACATTGATGTTTATATTATTTATGAGAATTATCTGAGTGGTTATTACGTGAGTATTCCCGTTGTGTTGTGCGATTTACAGCGGTGGTCCGGCTGGTTACAGGTTGTAAACGGATATCCGTTATGTACTTTTGGCTGTAACGGACGTTGTCGCACCATTACCGGCCCTATGCTCACAATTATTTTTTTATTGCAGGGCATTTATCCGTTTTTTGCCCGGGGTCAACCTTTTGTTTTTGAAGGCATTAGAGAATTTATTTAAGCGAAAAACATGTGTTTTGCATTTTAAAAAATATGAGATCGCCGATCTCTCATCATTCTAGTTAATAATATGTTATTCGCCATGCTCGCGGGAGCCTCTAAAAAAAGGCGCTTGGTGCTCCAGGTT
>CAYPHA010000014.1:33276-77982 GCA_964410215.1 uncultured Calditrichota bacterium | reverse complement strand
CTCGTTGACATCTGCAATTGCATCAAGCAGCGCTTGCCCATAGCCATCCACCGGATCATAATAATCATTAATATTAACACTTTCTTTTGCGTAAGGAATGTTACCTGGATATCCCGAATATTCCCAATCAAAGAATCTTGACCGAGGAATGGAAATAGAATATAGTAATACGGGTAAAAACATAACAAGAATCAATAATACTGACTTTTTCATTAGAAATTTCTCCATAAATAATAAAATTACATCTTTTTGTTTTAAGTAAATTATATTTTAATAGGATATTGTGGTTTCTTTTGGTTTCTCCTTTCTATATATTTATTGCTTATAAAAAGAATTGCCCGATATCATCAGTTGATGATATTAAAGTTGGAAGCTTTGGGAACATTCTTTTTAAGGGGAAGAATGTTGCAGCATTCTTCCCCGGTTTTTATTTGAATTTAGATAAATAATAGTCTAGTCCTATTCTAAAGCTGTATACTTCTTTGTGTTGTTCAAGTTTGCGTGCTTGTAAGTTGTCATGGTAACTACCGGCCCCCTTTAGATAGAAATGATCGTTTATCTTTATCCTATATTTAATTTCATAGCCCCATAGTGATCCTTTTCCAGATTTTCCAATCCAAAAATCTGAATCATATTTTTTAATAGTATATCCTATGCCAAATTTGAGTAAATCAGAATTTCTTGCCAGCATAAAGTTGTCAGCATTCCCAACAGAGAGATATATTTTGTTTAGGTTCCCCAGTTTTATTTCTCCAGTAAAGATGCCCCAATTTTTTTCTATATTTTCACACCACCCTCTATCTTGTTTTAAAGCCACAAGACCCACGTCTAATCCAAAGTTTTTGAAAAATATTTTAACTTTTGGATAAAAGTATAAGGTATTGTAACTCACGCTATATTCTTCTGGCATTTCTCCATAACAATAATCTCTTCCTTCTTCAGTATTATGCAAAAACCCAGCTTCCAATGAATATCCAAAATAGTCTCTCAGAATATTTGTATGAATTGAATATGCATTAAATCGATCGTTGTTATAATTCTTGTTACCCTTATTAAAAAAGGTGCCAATATAAATCTTTTGTGGCTTATCGTTTTTGTCTGTTGTTCCTGTTTGAGAGTATGAAATATTATATTGGACCATTAGTAAAAGTAATAAATATTTATAAAAACACATTATTTGTTATCCTATTTTTATATTTATTAGCAATATGTTTCACAAACTTAAAAATTTTTATTATTTAAAGTTCATACGAAAAATAAACGTAAAATGAATTCATTTTATATTTAATGCTCTCTAAGTGTTTAAATGTATAATGTTTATATTTATCAAAACCATATTTAATATTTATGGCGTATCGTAAATATTGTAATCTAATTCCTAGTTCATAAATGTATCTTGTTTCATTATTTCCAAATGTTGTTTCTTGTGCAAAGTGGTAATCATATGCCTCCCAATCGTTGATATCTGAATCATATAATTTATAAAACCTTTTCTTTTTAAAATTTGAATAGTCTTTAACCGGAATGGCAAATGTTATACCCATTAATGGACTTATGGTAAATTGTCTATTTAAACCAAATTCATACTTAAACGATATGGGAATATCAACATAGCCAATTACTCCTTTGATATCCCAATAGTATGCATTAATAGGCCTATACGAAAAAGGTTGTATCGCTTGATTTTCCAGAGAGGCCCCGCGCTTTGTATAACCAATACCTAATTCCATATTTAGTTTCTTGTACAAATTCCATCCCCGATCAATCCCAACGGTATATCCAATTATTGGCTTTGAGTTCTCGGCACTTATAAACCATGAAACATTAGATCCAGCCTTAATGAAAATATTGTGTTGTGCAACAGAATATTTAACTAAGATTAATATTAGAATAACAGCAATTTTTTTCATCTAAGTCTCCTTAGTTAATTATAAGTAGTGTCAAAAGTTATGATCATTAATCTTCTTAAGTTCAATATTTTCATTTTTTTCATGCAAATATCCTTTTCTCCCCCCTATGAAATAAAGATTTCTGCTGTCATAGGTTTGTGGAAATTGTGGAACACTTTTTTTATAGTTTTCCAAGTGGGTGTTGTAAATCTATGATTTTCAACACTTACGGCAATTTCACAAGACCCTCCGCCTTCAGCTTCCCCCCTAACAGGGGGGATAGAGGGGGGTAAAAACATCTTCATTTTTTCATGCAACTCTTGACACTACCTAATTATATGTTTTTGTGCTTGCATTTATGATTTTCATTCGAATTATTATTTTTAATTCAAAAAAATTTCTGCTAAGATTTAATATTACCTCAAAATGTGTGCCAATCTAATTTAATAATTAATATATTAATAAAAAACAATGAGATACGGCAAATAGATGATTCAAAAAATAAAAAATGATAAATTTCACAATATACGGTGACGAGTCACAATATACGGTGAAAATTTGCAGATTATGAAATATGGAAATGTCGTTATCATGGTTTTATCTCTAACTTGTTAATTCTCCAGCGGAGTGTATTCGGATGCATTTTTAGGAGATGAGCAGCACCATTTTTCCACACATCCAGTTTTCTAAAATTCCTCAATATCTCCCCTCCATACTAATCCCAAAAGACTAAAGACCAAAGACAAAAGACCAACGACTATATCTCAATATCCAAACACCCGTGGCAGCCACAAACTCAGTTCAGGGATATAGGTTACCAGTAACAGCGCCAGAATCATGGCTACATAAAACGGGAGTAACGGACGGATGAGCCGGGTTATGGACACTTTGCCGATACTGCAGCCTACGAAGAGCACACTGCCGACCGGCGGCGTACAGATGCCGATACACAGGTTGAGTACCATCATGATTCCAAAATGCAGGGGTGTCACCCCGAGCTGCGTCACCACCGGCAGAAAAATCGGCGTAAAAATTAAAACCGCCGGTGTCATATCCATGAATGTTCCGACGATAAGCAGCAAAACATTGATCATCAGCAGGATCAGTATTTTGCTTTCGGTCAGACCGATGAGAGCGGCACTGATATTCTGGGGGATATTTTCATAGGACATGATCCACGACATGGCCATGGAGGTGCCGATCAGAAGCATTACGATGGCCGTCGTTTCCACCGTTTTCAACAGGATAGCGGGCAGCTCCCTGATTTTGACCTCCCGGTAGATCACAACCGCCAGCAACAGGGAATACAGCACGGCAACCGCGCTGGCCTCCGTAGCCGTAAAGATACCGGCAATAATGCCGCCGATGACGATGACGATCATCAGCAGGCTGGGAATAGCATCGAGCATCTTTTTGACGGCTTCCATGAATCCGGTCCGGTCACCCACAGGATATCCTTTTTTTATGGAAATGATCGCCGCCACGGTAATGAGGCCCAATCCGACAATGAAACCCGGCAAATAACCGGCAATAAAGAGGGCCGCTATGGAAACACCGCCGCTGGCCAGCGAATAGACAATGAGAATATTGGACGGTGGGATCAGCAATCCCGTCGTAGAGGCCGTTACGGTGATCGCGGTATTGAAACCTTTATCATAGCCTTCTTTATTCATCGTCGGAATCATAAATCCGCCGATAGCCGAAGTCGCCGCCAGGGCCGAACCGGAGATGGCCCCGAAAAACATGCAGGCGATGACATTGACGTAGGCCAGTCCGCCGGGAAACATGCCGACAATGACCTTGGCGAAATCAATCAGCCGACGGGCAATGCCTCCCCTGCCCATGATCAGTCCGGACAAGACAAAAAACGGAATCGCCAGGAGGGCAAAACTGTTTATTCCCGTTGCCATCTGCTGGGCAACCGTTGTCACGGCCGGTCCGGGAGCGATCGTGAACAGCATGGTTAAAATGGTAGCAACACCTATACTGATGGCGATCGGCACATTCAACGCCAGAAGGATGACAAACGAAACGATTAATATGATTACAGAAATATCCATTCGTATAGCCCCTCTCTATTCTACGGGATCGATTATTTTGTCCGGCACTGCACTTTCAGGTTTTTGCAGCGCATCCACGATTGCCACGGCAGCATAATACATCATCAGAACACCGGTGAGAGGTAATACGATGTATACATATCCCATCGGTATACCCATGGCCGGAGAAATCTGCCGCAAGGTCAGGGTCAGATCCACCAGCCGCCAGCCGCCAACAACAAGCACAAAAAAGGAAAAAAGGATGACGATACCATAAATAATAATTTCGGAAATCTGCCGGCGAACGCCATGAAATTTCGACGTGATCACATCGATTCCGAGATGGGCCCGTTTATGCAATGCATAACTGGCACCGAGCAGCCCGATCCAAATCAGCAGAAAACCGGCGAGTTCTTCTGTATAGGAACTGGGATCCCTCAGAATAAAACGGGTGAAAACCTGCCAGGATACATCGATTACGATCACGGCCATCAGGGTAATCAGAACAACTTCCAGCACCTTTGTTATCATCATGGTCAATTTTTGCATGTTATCCCCTGTTTTTTATCGGATTGCAGTGATTTCTTTAATCAGATCATACATGGGCGTACCGGCATAGGATTCATGCATCGGCTTAACGGCTTCCTGAAAGGGCTTTTTATCCGGGTAAATAATTTCCACACCGGCTTCCTGCACCGCCCGCAGCGCTTCATCCGAGGCTTCTTTCCATAGTTTTTTCTGGTAAACGACCGATTCGTCGACGGCCTCCTGCAGCCAGACCTGTTCCTGTGCCGAAAGGCTGTTCCAGACCACCGTGCTCATCAGCAGGATATCCGGTACGGCCGTGTGTTCATCCAGGCTGTAATATTTACAGACCTCGTAATGTCTGGACAGGTAAAAACTGGGCGGATTGTTTTCGGCACCATCGACCACACCCTGCTGTAAAGCTGTATAGAGTTCCCCCCACGGAATTGGTGTAGCGGAACCGCCGAGCGTCTGGACCATATTCATCGATGTAATACTCTTCATTACCCTGATTTTCAAACCTTCCAGATCGGTGGGTGTGTAAACCGGACGTTCCTTGGTATAGAAACTCCGGCTTCCGGCGTCATAATAACACATCCCGCGCAGGTAAAACGGTTCACCGGCTAATAACAGTTTTTTGCCGATATCATGATTCAGGACCTTCCAGCGGTGTTCATCGTCCCTGAATACATAAGGGATCCCGAAAATCTTCATCTCCGGAACAAAGGCCTCCAGCGGCGCCGTCGACACCTTGGTCATGGCCAGGCTGCCGATCTGCAGCAGTTCGATTAATTCCCGCTCCGCACCGAGCTGACCGCCGGAATAGATATCCACGCGCATGTTACCAGCCGATTTTTCAGACACTTTATCGGCCATATACACCATGGCCTTGTGCACCGGATGGGTCTGATCCAGTCCGTGAGCCAGCTTGATAATGCGTTGCGTGCTTTTACTCCCGCAACCCATCGACATGACAAGCATGAATAAAAGCAGGGTTATAATACGCTTCTTTACCATAAATTCCCCTGAATTGAAGATAATTCGATAATTTTTACAATTTATAAGCCGATTTTGCCAGGTGATAGGCCAGGGCATGGCCCATATGTCGTGCTTCATCCATACTGATTATATGACGTGCCACCAGTCCGGCCAGGAAATTACTGTCTACTCGCCGGCTCACATCATGCCGCGCGGGTATGGACGGAAAGGCCCGGGTATCATCATTGAAACCGACCGTGTTATAGATACCGGCCGTTTCACTGACCATCTCGCGGTACCGTGTCATTCCCTGGATGCTGTCATGAAACCACCAGGCCGGACCGAGTTTCATCGCCGGGTAATGACCGGCCAGAGGCGCCAGTTCTCTTGAATAGGCGGATTCATCCAGGGTAAAAACAATCAGCGTCAGGCGCGTGTCATTGCCGTATTTATTCAATAAGACTTTCAGATTCCGGGTGTATTCGGTCTGTAAGGGAATATCACAGCCTTTATCCGCGCCAAACCGTTCAAACAGCGGTGTATTATGATTCCGGAAGGATCCCGGATGGATCTGCATGACCAATCCGTCCTCGATACTCATCCGGGCCATTTCCATGAGCATGTGGGCCGAGAAAGCAGCCCCATCGTTTTCATCGGCTTCCTCCCTGAGCGCTTTTTGGAACAGCCTGTCGGCATCCTGAGCCGTCAGTTCGAATGTATACGGACTGGTAACACCCTGATCCGTGGAGGTAGCCCCCATTTTTTTGAAAAACGCCCTTCGATCTTCCAATGCGTTGATAAAGCTCCTGAAATCGGTAATATGCATTCCACTGGCTTCTTCGAGAGCATGCAGTTCCTTCTTCCAGCTTTTGCCGGCGATCTGTGTAACGGCATCGGGCCGGAAACAGGGAATGACACGTCCGTTCCAGCCGGACTCTTTAATTTTCTGATGGTATTCCAGCGAATCCGCGGCACCATCGGTTGTGGACAGGACTTCGATATGGAAGCGGTCAAAAAGCGCCCGCGGCCGAAATGCAGGTGATTGCAGTTTTTCCTGCAGGCTGTCATAGATGTACATGGCCGTATCGCCGTCTAATTTTTCATCGATACCGAAAACTTCCACAAATTCATGTGCCAGCCATGTGCCGGTTGGTGTACCGTCGAAAAGGTAGAAATGATCGGCAAAAAGCTGCCAGATTTTACGGTGATCCGTTTCCGTTCCCTCGCCATTCAGAGGCCGGATTCCCAGATCTTCGAGACGGATGCCCTGTGAATAAAGCATGCGGAAAATATAGTGATCCGGAATGAGGATCAGCTCCGCCGGATCCGGGAAAGGACTGTTTTCCGCCAGAATAGCCGGATCCACATGCCCGTGCGGGCTGATGATGGGAAGATTACTCACCTCTTCGTACAAATCAATGGCAACCGTTCGTATTTCAGGATCCGGGTCAAAAAAACGATGGGGATGTAAATTATAACCAGCCATATTTTTTTCCTTTACCATTTTTTACATGTTTCGCAAAAAACCAGTTTTGTCGGAATCTCGATCACCTGACCGGAGGAACCCGCCGTAGATTGAATTTCTCCGATGAGCAGACGAATGGCCGTTCCGGCCATCTCTCTGACGGGCTGATCGATATAGGTCAGTGAGGGTTTTATAAAACGGTTATAATCGCTGCCGCCGAAACTGATTATTTCCAGGTCACCCGGTACGTTAAGATCCATTTCTTCAGCGGCGATCATGGCACCGAGGGCCACCGGATAGGTCACGGTATAGATAACTTCCGGAACACCGACAGATTCAATCAGCCGGTTAAAGCCATGGTAGCCATCCTCCTCTGCAAATCCGCCTTCAATGATCATGGAATCGGGTAAATCCATACCCTTGTCGATAAATGCCTGCCTGAAACCCGCCGCGCGATTTCGTCCGATGTAGGTGTGCCTGTATCCGGACAGGTGGGCGATTTTCGTAAACCCGCTTTCCAGCAGTTTAAGCGTACTGCTCAGGGAGCTTTCATAGTCATTGGTCACGACACAACTGAATCCGAGGCCTTCGATGACCCGGTCGAAAAATACGAGCGGTACGCCCCATTCCCGGACGGTCTCGAAGATCGCGGTTTCTGTGGTTTGTTCGGTTACCGAAACGAGGAGCCCGTCGACACGCATGGACAGCAGGTTTTGAATGTGCTGGATTTCATGACGGGCATTCTCCTGGGAAACGGTGAGCAATACTTCATAATTTTCCCGGTAGGCCGCTTCATACACCGCTTCGATGGCCCGGGCAAAAAAATGATGGGCGATTTTCGGAACCACCACTCCGATTGTATTGGACTGCCGTGAAGAAAGGTTCCGGGCAATAAAATTAGGTACGTATCCCAGCTCCTCGGCAGTCAGGCGGACCCTTTTCTTCGTTTCGTCGCTGATATCGGGATGATTGCGGAGTGCTTTGGAGACGGCGACTTTGGAGATAGCGAGACGCCGGGCGATATCATCCAGTGTGATCTGTTTCTTTTTGGAATATACCATATAACTTAACCGGTAAAGTTATCGATAAACATAAGGAATGGGAAAACTCAAATCAAGACTTTATGACAATATGATGCGGATTTTTAAAATATTCCGGCAACCTGTTTCAGATCAATACCAAAAATGCTCCGGCAGATGGCAGCCAACAATTCAGCAGAGCCCTCCATGTGAAGCGTCGTGTGTATGTGCCTGTAGGTTTCCCCCGGAGCCAGCATCAAGGCCGGCGAAGAGGTCTCCAGTTCGTAGAATTTTCCCAACTGGCTTCCGCCCGGTTGCGCAGGACCGTCATTATAACTGTTTACAACATCGCCGGAATAGGGCTCTTCCTGCCATTCCCAGAGGGAATTGACATAATCCGTCCG
The DNA here is from genome assembly GCA_964410215.1 of uncultured Calditrichota bacterium. Taxonomy (GTDB): domain Bacteria; phylum Calditrichota; class Calditrichia; order Calditrichales; family CAYPHA01; genus CAYPHA01. The sequence goes on along the minus strand of CAYPHA010000014.1, from coordinate 69,663 downwards.
GCCTTCCGGTTTGTTGTAATAAATCACCGTCAGGATACCCCGTTCCGCGTCATAACTGCCCAGGACAGAAGTGCTGCGTTGCGGGGATAAACCGATCTTGGAACGTTTTGCCCCATCCGCTTTGAAATAGATTAATCCGTCTTTCATGACCAGGCGATCAGCACCGATTTCTCCAAAATAACGGTCATTTACAACAGGTCCCAGGGAATCAGCATTGCCCTGCCTGTAGGGAATCATAACCGTCGTCCGCGATGTGGCGTTAAACATTCCCAGTATCCAAATGGACAGGCAACCGCTCTCTTTTTCCCACTTCTGCTCACCGGTATTCGTCACGTCGTTCACCGATTCATAAGCGACGGCAGAGAGTCCGCTAGGGAGGTCAATACCCCGTTCAGATAAATACTCTTCAGCTTGCAAAATAGTGAGGGTTCGCTCAACATTAAGGTCGAAGGTCGTCCCGGAATAGTTTGTAAGCGTCATATCCCTTCCCAGCGCGGCCGAGCCGGTATCATGGCTGTACACAGCGAACGGTTCCGTATCCAGACTGGGCGGAACCTGCCAGTTCTCCAGATCGAACGCATCTCCTGCATCAAAATAAAGGGAAAACTGTCCACCCTCAGGTCCGAGCCAGAAACGGTCTTCACCACCGAAGGCATTAATATGTTCCTGCACCTCTCCCGATTTTATCAGCCCGCGATTGATCCAGCCGTAACTCAGACCATCCATCCCGCCGGATGTGCTTGTCATGACGCGTCCCTGCCAGGCCGGGGCGACAACCAGCATTCCCTTCTCTCTGTTATCCTTCAGTATTAGAACATCCGTGTGCGCGTCAATGAAGGCCAGGTCATCACCGAAACGCATGCTTTTATCTGTCTTCTGACAAAACAATAACAGTAAAAGCGGCAGAAAAACGATCAGACGATACACGCTATCTCCTTTGTTTTTAGCTTTCTCAGGCAGCGATTCTTTTAGGTAAATCTTTCTTACTGGCAACCGCACCGTAATACGCAATGATGACAAAACATGCCAGCGGCACAAAATAAGCCAGATTGATACTCTGGGTGCTGTCGGATACAAATCCCTGGATCTGTGTAATAACCGCACCACCGAGAATGGCCATGATCACACCGGAACCACCGATTTTTGTGTCTTCCCCCAATCCGCGCACAGCCAGTCCGAAGATGGTCGGAAACATGAGTGACATGCAGCCGGATATACCAACCAGGGCATATACCCCGGGATAACCGCCGATAAATATCACCATCAGGCTGAAGATGACTGCAAGAATTGAGAGACCGGCCAGCAGGCTGCCCGGCGTTATGTATTTCATGAGCCAGGTACAGATAAACCGTGACAGCGTAAACAGGATTAGTGCGGCGATATAATACGTCGATGCATCCGCTTCATCCAGATTAAGCTCCTGCATGACATAACGAATTGTAAAGGACCAGACACCGATCTGGGCGCCGACATAAAAAAACTGGGCAACGACGCCCCAGACATAGTGACGGTTATGCACGAGCCGTTTGAAGGTCGGAATTAGATTCAGAGGACCGGATGTATCGGAAGCCTTTGGCATCTTTCGGTTGATGGCAATGAGAACCCAGGTAACCAGTAATACCAGTCCGACAACGACATAGGTTGTCGTTACAGCATTGAGCTCATGGGTTTGTACAGCCTGCAATTCTTCCACACTCATGGCCGCCCGCTCCTCGGCGTTGGCAGCATTCAGCTGGGACAGAATGAACAATTTGCTCAAAACAACCCCCATGATGGATCCCAGCGGATTAAACGACTGGGCGAAATTCAAACGGCGTGTGGCGCTCTCTTCCGGTCCCATGGAAATGATATAAGGGTTTGCCGATGTTTCCAGGATAGAGAGACCACCGGAGAGAATCCATAACGCTGCGAGAAAATAGTAAAAATTTGCCGTCAGCTTTGCCGGAAAAAAAAGCAAAGCCCCAAGAATATACAGCCCAAGACCGAGCAGGACACCGGCCTTATAGGTATACTTTTTAATAAAGATGGCTGCCGGAATCGCCAGCAAACCATAACCAGCCCCGTAAAACACAACCTGGATAAGGGCTGTCTGGGAATCGGACATACTCATTATCTTTTTAAAAGCCGCTAATAAGGTATCCGTCATATTATTGGCTAATCCCCACCATGCAAAGAGGCTTGTGAGAAGGATGAATGGCCACAAGATTTCTTTTGGAATCATCGGTGCAGACTTTTGCTGTGATTCCATGGTGATTGAAGAAGCTTTTGCCATAAGTTGGTCCTTTACGTTAAATGGTCTGCAATGCTTTGAAGTATATAATGAATTCAGGATTTAATGTCGATAAGTATTTTAGAAATCATTTCCGTATTCGACTGCCAGTGGTCCAGTGCTTTACACGTATCATGAAACGGATACGTTTCTGATATCAGATCAGTAAAAGGTTTATCCCGCTTTTCAAGCATCCGGATGACAGCAGGAAAGACATGCAATGCATTTCTGGATCCGTATAAATTGAGTTCCTTTTTGACAAACTGTTGCGTATCGAAGCATACTTCTTCCTTACTGTATCCAATGAAAACAACCCGTCCGGCAAAAGCGGTCAAACCGACGGCCAGCCGGCACGTTGCCGGTAAACCGGCTGCTTCGACAGCAACCGTGACACCTTCATCACCGGTCAGATTCATTATTGTTTCACGAATATCAACGGCCGCGGAATTAAATGTATGATCCACACCAAATTTCCGTACACGCTGCAGTTTGGAATCATCGATATCTACGGCGATAACCCGGGCTCCCTTGCGTACACTGGCCACGATGGCGCCCATTCCGATCGTGCCGCAACCCAGAACCAGCACCGTGTCCGCCTCGGAAACCTGACCGCGGTTGGCCGCATGGTAACCGACGCTTAACGGTTCAACCAGTGCCAGTTCCTGCAGGGTGAGCGTATCACTTCTGCTGACCTTACTGAAATGTATAGCCAGTCTTTCCGTCAACCCTCCGTCCCGCTGTACACCCAGTGTCTGGTTATTGACGCAGGTATTCGTCCTTCCGATACGGCATGCCGGACACATACCACAGTTGGTATAAGGAGACACGGTGACCTGATCGCCTTTATGAATACTGGACGGCACTTTTTCGCCTTTTTCCATAACGGTTCCGCTTATTTCATGTCCCGGAATCCGGGGATATTTAACAAGCGGCATGAGTCCGCGATAAATATTCAGATCACTTCCGCAGAGTCCCACGTAACGGATATCGATAATGACGTCTTCCGGACCGCATACCGGTTCCGGTATATCAATAACTGTAATATTGCCCGGTTCTGTTATTTGAACTGCTTTCATTTCAGCCTCATGGGATTATTCCGGATTCAAATTATATATTTTCAGGGCATTGCCACCGAGGACCTTATCGATATCTTCCACCGTACAGCCGGTATCGTTCAAATACGACATGACAATATTCTGCACATCTGTATAGGATCCGGCGAGGGTACATACCGGCCAGTCGCTTCCGAACAGGGTACGTTCAGCGCCAAAATGTTTAAAAATAACATCCAGATAGGGAGTAAAATGCTCCGGTTTCCATCCTGTCCAATCCGCTTCGGTGACCATCCCGGAAACTTTACAGGTGACATTGGAAAAAGAGGCCAATTCCCCGATCCGCTCCGCCCAGGGTTCGGTTTTTTGATCCCTGATCGGTGGTTTTGCAATATGATCCAGGATAAAACGCTGTCCTGGAAACCGCCTCACCAGCTCGATGGCAGCAGGCAACTGCTTCGGGATGACGAGAATATCATAAGCCAGATTATATCTGCCCAGTGTTTCCATACCTTTTATAAATGTATCACGAAGCATGAACCGGTCATCCGCTTCATCCTGCACCACATGGCGGACACCGACAAGACTGCTTTCCTCACTAAAACGGCCTAATTGGTCATCTAATGCACTGCTACATAAATCAAACCAGCCGACCACGCCTTTTATAAAGGGACAGTTTTTTGCCAGTGAGAGCAGCCATTCGGTTTCCCGTATGGTCTGGCGTGCCTGCACGGCAACCGTTCCGGATATTCCATTCGCTGAAATGACCGATTCAAGGTCCACCGGAAGATAATCCCGTTTCAATGCCTGCATGTTTTCATCGATCCAGCCGTATTCCTCTGGGGAATAGTGCCAGAAATGCTGATGCGCATCAATTTTCATAACATACGGTACCGGCAAGGGTCATACATAAGCATAGTCCCCGGAAATGAGTCCTTCGGTTTTCATTGCCTGCCAGAAACCGCCGGGAATCGCCGCAGAGACAAGACGAATGTTCTGAAGGATTCGTTCCGGTTTGCTGGTGTTCAGCGCAATACTCATCACTGCAGGATGGCTGATCGCAAACTGCACACAGGCTTCGGCCGGTTTGACACCATATTCCTCGCATATGGTAAAGAACCGGTCTCTCCATTCGAATAGCGGTTTATCCGTTTCGGCCTCCCTGTTTACAATCCTGTAATCAAAATATTTCCCACCTGTAAGGAATCCGGCATGAAATACAGCTGAATTCACAACACCGATCCCGTCCCTATGTAATTCTTCAATGAACAGCATAAGCTCATCGGGATGACTGTATATTGTCAGGCTATTGGCAAACATGACCCAGTCCAGATCGACATGGGAGCGGATTTCACGAATGGTTTTCCAGTCTTTCGCCCCGACACCGACGGCCTTTGTTTCATTTTTATCCCGCAACGCGATCAGGGCGTGATAGGCATCAATTATATCTGAAAACCGGTTTTTGCGTTCCCGTGTATTTTCAGTAGCAGCGAGATATTCATCGGGATCATGAACCGACACCATCTGTGGCACATACTGATCGCCTAATAATTCACACCCCTGTTCCCAGCATTCGAGAATGCCCCGGTAACTGATCTTTTGAACGGCATCGTGCCCGATACCTTTCCATACACCGGGTTCGAACGTCGGCTCCGGTGTTTGCAGTGGCACATGATACCAGCCGAGTTTGTTGCTGATGATCACCTGCTCAGGCTGAACGCCAAGTGATTGCAAGCCTGAACCGATTACTTCAAGAGCAAGACCGGCCCCATATTTACCGGCGCTGTCCAGGACAACCTGATCATCCATATTCGCAAACATTTCTTCCAGTGTCTTCAATTTAACTTCGTCGTCAAGGGCTTCATACAGATTACCAAGGCAGCTGGTACCGAATATAATCGCAGGTATACGTAAACCCGTTTTTTTCAATGAAGTATAGCGCATCGTATCCTTTTCTGTTTACAACTGTATGACACCTTTTTTAAGAATAATATTACCATATTTAGCCGTTTCCCCCGTCATCACAACGGCAAAAGCCGAACGAGCCCTTTCATAAAAGGCAAAGCGTTCTATACGTTCAATATCATCTTTCTCTCCCCAGTGCTTCGCAATTGGAACACGGTACGCCTGTTCGACAGCGGGATCCAGGGTATCTCCCGGTACGGCATCCATCATGGCAATAGCGGCATCCACATAGGTATCGGGCGGAATCAGAGGAAGAATGGCCTCCAGTAAATCCGGTATTTTCAAACCGTCTGCGCGAATGACCGTTTCATTAAACGTTTCCCCCGGAAAATGGGCATCCGCCAGAACAATTTCATCCCCGTGTCCCATGCGGTATAATATGGATAACAATTCCGGACTCAATAGCGGTGATATGCCTCGTAACATGGTTATTCCTTTCCCTCAAACAGCTTTTTTGCCCGATCGTACTGTTGATTCCATCCTGTCTGGTCGCCGGGATGAAATGTTTCAGTTTCAAATGATCGGGCGACAATTTTCCGGGCTTCATTCAAATCATTAATGTCTCCGTTCGCGATGGCCTGAAGCATAATATTTCCGATGGCCGTCCCCTCCTGCGGACCGGTTATCACCGTCATTCCCGTCGCGTCGGCGATAAACCGGTTAAGTATTTTATTTTTGGAACCACCGCCAACGATATGCAAACGTTCCAGTGGTGCCGAACGCAGCCGGCTAATATTTTCCAGCACAAACCGGTATTTCATGGCCAGACTTTCCAGAATACAACGCACCACCCCGCCTGTACCTGATGGCGAAGGTTGTCCCGTCCGTGTACAATAGCCGGTAATAGCCTCTTCCATATCGGGCGGGTTCAGAAAAAGGTGATCGTCCGGATTAATCATACACCGGAAAGGTTCTGCTTCTTCCGCTTTTGAAATCAGATAATCATAGTCTGCATTCATCCCCTTATCGATCCAAACATCACGACTTCTTTCAAGCAGCCACATCCCCATAATATTACGTAACAAGCGAATTTTACCATTCACACCGCCCTCATTCGTGACGCCGAATGCCAGGGAGTGGTCATTGATGACGGGTTTGTCCGTTTCAATACCCAGAAGTGACCAGGTGCCGGAGCTCAGGTAAGCCCAATTACCGGGTTCCGCAGGGACCGCAGCAACGGCACAGGCCGTGTCATGTCCAGCCGGAGCATACACATCGATCCGTGGCATACCTGTTTCCAGAGCGATGTCCTCCAGAAGGGATCCTGCCTTCAAACCGGGCGCACGAACAGCCGGCATGATTTCCAGCGGCAGATCCAGTGCCCGGAAAACCGGTTCGGCCCATTCTCTTTTCTGTGCATCCAGCAGCTGGGAGGTCGAAGCAATCGTGTATTCAGCTGTTGCATTTCCGGTCAGAAGATAGTTAAACAAGTCCGGCATGAACAGGAGCTTATCGGCGATCTCCAGTTGCGGATTCTTTTCGTCGACCATACTGTACAATTGAAAAATGGTATTCAATTGCATGAACTGAATTCCGGTGATATGATAGATATCTTCACGGGACATTTTCTTGAAAACCTTTTCCATCATTCCATCGGTTCGGGCGTCACGATAGGCAACCGGATTACCGATCAGATGGCCGGCCCGGTCGATCAGTCCGAAATCAACCCCCCAGGTATCCACACCGATACTTCTGATATCCGTATGGCCGGCCCGGGCAGCGACACCAAGCCCCTTTTTCAGTTCATCAAAAAGATAAAGGATATCCCAGTAAACGCGTCCGTTCACAGACACCTGGCGGTTCGGAAAACGGTGCAGCTCTTCCAGCTTTAATTTACCATTCTCCATAACACCCAATATGGCGCGTCCGCTCTCTGCTCCAAAATCAAATGCCAGATATTTTGAGAAAGACATAGATCTCCCCTGATTTAAGAATTATCGATCATGAAAACGACGAATCTTCGTGGTCCGTGCGCCCCCAGGACCAGAACTTTTTCTATATCCGCCGTGCGGCTTGGGCCCGCTACGAAAACCATATTTTTCGCCTTTTCAGGATCCATGCGTTCAAAGAGTTCAAACTGACTGGATACAAGATGTTGTTTTTCAACGATGGCGAAAATACAGTCAGGTAAAAAATGAACCAGCGAGGTTCCGTTGTCATCATAGGGAAAAACAAGCGAACCGATATCAGCCACGGCATAGGAAGCCTTCACCAGACCGGCGGGGACTTCCGCCAATTCATATTTCCGATCGGGATAGTCCAGCTTAACCGCATTGAACAGTGTAAGGTTTCCCCCGCCTTCCGCAATGGTTTCTGCAACGCGGCGACAATCGGAATTATCTGCAAAAGCAAGGGAACTGTAAGAAGACTGTTCGAGAATTTCTTTTATTTTTATACTGATTTCACGGTAGTCAGGCAAAAGAAAAAATTCAGCAGAGAGCGCTTCGAGTTCGATCTGAAATTGATGGACCCGTTCTTCCAACGTATCCGGTGTAACCGCTTTCCGCTTTTCCTGCAGCTTCCGTTCTGTACCTTCCGGCAAATCCGGCAGGTTTGACGGGCTTTTGGTCGCTTCCCGTATACGATTCAGAATCTGTGTTCGACTATCCTTCATCGCGTTTTTCCATTTCTTTAAACCGGCGGCGGAATCCCTTGCTGTCAAACTGCCCCAGCGCCCTTTCTTTGTTATATCCCGGTACCGGTATCGACTTATTCTGCGGAAGCAGTTGCTGCAGTTTTCCCGGGAACCATGTGGCCATACGGTACATAAGCGGACTTTGTACCAGTTTACCCCACAGGGCCATGCCGGCTTTCTCAAAAAACGTTGTTCTGCCCTTTTCCACCACGTTGTTTCTCAGCTTCAGAAGATGGTGTGGTATATTAATACGAACCGGACAGGCATCGAAACAGGCACCGCACAGAGTGGACAGATAAGGGGCATGCTTTCCTTCCGCTTCTCCCAGAAATTGCGGAATCAGGGTGATCCCGATGGGTCCCATGTAATGCCAGCCATAGGCATGACCACCGATCTGGTGGTAAACGGGACAGGCATTGAGACAGGCCCCGCAACGCAGGCAGAACAGCGTTTCCCGGAGCTCCGGGTCTTGTAGAATTTTTGACCGTCCGTTATCCAGCAGTATGATATGCACTTCTTCCGGGCCTTCACCATACCGATCACGGGGTATGCCACCGACGAAGTTAACATAAGTTGATGACTTCTGAGAAGTGGCACTGACCGGTAAAAGTTTCAGGAAGAGAGCCAGTGATTCGAGGTCGGGAATCAGTTTTTCGATGCCCATGACAGCCACATGAATCCTCGGCAGGGAAATGGTCAGATGGGCATTCGCCTCATTTTCCACGATACAGAAGGTACCCGAATCGGCAATCGCATAATTGACACCGGAAATCCCCATATCGGCTTCCAGAAAATTCTCGCGCAGTTTCCCCCGGGCCACCCGCAGCAATTCCACAGGATCTTCCGTATATGGAATACCCAGCTTTTCGGCAAACAATTCACCCACATCCTTCTTGCTGAGATGCATAGCCGGAATAATCAGGTGGGATGGAATCTGCTCTTTCAACTGGACGATATATTCACCAAGATCTGTTTCCAGTGTTTCGATACCATTTTCAATCAGGGCGTCGTTCAGATGGATTTCCTCTGTAGTCAGCGACTTGGATTTAACGATTTTTTTAACATCATTGTCCGCTGCCAGTTTGAGAATGACCTTCCGCGCCTCTTCGCTATCCTGAACCCAGTGCACTTTTATACCGTTATGGGTACAATTTTCCTCGAATTGTTCGAGGTAACCGGCCAGGTTGTCCATTACATCGCGCTTGACGGCATGCGCTTTGTAACGCAGTTCTTCCCAGTAAGGGATCTCATCGACCCTCTGTTGACGCGTGTCCACGGATGACGTTGTCGCTTTCAGTACAGCATCCCGCAGACGGCGGTCGGAAAGAGCTTCTTTAATATACGCTTTCGTATGTTCCGGAGAACTGTGCATCAAATGTGTTCACTCCCGGTACTGTTACAATGACATGCTTTGAGCCAGGAAATCGGCAATATGCATGGTTTTCTGTTTTTTGTTATGTTTCCGCAGATACCCTTCAATGTTCATCAGGCAACTGGAATCCGCGCCCAGACAGATATCGGCCCCGCTCTGTTCGATATAGTCACATTTACGTGCCACCATGGCTATCGAAACATCTTTAACCTTGTAAGAAAAGGTACCGCCAAAGCCACAGCAGATATCCGGCTGTTGCATTTCGATAAAATGAGCACCTTTAACGGAACGGATCAGACGGCGTGGTTGCTCACGGACACCCAATTCCCGGGCCAGGTGACAGGAATCATGATACGTGACGTTCATATCTGATTTTCCACCCAGGTCTTCCACACCGAGCACGTCGACAACAAATTCAGTGAATTCAAATATCCGTGGTTTAAGGTTATCCAGGGCAGGCTGCAGTGAAGGATTCACTTTTAATTCATCGTAAAAAACACGCACCATCGTCACGCAGGAGCCGGAGGGAGCGACAATGTATTCTTTATCACCGAACAAACGGATAAAATGCTCAGCCGCTCCCAGCGCTTCTTTACGATACCCGGAATTAAATGCCGGCTGCCCACAGCAGGTCTGATTTTCCACGTATTCCACCTCGTGTCCGAGATGACGAAAAATCTTTACTATGGAAAGCGCGGCATCCGGATACAGATGTTCAGACAAACAGGGAATAAACAGCGATATTTTCATCGAATATGCTTTCCGGAATTCTATTACGATCCAGATTTATCTTTTGTTATACAGGGGACCAAAATTCGCACAGGCCCTGTAATCGGCCCCTTCCGGATCTGCTGTTCCAAAAGCGTTCCAGGCTGACGGCCGGAAAATGCGTTTTTCGTCAACATTATGCATATTAACAGGAATACGCAGCATCGCCGCCAGTGTAATCAGCTGATCACCGATATGGCCATAGCTGATCGCACCATGATTAGCACCCCAGTTAGCCATCACCGTGTACACATCCCGGAATGCCCCTTCCCCGGTTACATTGGGTGCAAACCAGGTCGTCGGCCAGGTTGGGCTTGTTCTCTCATCCAGTTTTTTGTGTACATCTTCCGGCAGGTCCACCGTATAACCTTCAGCGATCTGCATAACCGGTCCGATACCTTTTATCAGGTTAATACGCGACATAGTCACCGGCATTTCACCCTCCGTCAGAAATTGCGAAGAGAAACCACCGCCGCGGAAATATTCCTGTTCAGCCGGGCACCATCTGGTGGCATCCAGACAGGCTTTCACCTCTTCAGATGTAATATCCCAGAACGGTTTCATAACCGATTTACCATTTTGCTTCTGGCGGCCCGAACCATCCAGGCAGGTAGATCCGGAATTAATCAAATGAATAATACCTTTGGCGGCTTTACCGGTCAGACTTTTCCCGGTAACCCTTTTTACGGATTCCGGACTCCAGTAAGTCCTGACATCAGAAAATATCTGTGCTGTGCCGGTCAGAAGGTGTCCGAACAGCATGGAAACACCGTTCAGCGCGTCATTCTCTGTCGCTACGACGTATGATTCACGAATGCCGTTCCAGTCAAAGGACGAATTCAGCATCGCTTCCAGGAAATCGCCGTTCGGGAAATGATCGGTCCAGCTCCGCTGTCCCTGGAAACCGGAAGCGATCGCATTATGTCCCATCGATTCTTCAACAAAACCCATTTCGGCCAGCTTCGGATTTCCTACCATCAAATCACGGGCGATCATGGCCATTTTTATAACCGTTTCCCATTCCCAGTCCTTCCGTTCCCTGGAAGCCTGTTCTTCCGGTTTATTGACATCCTCACCTGCTTTACAGTATTCTTTTACCCACTCGAGTGCCTGCTCAAATTCTTCCTTATCATAAATGCCTTCTTCCAGGCGGCGGATAATTTCGGACATGTCCACCGTTTCATTGCGCATGCCAAGATAATCCTGAAAAAAATTCTGATCAACGATAGATCCGGCAATACCCATGGAAACCCCGCCAATGGCCAGGTAGGATTTCCCGCGCATCTCGCCGACGGCAAGGCCGGCTTTAACGAAATTCAGTATTTTATCTTTTACATCGTCAGGAATGGACGTGTCATCGCTATCCTGTACTTCCCGTCCATAAATACCAAATGTAGGCAATCCTTTCTGACTGTAACCGGCAAGGGCTGCCGCCAGATATACCGCACCGGGCCGTTCCGTTCCGTTGAAGCCCCATACGGCTTTCGGTATCAAGGGGTCCATATCCATCACCTCTGTCCCGTAACACCAGCAGGGTGTAACAGTTAACGAAACGGCAACACCTTCACGTGCAAATTTTTCAGCGCAGGCAGCCGCTTCGGCAACCCCGCCGATGGTGCTATCAGCAATGACACATTCCACAGGCATGCCGCTGGAATGGCGCAGATTATCTGTTATCAACTTTGCCGCCGACCGGGCCATATTCATGGTTTGATCTTCGAGAGATTCCCGTACCCCTTTACGACGGCCGTCAATTACCGGCCGTATACCCACTTTGGGTAAGGAACCTTTTAACCGGATAACCGGCTCGTTCATATTTATTTTTGTTGTATCAACCATAACATATTCCTTTAGACTTTTTTAGTTATCTCTTTTTATTAAATTCATGGTCTCTCTGGCTACAACCAGTTCTTCATTTGTGTCGAGAATCAGCGCAGAAATTGTTGAAACCGGTGTGGAAATAATGGTTTCATTGGCCTCATTCTTACGGTTATCCAGCTTAAGGCCCATGAACGAGAGCGCTTTCAATACGTCTGCCCGCAAGCCCGCATCTTTTTGTCCGATACCGCCGGTAAAGGTGACTGCATCCAGCCCTTCCATCAGAACGATGAATTCGCCAATATAGCGTTTTATATCATATATGAATTTGTTCCTGGCCAGCAGGGCCCGTTCGTTCCCCTCCTCAACAGCCTGGTTGATTTCGCGCATATCGGCCGATACACCCGAGATACCGGCTAACCCCCCGTTTTTGGAACATTCCTTCAATACCTCATCCTGGCTCAGTCCGGTCTTGTGCATGATGTAAGGAATGACATACGGATCCAGATCACCGATGCGGGTTCCCTGAATCAGCCCCGATTGCGGTGTAAAGCCCATGGAAGTGTCCACGGATTTACCGTTTTTAAACGCGCAGAGCGACGATGATCCGCCCAGGTGACAGGTTATAATTTTATGATTATCTTCCGGAAGATCGAGCCGTCGGATAGTTTCGCCCGTCACATAGCGGTGTGATGCCCCGTGATAGCCGTATTTTTTTACGCCATATTTTTCATACCACTCATATGGTGTACCGTATATTCGGGCATAATCCGGTATGTGGATATGAAAGCCGGGTTCGAAAACACCGACCAGCGGTGTATCCGGGAGCAATTCCCGGAACATGTAGATTGCCGTCAGGTACGGCGGATTGTGCGCCGGTGCAAGCTCACGGAAATCTTCCATCGCCTGCAGGACCGCGTCGTCCAGGAGCACCGTTCCGTTCCGGTCGCCGGCCTGAATGGTTTTGAACCCGATTCCTTCAATCTGGCTGAGCGAATCCAGAATATCTGATCCGGCTCCCGACAGATAGTCCAGCAGGTGTTGAACGGCTTCCCGGTGGGAAGGTATTCCGGTTATATCATCGAATACTTTTTTATCTCCGGCAAAATAAGAGACAATAGCATCATCCGCACCGACACGTTCTGTATATCCCCGCATTAAAGCCTGTTCGTGTTCCATATCCAGCAATTGAAACTTAAAGCTGGTGGAACCGATATTGCAGATCATGATCAGCATACCATATCCATTCCTGTATATTTCACATCCCGATGACGTATCCCTTTCAAGAGAGCCGCTTGGTCACCTTTTCCGTAATCTCCTGAATGAGCTTTTCTTTTTCACCTTCTTCTGAAGAAGGGGCAGGTAAGCCATTCGGATGCAGATCACAGGTACCTTCGGTTTCACAGGTAACACATCCGACCGTGGTACGAACACCGTATTTAGAACGGAGATCCGTCAGTTTCTTTACCTGCTGCTCATTCAACGTGCTGATATGGCCCAGTTGCCGTGCGACGAAGGCGATATGTGCAAAGTGTTCCAGTGTCTCCATTTTATGGTAGGCGCTCAGTACATCAGCTCCGATTGTCAGAGCACCATGATTTGCAAGGAGGAACGCATCATAGTCCGGCAATAGTTTGATGACCGGCTTATAAAACTCCTCCGTTCCCGGCGTACCGTATTCCACAATGGGAATATTTCCCAATGCGATGATAACCTCAGGCAATACACACTGATCAAGCGGAATACCAGCCACCGCAAATCCCGTGGCATAGGGCGGGTGAGCATGACAGACGCTGTTGACATCCGGCCGGTCTTTGTAGACCTGCAGGTGCATGAACACCTCTGATGACGGTTTTTTCGATCCGCCCCTGACCTTACCGTCCATATCGACCAGGACCATCTCCTCCGTTTTCATGAATCCCTTACTGACGCCTGTAGGTGTAATCAGCACCCGGTTGTCATCCACCCGTGCGCTGATATTCCCGTCATTCGATGCCACATAACCCCGCTCATACGTGCGACGCCCGACTTCGACCAGTTGGCGTTTCAGCATTTGCAGATTTTTCAATCCAACGCTCCTTATTTCTTTTCGCTACGTTGTGGAAGTATTAATTCAACATCATCATGGGGCCTCGGGATGACATGAACACCAACCAGTTCCCCGACCTTTTCAGCGGCGGCAGCCCCGGCGTCTGTCGATGCTTTACATGCAGCCACATCGCCTCGTACCAGAACCGTCACGAGTCCCGATCCAACCTGTACTTTTCCGATCAACACCACGCGGGCCGCTTTAACCATTGCATCAGCGGCTTCAACCGCCCCGATAAATCCGCGGGTCTCTACCATACCCAGTGCTTCTTGTGCCATAAAATTCTCCTGAATTAATGTTAATACCTTTTACCAGTCCCTTTCAGGGACGGTTAAATTATCTGTAAATTTCCACTTATTGCCAGCCGGCGTACACGGGCGAAATTACGCGGTGTACAAATACCCTCGCCGGTCGGACTGGCAATGGTATGCGAGAAATACCCTTCTCCGGCCATACCGCCGTTACCGGCAAGACTGGTCCCGTTTACAACCACTATATCCGTATCTATGGCTTTGGTAAAACGGGTAATATTTCCAAGATTATTGGAATGGATCATGGCGGTATGTCCATAAGCATGCTCAGCTTCCACGGCTGCACGGATACCCTCATCCACATCCCGCACTTTAACGACCGGCAGATACGGCATCATCTGCTCTTCCTGTACAAACAGACAGCTCATGTCGGCTTCTCCGAAGATGATCCTTACATCATCCGACACGTTCAGCCCGACCGCGGCGGCCAGCACCCGGGCATTTTTACCGATAAAATCCCGATTGATCTGTATATTTCCCTTGTCTGACCTGGAAAACACCTTATCAGCAAGCTGTTTCACCTGTTCACCCGTCAGCTTAACGCCACCGGCTTTTTCCATCGCGGCCAGAAACGCGTCGTAAACCTGTTCAACGACAAAAATTTCCTTTTCAGCAATACATAAAATATTATTATCGAACGAAGCTCCTTCAATAATAATACAGGCGGCCGCATCCAGATCGGCGGTCTCATCGACAAGCACAGGCGGATTACCGGGACCGGCAGCCACGACTTTTTTGCCGGCAGTGAAAGCAGCTTCGACCAGACCGGGTCCACCCGTGGCGGCGATCATGGCCACATCGGGATGACGAAATAATCCCATGGCACTATCCAGCGTCGGTTCGATGATCATGGAAATCAAACCTTCGGGAGCACCTTCCTTTACGATCACGTCGTGAAAAATCTGCACCGCTTTTGCGGACACTTTTTTCGCCGCCGGATGCACATTAAATACCACCGCGTTTCCAGGTGCGATCATGATGACCATGCTGTTGAAAAGAACGGGAATCGGATGAGTGGACGGTGTAATGGCTGCGATTACCCCGTACGGCGCGTAATCTTCATAAACCAGCCCTTTGTCACCGGCCCAGGAACGGGTTTCCAGGTCTTCCAGTCCCGGGGTGGCATCTGCCGAGTTATGATGTTTGGCCACTTTATCTTCAAAGCGGCCCATACCGGTTTCCTCCAAAGCCATGCGGGCAAAAGTATCCGTATGCATGTGCATGGCCTTTCGCAGTTCCGCGATGATGTGTTTTTTCTTCTCCCGAGGCATTTCTACCCATATTTTTTGCGCTTTTTTTGCCGCCGCCACAGCAGGGTCAACGGAATCAAACATAGGTGAGAATACGAACGACCCGGAAGGTTGCTGGCCCTTTGCATCCAGCCTGGCAACGACGGTCCGGACAATTTTTTCAATATCTTCCCGGTTCAGATCGGACATAAAATTATTCCATTCATTACGTTGGTTTCTCAGTTCCTTCCTCCCCATACAGAGGATATTGAAGGCAAACGTCTGTTAGCGCCAGGATATATCCTGTGCTGATTCAGTATTGGATTTCATCGATAATGGCAACGATAACGCTGCGAAGCGGCATCCGCTTATCAAATTTTAGTATTTCCGTTGCGCTTCGTCCTTCCGATGCCACCAGCACCTGGTCACCGATGCCGGCGCCAATCGTATCAACCGCCACCATCGTTTTGGCGGTTTCGGTACCGTCCGGCTGCATGGGACGGACCGTCATTATTTTTTTATTATTGTACGCAACGTTTTTTTGTGTCGAGACGACATAGCCGGTTACCTTGCCAAGATACATCAGTTTCCCCCCACATCCAACCGGTCCACCAGCCCCACAATACTGACATCGCTGGGAATCTGGTGGCTTTCCAATACCAGAGTGGCCTCGGCGCCACCTACCCAGTAAACCAGGTCGCCCTCTTTGGAGCCTACGGTATCCACGGCCACCTGCGAAGAACCAATCGGTTCATCCGCTTCATTAACAGGCTGCATGATATAAAATTTCAACCCTGTCAGTTTTGGATCTTTAGCTGTTGCCCAAACCTTACCGGTCACACGTCCCAGTTTCATACGCCTTTCTCTTCCGGCATGTTTTTCTGATAGATCTGTTTATCGCCCAGCTCAATCGAATCAACAATGGCCACAATACTGCTGTCTGTCGGAACAGTCGATAATTCCGCCGATTGCCGGGCCGAGCTGCCCCGAACAACAATGACGATCTCCCCCTCTCCGGCACCAACAGAATCGACCGCAACCAGGTAATTACCGGTGGCTTTCAAATCCGGACCAACCAGATTGACAAGAAGCAGTTTAAAACCATCGAGACGATCATTCTTCGCCGTAGCCACGACCATACCTTCCACCCGTGCCAGCTCCATACCCGTTCCTTACTTTCTCAAACTGATAATCATCCGCACCTGCTCCGTCATATCTTCTCCCGGTCTGAATACACCCTTGTCGTGTTAAGAAGCGAGAGGGCTTTCTTACCAAGTTTTGCCCCGACAGAAAAAAACAGAATATCGAGAATATTAATCTGAGCAATAAATAATTGCACATCCAGATCAGAAAATTGAGCGGAATTCCGCGGTGTTGTATACAAATTTATATCAGAAACTTTTGTCAATGGTGATATAGCAAAATCACACAGACTGATTACCGTGCTTTTCTTCTCACGGGCAATACGTGCGGCATCCACAACGGCGGCAGAGCGTCCGGAAGAGGAAATGGCAAACAGGACATCATCTTTATTCATCATCGATGCCCGGATCTTATAAATGGTCGCATCGTTTTCAGAAGCACAGGCAATCCCGATCCGGAAGAAACGGGTGTAGGCATACCGGGCACAAATCCCAGATATACCCGTTCCGATGAAGTATATGTTGCGTGCCCTGTACATTCTTTCCGTCGCCTTCTCCAGGTCGCTTTCGTTAATTACCGTCCGGGAATCCTGCAGGGTCTGCATGGCATTCCGGAACACTTTTTCCATGATCGTTTTTCCGGAATCACTGCCATCGATAGAAGCAGCATTTATAAAGCTTTGCATATCCTTGTGATTGGAAACGTCAGCCTCAAGTTTGGTTTTTAATTCCTTGAAACCGGAATAACCAAGGCGCTTACAAAAACGAATGACCGTTGCATAACTGGAACCGGATTCTTCCTGAATCTGCTGTATGGTGGATTGCAGAACCTGCTCCGGATTATTCTGAATATAACCGGCAAGACGCTGTTCTGCTGTTTTCAATGAAGGATACAGTGCTTCAATACGCAACATACACCCTCCATTTGAGGGCGATCTCTTGATATACGAATCCCTTTGAAGTACAGCCATCCGGCATCCTTCACTGGTTATTGGTATCTGCGGCTATCTGGAAATGGTTACTTTTGGAAAAATGGAACACACAGTATTTGTGTGTTCCTGATCCGTTTGATCAAAATCTCCGTAAAATATAGTATTTTATATCATTTTTCACAAGTATTTTGTGATATAATTAAACGAAATGTCCGATCCTCTTCCACAACAGCCTATACCTGTTTTTCTTTGACCAGCTCGTCACCGTATTTGGCTTTCAAGCGCGTCGCCCGCTTCGCCAAAACAGAGGCTGTTTTTTCCTCTACAACCTCATAGACAGCCGGAACCACAAGCAACGTCAGCAGGGTGGCAACCGTCAAACCACCCATAACGGCACGTGCCATGGGCGCCCAGCTCTCGCCACTCTCGCCCAGTCCCAGGGCAAGGGGAAACATCGCCAGAATGGTCGTTAACGCCGTCATGAGCACAGGACGCATACGCACCTGACCGGCCTTGATGGTTGCCGCCCTTAGTGCCATACCCTTGTTTCGCAACTGGTTAATATAGTCCACCAGCACGATACCGTTATTTACAACAATACCCACCAGCATAATGATGCCGATCAGAGCCATAACACTCAGGCTGGTCCCGGTCAGAACAAGGGCAAGTGTGACCCCGATAAATGAGAGCGGGATTGTAAAGATGATGATAAAGGGATCCAGAAGTGACTCAAACTGTGAGGCCATTACCATATACGTCAGCAAAACGGCAACCAGCATAGCCAACCCGAGATACATAAACGATTCCTTCTGTTCTTCGGCAAGCCCGCCGATCTCTATGCGAAAATCACTGGGTCGCGGAACGGACGCGACCATCTCTGTCACATCATCGGTCACACTGCTCAGGGGCCGGTTGGAGATACTGAGCGACAAAGTGGCCAGGCGTTCCTGATCCTCCCGCAGAATTTGTTTGGGTGCTCTGGAATAATCCACAGAGGCAATGGCCCTGAGGGGAATCTGGGTACCCATTGGTGTTTTTATCAGCAGGTTTTCTATGTCGGGTTTGCTCGATCGCGCTTCCTCTTCAAGTTGCACGCGAATGTCATATTCATCGCCGCCAATTCGAAAATGTGTTGCCACCGTGCCCAGAATGCTGGTGCTGACGACCTGTCCGATCTGCGCCGTGCTCAATCCCAGGTCGGCCACGCGCTGCCGGTCCAGGTTTATTTTTAACTCCGGCGCAGCTTCTTCGATACTGCTTTTTACCGAGGTTACGCCTTCTATGTCCCGAACCTTCTTTTCAATCGCATTCGACAGAGCCTCCGCAACCACCAGATCATGCCCGAAGATTTCAACTACGATATCCGCCCCGCTGCCCATCATGGCCGTATTCCCGCGATCTTCAAACCGGGCATTCACATCCGGGATCTGATTGAAATCTTCTGAAAGTGCATCTTCTATTTCAAAAATACTCCGGTCGCGTTTGTCCAGGTCTTTCAGACGAATGGTGATATCCCCTTCACTCGAACTCCGTGTCGAAAACATCGCCATAATGCCTTCTCCCTGACCGAAGTTGCTGTACACATTCTCAACTTCAGACACCTCTTCTGCAATTATACGGTATATTTCATGCATACTTTTTTCCATCTCGTCCAGGCTTGTACCTGCGGACCGGTCTACCGCCACCGCCATAAATCCCATGTCATTTTTGGGCATAAATTCACCGCCCATGAAGTACATTACAAGCACCGACAGGATGAATAAACCGATTGATGTAAGTATAACCCATTTTCTTCGCTCAAGCGACCAGGTTAACGCTGCCGTATAGACTTTCTGAAGCGTATCAATCTGCTCACCCAGGCGGTCACCCAGTGATGTCAGAACAGATTGCAGTTTTCCGTCACCAGACCGGTTCGTGTCCCCCTGCTGCGTATCCTTTCGTCGCATCCTCAAAAAACGCGAAGCCAGCAAGGGTACCAGGGTCAGTGCCACCAACAGGGAAACGGTCAGTGAAATGACGATGGTAAGGACCATATCATTAAACAATTCTCCGGCTATACCGGGAACGAACAGTACCGGTGTAAATACAGCCAGGGTCGTCAGTGTCGAAGCCGTAATCGCCATGGCAACACCATCGGCTCCATGATGGGCGGAATCTTCCAGTCCTTCCCCCTCTTCACGTTGACGGAAGATACTCTCGAGTACAACGATCGAATTATCCACGAGCATGCCGACAGCGAGTGCCAGTCCCGCCATAGAAATAACATTCAATGTAAGACCGGCCTGGTCCATGACGGCAAACGTAACAACCATGGAAACCGGAATGGATACAGCGACGATGATGGAACTGCGTAAATGGCGCAGGAAAAAGAGCAGTACAAGAAAAGTGAGAATAATAGCCTGCACGGCCGTGTTTCCCAGATTGGACATGGACCGCGTTATAAACGTTGAAAGGTCGATAATAGTTTTCAACTGTACGCCGCGTGGTAACTCCGATTCAATAGTTTCAATATTATCCATCACCTCACGTGCAACAATCACGGTATTTGCATCGGACTGCTTCTGCACCATCAGCATGACGGCCGGCTGGTCATTGTTCCAGACACGCTGCCGTTGTTCTGAGAATCCGTCGATGACCCTCGCTACGTCTTTTACACGGACGTTTGTACCGCTGAGCAACGCGACACTGGTATTCTTAATCTCTTCAAGGTTTGTATATTCACCTGCCGTCTGCAGTGTAAATTCTTTCTGCTCCGTGTCGATCCATCCGGAAGGCAGTTGCATATTATTCGCCTGCAGGGCGCTTATGAGCTGCTGTATGGACACATTGTGCGCCCGCAGCCTGGCAGGATCCGCCATTACTTTTATTTCCCGTTTCATCCCACCCATCGTAAAAGCGGAAGCGACACCGGGAATGCGCTCGATGCGCGGTTCAATATCCTGCTCAGATATGCGTCGCAACTCAGCCTGACCATGCAATTCCGATGTAACAGCCATATACAGAATGGGCTGCGTGGACGGATCGAAGGCAAATACCATCGGTTGATTGATGTCTTTAGGAAACACATCACGTATATACTCCAGACTGTTCCGGACATCAATTTCCGCCTGGTTCATATCCGTACCCCAGTCAAATTCAAGCATCACCAGGGAAAGACCCTGGGTGGAAGTGGAACTGACCTTTTTAACATTCTCTACCGATGCAACCGCTTCTTCTATCGGCCGGGATAAAACATTTTCTATATCAAAAGGTCCGACACCGGAATATTGCGTTATAACCGCCAGCACAGGAAATTCAAGTTTCGGATAGAGATCCAGATTCAGACGCATCAGGGAAAATATTCCGAATCCCGCTGCAATCAGGTAAATCATGGCAAATGTCACGCCACGTTTAATAGCGGTTTTTGTCATCTTCATTACATTTCTCCTCGCTCACTTACAATAGACACACCCATACCATCCCGCAAATTATTCTGTCCGGATACTACCAGGGTATCACCCACCGACAAAATAGAATGGACTGCGATATGGCGGTGATTGATATATTGAACATCCAGTTTTACCTGCCTGGCAATACCGTCGCTTACCTTGTACACATAAAAATTAGTGACCACATGATCCTTACCTTCGCTGCTTTCGATGGTATTACTTTCGATGGATGCATGACGGGGTACAATAATAACATTATCCAGAATACCGGTAATAATTTCCACATCAGCATACATGCCCGGTTTCAGTTTTCCGTCACGGTTATCCACCAGGATTTCTATCTCTGCCATCCGCGTGACGGGATCAAGGACCGGACTTATCTTCCGGACGGTACCCTGAAAAACACGATTTATAAAACTGCGAACCGTTATATGAGCTTCCTGACCGACGGCGACTCTTCCAAGATCCTCTTCCGTAACATCAACCATGATCTTTACCCTGTCCATCTGTACAATTTTGACCAGGGGCGTGGCCAGGTTGGCCATATCACCATTTTCATAATATTTTTTAGCTATGATACCCTGAATCGGCGCCGTAACGGTTGCATCGCGATACTGACTTTTCGTCGAAAGAACCGCTGCCTCGGCCTGTTCCACCTGAGCCATCGTGGCTTCATACTGGGTTTTAATCAGGTCAAACTGCTGATCGCTCATTACATTTTCCCTGTTGAGACGTTTTGCCCTTTCGAATTCCACTTCCATGTTTGCCGCCTGGGCACGAACGGCTAACAGACCTGCTTCCGCCTGCCGCAATCCCTGTTCAATTGTCGTGGCAAGAATCCGCGCGATGACGTCCCCCTTCCCGACCGTATCGCCCTGTTCAACAAAATAGCGTTCTATCCGATCGGGAACTTTCGAAAATACCTTCACTTCCGATTCCGCCCGGATATCGCCGTCATATTGAATGCTTTTGACAATGTCTCCGGTTTCCACAACCATTATTTCAACCGGTACCTTTGAGTGATTATTTGTATCACCTGAATCATCCGTATCGCAGGCAAACAGCGTGAACAGACCTATCAGAACCGGTATAAAGCGTTTCATGCATTTCTTCATCGTTCCATTCCTCTTAATAATGATGGAGAATTCGATTTACAAAATTCCTGTTAACCGTCCCGTTACCATACGAAGACGGTAGCGTGCCATCTGATAATCAAACAGGGATCGGTAATAATTCATCCGGGCCTGCGTGACCGATAAACGGGCACCCAGAACATCGAGTTGCGTGTTGGCCCCCTCCTCATACATGAGGCTGGCCAGTCGCAGAGACTCCCGGGCCAGAGCCACCGTTTCCTCCGATGCAAAAAATTTCTCTTTTGCTTCATTGAAAGCGTTATGGGCAATTTCTACTTCCGCATAAATCTGATTCGTAATCTGCTCCTTCATGTCCCTGGTAATGTGGTAATCCAGACGGGCTTTCTGGTACGATTTGATGGACTTAAAACCTTTAAACAGCGGAATCTGCAGACTGACGGCCGACGTGAAGCCTTTACTGAAATCATCCTGACTGAAGTTCAGATTATCACGCATGGCCAGGAATGAGTATTCCGTTGAAAAGAACAGCTTGGGCATAAAGGCACTTCGGGCCATGTTGATCCCCTGTTGCATCATCTCTTCCTGTTCATTCAGACTCCTGATTTCCGGCCTGTTTTGTATCGCCTCTGATTGTAATGCAGGAAGCGCCTCTTCCATGATATCATCTGACACATACATGAGATCACCGGAAATATCAATAACCATGTTCCGGTCGATGCCCAATATCGTTTTCAGGCGGGTGAGTGCCGAATGGAAATTATTCCGGGCTGTTATCAGGGCCGGCTTCAAATTGGCCACCTCGACTTCTGCACGCATTTTGTCAAAACCGGAAGCCGTACCGACCTCGTATTTTTTTGCGACGGCATCCCGGTTAGCCTCGGCCTGTGTCAGGGCCTCCTCCTGAACATCGATCAGTTTCGCCGCCAGAACAGCCCTGTAAAATCCCTCAGCGATATTGTAGACAACCTGCTGTTGGACCAGGTCCAGATTATGCCCGGATGCCTGCTTTGCGGCCCTGGACATCCTGATGCCTGATATACCGCTTCCACCCAGAAAGAGCGGTTGCGTAACAGTCGCCCCGTAGGTCAGTGTGTTTTCCCTGCCGAAGGAAATGTTTACATAATCGGGCATGTCATCCAATCCGCCAATTGCCGGTCCTATTGGTTCCAGCATTGGTTTAATAAAATTTGGGATCGTGCTTTTCTGAATGGCCCACGCATGTTGAAAATTAACCGTTGCATCGAGGCTCGGTAAAACGGCCGAATAGGCTTCTCCCACAGCAGCTTCAGCTTTCTTATATTCCTTTTCAGCAACATGCATCTCCGGGTTATTCTCGAGGGCAAGACGGACACTTTCCTCAATTGTAAGTATTTTTTTATCCCCTGCCTGAACAGTATAAATTAAAATAAGCAGGAACAACAGTGGTCTAAATTTCATGTTTTTGAAAGTATGCATCATATACTCCTGTCAGGAATCCTTATTCATTCAATCCTTTAAAAAGCACTTCCACAATTTCCTCAGCCAGTTTATCCGTCAAGACTATTTTTCTGCCGGCAAGCTGTTGTGATATAAAGTGTGCAGCAGTCCCCAGAAAGATCTCCACCGCGATCTCCGGTTTCAGGCTCATTCCGAATTCCCCGCTCTTAATTCCATTACGAATCAGATCTTTAAGCATTTTGCGACGGACATCCGCTTCTTTCAACAGTTTTTCGCTTAACGGGTTGTCTTCCAGGTGCGTAAAAAGGTGAACAAAAAACCGGGCCAGGTCCGGATATTCCAGACTGAAACGAAAGCGGACTTTCAGCATATCCGCCAATTTTTGCTGCACAGAGCTTTCCCTGGTTATTATATCATTTATCAGGACATCACCATGATGAATGGCGGTATCGAGCAGTTGCCTGTACAGTTCTTCTTTACTTTGAAAATGATAATAGATGGTCGGTTTCGTTACCCCGGACTGCTCGGATATTTCACGCATGGAAACCGCAAAATAGCCTTTATGGGCCATCAACCGGGCAGCGACAGTGAAGATTCGATTACGTGTATCCTCAGCTTTTTCGGCACGGCTGTCTGTGTTATGCATGATGGTTTCCTTTTCCATAAATTCGTAACCGCTTTTTTTGAGATAATCTCGCATACCTACCGTTCGGTATATAGACAATATACAGATCTTTTCCAAAATTGTTTCAAATCTTTTTACAATTTTTTTGTACTTCCGATCCTAAACCGGTTTTTGAATCACAATTGTGTTTCCGGTTGACCGGATACCTTTTCCTGTTTAATATGCGGGCATGTGAGGATTGTTATTTTGCGATTCTGCGTTAGATGATTTCAATAAAAATTATTACCTGAACAGGAACAGACGATATATGAATACGGATCACCGACCTGTAACGGATTGGCTTCCCACTTCGAAGCAGGAACTTGAAAAGCGTGGATGGGATGAACTGGATGTAATTCTCATCTCCGGCGATGCCTATGTGGACCATCCCGCATTCGGTACCGCCGTGATCGGCCGCATCATAGAGAGCGAGGGGCTGCGCGTCGCCATCGTCCCGCAACCCAACTGGCAGGATGACCTCCGTGATTTCAGAAAACTCGGCAAACCACGGCTCTTTTTCGGTATCAGCGCCGGATGTATGGATTCCATGGTCAACCACTACACCGCCGGCAGACGAAAACGTTCCAACGATGCCTATACACCCGGAGGCCAGGCCGGTTTCCGTCCCGACTATGCAACCGTCGTCTATTCGCGTATCCTCAAGGACCTTTATCCCGACACGCCTGTGATCATCGGGGGTATTGAAGCCTCCCTGCGACGGGTTACCCATTATGACTACTGGTCCGATAAACTTAAACCGTCCATCCTCATTGAAAGCGGTGCCGATCTTCTTGTTTATGGTATGGGAGAAAAACCACTTCGGGAGGTTCTCCGTCTTCTTGACCGGGGTGTTCCGCTTGACACGCTGGATACAATTCCGCAAACAGCCATTACACGGCCGGTTGAAACAGGTTTGCCCAAAAATAAACGATGGGAAACCCAGGAACTGCATTCCCATGAAAACTGTCTCGGCGATAAACGTTCATTTGCCGCTAACTTCAAACACGTTGAACGCGAATCTAATAAACAATTCGCATACCGCCTGGTTCAGCGTTACAAAAACCTCAACGTCATCATCAATCCACCTTTCCAGACCATGTCGGAAGCCGAGATCGATGCGTCATTTGACCTGCCCTACACCCGTATGCCCCATCCACGTTATAAGAAACGGGGCGTCATACCGGCTTATGAAATGATACGGCATTCGGTGAATATGCATCGCGGGTGTTTCGGCGGCTGCAGTTTCTGTACGATCTCCGCTCATCAGGGGAAAATGATCGCCAGCCGCTCGAAGGAATCCATCATGAAAGAGGTGGAAGCCATTACCAGCATGCCTGATTTTAAGGGATACATCAGCGACCTGGGCGGCCCGTCGGCCAATATGTATAAAATGAAAGGTAAGGATCCTGCGATTTGCGCCCGTTGTGTGAGCCCATCCTGCATTCATCCCAGTATCTGTCACAATCTGGACACGAGCCACGAAGCGATGATCGCTATCTATAAAGCGGTATCCGGTCATCCCAACGTAAAAAAAGCGTTCGTGACCAGCGGGATCCGCTATGATCTGCTGGTACGCAGACCCAATAACACGGCGGAAGATCCCAGTCATAACCGGTACATCGAGCAACTGGTCACGCACCATGTTTCCGGCCGGCTGAAAGTAGCCCCCGAGCATACCTCCGATGATGTATTAAAAGTAATGCGTAAACCATCTTTCACGTATTTCTATGATTTTAAAAGGAGATTTGAGAATATATCCCGAAAAATCGGACGTAAACAGCAGATTATACCCTATTTCATATCCAGTCATCCCGGCTCGACCGTTGAGAGCATGGCCAACCTGGCATGTGAAACAAAAGACCTTGGATTCAGGCTGGAACAGGTGCAGGATTTTACACCGACGCCTATGACAGTCGCAACCGTCATCTATTATTCCGGTTACCACCCTTACACCCTGAAGCCCGTCTATACAGCGCGAACGCGCGATGAAAAGCAGGATCAGCATCGTTTTTTCTTCTGGTATAAAAAAGAACAGCGTGCCTGGATACGGCGAACGCTGGACCGGATACAGCGGCCGGATTTACTGCGCCGATTGCTGGGTGCCGGCTCATTACAAAATAAAAAATAAAAAGTACAAACTATGGTTCATGGAGTGGAGAAGAAGTTATTAATGGAGGGGATATCGGCCTTGAGGGCTTTGGAGAGCGGGCCTTCAAAAAGTACACCGCCGTCTTCCAGGAAGATGATACGGTCAGCAAGCCGCCGGATGCTTGACACTTCATGTGTCACGAGAACGACGGTCATACCCAGCTGCTCCTTCAGGTTCTGAATAAGATCATCCAGCGCGGTCAATGAAACCGGATCGAGTCCGGCACCCGGTTCATCACAAAACAGCAGCTGCGGATCCATGGCAATAGCCCGGGCCAGCGCGGCACGTTTCAACATCCCCCCGCTGAGTTGCGACGGATACAGATTAACAGCATGGCCGATATGGACCAGACTCAGTTTCAATTGCACCAGTTTTTCAATCAGAGCCTCCGGCAGGTCACTGTGCTGCCGGAGCGGTAATGCTATATTTTCACCAACAGTCATGGAATTAATCAGGGCGCCATTCTGATAAAACACACCCATTTTCATGTACAATTTTTTCTGCTCCGCCTGATCCAACCCATTCCAACTTATACCAAATAGGCTGAGGTGTCCTTTCTGCACCGGATACAGGCCGATGATATGTTTTAACAGCGTTGTTTTACCACTGCCACTGCCTCCCAGGATAACCGTAACCTGATGGCGGTATATTTTTAGAGATATACCCGATAGTACCTGCCGGTCTCCGAAACGGGCATTCAGGTTTTCTATTTCAATTACGGGCTCAAGAGACATGAGCATTTCCACAGTTATTTATATCATACATTTTTTAACGCCTAATAGAATAATAAACCCAGTATGCTGTCCGCCAGGATCACCAGGGAAATAGAAACGACCACGGCAGCCGTCGTTACGCGCCCGACGTCGGTGGCACCCCGTTCAGCCCGTGATCCGGAGTAACAGCCGATTAACACAATGATTACGACAAAAACGATACTTTTAATGATACCCGTAATGATGTCCCGGTTAAAAAGGGATTCCCCCATCCTGTTGAAGAATACCACAGGTGTGATATCCAGTAACATATAGGCAATCAGCATTCCGCCGGCAATTCCCATCACGTCAGCTATAATTGTCAGAAAGGGAATAGTCCAGACGCCAGCCTGCATCTTGGGCACCATCACGAAGCGCACCGGATTGAGTCCCATGGTCTTCAGCGCATCGAGTTCTTCTGTAATCCTCATGGTGGCCACCTCGGAGGCGATGGCCGAACCGCTGCGGCCCGCTACCAGGATTGCCGTTATCAGCGGTCCCATTTCGCGCATCATAGCAATAACTGTGAGATCGACAATAAAAACATTGGCACCGAAACTGCGTAACTGGTAAGCGGATTGCAAAGCAAGCACGGCACCAATCAGGAACGTCATAATGGATACGACGGGGACGGCATTCACGCCGATGAGGACGGCCTGGTTAACAACCTCGCCTTTTCGGTGCTGTTTCCGGCTGAAGAGGTCGATTACCGTCCAGAAAAAAAGATCCGCAGCGAAATAAATAAAATCCGGCAAAATGCGGGTAAACCATTCGTAGGCCCATCCACCGATCCGTTCGAAGATCCCGGGTTGCCGCAGAGAAGCCGTGTCATCATCAGAAACCAAAGCGAACAGCCGGATATTTTTTTGGATCTTTTCCGAACCGCCCTCGGTTTTTACAGCAACGCTTTTGTCAGCCAATACACCTTTGATATGAGCCAATGCAAGCACACCCGCGCTGTCAATCTGAGTCAGATCTTCAAGCCGGATGGTCAGGGACGCTCCGGAGAAGCCATCCAGTTTTTTTAACAACCCTGGCAATGTTTTGTCAACAATATCCAGGACAAAGGTTCCCTGCAACATCAGTATATCATCGGACAGTGTATAGGTAAAACGGGGATTTTCGGATTTACTTTTCATCATGGTTTGTCAAGGAGTGGCAGACACTCATTGTTTTCCTGATGCATTTCCGGCAACCTGGTCAGCCATCATTTTTTCAGCAATACGTTCGGACAGGGTTCGTACTTCCTGCATCAGAATGGAACTGATTTCCGCGGCAAAAAGATTGATATTTCGTTTTTTGAGTGGCACATAACGATCGGCCTGATGAGATACCACCTGCTGTCCGCTGCCATTCTTAAACAAGATAAATTCGATATGGAGATGTGCCGCCAGCTGTTTTTTTTCTTCAATCAACTCTAAATGTTTTATATGCGTTTGTAACGAATAGTCCGGTGTTTCTCCCCAGAACCGCGATTGTATTTTGTCAAACAGGCCCTGATTTTCCAGATAATTCACCAGAATGGTAGATACCAGTTCCGCAGGTTTCACGGCCCACTGGTGGTATCGGTAATATGTCACTTCATGAGATTGCCGGCGCAGGGCAATATCATTGCCGGCGAAAACGGGGTTGACCTCTACCTCACGAATTTCACAGGTTGCAGTGCCCGGTGGTTCCTTATACCAGCGTGCGGAATCCGCCAGCGCAGGCATTTCGATCAGATAGTATTTTCGCACCATGGATTTTCTGCCGCATGCCATGATGGCGATCAGCATCAGGAGGACAGCAAGTGTTCCGTATCTCATACTATTCTTCCAGTTTTTCATCGGGCAGTCCTTCTATATTTCGTCCTCTAATCAGAAGCGACGGATCGTGGCGCAGAAGCCGGGAGACTTCTTCCAAGTTGTCGACAGTGATTCTCAGATCTTCCATACTGGTCCTAAAATCGAGGCTTCCCCGGTTCAGGTCTTTATCCATCTGGACGAGTATTGTGTTCGTTTTTTTGACCACCGCTCCCAGTTCTTCGATCAGTGCTTTAATATTCGCTTCTTTCATTTTCAATGAAATATCTCTGGCACTGGTCAAAAACTGGGTAACCGTATCACTGCAGACAATCCGGTTTACGACTTCCATCGTATGCTGCAGTGTAGCAACGGCTGTATCGAGGCGGACGGTGATACGTTGTGCATTCTCAACAGTCATGTGTATTGCTGCCCGGTTATCTTCGAGGAGCATATCCATTTTGTGAACCGTTTCCGTGACACTGTCAACCATCCTCGAAATTTTTTCCAGGTTTTCCGGTCGCGTAAAAATCTGCAGATTGTTGAGCACTTTTTCGATCTTTTCCGCGATCACTTCTGCTTTTCCGGTAATTTCTTCCGTTATGGATGAACCGGGGGAGATAAATTCGCCCTGCTCAATTAAACCGGCCTCCTGGCTTCCACCGCGTATTTCCAGCATCTTTAATCCGGTAATGCCAATCGTCGCGATATCAGCCCGGGCATCCTGCTTGATCGGTGTGCCGGGATTGAGCGCCACCTTAACGACAACACGGCTGACATCATCCGGATCGATCCACAGGTCATCGATTACACCAATTCGAATACCCAGATATTTCACCGGGCTGCCCACTTCCAGACCACTTACTGAGACATTTTTATAAGCGATGTAGTAAATATCCTGCTTTTGAAACAGTTTTTGCGATGTGAAAAGTACAATCAGCAGGATAAATATCAGGGAACTGACAAAAAGAAATAATCCTAATCGAATTTTTTGTGCGCGATTATGCATATTTACATTACAGGTTAAATGACTTTTGAAATTATACAGGAAAGATTAAAATAGCAAGCTTCCAAAAGGAATGGAAGGAAAAAGATCTTGTCAGGCGGCGACGGTCCGCTTTTTCATGGTTCTGGTTTTTCCACTCTTCTTCTGCGCCCGGATGAATTCTTCTTCGAGTGTCTGGAAAAGCGACGGTACGGAAACAATTTTCTTGACACGATAGGCATTAGCACCGGCAAATGTATATCCTTCTTCCACATTCCCCTGCTGAGCATTGGTCAGCGCCTGAGCGATACAATAAGGTGCCTCCCTGAAGTTACATGTTTTCAGGCACTTCCAGGGGCATTTGAAAGGTTTTCGCTCACCCGCTGACACTTCATCCAGGAAGCGGTTTCGTATCGCTCTTCCCGGCAAACCTACAGGACTCTGGATAATGGTCAGGTCCTCCTTTTTACAGTTTATGTAGGCTTCTTTAAATTCCCGGGATGCGTCGCATTCATGCGTCGCGACAAAACGTGTTCCCATCTGGACACCCTGTGCGCCCAGTTCCAGATATTTCAGAATATCCGTACCGCTGTAAACGCCACCCGCTGCAATGACCGGGATGTTTTTTTCAGTGTGTTCCTCATACGGTTTAACAACCGACACAACTTCTGGAATCAGTTTTTCGAGGGCAAATTCCGGATCACTAATCTGCTCTTTCTTGAATCCGAGGTGTCCACCAGCTTTCGGGCCCTCAACGACGACCAAATCAGGAACATGATTGAAATTCTTCAGCCAGGTTTTAAAAATAAGGTTAGCTGCCCTGCCCGATGAAACAATAACACCAACCCGGGTATGGGCATGTATAAGTCTGTCTGCAGTAACGGATGATGGAAATTTAAGGGGCAAACCGGCACCGAGAAAGATAATGTCAATGTCCTCATCATAGGCGATTTCGATCAGCTCATCATAATCAGATATGGCGACCATAATATTCAGACCGATCACACCACTGCTTTTGCGGCGCGATTCCGCAATTTCTTTTTTCAGTACAAATTTATTTTTGTCTTTGAAGGATCGTCCAGAATTGGGCGCCAGCAGTCCGATACCGACCGAGGAGATAACCCCGATTCCTCCGGCATTCGCAACCGCGGAAGCTAAACCGGACATGGAGATACCGACTCCCATGCCTCCCTGAATGATTGCTTTTCGGGTTCTCAGCCCATTTATATCGAGTCCGGGTATGGAACTAAAAATCAATTGATGCGTCCCCTGGTTATTCATGTTTATTAGTATCGTTTTTTTATTACAGTAAACTACGTTAAAATATAATAAACATGGAACGTTCCAATTGTAATAGTAATGTAAAAGTTGTTTTTATACATCCCCAACGATACGGGCTTATTAGTCCTTTATATAAAAGATTTTGTACATGGCCGGTACGACGACCAGGGTCAGAAAGGTCGCAAAGGTCAGACCAAAAATAATCGTCCAGGCCAGCGGATTCCAGAAGGCAACGCTGTCACCACCGAAATAGATCTGCGGATCCAGATCGGAGAAAAGCGTCAGGAAATTGATGTTCACACCGATCGCAAGTGGCATCAGGCCCAATATAGTCGACAGGGCTGTCAACAGTACCGGTGTTAAACGCGTCGCACCTGCCTGAACAATGGCATTTATCTTGTCCCCGCCCGATTCGAGAGCCGCATCGATATAATCGATGAGAATAATCGCATTCTTTACCACAATACCGGCTACAGCAATGATCCCCATCCCGGTCATCATCACCGACACATCGATATTAAACACGACAAATCCGAGAAGCACACCAATAAAGCTGAAAATGATCTGAACGGTGATGATCAATGGTTTACCCAGGGAATTAAACTGTGCCACCAGTATGATCAGAATCAGGGCTACCGCGATAAACAGTGCTTTCACCAGGTAGTTGCCAATCTCGCTCTGCATTTCCTGCTCCCCGCTGAACCTTACGGTATACCCATCCGGGAGCGGAAAATTGGGTAATGCTTCCTTTATTTTGCCGATAATTTCATTAGCGTTATATCCGGTCAGCACATTCGACCCCAGGGTTACCACACGGTCATTGTCGATGCGCCGGATGCCGCCGTACACGGTCGTAAAATCCGCTTCGGCAACAGCCGATATGGGTATTTTCTTTGCCGGACCATTATTGCCGGGTATTGTGAGTTTCTGATTCAGCAAGACCTCGACATCATCGCGGTACTTTTCAGCCAGACGTACCTGGATGGGATATTCATCCTCACCATCTCTGAACTTGGAGATTTCCTTTCCATAAACCGAGGTGCGCAGCGTTGAGCCTATATAAGCGGTACTGATGCCCAGTTTACTGGCCTTTGCCCTGTCAATGTTAAGCGCCAGTTCGGGTTTGTTAATTTCCATATCCCGCTTCAGTTCTTCGATACCCGGGATGCCAAGTTCATCAATAAACACTTTCATCTTTTCACTCAGCGCGACAAGCTTATCGACGTCCGGCCCGGATATTTCCAGATTGATGGCCTTTCCGGCGGGCGGCCCCATGATATCCCTGTCTACAATTATTTCCGTCCCGGGTATCCCCTTCACCGCTTCCCGGATTTCATCCAGATATTCCAAAGTCGATTTGTCACTTTTCCGGTATTTGTATTCCACAAAAGATACGGTTACTTTACCAAGTTTTTCCTGAGCGGTTCGATCAAAAAGCCCGCTGCCTGCATTTACGGCCACATTGGCGATAACCGATTCGACATCCGGGTTGTTTTCCCCCAGAACCGTATTGATCCGACTTTCGACTTCCTTTGTAACGGCGTTCGTTACATCCACGTGGGTACCTTCCGGCATCGATATATAGGAATAAATATAATTCGGATCTCCCGACGGCATAAAAACAACTTTGGGCGCCGCAACCCCCATTAAAAAGAAGGCTACGAACAACAGTACAACGGTCAATCCGAGAATCATATAAGGACGTTTACCCTGTAATAAATAATTGAGTGTATGTTTATATTCTTTCATTAAAAAGGGCAATACATGCGTCTGAAAATAATCAATCGCTCTAACCATCGCCGTTTTGAGAAACATGTAGAGCAGAAGACCGATAACGATCAGATTTGCAATCAGCATCCATCCTGCGATGTAGAAAATAACAGCCAAGGCCAGCAGAAGCCCTCCTCTCCGCTTGAATTTTTTACCCAGTTTTCCATGCCCCGCCGCATGTTCATCCGGTTCATATTTCATGAATGATACGGCAAAAACCGGATTGAAAAAATAAGCGACAAGTATCGATGCGGACAGTGTAATAATCAATGTGATCGGAAGATAAGAGATGAACTTACCCATGATGCCGGGCATAAACATCAGCGGTATAAAAGGCGCCAGCGTCGTAAGCGTGCCCGTAAATACCGGTACCGCCACCTCTCCGACAGCCCGTTTCGTTGCATCCGTAATGGAGAGTCCTTTGGTTGTCGTAAAATGTCGGTAAATATTTTCCACGACAACAATAGAATTATCGACCACAATACCGAGGACGAGGATAAAGGCCATCAGGACGACCATATTCATGGTGAAACCGACCATCGGAAGTACACTGAATGCGATAATCATGGACATGGGAATGGCGATACCAACGAACACGGCATCCAGCTCACCCATAAAAAACATCAGCACGAAGACGACGACGATAAATCCGAGAATAATCGTATTAAAGAGATCGCTTACAGAGTTACGTGTTTGTGTACTGCTGTCGCTGGTAATTTTAATTTTAAGCGCCTTGGAGGCCTGGTCTTCAAAATCTTCCAATTCTGCTTTGATTTTATCCACTGCGATGATCAGGTTCTCACCGCTGCGTTTGATGACGGAAAGGGAGATAACCTGCTGACCGTTCATCCGGGCATAACTGGCCCGCTCTTCAAAATCATCCGCCACTTCCGCGATATCTTTCAGGTAAATACCATCCTTCAACAGAATGTTACCGATCTCCGAAACATCTTTGAATTCACCGGAGACACGGAAATTACGTTTCATTCCCTTCATTTCAACCTGACCACCGGAAATGGTAATATTTTCACCGGTAACGGCCTGTTCGATATTCATGAAGGTGAGGCCGGCCGCCTGCATTTTATAGAGATCCACATTGATCTGAATTTCCCTTTCCAGGGCACCGATGACTTCGACCTTGGATATCTCTTCGAAGGCCTCCAGACGATCTTTAAGATCGTCGGCATACGCTTTCAGTTCCACAAGGCCCAGATCTCCTGACAGGTTTACAAAGAGAATCGGGATCTCCGACACATCGATCTGGGTCAGTTCGGGTTCCTGGTAGAGATCGTTGGGCAATTCCACACGGGAATCGTCCACCGCCTTTTTAACGTCAAGATAGGCCTGGGTTTCATCAGCATTTACGTCAAACTCGACGACAATGAGGGATACATCCTGCAGTGATTGGCTGTTGATATGTTTAATACCGTCTATTCCCTTGAGTTCTTTTTCGATCGGTCGCGTAATCAGATTTTCCACATCGGTAGGTGACGTACCCGGATGAATAGTGGTGATCATGAAGTATGGAAAAACGATTTCAGGAAACCGTTCTTTCGGGGTGGTCACATATTGCATGATCCCGAAGATGGTAATTAAAACCGTAAAAATATATACCGTCGTCTTATTATCTATCGCCAGGTTTGATAATTTGAATTCTCTCATTGACTTCCCTTTTACTGCGTATCGGTTCGGTATTACAGTTTAACGTTTACATTCATTCCTGAACAACCTTAATGTCCTGTCCGTCGGCAAGATCCTGAAATCCATTCGTCACAATGTACTCGCCCGGATTCAGGCCGTATTCCACTTCCACATCGCCCTGATAATTCATCGATAGGCGGATCGTTCTGCGCTCTGCTTTCCAGTTTCCGCTCTCATTATCTTCCCCCGGAACGGCGACAAAGATAAACCGGTCTTCTCCCGACCTCTGCAGGACATTGAGCGGTACAACCAGTGCATCCTGTTTACGGTAATCGTTAATGGTCAATACAACGGTCATATTTGGTTTTATCTTGTTAACATTCGCGGGAATCGTCACTTCAATTGGAAAGGTTCTGCTGCTGGCATCGATCACCCTGGAGACAGAGCGGATCCTGCTTGAAAATTGGGCACCAGTGACAGGAACATTGACTTTCACGGAATCACCGACTTTAATTTTTCCGATATATTCTTCCGAAAGTCTGGCTGTGATTGTCATTTTTGTCATTTCGACCACACGTATGGTCCCGAAACCAACTGCAACAGCTTCTCCTTCTTTGAGTATAATTTCGTCAACCGTGCCGTCAATCGGGGAAATAATCTTGGTCAGCCGGTACTGCTCTTCGACGGTTGCAATGCGTTTTTCCAGGGATTCCTTGTTTGTTTTCGCCTGGAGGTACTGTACTTCACTGCCGATATTTTTGTCCCAGAGACGTTTCTGGCGTTCGAAAACCGTTTGGGCGAGTTCATAGTTCACTTTTAATTCCGCGAGTGTATTTTCCAGAATGGCGCCATCCAGCTCTGCCAGCAAATCGCCGGCTTTGACAGATGCGCCTTCTGTAACATGGATGCGTTTAACGACGCCGGATGATTGGGCCGGTATGAAGATGTTGTGGTCCGACTCTATCAGGCCCTGGATTTCAATATAGTGAGCAAACATCTCTGGATTTACCTGTTCAACGGAGACCGGTGTAACATTCTGCAACGGATTTTCAAGGCCTTCCTGTTCAATTTCAGCCCGCAGGGTTTCAATACGCGTGTCCAGCGCATTCCGCTCCGCCTCCAGTTCTCTGAGCTCCGCTATCTTATCCCCATTACCACAAGCTATGAACATAAAAACGGTTATAGAAAATAACAATACATGTTTCATCTGATTTTTCCCAATTTAAGCGTGTTTATAAAATTTCCAGTATTTTCTTCAGGTCCGTATCGGCATTCAATAACGCGTTTACAGCCTCCAGGTAGGCGCGTTCAGAAGCAAGATATTGATTATGTGCCTGGGTCAGTTCAAGACTCGAGACCAGCCCTTCACTGAATTTCTCTTTAGTGATCATATATACTTCCCGGCTCAGTTCACGATTGGATTTCGCGTTACCGAACTGATCCTGCGCCGATCTGATCTTGTTTTTGACTCTGTCGTATTGCAGACGCAAACCTTCTTCAACCTCCCTTTTCTGCAGCCGTGCCTGTTTCAACTCAATCCGGGCCTTCTGCAGTTTAAACATTTTGGCCCCGCCGCTGAAAAGGGGCCAGTTCATCTGTACACCGACAACGGTCGTCGGATACCAGTCTTCATCGGTATCAAAAAAATTGAATTCATCACGTTGCGCATCCCTTTGCATGGATCCGAAAGCGGCGAGCGTCGGTAAAAATGTCGTTTTTTCTTTTGCCACGGAAAGCCGCGCCAATTCCTCCTGCGTGGAAATAGCTCTGAAAGTTACATTATTATACAGGTTGAACGCCACTTTCAATCGTTCTTCAACCTG
>CAYPHA010000014.1:9220-33266 GCA_964410215.1 uncultured Calditrichota bacterium | reverse complement strand
GCATTCAGAAATTCCGGAAGTTTGTCACTTAATGCAATCTCCTGATCAAGCGGTATACCCATCTGGAGTTTTAGTAAGTTATAGGCGATTTCAATCTGTGCGTCCAGTTGCCGGACCGCATTCTCGAGTTCATTTACAGAAATCTGCAACTGCGTCACATCAGTTCGTTCACTGAATCCTTCCTTATACATTTCACTGATCTCATAATGTGTCTGACGCACATTTTTCAGTGATTCGGAAAGAATGTCCCGGTTTTCCTCCGCTATGAGTACCAGATAGTAGGTATTGGTAACCGTGGCTTTAATATCCAGTTTCGTCTTTTCATATCCTGTTTCGGATAGCTGCATAAATATTTTGGAAGCCTGCACACCTACAAAATAACTTCCGCTGAACAGCAACTGGCTGACCGAAATACCGTAATTCGCATTATGCGGGCGACCGAACTGAACCGGTATCGTCGAACCAGGATCGCCGCCAAAGATCTCTCCCGGAATGAGTTGAGTAGGAATATCGACGAGTTTATTATAGGTTGCGGAGATCTCTACCTGTGGAAAGCCACTGGCCGTAACCTCCCAGCGTTGTTTGGAAGCCGCATCGATTTCCAGAAGCGATCTGCGAACTTCACGGTTATTCTCCAGTGCGTATTCCCGGGCCTTTTCCAGTGAAAATTGCTGAATTTCCTGCGCCGGCAGTGATCCCTGAAACACGATAATAATAATTCCCAGAACAATTGAAATGGTTTTTCCCATAGTTTTCCCGCTTGTTTTCTGATTAATCATTTTTTCAGACCATTTAAGAAGATTTCCAGCACAAAACGTGACTCGGATTCCATTTTGGCAAATTCTTTTTTATCCGGCCGCCGATCGGTCAGACAGTGATAGAGTTCGAGTCTGTAGGTATCGAATATTTTTCTGATGGCGTTCGACACCCTGTGCTCATCCACTTCACTGAATTCACCGGAATCGATGCCCTCGCGAATTAATTGTGCAAGTAAGTCGATATTCTTTGTCTTCAAATCTCTGGATAATTTTTGTAAGAGAGCATGATTATCCCACATCGCCTGAACATTGAGGTCCAGCATTTCGGCCCGATTCCGGAAATATTCATTCACACTGGACATCATGGCCATAATTTTTGCCCGTGCTGTTTTAAGTTTATCCATTTTTTTTACAAGGCGCTCATTGAGGCGGTCCGCCTCTCTTGCAAGGGCATCCGAAAAGATAGCTTCCTTATTCTTGTAATAATAATATAGACTCGCTTTTCGCATACCGATGACGGTAGCAATATCATCCATGGTGGACTTGAGGGGGCCATACCGGGCCAGACACATCATGGCAGCGTCAAGAATCTCCTCACGCTTTTTATCAAGTTTATCCATTCACTCCCCGTTCAACATTTCGACTATTCTAATAAATTGTTCGAAATAATGCAAACAGAATTTCCAGAAAAGTATGGAGTGGGATAAGACACGTCTTTTATGGGTTGAGCTTAAGGTTGGTCATTTTTTCTGTAATGGTAAAATCCGGTTTCGGATATTCGTAAATCGGCATGCGTGCTTCGGTTTCACCGATGGAATAACCATACAGGCCCGTGTATTCCAGTTTATTTTCACCGATTTCCTCGAGTTGCTTGAGATACTCACTAATGGATTTTGACTCGATGATGTAAATATTGGGCATATCTTCGATGATAGGGCTGTGTGTGCGTGTGCCGTCATGCTCGAACTGCAGAATACGCCGGCCGTAACGGGTTATACCGATCACGCGGTAGGTCAGGCTTTTGCCGACACCGGGCAGGTTCAGGACATTCCGGTCCGTCGCCAGAAGCGGCAGATTTGTTTCCGACTCGAGTCGCTCAATATTATCAATGATATGTTCCGCGTCAAAAGGAAAGCGCATGATAACCGGATATTTATCCTTCGGTACAATTCCGAGATTTTTTTCTTCAATGCTTTCCTGAACGGCACGGGCATTCGGAACAAAATTGTGGTAATTTTCCATGTAGCCTTTCACCGAAAATGTATAGTACGGCAGAATACCGATTTCATTCAATGTCTGCCGCAGTTTCAGGTTGTGTCCCCGGCGGGATGCTGCCGTCGTAAACACATGCTGGTTGGTAACCATCCATCCGGCATTGATCAGCCGGCCTACGGCTTCCTTCGTTTCCGGCGTAATCTCCATCGGCGATTCAAAATGTGTTTGTATGACAAACTGTTTCACGCCGGCCTCACTGGCTTTTTCCCTGAAAGCACGCAGAATGTGTTCCAGTTCCGGGGTGACGCGCTGAGGCAGGTAGACAGGCAGACGTGTACCAAGCCTTACCCGTACAAGTTCCGCATATTTCTGACCATCGGGTCTGGAACGGTTGGCTTTGGTTTTTCTCCTTGCCATGTTATAGACCGCATCGAGGACCTTTTCCAGCGATTTATCGGAACTCATCAGGGCATCGCCACCGGTTATCAGAATATCGCGCAGTTGCGCGTCTTCCTCAAAATATTTCATGAGCCGCTCCAGCTTTTCCGGCCAGGATTCCTTTGGTTCCAGATCATCCAGCTTGAAATTCAGATAACCGTTCTGGAAGTCATACATGCGTTGACAGGAAGCACACAACCCGCCACAGGCACGTCCCTGGGTATCCGGAATAAGGATAGCGACATCCGGATATCTTCTGTGTATATTATGCTGTTCCGGCAGAATCCAGCCGGCGGCATTGGGTTTGCCCGGTTCCACTTTATCTTCTTTTTCCCAGGCGGCAATATATCCGAACTCATCCACCAACTGGCGGCTGTAGACGACATAATGACGGATAGCCAGATCGGCACCGATGGCAAAATACGGAACACGTACATGCAATAATGACAGGTAGTAAGGATTAACGAAAAATGGAATCCCCTTTTTCTCCGCATCATAGAGGATACGCATGGTGTCGGGATCCAGTGAATTCCCCAGCATTTCGTTGAGGTCATCCGCCTTCCGGGCCGCATATTTAAGGTGGAAGGTGCTTTCCTGCCACCATTCCAGCACTTTTTCATATTTTTCTTTTTCTGACAACCCGGGCTCAAAATAGTAACGCGCGTTTTTATTGTCGTTTTTTTCAATCTTTCGAATCAGAACACCGATTATGCGGTCCCGGTTTTCTTCCCGTAATTTCACGATCCGCGGATCGAGTCCCGACGGGAATCGTTCCATCCAGCGCTGCAGTTTTTCACGCGTATGGATCTGTCGCTCATCCTTACCGGTCAGTTGTCGAAAGAGATGTAACATATCTTCAAAGAAATCCGGTTTCGCCCCGCCCGTACCTTTATTAACGGCAAGCCACATCAATTTAATGGGGTCACTCAGCGCCGGTTCCCCACGCAGATTAAGGTCCTCAAACTCACGCCCGGCATTATCGACGTAATCCAGTATACGAATGGCTGCGATTTCATTCCACTTCAGCGATTTAAATGAAACCCCGCTGGCAGTACCCTTTTTATAGTAACTCATCGCCTGAGGACTATCCTTCAGAAGTTCCAGGACCCAATTCTTTATGCCAATGATTGCTTCGGTTTCATTCTTCGCCCGGAACATAATTTCTTCCAGTTTGGCATTTTCCTGAAGAACCTTTTTTAACAGATGATGGGACTTTACAGAAATGGCAATCTTATCAAGGTCATACGGTAGTGACATAATACACCTTCAGCCTGTTCGTTTAACGTGCGCGGTCTGATTACTGACATCCCGGAGGGCGTGCAACAATAATATATATACTAAACTCGGCAATGGACCGCATTTCTCAAATATCAATATTTTTTTTTAAATATCGGAGCATGTGTATATATTAACGTTTTCTGTCAGCCCATGTTGTATAACAAAAATTCCGCTGCAGGGAATAATTTTAGGCGCAGACTTATTCATAATTTAAAAAAATGAGACCGCAATATGAAAACTATTATGACTTTATTTTCAATTATCCTTATTTACAGCGCAAACACATCTGTTTTTGCTGAAACGACGGGTATTATACAGGGAACCATTGTCGATGCCGGAACGAAGGAACCCCTCGGTGGCGTTAATGTCGTGGTCGAGGGTACCAACCGCGGCACGGCCTCGGGTTTATCAGGTGATTATCGTATCGACAACCTGCCGGCCGGCACCTACCGGCTTGAATTTTACTATGTCGGTTACACCACTCTGAAAAGGACCGACATTATCGTTTCTCCGAGTAAACCGGCTATCGTCAATGTGGAACTGATGGAACAGGTATTCGAAACCGACCAGATCACGGTAACAGCCGGTTATTTTGTTGAAGAAAACATGACACAACCCAGTGTCACCGGACTTTCCAGGGAAGAAATCCGCCGGTTTCCCGGTGGTTTTGAGGATGTTGTGCGGACCGTTTCCACGCTGCCGGGTATAGCCATCAATAATACAGGCGGCCGGAATGACCTGCTCGTCCGCGGGGGTGGGCCTTCTGAGAATCTTTTTGTCATTAACAACATCGAAGTCCCGAATATCAATCATTTCGGTACACAGGGTTTTACAAGCGGAAGCCTCAGCTTTGTCAATCTTGATTTTGTCGATAACATCACATTCTCTGCAGGCGGCTTCGGTGCCCGTTATGGCGACAAAATGTCATCCCTGCTCCGGTTAGAAATGTCGGAAGGAAGAAGCGATAGAATAGGCGGGAAACTGCTGGTTTCCGCCACGCAATACGGACTTAATCTGGAAGGACCCGTATCAGAAAACGGTAACTTTATTTTCTCCGCCCGTCAAAGCTATCTCGATATCATTTTCAGAGCGGCGGGATTACCGTTCGTTCCGGTGTATACCGATTTCAACCTGATTCTGAATTACGACCTCTCGGAGAGGGACAAACTGTTTTTCATTGGCCTGGGTGCCATCAACAGGGTTGAGCGGGATCAGAGCAACGCGGAGAACAGGGTATTCAATGCCGGTATTCTGGATAACACACAGAATCAGTGGATCAGCGGCATTAATTATCGGCGCTTACTCGATAACGGCTATTTAGATGCAACTTTCAACACCAATTTCAACCAGTTTCGTTTCGGACAAGTGGACGAGAATGAAATTGAATATTTCAACAGTGAAGCAGACGAAACAGAAATAAACAGCAAACTGCAACTGTACAAAGCCCTTTCCAAATCCATTGGCTGGAAATCCGGCATTTCAAGTAAATATATTATTAATGATAATGCAACGGTCTTTGCCGATACCATCTATGACCGCAGCGGAAACCGCATTCCGGTTGCATCCATTGGTGTGGAACCGGTCAACAAAACCAATACAGCCGTGCAAAAACATGCCTTTTTTACGGAAATCGACTGGCTGGCGACACCAAAACTGACCGTCAATGCCGGTTTACGATTCGATTATTATGCCTTTCTGAACACATCGCTGTACCCGGCAGCACGACTCAATCTGAAATATCAGTTAAATGACCGCCTGTCGCTCAAGGCAAGCTCGGGTGTTTTCTATCAGTCGCCTTCTTACGTGTGGATCGTTAACGAAAACAACGCGTCGTTGAAAGCCATGCGCAACTTTATGAATATCGCTGGTATTGATTACCTGATCCAGGATGATCTGCGTATGACATTCGAGACCTTTTACAAAGACTATTCCGATCTGCCGACTGGTAATATCCCCGGCGTGAACGATTACCTGGTGCTTACCAATACCGGGACAGGATTCGGCGGACGGGAAGACGATTTCCAATCCTTTGGCTATTTTGACCTTTTCTCAAGGGCCAGCGGTTATGCGTATGGTTTTGAATGGTTACTGCAGAAAAAATATTCGGAAGTACCCTGTTACGGCCAGATCAGTCTCTCTTACGGTAAAAGCGAATATACAGCCGGAAACGGCAGGGTTTATCCCGGTCAGTTCGACCAGCGCTTTATCTTTAATTTTTCCGGAGGCTATAAATTCAATGAACGCTGGGAAATCAGCACCAAATACAGGGTTTTCACCGGTGTGCCCTATTCGCCTGTTTACCGCCCCTTCGAAAATCCGGAAAACCCCGGATTCATACAAAATCTGCCTGAAGAATATCTAACAGAGCGTTTACCCACCCAGGGTATCTGGGATTTTCGTGTGGACCGTTATTATACGTTCGATAGCTGGAGGCTGGTCATGTTCCTGGATATTCAGAACGTGTTGAATACAAAGTTGATCAGCAGACCGACTTACGATTTCTGGGAAAAAG
Source organism: uncultured Calditrichota bacterium (assembly GCA_964410215.1). Lineage (GTDB taxonomy): Bacteria > Calditrichota > Calditrichia > Calditrichales > CAYPHA01 > CAYPHA01. The sequence goes on along the minus strand of CAYPHA010000014.1, from coordinate 27,065 downwards.
AAGTCGTTGACAGCGGTGATATCGGTATCCTGCCTTCGATTGGCATCAGCGCGGAGTTTTGAAACCCGTACCTCCTTCCGCTTCATGCGTATCGGAGTCCATTCGATTTTCATCAATGGTCACTGATATTGCGCAGATCATCTATATTGATGGTTTTACCTAAGTTTTACAATCATACGGGAAAATACAGATTTATTTATCGTTATACTAATGTTACTAATATGGCGGGGGTAATTTCGCACCCTCTCAATAACACATTAGAAAACGTATAAGGAGTATTTCAGACAAATGAGTATACATACAAATAATCCCGACATAAAATCAAATAATTGGGCCAGAAAAATCACGGCTTATACAACATCAAATCACAGGAAAGCCGTCTGGCAGATAATTAATACCCTGCTCCCCTACTTTTTATTATGGTCCGCAATGGTTTATATGGTTCACAACCAATATCCCTACTGGAGTGTTTTACTTTTATCCCTGGTAGCCGCCCTGTTTCTGCTGCGCATTTTCATTTTTTTCCATGACTGTTGTCACGGTTCCTTTTTCAAATCACGACGGGCCAATACGATCTTAGGGTATATCACGGGTATTCTGACCTTTACCCCTTTTGATGCCTGGCGGCGGTCCCACAATCTGCATCATGCGAGTTCAGGGAATCTGGACCGCAGGGGCGCCGGCGATGTCTGGACGATGACTGTTGAAGAATACAGGACATCCCCATTTTTGAGGCGGGCGGCTTACCGTCTATACCGCAATCCGTTAATCACCTTTGGACTAGGCCCGGCTTATTTATTCCTGATTTCCATGCGATTCCCGGAGAAGAATGCCGGTAAGAAGGAAAAACGCAGCGTTTTGCTTACGAATATCAGTCTTCTTCTCATCATCCTGATCCTGGGATTCACAATCGGCTTTAAAACATATCTGATGATCCAGGTACCGGTCATTCTGATTGCAGGAATTGCCGGGGTGTGGTTGTTTTACGTTCAGCATCAGTTTGAACCGGCTTACTGGTCCCGTGGCAAAGACTGGGACCTCATGAAGTCAGCACTGGAAGGAAGTTCCTTTTACAAACTGCCAAAAATATTACAATGGTTTACCGGCAATATCGGCTTTCATCATATCCATCATTTACGTCCGAAAGTCCCAAATTATTATCTTGAAGAATGCCAGAATAATATCGAAATCTTTCAGCAGATCAAACCGGTTACCTTCCTGAAGAGTCTGAAATACCCCTTTCTGGATCTATGGGATGAAGAACAGCAAAAGCTGGTAAGCTTTCATTCCGTCAGGAGATAATCAACACAGACATAACAGGCAGCCCGGATATTTGTTTGATCTGCACAAAAAAGAACGGACTTATTCTTTTTCAGGTTTGTGCGCCTCAAGAAAGGATTGCAGATCTTTTTGCAGGGAATCAGACAGGGCTGGTTTCACAGCGCTAAGATCTTTTTCCTCAGCAATATCTTCCTGTATGTTGAATAAGCGGGTCTGTCCTGATTCGAGTTCGAGAATTAATTTATAATCTCTTTTGCGGATGGCGGCCGAAGGATCATGACCGGAACCGTGCTTCATGGGATAGTACCAGTACATAGACCTGCTGTGGAAGGCATCTTTGTTACCGGCATCAAAAATAGACAGACCGGCGGTGTGCTGTTCCGGCAGAAGCGGCAATCCGGCAAGGGCGAGCGCAGTCGGGTAAAAATCATATCCGCAGATGACCCGGTCCGAAGTTTGTCCGGCTTTGATCTTACCCGGAAATTTGATAATGGCCGGAACACGGATACCCCCTTCATACATCCAGCCTTTTCCAAAACGCAAGGGCAGATTCGACGTCGGTGTCTGCGTCATCCCGCCCCTGGTAGTGGATACACCGCCGTTATCTGATGTAAACACGATAATCGTATTTTCATCCAGCCCCAGTTCTTTAAGTTTCTGCATGATCCGCCCTATGCTGTCATCCAGGCTCTGGACATTGGCCGCATACACCGGATTAGACTGGCGAATTCGGGACCATCCGCGACCATCTACATGTCGCAATACATCACGCGTAAAAAGTTCGTTACCCTTTGGTTCATATTTCCTGATATATTCTTCTTTTCCCTGAAGGGGCGTGTGGACGGCATAATAAGAAAAATAGAGGAAAAAGGGTTCATCTTTGTGCTTATCGATAAAATTCAATGCTTCGTCGGTCAACCGGTCGGTCAGATATTCGCCCGGCTCCCCGTCTTCCAGCCCCAGTACATCCCGCTCCGGAATGATCCGCCGTTTGGAACCAATCCAGTCCTGCCCGATATCCTTATAGGGATAGAAATACGATCCCGGCTGACCGGCATGGTTCACACCGACGACATAATCAAAACCCTGGTTTCCCGGATTTCGTCCTTCCGTCATGCCCAAATGCCACTTGCCGGTAAAATAGGTTGTATAGCCATTTGCCTTGAAAACCTCTGCCATATTTTCCTCTTCAAGGGGCAGGTCGCCGACGACACCGGTATTTCCTGTTGAGATTGGGAATTTACCCGTCAGCAGAGCAGCCCGGCTGGGTCCGCAAACGGGATGGGCGGAATAGGCTGCGGTAAAGCGGGTGCCTTCTTTGGCCAGCTGATCAATCGATGGTGTTTCGTAATAGTTACTCCCGTAACAGCCCATATCTTTCCAGCCCAGGTCATCGACGAGGAGGAATACAACATTTGGTTTCCGGGCAAATAACGTTACAGCCGTGCTAAACAGGACGAAGAATACAATTTTAATAATCATTTCAAAAATCCCTGTCTGATGAGATGGATTTCAGTCCCAGTGGTTCTTTAGAATAGTCTGCATGTCCGGGGAATCGGCATCTGTATCGCCATACTTTTCACGCTGATGCAACAGTTCCTTTTTCATTTCAGTGATGATATCGGCATACTCCGGATCATTATAAGCATTTCGTACCTCTCTGGGATCTGTCTTCAGATCATAGAACTCCCATGCCGGTTCTTTTGCTTCTTTTCTGTTTCCGTTCCGGTCCAGTGGATGGCCATAAAAGAAAGCCAGTTTATAGCGGTCGTTCCGTATACCAAAATGGGCCGGACGCTTGTTTTCGTGCGTCCAGTACCGGTAGTAAGCGGCAGTGCGCCAGTCGGCGGGCGTGTTACCTTTCACATTCTCACGGAAGCTTCGGCCCTGCATGGTCGCCAGGGCTGCAACCTTTGCATAATCGGCAAAAAGTGATGGAAAATCGACATTCATAATGATATCATCTGTCCGCGAGCCGGCAGGAATCTCCCGCGGGTAACGGATGACAAAGGGCATTCGCAGCGATTCTTCATAGATCAGCCGTTTATCGAAAAATCCGTATTCTCCCAGAAAATAGCCCTGGTCCGCCGTATAGATAACGACGGTATCATCCGTCAATCCTTCCTTATCGATGTAATTGAGCAGTTTACCGATATTATCATCGATGGCTGCTCCACAGCGCAGAAAATCCTTGACGAACTTCTGGTAAATCTTTTTTCTTTTTTCTTCTTTCTCCAATCCTTCCAGAGGATACGGCAGGCCCGGATAGGATGTCCAGAAATTGTCCGGATCCTTTGTCGCCTGCTCCCAGCGTCCGGCCATTATTTCCAGCTTCTGACCGGTAAAGGTCCGTCCCGTGGTTTCCGGTCCGAAATCAAACAGCGATTCCGGTTCGGGCAAATCGACGTCCTTGTAAAGGTCCTTGAAGCGTTCGGGATAATCAAAAGGTTCGTGTGTGGCTTTGAAGTGGCACATGGCCATGAATGGCTGAGACGGATCGCGCTGTTCCAGCCAGTCGATTGTCTGATCGGCGATGACATCACTGGAGAAACCTTCCACCTCTGCCCCGCCTTTCCAGCCGTCTTCCCAGTTTTCCGCCGTTTTAAGGATCGGGTTATGATAGCGCCCCTGCCCTGGGAGCACACTGAAATAGTCGAAACCGGATGGCTGTTTTTTCAGGTGCCATTTCCCTACGAGAGCCGTTTGATAACCATTCCCCTGCAACAGTTTAGCCACATTCATAGCTTCAGGGTCGAGGGCGTCACTGAGTGTGTAAACACCGTTTTTATGACTGAACTGTCCCGTCATGATCGAGGCCCGGCTCGGAACACAGATAGAATTCGTGCAGAAGCAGTTGTCAAGAACACATCCTTCGGCAGCCAGTCTTTTAATATGTTCGTTTTTTACATAATCTTTCAGAATTCCGCCATAGATACCCCAGGCCTGAGCTGTATGGTCGTCCGACATGATAAAAAGAATATTAGGCCGTTTTTTTGAGGTACCGCACGAAGTAATCATTTCGGGAATCGTCATTGCAGCTAAGCCCGAGCCTATTACTTTTATGAACTGCCGGCGGTTTTGTTTGTTTACATCCATTAGATGATCTGCTCCTTTTACTATTCGTTGCCCGTCACGGAATCAGCTGGTGCGGTTATCAGATAACCGAGCTGTGAAAAACGCTGATAATTATCAAAAACCTGCCACCCCCTGGCAATTTTTCCATCAACAATTTGTGCAATATAGATCCCATCCAGCCTTACCTGTTTATTATACCGTGTATCCATGCCTTCATATCTCCAGCGTAATACGACTTTGCCATCCACACAGAGTATATCCTGCTCGGTTATCAGGAAATCCGGGGCGACTTCTTCCAACCACTTAATGGTCTTGATAACGGAAATAACACCTTTCGACTCGATGCCATTTAATTGCTCAATATAATCAACGGCGACCACATCACTCAGCATATTCAGGTTCCGCTGGTTATACCCTTCTGTAAACAGGCGCTGAACAAGAGCTTTATTTTTTTCTTCTTGTGAGAGAGACGTGTTTTGGGCTCGAAGAACCGGAAAAAACATTGGCAAAAGAAACAGGCATAGAATGCATTTAGAAGTCGAAAAACGTATGAACATGTGTTCCTCCCCGAATTGGCCGTACTATTTACTATATGTTAAAAATTGATTTATATAAAGCGGGTTTAGTCTATTTTTAATCAATTCTGCAATCAAAAGCAATTGAAAATGCGGTCATACATAAAATTCTAAAACGTTCAACCCGGAAAAGACGTGAAGTTTTCGACACCTTTATATTCATTTGTTTTTTTGCTTGCGGTGGACTACAGATTTTGAACAGAATTATCGCTTATTTTTAAAATAAACAATCGACATGCGAATAATTTGCACAAATTTTTAGTTCTGTGACAGCAAAAAAAGAAAGAGTAGATATGCGCTTACTATATATGTCAATTTTCGTTGTTCTCGGATTCTGGATTTCAGGCTATGCCGATGTTACGACGCTGCGGGAGGGACACGAGATTCGTGGCAAAATTATCGATACTGACACGAAACATCCGATTTCCTATGCCTATGTACTGTTATTTGACAAGGAAAAACAAAAACAGGTGAACGGTATTACCACTGGTGATGACGGTTCGTTTGAACTGCGTGATAATCGTGCTGGTACGTATTACCTGGAAATTCATTTTATCGGTTATACGACAAAGACGATACCGGATCTGGTGCTCGATGAGTCCCGGGAGATTGTTGATCTTGGAAATATCACCATCCAACCGGACATCGTTACGACCGATGAGATTCTGGTCGAAGCCGAGCGCTCGCCCATTACTTATGAAATCGACAAAAAGGTCATCAATGTCGATGAACAGATTACCGCCGCATCCGGAACTGCTGTCGAAATACTGGAGAATGTGCCATCCATAACAGTTGATATCGACGGCAATGTCAGCCTGAGAGGAAGCGGCAACTTTACCGTATTGATCGACGGCAGGCCGACGATACTGGACGGTAATGAAATCCTGCAGCAGATTTCAGCAAGTTCCCTTAAAAATATTGAAATCATCACCAACCCTTCTGCAAAATTCAACCCGGAAGGCACGGCCGGTATCATCAACCTGGTCATGAAAAAGAATAAAAATCTCGGATTTCACGGATTGATTGAAGCTAATGGCGGTTACCGTAATCAGTACGGCACGCAGTTGATGGGCGATTACAAAACCGAACGTTACCAGCTTACTCTGGATGTGGGCTACAACCAGAGAGCACGTTACGGCAACGATGAAGAAGAAAACATTACGTATCAGAATGGTTTGTCTTTTTACAGGAATTCCGATGGTGAGAGTGACCGGGAGGGTGACCGTATGGGATTCCGCGGTGAACTGGCCATTGACCTGAGCGATGCTGATTATATGTCTTTCGGAGGGAGTTATCGTGACCGTGAATGGAACCGGTTTTCTGAAGAATCCTTTTATGAATGGTCCGATCTGGAACCGGACAGAACCTTCTATTCCAGCCGTTCGCGCAACACAAGAGGCGGCGACCAGTATGAGATGTACATCAATTATGACCATAAATTCAATACGGAAGGCCATATTATCCGGACACAGGCTGAATTCGAATCCGGTGACGGACTGGAAGAAAGCCGGTCAGAACGTTTCGACCGGAATTTTGATATCACCGATGGCACAAAAACCACGGAGGAAGGTCCGGACAAGGAATTCCAGTTTAAAGTTGATTATACCTTACCTTTCAGCGAAAACAGCAAATTCGAAGCCGGGTATCAGAATGAGCTCGATTATTCTGAGGAAGTAACGGGTTACTACCGTTATAACCTGGCAACCAACCGGTACGACTTTTTCGATGCTTACAGCAACAATGTCAGTTATCAGCGAAACGAATATGCACTTTATTCGCTTTACGCCTCCGAGCTGGGCAGGCTGGGCTACCAGTTTGGCTTTCGCGCCGAGTATACGGACAGGAAAATTGAATTACTGGAAACGAATGACAATTATATCATCGACCGCTGGGATTATTTTCCTTCCGTTCATTCATCCTATGAATTCGGCAACGGCAATAATGTGATGGCCAGTTATACACGTCGTATTGATCGTCCGCGTGGCTGGTACCTGGAACCGTTTGAAACCTGGTACGATGCCTACAATGTACGTGTCGGTAACCCGGCCGTCAAACCCGAGTACATCGATTCCTATGAAGCCGGCTACCAGACAACGCTGGGTAAAAGCCTGTTCTCCGTCGAAACCTATTACCGTGTTCAGCACAACAAGATTGAACGCCTGCGCTCAATTTATGCCGATACGACCAATATTACGCTGCATACCACCGCCAATGTGGGTAAAGACTACGCTTTAGGTACCGAACTGATGTTCAATTTTGATCCGCTTAAGATGTGGAATGTGAACCTGATGGGTAACCTTTACAATTATCGCATTAAAGGAGAGATTTTTGACGAGCCTTTTTCCCGTGAAAGTTTCAACTGGAATCTGCGTTTCAATAACCGGTTCAAACTGGGACAGACGACCCAACTCCAGCTCAATGCCAGTTACAATAGCGCGTCTGTTTCGGCACAAACCAACCGGGATGGCTATTTTTATACGCATCTCGCATTTCGGCAGGATTTCTTCGGTAAAAACCTTTCGGCAACCTTACAGGTTCGTGATGTATTTGGTTCGGCAAATTATGAGTACACGGCCCGGGGCGTTGATTTTTACACATACCGTAATTATAACCGGGAAACGCCTGAGATCATGCTCAACCTGCGCTGGAATATCAATCGCAGGGATGACCGAAACGACCGGAACCAGAGTGAACGCGGCGGCGATGATTTTGGTGGTGAGGAATTTTAGCGATATAGACAGGAAAAACTAATTCAGAAAGTAGATCCATTAAGATCCGACATTATTTGACCAGTAGCATACGCTTTACTTCAGTAAATTTATTGGTGGTTATCTTATAAATATATATTCCGGAACTCACATGATCACCATTGAATTGAACGCGGTGATAACCACTCTCAAAAAATCCATCTCCCAACGTGCTAACTAATTCTCCCCGGACATTATAAATATTCAGCACAACATAACTGGCCTCAGGTAAAAAAAACAATATATTTGTAACCGGATTGAATGGATTCGGAGAATTGGGCAGCAGCATAGGACGCCCCACCTCACTATCCTGGACTTTTGAATACAATCTGGGAAGCATACCTTTTACAGTTTCCGTGTCTGTAAAATTGGATTTGACATTACTGCTATCGGCGGCCCGAATCCTATAATGCAGATCATAATAGTCGAAAACGGTCGTTGCTGACCGGTCGATATAGACAGTATTAATTGTAGTGGCTATTCTTGACCAATTATAGCTGGTTTTTCTCCAGATTTCATAACCTCGAATACTCGTTTCATAGTTTCTGGACCATGTAAGTTCGGGATGACCATTATTCGTATTAATGGTAAAATTTTTCGGTATTCTGGGTTTGTCTTTCACCGACACACAATTGGCATCCAAAGAGCCTGCCCGCTGCCAGGCAGGCAACACACCCGTCCATGGACTATAAGGCCACCGATAATCAGCCATGAAGTCAGGCCTTGCTCCAAGATAGTAAGAAAAATCATTGGTTGATGTCCGAACAAATGTATTCCAGATGTCGTCCAGCCAATGGGGTGTATTTAAGTTGTATACCCAATTGACAGCTATCATTCCTTTTGAATCAAAGCTATAATCCGCATTATGATTCCTGAAAAAAGTATTATTCGGACCATTGGTGTCCTGTTCATAATCGATCCTGGGCATGTCATAATAATTGCCTTCAAAAAGGTTGGCAAAAGCATAATTTCCATGACAGATCGCATCACCGATATCGTCCGGATGGGGATCACCGGAATAGTTATATCCAAAAACATTGCCATTTGCACCCAACTGGACGAGCATAGCATGTCTCAAATACCAGAAGATATTATTCTCTATCAGACACCTGCCTGAGTGGTTACTGATTTCAATCCCGTATCCATATCCGCCGTTACCATAATGAACTGCTTCCCTGAAATAACAGCCATGGATCAGAATTTCTGAGGAACGGTTTATCCGGACATGCGCCTGTCCGGCTCTTTGACTATAAACGTTAGTAATCCAGCATCCTACTGCATAATTGTAATCGATATTGAAAAATTTATCATTCCAGAAAAGTTCGTAATCATAAGAAAGCCCATTTATATACAGATCTTCGATCCCGACATTTACGATAGGAAAAATCCTCCGCATCATAGTCGCTTCAGTTGAATTGCTGTCGTAAAAACGAAGCCGGATTTTATCTTCTTCGGATACTTTCAATTTCATCATCGCGAATTCATCACCAATAATTGATTCAATTTTTACTATCTGTCCAACCGAAAAGTCATCCCAGGTATCATCTTTTTTATTCCAGGAACCGTTCGGCTGGTAGATTTCGGCATAACAACCGGGTTGAAACTGTGATGGGTCATGCACAGTGATATATTGACTGCCTTTCTCCAGATTTTCCAGATCATGCACATCAATAGAGGGATAAGGAGTTTTATTACCGAATATTTTTATTAGCGGCTCGCTTTCAGTCGAAAAACCTCTGGATACAAGTTTTGTTTCGTTCGGCCCGGCTCCCCTAAGAATGATATTACTTTTGTCGATTTTTATAGGATGTTCGAGATAATAGGTGCGCGCGGGTAGATAGATTTCTGTCAGTATATTACCGTCCGCAGCGGCAATAGCTGTGTTGATCTCATCAGAATAGTCTTCCAAAGCCCCCTTTGAATCATCGATACAAATCGTCTTTTTAGCATATGGAATATCAGTCGTGTTGTTTCCATAACCGGCATACTGCCAGTCGACAACCCGATCAGCAGGAATATCATCCCCGATCTGCGCAAAGACGAACCAGGGAATCCATATCAGGATAAGTGCCCGCATGATACGAAACCTCCTGTTCGATTCAAATTTAATTAATGAGCAGTTTGTGATACAACAAAAAAATGTCATTTGCCCTTTAAATACATTTCATTCCATATTATAATGAATCGCCCCTGCGTCAAATAATCAGGGCTGGCTCGTCAGCCAGATCGATTTGAGTTCAGCCAGTTCAAAGGAATGGATTTGTACATCTCCCTTAATCCATAACCCGGCATCGGATTCCGGCTGTTTCAGTGCTTCCGAAACGAATAATTTCCCGTTTCCGAAATACGCTTCCAGTGAGGTCCGGTCAATCAGGAATTCGATATTGAAACGAAAGTTTCCCGGTTTATCGCAGACATAAGGCACACCGTTAAACCGTGTATAATTGCCATCATAATAGATCACCGGATGCCCCTGGTAATGGATTTCAAGCCCCAGACCTCCCCGGATTTCGATGTCCATCTTCCCATGCAAAAGATCTGAATCAATCGCTGCCAGCTCTTTATTCAGGTCATCTCCGGAAATAGCCGTCCATTCATAGGTTTTTTTATGCAGTTTTTTTATTTCTTCAATCGGCTCACAGAACATGCGTATCCCTTCCGGCGTGGTACGCAAGGTCAATTCGCAGGGAAACAGCATCATCTGGTTGAAGGGCATGCCGGGTTGTTCGATACGTCCCCAGCCGATCTGGATCCTTCGGCCGTCCGGCACATTGTTATACGTCTGAGCCGCGTACTGGCTGCCCCATGAATAGAAATATTTTCCGTATTCCGGTGTATAGTTTTCTCCGTCAAAGTCACCAATCATATAGGTACCCGATGCACCATACATAACCCACTTTTTATTCGTTTCATCTCCATCGACGGGAAGTGCGAACAGTTCGGGGCATTCATAAAAGCCCTTTGTCCGGCTTTTGAATTCCCAGTTCTTCAAATCCGTCGAATTATAAATCGCATTGGTATTCCCTTCATACAGCACCATCACCCAGACTTGTCCGGGTTCATACCATAACACCTTGGGATCACGCGTACCGCCGAGTACGGGATTTCCTTCATACTTGGTAAATGTGCGTCCTTTATCCGTACTGTAAGCCACACACTGTGTCTGTTCCTTTCCCGCTGCCGTGTAATAGGCAACAAGTGCATTTTTACCCCAGCCGGCTGTATTCTCTTTATCGATGACCGCCGAACCGGAGAACATCGTGCCGAGCGGATCCGGATACAGGGCATCATTCAGTTCCTGCCAATGCAACAGGTCTTTACTGACGGCATGGCCCCAGTGCATGTTCTCCCAGTGAATTTCAAAAGGATTATGCTGGTAAAAAAGGTGGTACTCCCCGTCAAACCAGACCAGGCCGTTCGGATCGTTGTTCCAGCCACGACGGGAAGTGAAATGAAACCGGGGGCGGTTGGTTTCACGGTACAGACTGTCCTGACCGGCAAAACGATCGGACTGATAGATATCCCTGATACCGTTAACCTGTTTGGAAAATACCAGCTTCAGTCTTTCACCCTTATAAGCTGATACATCCTTGAATACCCAGTAATCAGGCTCATTTTGAGGAATGCGAATAACAGAATACGTAAGCGTATCTTTGTCGAGAATAAACCAGACCTTCTGCCGGTCCTGCTGCATATCGACCGGGAAATTCAGGTATTGTTTGTCGATCATAAATATTTTTTCAATGTCCTGACCGCACAGATTCGTGGAAACCGTCAAAAAGAACGCCATTAGTATGCAGAGTTTTAGTTTCCTGACATATTTCATCGATTTATCTCCTTCCTAATTGTTGTTCCATCTCCTCGAGGGGCACCCCTTTGGTTTCCGGGACGAAGAAACGTACCCAGAGCAGTTGCAGGATCATCATGCCGCAAAACAGAGCAAAGATGATTTCGGGTGCCAGAGTTTCCGCCATGAGCGGAAATGCCAGGGTCAGGGAAGCGGCAAAAAACCAGTGGGTAAAACTGCCCAGAGCCTGGCCACTGGCGCGCTGCCGGTTTGGAAAGATTTCGCTGATAAATACCCAGATAACCGCCCCCTGTCCAATGGCATGGGCCGCGATGAAAGCAAAAATAAAGACGGGGACAATGGCAAAGTGTCCCGTCGCAAAGGCCCAGGAGGACATGCCCAGTGAGGCAATATATCCGAACGATCCGATGTAAAGGAGCGTGCGGCGTCCCAGACGATCGATCAGCCACAATCCCACAAACGTAAAGATAAGATTGGTAATCCCGATCCCGACCGACTGCAACAGCGCCGCTTCCGCTTCCAGACCGGTCATCTCGAAAATGCGCGGTGCAAAATATAGAATGGCGTTGATACCGGACATCTGATTAAAAAAGGCGATAAAAAAAGCCAGCAGTATGGGACGCAGCAAATGTTTTGCAAAGAACTTTTTATCAATATGTTGCTCATCGACCGAAGTCCGAACCTCATTCACCAGAGCGGATATCTGCTCAGGCGCAAAATCCGGGTTTACATTTCGGAATACGGTCGTTCCGGCATCATAGTCACCCTTATGGGTAATCAGCCAGCGCGGGCTTTCCGGTAAACCAAAACAGAAAACGGTGAACAGAAAGGCGGGCAACGCTTCGACGCCCAGCATCCAGCGCCAGGCCAGGTCGCCGATCCCGGCAATCAATGAATTGGACAAAAAAGCGATCAGGATGCCAAACACGATATTAAACTGGAACATCCCGGCCAGGCGGCCACGGTACTTCGGCGGTGCAATTTCCGAAATGAAAAGCGGGGCCGCCACGGTTGAAATTCCGACACCGAGCCCCCCGATAAAACGGGAAATCATGAACGTATAAACTTCTGGTGCAAGTGCCGATCCGACAGCGGACATGAGATAAAGAACACCAATCCACAGGAGTGTTGTGCGTCTGCCGAATTTTTCCGTAGGCCAGCCTCCCAGCATGGCGCCCAGTACGGTGCCCCACAGCGCCATGCTGATGGCCAGACCGTGCAGTGTGCTGTCCAGCTCCCAGAGTGCCTGAATGGTCTGCTCAGCCCCGGATATGACAACCGTGTCAAATCCGAACAAAAAACCGGCCAGCGAAGCGACAGTGGCACTTTTATAAAGGTAATAGCGTCGTTGCATGTATTCTCCCATGTCTGAATGTACACGTATTCACATTTACCTAAACGTCAAACAACGTTGAATGACATTATATACCGGAGGTGATGGTTACGCGATGCGTATTGCCGCGCCCAGGACATCCAATCCGACAGCCTGACATACTCCCTGCCTGTTCTTCTCTTCCATCATGTCAAGATTCCATTTCACCACATCGTCTGCCACGCCCCAGAGTGACCGGATTTGTTCAATATAGCGCCTGTCATTTTCGATATCCGTAAATTCGGGCTTAAACTGGTTAGTTGCCGTATCACGGGTTTGCCAGACAGCCTGAGCCGTTTTCACAATGTTTTCATCCAGGTCCACCCCGAGAAGGGATTTGATTTCCGTTTTCCCCAGGTAACGCAGGAGGATCCCGCGGCCGGCCACATAATCGCGTCCGTGGACGGGTCCGAAGCTGGCCAGGCAGGGTGCTTCCCGCAGGATACCATCGACATTGCTGATCAGTGCTTTTTTGACTCCCTGGCCAATAACCGCAATGAGCTCCCGGATGCGTCCTTCAAACCGGATTTTATCAAATGCCGGATCGCGCTTGGTTTTAATCAGCCATTCCGCCAGTTCATCTTTTACGGCCATCATGTCGGCCAGTGCCGCTACGAGCATGCCCTGGTCACCGGTCCATACCCAGCCTTCCTCCCAGGGAGGATGCACTTTTTCCGTATAGTCAGAGCCTTCAAAAAATGCCATGGGACGCTCCTGTACCAGGCCTGACGACGAATCGATCATTTTAAGGTATTCATATTCCTTCAACCGGAACCACTGGTCAAACCAGATCCATTGCCGATAGGCCATATCGAGATATTTCTCGTTGCCGGTAATCTGTGCTTCTAAGGTCATCCGGTATATTCTGCTGGATAACAGGAACAGCAGGACATTTGTAACCGTATTTTTAACCCCCCTGCTTTGGCCATTGGCATCCCCATTCCGGCAGCCGTGAGGCACCGGCCGGGCAGCCGGTGTATGATCGTAGGCGGTGTTCTTCTTGTATTCCCAGCACAGATCGGTTGACAATCTCAGATATTTATCGGCCAGCGTATTTTCTCCCATACCCTGCAACAGTTTGCGCGCGTTTAGTGCCATCAGTCCCCACCAGCCAAAATCATCCGCCCAGAGACTGCCCGGATCATAGGTATGAAAAAATGTCAGGTTTTCTTCCAGCATCTTTACGGCCTTTTGCTGCATATTCAAAACTGCCGGATCACCGGGCCATGTTTCACCGGCGGCCGCCAGGAAGTTAAGGCATGCATCGAAGGTATTGCCACGCTTCCAGAAATCCTTGAAATTCCATATGGTTTCGAAACGTTCAAAGGCTGAAACGGACCGGTTTTTCAGTTGCACATCAAAATTTAAACCGGAACGTTCTTTACAAGAAAAAAACAATCCGCCAGATACAACAAAGGCCGTTCCTTTGCCAGTCATTTCCAGAAAGTTTCTTCTGTCCATCACCGTTTTCCTCCAATCTGCCAAATACTCGTTAAATTATAGATTCTGACTGAGCCTAAATCTGTGTTTCCTCCTGTTGAAAATAATTCAATAGTGGTAAAGGGTTCACGGGGGTAGAGTAATTGTGAAAAGGCTTTCCGGCCTTCATCGACAAACACTTCAAAGGTGCTGACATCCCAGAATATATGTAACTTCAGCTTGTGGTTTTTTAGTTCATAAGGCATCCTGGAAAGGTCATTGTAGTTTTTTGTATAATGACGTGGATGCGTACCTGCTTTCGTCCGGTCACCGATAAAATGCTTTTGCCAGTCATCATATTTGAAAATATAATCTTCACCAAAATCATTTTTTAAACGGATTCCAAAAGTCACACCTTCCTCTAATTCAGCTTCCAGTATAATTTCAAGGGGTTCATGACTCCCAATTTTATTCCGGATGACGTTTCGTCCTGAAAGCGTTAATACTCCGGTAGTCACCGAGTCTGTCCGTAATGAACGATATGCATCAATTGGAATGGATTTTATAATATACTTTCCATTTTCATCCTGGTGAAGGGTTAGTTCGCGAATCAGGTTCATTGTTCCAGAGAATTTACTGGTCGGTGCCATGGTTTTATGAAACTGGCAGGGCCAGCCGAACCAGGACTGGAACAGAACCCGTCCATTTGGAGCATTGGCGTAGGTTATACCCGCATAGAAATCAGATCCCCAGTCCATCCAGTACAAGGTGCTGCTTGTATCATCCCGATTAAAATGATGTCCGTCGAATGTACCGACATGGTAGGCCGTTCCATGCGAGGAATTGGGTACACCGTGTTTGCTGGTGATCAGCACAACCTTTTCTTCCCCGGTCTCCTGAACCGTCATTATATTCATATCGGGGCATTCCCAGGAATGCCCCCGCAGAGCTTCACTTTCAAAGGTCCAGTCGAGCAGATTGGGGGAAGAATATAAGCGGATACACTGATCGCCGATGGTGGCCATAACATATTTTCCGCTCGGTTCATGATAGAAAACGGAGGGATCGCGTTCAGAGGGTACTGAGGAATTGTCGATTATATGACGGTTGCCGTATGTCCAGCTTTTTCCGTTATCCAGCGAATGGGCGATGGATATGTAATTCTGGTTGGGCCTTACGGGGTGGTTTGGCATGGGATGTGTGGTGTAAAAGGCCAGTACCGGTATCTTTTGTTTCGTACCCAGTCCGCTCACATTTGCTGTATCGACATAGGCAGAGCCCGAGTAATAACTCAACCCGGCCGCGGCTTTCAGCACTGTTGGTTGATGTTCCCAATGCAAAAGATCATTGCTTACAGCATGATCCCAGTTCGTTCCTTCCCATTTTTCCCGATTCGAGAAACCCTGGAACATCAGGTGCCATTCGCCGTCGTGATAGTAGAGCCCATTTGGATCGCTCAACCAGCCGGTATGGCGGGAGTAATGGATTTGCGGCCGGTAAGGATCCAGATAATCCGGATCGATGTCGGAAGTTTGGTTATTGCCGGACTGATTGCACCCAGTGTAAATAATAAGAAAAATCAGCATAATTAAACCGATTCTATGCATACCTTTCAACTCCCGATTTCATCATTTTTTTCTATCGGTTTTAGAAGATAACTTGCCATATATCCGATCACGAAACAGGACATGACACCCGTTGCGGAGAACACAATTAAATGAACCGGTTCATACATGGCAACCAGAATCTGAACAACAATACTGCCGGCAATACCGCTGAGCACCGCCGCCGAATGCACCCGTTTTGTCAATATACCCAGGAGGAACACCCCGCCCAGGCTGCCGATGACCAGTCCCAGGATCTTCTGAAACTCATCCCAGAGGGATTTCACATCCATGGTCGCCATAAAGACGGCGAAAAGGGTACCCGTAATACCAACGACGAGAGTCGCGATCCGGGCAACACTGAGTTCGCTGACTTTTTGATTCCATTTAAAACGAAAATGAAAATCAGTGGCATAGGCTGTCGCCGCCGAATTCATGCTGCTGCTCAGGCTGCTCATGGCCGCAGCAAAGATGCCGGCAATCAATAGTCCGGATATCCCAACCGGTAATTGCGAGGCGATATACCAGGGAAAAATCGCATCGTTATTGGAAAAGGTCGGATTCAGTTCGGCCGGGAAAAATGTATAATATGCAAACAGGGCGGTCCCGACGAAAAAGAAAATCAGCGTCGCCGGGATGGCCAGTACGGCATTGGTCCAGACACTCTTTGCCGCCTCCCTTTGTGTTTTTGTGGTAAGATAGCGTTGTACCATGGTCTGGTCCGTGCCGTAGGTGATGATGTTTGTAAAGAGCCCTCCGAGCAGCATGACCCAGACCGTGGGCTGTCGCAAGGACCAGGTGAAATCGAAGGCATTGAACTTGTTCCGGTCGACGGCAATATCAATGATCGCCCGAAATCCGCCGTCAATAGCGATGATAATTAATATCAGCGATAAGACAGCACCCCCGAGAAGCACGATCACCTGCATAACATCGGTCCAGATAACGGCTTCGATTCCGCCCATCATGGTATAGATCAGACTGATAATACCCATCAGACCGATACAAACGAAAATATTGATTCCGGTGACCACATTCAGGGCAATGGAAGGTAAGAACATGACCACACCCATGCGTCCGATCTGAAACAGTATAAAGGAAAGGCTTCCCAGTAACCGCACCACCAGGTTAAAACGCAGCTCCAGATATTCATAGGCTGTTGTAATATCGAGTTTCCGGTAAAATGGAATGAACATGAACACAATAATCGGAGCGGCCAGAAAAATAGTCATATTCAGCATGAAATAGGACCAGTCGGCGGCAAACGTTTTTGCCGGAATAGCCATGAATGTTATTGCACTCAAAGCCGTACCAAAGATGCTCAATCCTGCTGCCCACCAGGGTACACGCCCGCCGCCCTTGAAATAATCAGCCGTGCTTTTCTGACGTTTAGAGAAATAGTAGCCCATCCAGGCCAGCACAAGAAAATAAAGAATGATGACCATCACGTCCAGCATATTGAGATGTCGTATTTCCGTATTGATACCCACACGTATCCCCGTTGGTGTCCTTACACCGGGTCGGATTTCACCGGACGGAATGACATATTGTTCACCAAACGGAACAGCCCGTGTCGTAACCTGCCCTGTTTGTGGTAGTTTTCCCAGCTCATAAACCTCGTGGGTCAGCGTATTAAAGGCCATCAGCCGGTTACCAAACCCGGGATGATTGTTCAGATGATGAGCACGCGCATTCTGCAAGGAATCCAGTAGCTCTTCTTTTCCGGATTCTTCCTGAAGGGAAGCGATCTGATTGTCCAGGGCTACCTGTTTTTGCATCAGACGGCCATCGGCACCGGAGGGGAAAACGATCGTTGCCGCACCAAGCGGGAAGGCCGTTCCGGCCATAAAGGGAAATTCCTGCCGGTTCCCCGGAGAAATAACCTGCCATGCCTCTGAAAACGGATCGTATACGTGTGCATCATAGAGGATCTCCGGATCGGCACCCGGTTGCACATTTCTTCC
>CAYPHA010000014.1:0-9120 GCA_964410215.1 uncultured Calditrichota bacterium | reverse complement strand
GGCAATTCAGGCAAGGAAAAGAACTGCACATAATGGGTTTCGGATAAAACCGGGAAAGGGATAAAAACGATGATTAAAAACAAAAAAATATATTTCATAAACGATTGTTTTGCTTAAGGGTACATTGTATTGTAGAGTCACATTGCAATGCGTATCCAGTCAGTCCTTCAAATACTCCGTCCAGTGTTTGCCTTCGGTCATCCATGCAAGGTTGAACCGGCTCATTTTGGCACCCCCCTCGCTTTCATACATGAGGTATATCCATCCTTCGGAAGGGGTTCCCTCGCGTCCTGCCGCCATCGATGAATAAGCAAAGCTGCTTTCATCCGCCAGGCGTTTTACCGGCCATGTTTTGCCGCCGTCGAAACTGGCCCAGACCGTTCCCCGGAAGCGCCGCGTCGTGCGCAGTTCAAAGGGAACATCTTCGTCTTTTTTTTCAGGCGGTACATCGACATTGCTGAAAAGAAGAATATCATAACCGTCGAGTGGCAAACGGACCAGTCCGGCCATTAAGCCATAATCCGTGTGCTGCGGACCATCTGGCAATACGTCGCTTACAGAGAGATTATCCCAGGTTTTACCGCCGTCCGTGCCCCAGGCAATATGCCGCATCCGCGGATTGCGTCCGTCCGTTGATTTGTGCCTGCGGGAATTATAATACAGTGTACCGTCTGAAAGTTCTTCGATGGCTGCTTCTCCGGTTCCATAGGCCGGAAAGGGCTCCCCGGTCTGCCAGGTTTTTCCGCCATCATCGCTGTACATGGCATTCGTGTAGTGGGAGTCCCAGAAAGCACGGTCATTACCTTCGCCGTAGTAACGGGTTGGACGAAGCAACCTGACTGCAAACGGGCTGTTTTTCAGTGTGATGCCCCGTTCGTTCATGTGCATGGACGGGATATGTCCCAGGCTGTTCGGCTTAATAATGACAGAATCAGCCTGCCAGGTTTTTCCCTGGTCTTTACTGCGGTACACCGTTAGCGGAGCCGGAGGATGCCCCCTTTCCACAAAAACGAGTATATCACCGCTATTCTCATCCACGATGGTTCCCCCGCCGTGAAAACCGGAATCGGCAACGGTGATTTCCGGTCCCCAGGTTTTCCCGCCATCTGTGCTGCGACGGACGCGGTAGGACTGGCTTCCCCAGGTTGCGATAACAGTACCGTCGGTACCGACAACAACATTGGGAAACCGCTCACCGATAAAAATTTTCTGAACATCATAGTGCTGGATTCCATCCCCCCAGAAAGGATTTACCTTATGCTTTGAACACGAGGTAATATGCGCAAGAATTAAGAGGAGAATAAAATAGAATAAGGATGATTTCATGGGACTCTGCTTTATTTGTTTATAGTTTTTTGCTTCCTGTTTTGATCACGGATTACACGGATGGCACAGAATACACGGATTTGTATACTTTATATATACCTATTTTATTATTTTAAAAGATCGATAAATTTTGTCAATATAAAAGCAAATGAGATACATCAATGAATTATAGTGATTTACCTCTGAGTTCTCTGTGGTTTAACTACAGATTCATTTAACGGGACATTTATCAAAAATCGAAGCTGACCGAAAAGTACTGAACCGCATTGAGAACACCGCGATCACTAAACGCATAATCGATCCGCATGGCATAGAATTTCAGGCCCGCACCTGCTGAAAAGCCGCCTTCTGCATCTTTCAGGAACAACTGCCGGTGCCCGGCACGGATGAAATAGGTATCCAGAAACCCGTATTCGAATCCTGTATTTACGTAGTTTTCCTGGGAACTGGGATACAGCACATCTCCCAGCAGCAGTACCTGGTGCGATTCTGAGCGGAACACATCATAAGAAATCCCGAAACGAAAAAGGATCGGTAAATCCCATGAGCGGGTGCGCTGATGGGCAACAATACCGTCATTATTTCCGCCTACACGCAGATCCGGATCAAACCGAACGGCATTATCCGTTCCACCCATCTGCATTTCCGTCCCGAAGTTGGAAATGCTCATCCCCAGAGTAACGCGCTCGAGAGGGGTTCGGTAGGTCAGGCCGATATCCGCGGCAAAAGCAGAAGCTTTATTATTCCAGATCTGGGAACTGATATATTTCAGGCTCAGACCGATATTGAAGCGATTGGTCAGAGCGACGCCGTGACTCAGAGCGACCATCATATCCTGAGCTGTATAGAGGGCTCCGGTCCCGTTCGGGTACTCTTCCGTTGTTACCTCAATCTGGTCGGTACGCAGTGTATAGAAAGTAACCGCGACATTACCGTAACCACCCAGCATCAGGAGTGCCGAACCGTAGCTGAGATCGATATCGGCAAACCAGCGGGTATGGTTAAAATAGACCTGATTGTTCTGCGCATATGCTACTAGGGAGGGGTTCCAGTAAATCCCGGAGATATCCCTGTAGCTTGCGGATGCGGCTTCTCCGAGCCCGACACCACGTGCACCAGCTCCAATCTGTAGAAAATTGGCGGCCGAGGTACCAACCTTGCTTTGCGCTGTCAGCAATACAGGCAGCATGACCAGCAGGGTAATCATTGCATATGCGTTCCATCGTATTTTCTTCATACGAAACTCCCTTATCCGCTTAATTTATTATCGCAAACTTGCCGATCTTCGTACCGATGCCGGGAGCATCGACATGGTAGACATAAAGACCGAAAGCAACTTCGAGATTATCTTTTGATTTCAGGTCCCACATAACGGTACCATTCTCCAGTTCTGGACTGCCGTCAGTGCCCTGGTACAGTGTCCGGACCAGGTCACCGTTCACGGTAAATATCCGGATTGTGCATCGGGCAGGCAGGTTTGTAAATCGTATAAAGCGTTCTCCCCTTCCGGCCAGGTATGGTTGTTTTTCCAGGATTGATGAAACGATGTAAGGGTTCGGCACAACCTTTATTCTGTCCAAAGCGGATACTTTTGAAGGATTTTCAAGCACTTCCCGCTTTGAGGTCCGGAAAGTCAACAAATCCTTTTCACTGAAATTGATCTGATTACGCACAATAAGTTTATCCCCCGGCTGTGGTTCAATCCATTCCTCCCTGGGAAGACTATTGCCATATGAATCCTTAGGCTCACCAAAATTTATCTTCCATGAAATATTAAATCCCCTGCGGGTTGAATCTTCCTTAAAGAGGTAAAGAATCGTCTCTTCCGGATCCACGCTATAGTTTTTTTCTATTTCCTGAAATGTGAAATCGAGCGGTTCCTGAGTTCCGAGTTCATAAACCATAAAATCCACTGGTTCCGTAGGACGTAGAAACAGGTTAGACGCACTCCAATATGCGGAATCAATTGTTACGCCCCGTTCACCAAATTCAACTACGATTGAGATAGGAAAGCGGGTGTTTTTTTGCGGATGAGGTTCGATTTCAATCGAATAATTACATTTTGAATCCCGGGTCCATCCGGAATTGGCATTGGTGTTAATGACATCGGGATATTCATTTTCGAATTCCAGTATTAGCCCGTGGTCAAACATTTCTTTGACCCATCGACCGGTAGGCCCTTCAATGTGATCTATTTCCGGAATTTCCGCGGACGCAACCAGGTAAGTATCATCGATAGAATTATATATTGTATAATATTTCGTATGAGGTTCACCCGGAATATCGGATGGAACAGTCTCGAAGGTAATTTCAAATTCCCCATCCGGTACTTTTTCCGGATCCACAATGGAGACACTGATCTGTCCGGTTGCTGAGCCTTCTGCATGGATCAGCGTATCGCCGTCATGAAGATAGGCCTCGTTCATATCCGATGCTTTTGGATTGGGTGTCACTTCAACCGTATTGGGATCAAAGCGAGTGATGATGCCATCCACGACGACAATAGAAGCCGGACTTTCTGATGGGGTGATATCAAGCAGATTCGGTGTATCATACAATCCCATGTCAACGAATTCCTGGACATAGCCCTTATCATAGGCCGTCACCGCATAGTAATAGGTACGGCCGTTAATGAGGCCTTCATCCACATAATAATGCTTCAATCCCGTGTCATCACCCATATGAAAATGAATACCGGTCGGCTGGCCAATCTCTTCACCGAACTGTAAAGGATGCGGACCCGTGAGGCCGTCATTCAGGTCAAACTGGGCGATCGGGACTTTAAACACCGGGTTGCCGCGTGAATCTGTCACCTCTTCGACATCAAGAAATTGCGGATCCGTTGCCCGGTAAATACGATAGCCCTCAAAGTCCCGTCCATAGATGGGATCACGGGACAATTCCGCTAGATCATCCCATATCAGGGTGACTTTTTCATCCCCCGGGATGGCGCGCAGGACCGGCTGACGGGGCGGTTTGGCAAAGCGATAATCCGAATCAAAAATCCGCTGGGCGACTTCCGCTGCCTGGAACAGGGCTTGCTCATTGAAGGCGAAGGCATAACAGGTTGAAAACCGTTCTGTTTTATGAACCGGTAGACTGATGGGCCCGCTACCGAATATCCAGAACTGGTTGACGGTCTGCGTGGGTTGAATAAAGGTTCCGGGCTGCAGCCTGGGCCACATAACTTCTTCGTCCGATATTTTCACCTCTCCGTAAAGCGGCGCGCTGAAACTGGTCAGGCCCACCTGGTCACTCTCGTCATTGTCCAGCCTTCCGAAATTCGGTTCCCCCTGATCAGGACGCCCGTTGCCTTCCGTACCATCGGCATCAGGCCCGGGATAACCCTCGTCATAGATATAAATGCCATCTGCCCCGACATCGTCAATTTCGGCCAGCCAGTCGCCGTCTTCATCGCCGCTCCAGTGCCATTTTGGTTCACCGTATTTCCCGACCGGACCGAAGATCCATTCACCGGCATCATTATCACGCCGTTCATCGGTAAGACCATCCTCATCGTTGTCGATACCATCGGTTTCAATTCCCGGTGATTCCAGAAATTTCCAACCCAGGTAACCGGGCGGAATATCACGGTTGACAGTCCAATTGCCGCGGTTGTCATGATCCCAGCCGTAAACCATATCCACATCGGTATCGAACCAGGCATCATCATCGATGGTACCGCGCCCCCCGGGTCCGATATCGCCGAATCCTCCGAAGATAACTGGATTATCCCTGTAGGAATATTCAAAATCACCGGCATTGGAAACTTCGAAATAAAAGAACAGGATATCCTTTGCCAGGGGATGGGCCCACTGAAACAGCCGTGTATGGAGCTGTAAGCCCAGGCCGCGGCGTTCGGGCTGTCCCTCATAGGGATAGAAGGGGAATTCACTGTTCCAGGAATCGTCAATATAATACATGGCTTCCTGGTCGGCATTGAACTGGTTCTGACCGAAAAAACCGTTCCATTTCCCGTCCCAGGTAGCATCTTTTCCTGGCCAGGTGTCGGGCCAGGAAACCGGATTGCGGCTGTTGGCAAATTCATCCTGCCCCTCAATTTTGTTAAAATATCCCGGTAAGGGGTGCCATTTATATTCAATATTAGTCACGGGATCAAACTCACCGGATGTACCACCGCCATCGTAATAGCCGTCAGAAATCACGACAACGGGTTTGCCGGTACTGTCCGGCACCCGGGCGCCGACGAAACCCGTAAACTCATAGATATGGTCATGTCCGCTTCCCCTTGGCCAGACACCGCTTATGGGCACGGGCCCCTGCCCCACATTTCCCCAGTTACCGACCATGGACTCCACATTATTCCCGTTCATGATCAGCGACCGGCGGTCCGTGGGATCGCTCCGTTCCGGGTCAATCCAGATGCCGGCCTCGCTGTTTTGCGCCATCACAGCACCCCGGTGGCCCCAAATAAAAAAGCCTGTCAATAGAATCAGGCAGAGTGAACGTATATTCATAATGCAAACTCCACTGTTTAAAAGATAAACTTGGTTCCGATTCGTATTTCCCGTGGTGTGGGCTGCACAGCCGGATTCAGGGAAATTTCGTATAACGTGTTAAAGAGGTCCAGTCCGTTATTACGATGGGCTTCGTCATCGAGGGGACGGATCTGTGGAAGGAGATCGATACGGTGAAAATCAAATAAATTGATAATTTTCGTAAAGACTTCCACCTGATGTCCGCCCAGGATTTTAAAGCGTTTAAAGGCACTGAGATCGACAAATAAATCACCTTTAAACCGGCCGGCATTGCGTAGTTCAATATAACTCCCGGGCGTAAAGGGATAGCCTGAGTTCATTTTAACAATAGCGCTTGATCCCCAGTTGTTTCCGGAATAACTGATGAATGCATTGAACGTATGACGCAGGTCCCAGTTCAGCGGATTAAGAACGATGGTTGTTTCATTACGACCCGCCGCATCAAAAAAGGATTGCTTTGGATCGCTGGCTATACCTTTTGCCGTCTGGTATGTATAGTTAAGATCGGCTGTCAGTCCAAATTGCGGAAGCCGCATCCGGGCCGCCAGGGTCAGCCCGCGTACCGCGCCATGACTGTTATTGGAATAACGTCCGAAAAAGATATCCTCACGGTAGGCCTGATGCAGATCAGATCCCATTAAATTGCGTATATTACGGTAATAGGCAGTGATGTCAACGGCCATGAAATTCGTTATCTGTTGCTGCACCCCGATTTCATACATGTCCGTTCGCTGTGCTTCCAGGTCGGCGTTACCGAGAAAACTGCTGTAAAAGCCGGTAATTTCAAATTCCGGGTTTTCATACAGCCGGCTGAATTCCGGAATCTGGAAAAACTGGCCATATGCGGCATGAAACACCCCCCTTTCCGAAATGGGGAAAGCCAGTCCGAGCCGCGGTGAAAGCTGCGTTTTCGGATCTACTGTTTCATAGGCGACATCCTCCGGCTCCGGAAAAAATTTATTAGCCGGATCGCGCAGGTCCGTCGGGATTTTTCCGTTCGGATCAAAATAATCAAAACGCAATCCAACATTGACAATCAGATCACTTATTTCGATCTTATCCTGAATAAATGCCGCAAATTCAAGGGGATTTTTATCATAGCGGTTATGCCCCGTCGATGTCAATGGGGGAATCCTCCGATCCCAGTCGCCGTAAACGTAAGGATCGACCGTAATACTGTATGATTCCAGATACAGATCATGATAGCGGTATTCGGTCCCGATCTTGACAAAATTCGCCTTGTTTACCTGCATGTTCAGATCAGCACGCAGGGCATATGTTTTGCTGTTTCGATACGAATGCCCTCCGTCAATCCCGCCGGTGGAGAAAATCCCGGAGGGCTGACGGTTTCTACCGAATATGGCACGGTATTCCGGATGGGTAGGATCTTCATGAACATAACTTTGATAATCTGTCTCATAAAGGGCCAGCTTAAGTGTGTAAAACGTGCTCGGGCTGAGCGTATGCGTCAGATCAATCAGGTTATTATAGGAATCAGTATAATGAGTACGCGTAGCTTCCGGATTGAGTCGAAATCCACCTGAAAAATATCGGTTCTCGCTCAGATTTGCCATCAGACTATACGAAAGTTTAAGGGACGGTAGAATACGGTATGTCAGTTTAACCTGACCGGAGAGGCTTTTTGATGGATTCATCGACACATATTGTGAATCGCCGGACGTTTCGATATACCAGTCGTCCCGGTTTGTCGATGCAAAACTGGACGAATCCATCGGCTGGAACACCCGACGGCCGTACAGCCAGTTTTCATGATCTGTATAACGTGCGGAAGCAAAAAACTTGACTTTTCGCGTCAGTAACGGTCCGCTCAGGGTACCCTCTACATATTTTTGTGAGAGGGGATTTATATCATCAATATTCCAGAAGATATCCGAATTTTTTGTCACAAAATCACCCGTATAGGCTGAAAAGCTTCCGGTATAGGTATCAGTCCCCTCCTTGGTAACAATATTGACGATACCACTCTGGGCCTGTCCGTATTCCGCATTAAATGTCCCGCTGATGACTTCCAGCTCCTGGATGGCATTGTTTTCAACCGGAACGGCCAGGGCATTGTCAAAGGGATTGGATACGGCAATACCGTCCACATAATACTTGATTTCGGAAGTGCGTCCACCACGGATGTGAATACCGCCGGTCATCCCGGTGGTTATTCCCGACTGCAGGCTGAGTACTTCCTCAAAGGTCTCAACAGGCAGGTCCTTGATGGTTTCACCGCTGACTTTTGCGGAAGCCGAAGTCAGGTCTTTCACAACCATCTCCCTTTCCGCCGTGACAATGACGGTCTCGCCTTCCATAATTTCCTCAGAAAGGGTAAAATTTAATTTGGTGGTCCGGTCTACAGCGACATGAACCTGTTTGGCCACCTTGCTCTGATAGCCGATCATTGAACATTCGACGACATAATTACCCGGTTTCAGATTGATGATATAATATTCACCTTCCAGATCCGTTGATGCCCCCATTGCCGGACTGAAGGGGATTTCCTTCCCGTTTACAATCTGCGCCTGGATAATGATGTTCACACCCGGCAACGGTTCTCCTGTTGAGGATGCGACCATTCCGGCCAGCTTCCCCGTCGTACCGGCATGTGAAACCGCTATCCAGAAAAGCGGCAACAGACACAGGCTTATTAATATATTAAAGGGATACCTGCGTTTTAGACCCATAAAACCTCCCAAACATTAAATCCCAAAATCCAAACCCCAAATCCCAAATTTTTAATTCTCAATTACTATCTTGTATTTTTTATTTTTTATTTTGTAATTTAAAGAGGTCTGCTTCCCTTAACTCCTTAATCATGCCATCATACAAACTGTCATCAAACGGGGCAACCGGCGGACGGAAATTCCCGCAGTCGATACCATAATATTTCATCAGCGCCTTACCGGATACGATGGCACCGCCATAGTTGATGAGGATAGTGATGATACTCACGGAAATCATTTGTTTTTGCCGGGCTGCTTCGAGGAATCCGTTTTCGTAATCGCTCATTATTCCATAATAAAGGGGTGCCATAAAATTATAGGTACTGCCAACAGCTCCTCTCGCTCCGAACGACAATCCGGCAAGCAATACTTCGTCATAGCCGTGCAGAATATCCCATTTACCGTCATCCATATTCACACATCTCTGAAATTCCATAAAATTATTGTCAGTAAATTTAATACCGGTGAAATTTGGGATATGCTGACCGGCTTTCTCGATGAATGAAGTCATAGGAAAATCCACTCCTGAGACCGCGGGAATATGGTAATAATAGAACGGCAAACCC
>CAYPHA010000013.1:73694-82871 GCA_964410215.1 uncultured Calditrichota bacterium | reverse complement strand
ACGCGTCACCTTCTCCGGATAGTGTTACGGTTTTGATCCGATTGTCTGTTTCAGCTAATTCCAACAAGCCGGTCAATTCCTCTACGACAGTGCGGTTTAATGCATTACGTTTTTCCGGACGATTGATGTGGACACGCAAATGGGGCGAAAACGATTTTACGAGCAAGGTCGTGTAATCCAGTTTCACGTTTGTAATACTCCCGGACTGAAAACTTGATGTTTAATATCAGGATTCAGATCAACCGCTTCCAGCGAAACAATCAGCCGATCCCTTGTTTCTTCAGGCAGAATGATTTCATCGATCCATAGGCGCGCAGCCCCGTAACGCGGATCCATCTGGTGCGTATAGGTGGAGCGAATGGACTCAAGAAGTGCTTCTTTCTCGGTGGCATCGATTTTCTTGCCTTCACGTTCCAGTTGCCTGACCCTGATATCGAGCAGGGTGTTTGCAGCCTGCATTCCTCCCATGACAGCATATTTACATGTGGGCCAGGCGAAGATGAAATTGGGTGCATAGGCTTTCCCGCACATGGCATAATTGCCGGCGCCAAAAGTACCCCCGATAATCAGTGAAATTTTTGGTACAATTGTGTTGGATACCGCGTTGACCATTTTTGCGCCTGCTTTTATAATACCGCTGTATTCGGCCTCACGTCCCACCATGAAACCGTTTACATCATGAATAAACAGCAATGGAATTTTGTTCTGATTACAATCCATAATAAAACGGGCTGCCTTTTCCGCACTCTCGGTATAGATGACGCCGCCAAACTGGGGTGGTTTACCTTTTTTAATAATATGTTTTTTCTGATTGGCGACGATACCGACCGCATAACCGCCTATAAAAGAATAACCACACACCAGGGTCTGTCCGTAACCCTTTTTATATTCTACAAATTCACCCCCGTCAACAATACGGGCAATAATCTCATGGATGTCGTATTCTTTTGTCGTTTCAGACGGCATAATCTTATATAATTGCTCCGGAGCATAGTCCGGTTCCCGTACGGGAATTCTGCGAATACCGGCTGTTGCAAAGCTCCCCATCTCTCGAATCAGTTTGCGAATCCGGGCAATCGCCGTATGATCGTTCTTCTCTTTAAAATCGATGGTACCGCTAATTTCGGCATGAACCTCCGCTCCGCCGAGTTCTTCCGCAGAGACCACCTGCCCGATGGCTGCTTTGACAAGGGCCGGTCCGCCCAGGAATAAGCCGCTCCCTTCTGTCATAAGAATTTTATCTGTCATTACAGGGAGATAAGCGCCTCCCGCCACACACATGCCCATAATGGCGGTGATCTGCGGTATGCCTGCGGCCGTCATGCGCGCGTTCAGATAAAATACACGGCCAAAATCATCCTGGTCGGGAAACACATCCTCCTGGAGCGGCAGGAAGATACCGGCTGAGTCAACCAGATAAATAGTGGGAATATGGTTTTCATAGGCAATAGTCTGGGCACGGATAACTTTTTTGGCTGTAATGGGAAAGAAGGATCCGGCTTTAACCGTGGCATCGTTTGCAATGATCATGCATAAACGTCCCTCTACCCTGCCCAATCCGGTTATCGTTCCGGCGGCGGGTGCGCCACCCCATTCTTCGTACATATTAAAAGCGGCATACTGACTCAGTTCGTGAAACACTGTATCATTGTCCACTAAATGATGAATTCTTTCACGTGCGGTCAGACGGTTCTTCTTATGTTGCTTTTCGATATTTTTCAGACCGCCGCCCTGCTCTATTTGCGTCCGTTCATTCAGGAGACGTTCACGTTCTTTTCGCCAGTATTTAAGATTGTTTTGAGACAAGGGAGAATTGAGGTCGATCGAGCTTGTGATTATGTCGGACCGGTCATCTTGTTTTGCCACGATTCCTCCATGATGGCAACAGACTATAAAGGGAACCCGTTTGCGATGATAATGAATATTTATTATGAAAGTATTGAAAGTGATTGATCAAAAATAAAGATAATTAAATTCCATGTCAAGCAAGTAATTAACTCTTGTTAATTAAAAGACTTAGAAGGAATTTCCTCAGATTATCCCTGTATGTTTCATTTCTAATGGAAAAAGAGATCATGTGATGATCCGGCAGGTGGTTATGAAAGTATCTCATTTGTTTCGCCCGGTCTTTCTGGGATAACTTATCCCATTTTGTAAGAACAATAAAGAAGGGTTTTTCGTGATGATGCAGCCACGCTATCATTTCTTCATCTGAATTCTGAAGGGAATGGCGGACATCGATCAGCAGGCAGATCATTTGAAGCTGATGATTGTTCAATAGATAGGTTTCGATCATTGCAGGCCAGCTTTTCCTGACTTCGCGGGATAATTTGGCATAGCCATATCCGGGTAAATCGACGAAGTAATACTGGTCATTGACAAGAAAATAATTTAGGAGTCGCGTTTTACCCGGGTCTGCTGAGGTATGAGCCAGATTTTTACGATTGAAGAGCGCATTGAGCAATGAGGATTTTCCCACATTGGAGCGTCCGATAAAAGCAACCTCCGGCAGTGGCGGCCGCGGCGCTTCCTTCATGCTTGTAATACTCTTGACGAATTCTACCTTTTGAAAAATTTTTAAATCCATAATGAATGGCAACGTACGGAATGGATAAGGTGCATGGAGAGCCTGAGAGCCTCTCCATTCAAAGCCTCACATTCAACTCAAATGAGGATTCAGTTTATCGACCAGTGTTTTTTTAGGAACGGCACCGATGATCTGATCAACCGCTTTACCCCCTTTAAAAATAAGCAGTGTCGGTATGGAACGAATTCCATAATTCATGGATATCTGTGGATTGAGATCCACATTTACCTTTCCCACAACAAGCGAATCCTTATAGTCATCGGCTAATTCTTCGACAATCGGTGCGATCATCCGGCATGGAGCACACCACTCCGCCCAAAAATCAATCAGTACCGGTTTCTCCGATTTCAAAACCTGTTCTTCAAAATTGCTGTCCGTAATTTCCAGATAGTTACCCATTGATGCCTCCAGTCTAATGCAGCTGTACTATTTATTTTTCCCCATTTCAAGTATTTCAATACGTACCCTGGCCGTCCCCGAGCCGATCATGTCTATACGTTTGGCAGCGCCGAAAGAAAGATCCAGTATACGGTTTTTTATAAAAGGTCCGCGATCATTAATTACTACAACGACATTTTTATTGTTGTCAAGGTTCGTGACTTTAATTTTTGTTCCAAACGGTAAGGTTTTATGGGCTGCGGTCATCTTATACATATCAAACGTCTCACCGTTGGCTGTAAGCTTACCATGAAACTTGGGTCCGTAGTAGGAACTCACACCCTCCAATATGCGTAAATTTTGTTCAGAGGGTTGTGATATAAACCGTGATTCGTGTGACGTTCTGCTGAATCTTCTGTCCGATGTACACGCGCATAACAGGCCGAACGCGAACAGGATGACGGCCAGGAAGCGGAATCCCGAGTACCGTTGACGGATACCTTCTTGTACGGTTCTACTCTTGACGTACATCATCATCGGGTTTGATTCCCTTTTCATCCTCTGGTTTTTCATCGGTTTCCGGAATGAGGGGCGCCTGGTCTTCGGAGATACTGCTGTCCGGCAAAACCTGCGAAGCACTGTCGGGCGCCACTGGTTCCATACTTAAGGAATCGGAAACGGTTTCCTCGACGGGCACTCTGATTTTGTTGACAGCAATCTTACCATATTCCGTTTTCGGATACTCATTGGCAAGAACGGTATAAGAATCGATTGCTTTGGACGTATCTCTCAGTAGTTTTTCATAGATCCAGGCCGTTGCAAAACGGGATTTCTGCGCCCAGGCGCTGCCTGAATCCTCTACAGCAATCCGATTAAAAAGCGCAAGCGCATCTTCATAATTTTTATTTTCCATATATAATTCCGCCTGCCGGTAACGCTTACCGCTCTGTTCGACCTCGTCGTCAGTCTCTTCAGTGATGTCAACCCGGTTTGTCAGTTTTCTTGCATAAACCGTTTCCGGAAAGTTTGTAATAATGCTGTCTTTCATCACATTCGCTGATGCTGTGTCTTTTCTGATATCGTTATAGAGATAATAAAGTGCATAGAATGCTTTCGGCGTTAAAACACTATCGGAATGATTTCTGATAAATGTCTTATAGGCATATTCGGCACTGTCATACTGCTGATACTTGAACATAAAAAATTCTGCGAGGTCATAGCGGGTGCGGAACAGACTTTTTTCCACATCTTCCGGCGTTCTGCTGATGGCCTGTTTTTTCTGCACGACTTTAGGTTTTTCCCGGAGTGAATCGCGGGTGGTCGTATCTGTTTCAACAGAGTCCCTGTCAAAGCCGAATGGATCCTGTACATCTGCAAACGAATCATCATCATCACGCTTGATATCAATGGTGTCCTGGCCGGTTACGATACTGTCAATCAGGGTTGAATCGCCTATCGACAGCTTGTATAAATCGCCCAGATCCTTTCGTATGCGGTCTCTCAGCGTCAGGTATTCACCCAGCACCTTCTGTTTAATTTCGGCATCTTCCACGGCTTCGGATTTGGAATAGGATCGTTTTACCTGCTCATATTTAACTTTTGCAGAGTCCATGTTTCCAAACTCTTTTTCATAGAGCTGTCCCAGATAATAGTAAGCCAGCGCGGCCCCTTCTGTACGTGGATAACGCTCGATGACCTCTTCATAATAGTCCTTTGCCAGGCCGATTTCCCCTTCAAATTCATAGATATTGCCCAGTTTTGCTTCAATTATACCGAATTGTTCTTTAAACCGCTGATCCCGCAGCATGAATTTCAACGTTTGTTCCGCATTGGCAAAATCACCTATTCGAATGTACGCATTAGACTGGTCCAGGAGGGCCTGATAATGTTCCAGGTACGGAAGGTCGTAATCCAGTACTTTATCATAATTATGGATAGCGTTTTCATATTCACTGCGTTTATAGAATGCCTGGGCTATCCGGTACTGGGCGGCACCTGCGATTTCTTCCTCCGCCTCGAGACGGACGCATTTCTGAAAATTCTCGATGGCCGGCTCATAGTTTCCCCGTTCAAACTGCAATTCCCCCAGATAATAGAACGACTCCGCAGCGATATCTTTTGAAATCTTCTGATCAAAAAGCGCACTGTAGAGCTCGAGAGCCTCTTCATCGCGCTCCAGCTTGATATACGTTTTACCCAGCCAGAGTTTTGCTTCCGGTATGAATTCGCTGTTGAGATATTTTTTTAGAAACTGGTCAAAAATCCGTTCGGCACGGTTGTACTCTTCGAGTTGATAGTGACTTTTGCCGATCAGTAAAAGGGCATCATCTGCATATTTACTGCTGTCCCCGTACACATCGATCAGTTTCCAGGATTTTTCGATACTGGTATTATAGTGTTTTTTTACATCGGCAGGCAGTTGTTCCGATTTGGTATTTTTCTGTTTTTGTTGGCCCTGATTGTAATTCTGTTTGGCATTGAAAAATGTATTGTAATAGGCACAACCGACAATAAAAAGCACTAAAAGAAAAGGGACATATCTTTTTACAAATGATTCCACGGGGGATTACTCCAGCTTTTTATTTATAACGATCCAGAAGCATATACAACATTGGCAGTATTTTGCCGGATTTTCCCAATATTGCCTCGTCTGCTGTCACGGAAAGCGGTGTCTGTTCGGTATTAATTTCTACCAGAAAGGCGCCATTTCCTTTGGCAACATAAGGAAGCGTTGCTGCGGGTTCGACCAGGGATGATGTACCTATGGACAGAAAAACCTCACACACAGCCGACGCTTCCTGGGCCTGACCAAGGTGTTCGGGATCGAGCGTTTCTCCAAATAACACGACATCGGGACGCATATACCCTTTGCATTTGGGACATACCGGTATATCGTCATTCTCTGATACGTCCGGATCATCATTATCGTTCCGGAATCCGCAGTCAATACACAGGGTTTTTGTAATATTTCCATGTAATTCAATAATATTTTTATTGCCGGCAATCCGGTGAAGGTTATCTACATTCTGGGTTATGAGCGTAAAATCCTTAAAATAATTTTCAAAATCAACCAATGCATAATGTCCGAGATTGGGTTTTATCTCTTTCAACAGTTGCCTGCGCCAGTTGTAAAATTTCCAGAAGGTACGTGTGTTTTCCAGTAACGCGTCGGGAGTCGCCAAATCCTGCACATCATGACTCTCCCAGAGCCCATCTTTTCCGCGAAAAGTCGGAACGCCGCTTTCTGCGGAGATGCCCGCTCCGGTCAGAGCAACAACCGATGACGCATTTAGCAGTCTTTCTACGAGTTTTTTAGAGATCATTCCTTTCTCCAGATCTTCTTCAATTAACCAGGATTAATCCACAGGACTCAGGCGCGCCGTAAAGTGACGGAGAAACGCGGGCTGGTAGTCAATTTTCAAACCTTTCACCTGTTTCCTGTTCTCATAAATTTTCTGTACGCTCTCTGCAATATACTGCATATGCATGCTCGTGTAAACACGCCGGGGCAATGCCAGTCTCACCAGTTCCAGATCGGGATATATTGTACGCCCACTCTCTTTATCCCGCTTTGCGAACATGAGGCTTCCGATTTCAACGGCGCGGATACCCGCCCTGCGATACAGTTCAATGACAAGAGCCTGCCCGGGAAACTGTTCCCGCGGAATATGCTCCATAAATCGCTTCGCATCTATATAAACGGCATGCCCGCCGACCGGTTTTACAATGGGAATGCCCCCCTCCATCAGCATTTCGCCCAGATAACGGGTCTGGTTAATCCGGAACGTCAGATAATCATCCTCCAGCACTTCCCGTAATCCCCTGGCGATCGCCTCCAGATCACGTCCGGCTAATCCTCCGTATGTTGTAAAACCTTCAATAAGGATGAGCATATTCGTTATTTTCTGTGCCAGTTTGTCGTTATTTAGCGAAAGAAAGCCACCGATATTTACAAGACCGTCCTTCTTGGCACTCATGGTACAACCATCGCCGTAACTGAACAATTCCCGGGCAATCTCGCTGATTGATTTCGATGAATACCCCTGCTCACGTTCCTTTATGAAATAACAATTCTCGGCAAACCGGCAGGCATCAAAGAACAGTGGTATGCCATAATTTTTAGCAAGGTCACTGACCGACCGGATATTTCCCATTGAAACCGGCTGTCCGCCGCCGCTGTTATTGGTAATCGTAATCATAATAACCGGAATCCGGTCTGCCCCGTACTTTTCAATGACGGATTTAAGCTTATCGAGATCAATATTTCCTTTAAACGGATGTTCGTAATCAGGTTCAATGCCTTCTGCTATGACGCAGTCTTCGGCAATGGCACCATGATATTCAACATTCGCACGGGTTGTATCGAAATGCGTATTATTCGGAACCACATCTCCTTTTTGAAGAATGGTGGAAAACAATAAATTTTCAGCGACACGTCCCTGGTGCGTGGGAATCACATGCCGGTAACCGAAAATATCCTTTACGGTTTCTTCCAGGTGATAATAATTACGGCTACCGGCATAGGACTCATCACCCACCATCATGCCGGCCCATTGGTTGTCACTCATGGCCGAGGTTCCGGAATCGGTCAGCAAATCAATAAAAATGGAATCAGCCGGAACGAGAAAAATGTTATAACCCGCTTCCTTTATCAATCTGTTCCGCTGCGTTTCCGTTGTCATTTTAATCGGCTCAACAACTTTAATGCGGAAGGGTTCTGCCGGAAATCGCATAAAAGTCTCCGTAATGTTATGAATTGACAATCATTTCACTTTCCGGATCGAAAAAGTGAATCCTGGACAGGTTAAAATAAAAAGGAATGCGCCTGCCTACTTTTACATGTTCTGGGACCAGCCCCCGCATAACAAAAGTCTGTTCACCTGCCCGGCTGTAAACATAGCTCTCATTCCCCATGGGTTCGATCACTTCCACTTCGGCGTGAACCTTCGCAAATGCAGCAGCATCCTCGCACACAAGATGGATATGCTCCGGACGTATCCCCATAATAATATCAGAATCATGATATTTTTTTAAAGCATCACCCGAGAAACCTGAAAGCAATACTTTAGAATCTTTGCTGTTAAAAGAGTTTTCCGGTCCGTTTCTAGCTATACCATGGAAAAAGTTCATGGACGGGCTGCCGATAAAACCGGCAACGAACAGGTTGGAAGGCTTGTTGTACAGATTTAAAGGTGTGTCCACCTGTTGAATGAAACCGTCTTTCATGACGACAATACGGTCTCCCATTGTCATGGCTTCCACCTGGTCATGCGTTACATATATCATCGTTGCGCCCAGGCGCCGGTGCAATTTCGTGATTTCGAGACGCATCTGCACCCTGAGCTTTGCGTCCAGATTGCTGAGGGGTTCATCAAAAAGGAAAACTTCGGGTTTGCGAACAATCGCTCTGCCGACAGCTACCCGTTGTCTCTGTCCGCCCGACAACGCTTTTGGTTTCCGATCCAGAAAAGCTTCAATTCCGAGAAGCCCGGCGGCCTCATTGACACGTTTTTTTATCTCGTCGCGCGGATATTTACGTAATTTGAGTCCAAAGGCCATGTTGTCAAATACAGTCATATGCGGATATAAAGCGTAATTCTGGAACACCATCGCAATATTTCTGTCTTTTGGCGGTATGTCATTGACAACACGCTCACCGATGCGAATCGTTCCTTCGGTAATCTCCTCCAGACCGGCAATCATGCGCAGGAGGGTGGATTTACCACATCCCGAGGGACCGACCAATACGACAAATTCTTTATCATTTATATGAAGATTTGCCTCTGCTACGGCTTTTACCTGCTTATCATAGATCTTGGAAATGTTTTCCAGGATTACATCTGCCATTCTCATCTCCGTTTACACGTCTACGTATAAAAATATCGCATTACCATGGGTAGTACGGCTATGATTATAATACCTGCAGTACATATATAATTAAACCGCAGCCCATGTGTCAGCATATTCATATAGAATTGAATGCTGATAAAACCGTCTTTCAATTTGCGAATCTCATAGATCAGCAAATGACTTAAGAGTGCAAGCATGGCATATAAAATCCAGAACCACCCGAAAAACCCTTCCCTGAAACTGAAGATACGAATGCTTTCCGTGTCCGGCACAGTGATGGCGTAATAAGAGCTAATCCAGTTTGCTGAGATATAGATACTTAATAATAAGGTAAAAATAAAAGAGATACCATAAAATTTAAG
>CAYPHA010000013.1:56883-73594 GCA_964410215.1 uncultured Calditrichota bacterium | reverse complement strand
TGGAATAGGATAATTGGTAAGCGGCAAGATCGATTTCCGCCGGAAATGCAAAAAGAAACAGGAGTCGACTGCTTATTAACAATGCGAAAAGGATAAAAAACAGGCGCAGCATATTCTGCAGCTTAAGAGCCGGCGGTTCCGGTGGCGTGTCCTTCCATTTGGGAGAATCACCGGTAAAAATGGCAACCAGACGCTGCAGAGAAGATATCAGATACAACAGAATGGCTAATACCAGATATGAGCCGAGAAAACCATAATCAAATAACAATGCTCATACCTTCCAGAAAGTTGAAGATTTATTGTTTGAACACGTCTTTAAAAGTTTTCGTTAATTTTACATGGGCTTCATCGATATGCCTGTCTTCCAGAATCAGGGGCGGCACGAAGCGCAGTGTATTTCCGCCCGCGATATTAAACAGCAGGCCGTTTTGCAAACCAGTATGCAGAAGTTCTTTTACCGATTTATTCACTTCAAGTCCGAGCATGAGTCCCCGGCCACGGACTTCCGTTACATCGTCCGGGTAGTTTTCAGCGATAGCAGTCAGCATTTCCCTGAACCGAAAACCGGACTCCTGAACCCGCTTCAGAAAAGCGTTTTCCGTCACTGTCCTTACAACAGCCAGACCCGAGGCACAGGCGAGCGGATTGCCGCCATAGGTTGTACCATGTTCTCCTCTGTCAAAAACCTGTACCAGGTCTTCCGATACCAGAAAGGCTCCCAGGGGCAGACCGCCGCCGAGTCCTTTCGCCGTTGCGATCGCGTCCGGGACAACCGAAAGCTGCTCGTAGTGATAAAAAGTTCCTGTCCGGCCCACACCGGTTTGAATTTCATCCTGTATCAGCAGGAATCCATATTCCTCACGTTTACGTCCCAGCAAGCCGGCCATATCTTCATGCATGGCATGAATGCCGCCTTCTCCGGTTATACCCTCATAAAAAACGGCTGCCGTGCGTTCAGAGAGGACCTCTTCCATGGCCCGGGTATCATTGTAGGGCACATACTTTATATCCTGCAGAAGCGGATGAAAATTTTTCTGATATTTCTCCTGGATAGTAATGGAAAGT
This sequence comes from uncultured Calditrichota bacterium, assembly GCA_964410215.1. Taxonomy (GTDB): domain Bacteria; phylum Calditrichota; class Calditrichia; order Calditrichales; family CAYPHA01; genus CAYPHA01. The sequence goes on along the minus strand of CAYPHA010000013.1, from coordinate 72,529 downwards.
GCTCCGAGACTCCTGCCGTGAAACGAACCCTGGAATGCGACAATCTCTGTCTTGTTGTGCATTCTGGCCCACTTTTTTACCAGTTTAAGAAGGCCTTCAACCGCCTCCGTACCGCTGTTGGTGAAAAACAGTTTTGAGAATGGCGTTTTCCCAAGAACGGCTGCAGCCAGCTCGACCTGAATATCCTGGATAAAATAATTGCTCAGATGCAGATTTCGATGCAGCTGCGATTGAACAGCTTTCAGAATGACAGGGTGATTGTGTCCGAGTGCGTTGACAGCAATCCCGGCCAGGAGGTCCAGATAAACCTTCCCCCCGGTATCATATAAATAGACACCTTCTCCATGGTCAATTACGATTGGAAAGCGATTATATACAGGTAAGAAGACGTTTTTTTCTTCATCCAGCCAGTTCATACTATTTCTGGGCTAACAGAATTAATTGTGACTCGGCATCAAATGTACGGTCGGAATCCGTATAATCTTCAACAATGGTCTCAAAAACATCCGTCGCCTTGTCTGTTTCACCCGCTTCGATATAATTCATACCGGCGAGATAAAGATAATTGGCTGCTTCCACAAACTCCGGAGCTGTTTTTTTTGCTTTGACATAGAAGTCAGCTGCCTCGGAATAATTTGATTCCGTCTCCAGGCAGGCGGCATAACCGGCATAACCGGAAGCTAACAGTATTTTGCTTCCGCCGTATGAATCAATAAATTCAGCGTAAAGATTTTTTGCCTCGCCGATATTTTTTTCCTGAAAATAAAGATTGGCCAGGAATAACATACCCTGCTGCCCCTGCTCTGTACCGGGGAATTTTTCCCGCAGCTCCGTTAGCATTTCTTTCGCTTTGGTATAGTTGAAATTCTGATATTCAACCTGCGCTTTACCGAACAAGGTAGATGCCTGAATGTTCTCCCTGCCCTGGAAGTAGGAATAGGCCATGATAATCAGGATAACGGCAAATACGGTGACGACAATACCCAGAACCTGCTTATAATTATCTTCAATGTAATTTTTCGCTTCCAGGACCGTTCCTACAAACTTGTCTTCCTTTATATCTTTTTTCGCTCGTATCGGACTCTTTTTTTGTGGTTTTAACATCGATTCTCCTTACCAGGCTAATGTCTTATACTGCATTTAAAAACATATAATTTAAAGATGCTGCTGTAAATAATCAATACGTTTCTAGCGGGGATACAGCGATCCGATAAAAAAAATTGAATGTCACGAATTGACTTTGTAAACTAACTGAACAAACTAAACAAGGATTGTTTATGAAATTCCATTCCCTTATTACCGGATTTCTTTTGATCCTAAGCGGCTCTGTATTGTGGGCCGAAATCACATCAGAGAGCTTCGTGGAAAAGGGAGCCTCCAACTTTAGCTGGTCCCACGCTCATCATCTTGCATACGGATTATATGAACAACCTGGTTTGTATGTCGAAAACCTTGTTACCGGAGACGCCGTAAAACTGTGCGATATCCGTGGTGCCGCCTACCGTGCTGCGTGATCAGCCGATGGCCGGTATCTCGCCTTCAAGTACCTGATCCGTTCCGGTGACAAAATCCTCCAGGCGCCGGCCGTATTCGATTCAGAGACCTATCAATTACGTTTATTACACCGGCCTGCTGTTCGCTCAGGCATCCCTTCCTGGCTCCCCGGCAACGCGCTTGTATTTACAATAGGAAAGGTTCTGTACCATACGCACATCGATGGTGTCATCGAGAAACAATACACACTGCCCGCTTACGCCAATCAGACGCCCGTCTCTCCAGACGGACGGTATGTGATTTACAATGACAGGGATGACCGCCTGTTCCTGCTGGACCTCTTTACCGGTTCCCGTAAAAAGCCCGGTTTGCCTCCCGGCGGATACTTTGAACCGCAATGGTCACCGTCGGGAGACCGGTTGCTGTGCAGCGGTTTATCCGGCGATCTATATGTCTACAGGCTAGAAGACGGACAGTACATAACACCTGGAAAAGGAACATCTGCCCGATGGTCCGCCGACGGCGAACGTATCTATTTTTCGCAGGCGGTCTCTCCTCATGAGGGACGATTGGAAGGCATGCGCCTTATGAGTGCATCCCATGATGGAAAACAGGTAATAGAATTACTGGGAAAGGAATCCTGGTGTTCTGACTTTGCCATTTCGCCGGATAGTAAAGGCCTGATATTTAATGACTTGCATACCGGCGATATCACCCGGTGCGATCTGAAACCTACGGATGCCGGTATACAGCCGGACCGGTTTGTTCCATTGAAATTTCACGAAGCGATTGACATAGAGCCCCGGAATGCGCCTGATTCCCCCATTATGAAATCCATGGAAACGTCGGAAGAGGAGGAACGTTATTTCGACATTCCCTACCTCAATCAGGTCTATGATCCCCCCGGCTGGTTCAATGGATTCTCCGCCTGCGGTGGTACGTCCGCAGTGATGTGTCTCGGATACTATGGGATCCTGGAACAATGGCCGCTGAATCTTTCGAAGCCGCTGCGTCATCGCCCCGATTACAGTCATTATATCTGCGAAATCTATACTTATAATGATTACACGTTTGATATCCCCGGCAAAGATCCGAGCGGTAATTACGGGTACGGCGCGTTTGGTTACATTATTCAGAATAACTGGGCAGATACCAAGGGAAATATGGCCAAATATGCCCGTAAGCACGGTCTGGAATCGACGGTGGACTGGGACGAAACACGCGGAAAGGCGATCATTGAGATAGATAACCGACAGCCATTTGTGTTGTTGAACAGCCTGACACAGTCCGGACATTATATCAGCGTTATCGGTTATGAAAACGATGCGACCACGCTGATCGTGAACGATCCTTACGGCAATAAAAACAATGGTTACTACAGCTATTACGGCCGGCGTGTACGGTATGACTGGCCGGGCTACAATAATGGCTATTCCAGTCTGAATACCGTCTGGTGTTTTATCTATTTCAGAGGTGCGCTGCCGGCTGATTTACACGTATCCGGCACGTATACCTCATCGGATACACTCATGGTTAACCAGAGTGCGCAGATTACGGCAACCGTCAAAAATATCGGCAACAAATCAACACCTCCCTCCACAGGACATATATCCGTCAACACCTACGCCGCTTATGCAGATAACCTTTATTTGCTGGAAGAATTTGCCATACCAGCACTCGGTGCCGGTGATTCCGTCGACCTCGCGCTGGAAATTACCGCTCCTGATACATTTCAAAGTAATCATTATTATGTCGGAATATATGCTGATTCCGACTCCATCATCGGGGAAATGCTTGAAGATAATAATTATTCCGCTTCCCTTGTTACCATGATCGGTTATCCGCGCGTCTATTCCCTTTATCCCAAGTCAGGTACCACGCTGTCCAATAACATGACATCAATTACCGCGCGCTACCAGGATCTCATCTGCGGAATCGATGTCGACGATGTACAGTTGTTTCTCGACGGTGAAGATGTAACCGCCGCCTGTACGAATATGTATCAATTGCTTAAATACAATCCTGTGACACCACTTTCAGACGGGTTGCACACGGCCGAAATTCGTGTAAAAAACGAGTACGGCTTCCAGACAACCGAATCCTGGTCTTTTTCCATCGAAACACAAACTGCACTGGCTGCAGACCATTCCGGAAGACCTGCCGCCTTTGAGCTTTTTCAGAATTTTCCCAATCCATTCAATGGGCAGACACGCATACGGTTTAACATTCCCGATGCAGGACCGGTCGACCTTTCTGTCTATGACCTCTCCGGTAATAACATTGCTGTGTTAAATAAGGGATATCTCAACGCCGGAGCGCACACCTGTTATTGGAACGGCACGAACGCAGCAGGTAAACCCGTCGCCACCGGCATTTATATCATCCGCCTGGCCACACCGGGTTCATCCCAGGTGCGCCGGATGGTCTATACCAAGTAATTCCGCCTGATTTTAAAAAAGACGCATTTGTTTCCGGCTCATATAATTAGAAACCAGTTCTTCGAACTGCCGCCGGTGACTGTTATGAATGTGCCATTCATGTTTATCGGGGGTTGAAAACCGGTCCGTTTCCGGAATGGACGATTCAATCCCCTGCACAATTGGTTCGATTTTTTCGTTCTCATAAAAACGTACTTTAAAAAACAACATGGCATCTTCTATAATCATTTTACACCTCCTTAAATAGTACTAACGTACACCTATAATACGCGATAAGAAACACTGATGCAATAAAAAAAACATTTTCAGGAATTTATTCGGCAGGTGAATATTTTATTATATTCATATAATGTTTACATTTTATGCCTTTACAGAATACATTAAACCGGGAGTGACGGCATGCCGGATGTGATTACAAAAGAATTTGTAAGACAGATTTATCCGTTCAATGATTTCTGGGCCGACGTTGTCATGTCCGTTCTGAAATTGAAGAAAATCAACCGGATTTACAATGAGCTGTACCCTGCGGAAGGTCTTGAGTTAATCGTCAGGATGTTTGACTATTTCAATATTAAGCTGGATTATGATCCTGATGCATTGTCGAAGATCCCTGAAAGTGGTCCTTTTATTTCGGTTTCGAATCATCCGATGGGCTTCATCGACGGTTTTTTTCTGATATGGCTGATTACACGCCGCAGAAGTGATTTAAAACTGACCGCCAACTACCTGCTGCGGCCTGTTTCCGCTCCCCTTTCCAACTATTTCATCTCGGTCAATCCCTTCGATACAAAAAAACGGATGGGCGGATCGAAAAAATCGCTGGATCATCTGAACAAAGGCCATGCCCTCGGTCTGTTTCCGGCCGGAGAGGTATCGACCTACTACAGAGGGCAGCGCGGCATCATGGACCGTCCCTGGGGAACGTCATCGATGCGTCTCATAAAGACGGCGAACGTGCCCGTTGTACCGATCTTTTTCCATGGAACGAACAGCAGCAAGTTTCACCTGCTGGGACGCATTCATCCGTTTATCCGCACCGCATTGTTACCTTCGGAATTTTTAAACAAAACAAGTCGGACACTGAAAGCGGCGATTGGTAATCCCATTCCCCCGGATGCATATAGTGACTTTGAAAAACCGGAAGATCTGGCTGAGAATCTCAGGGAACGTGTTTACCGATTAAGACAGGATTAATTCCCTGTTTTAACTTGTATTCATTAGATGATTTTAGTAGTTTTAGGCGCTTCAAGAAGCAAAAACGCCCCTGTAGCTCAGCCGGATAGAGCAGAGGCTTCCTAAGCCTTGTGTCGGGAGTTCGAGTCTCTCCAGGGGTACAACCATTCTCGCTGTGTGTCGGGCGTTTCCCGTCCTTCGGAAGGAAATTTCTACACGAATAAAAAAAAGCCGGAACGCAGTAAACTCCGGCTTTTTATTTTATTCCTGTTTCGTGTTATTTGCCAAGATGCAGGGCGGCACCTACGGTGATGCGGAAGTCGTTATGTGTATATTCCACTTCCCTCATATTGCCGAATTCATCGCTTTCACTGGCACCAATATAGGTACCAAATACATACTCGAAAGAACCATCGAAAATGAGTTTTTCCATAATCAGACCGATACCCGCCGTGATACCATTATAGGTAACCTGATCATCATTGACGTCCGTTGCGGGAGTAGGCTGCGTGTAAAAACCGAGACGCAGCGGCATGAAACTGTCGCCGGATTCGGCCAGGTATTCCAGACCGAAATGCACCGAGTTCGCATCTTCCATACCAACTTCCTCGGATCCTCCCTCAAACTCAACTTCCGCGGATGACCAGGGCCGGCTTCCGTAATCGGCGGCGAGCAGCAATTTATCACTGGCCCGGTAACCCAGTCCGATGCTGAAGAAAAACGGGATATTGACATCGGTTTCATAACCCTCTTCTTCAATAGTGAGCGTATAGGGCAGATTAAAATTGGCACCGAGACTTAATTGCTGGTTGGGTTTGACCAGGACACCTAAATCGATGGCTGTTCCGGAAAAATCATTTGACCAGGTATCATCTGAGAAGCTAAAATCATCGCTGGTTTCATATTCCAGGCTTCCGGTTAATATATTAATTCCGGCACCAAAGGAAAGCATCTCGTTAAACTGAACACCAATAGCCGGTGTAATCGCATTGATGCCACCTGTATATTCTTCTGTAGATTCAAAGGTTTCTAAGCCTTCAGAGGCTTTAAACGTTATTTTATCCGTGAAATCAATATATTTTCTAAAGGCTACACCGCCAACCACATTATAATCACCGGCTTTGAAAGGAACGACAAAACTGGCAAAATTAACCTGGAATTTTGAAGATCTTTCTGTCTCAATATCCGCCACCGAATAATCCGTACCCAGGGTTCCGAAGGAAAACCGTCCGACCACACTCGCTTCCATGGTATAGAGCTGGGTAAGCCCGGCTGTATTCCAGGATATGGCCGTGGCATCGTCCGCAATTCCCGTAAAGGCATAGCCCATTCCAGCCGCACGGGCACCGCTGCCGTTCAGAATAAATTTGTCGAAATTCTGAGCATCGACACTGCCTACACCGCAGATCAGCAAGGCAACCAGAGACAATAACATAAACCTTCTCAACATAACAACCTCCTGCATTAAATTATTTAGTAAGGAATTTATCACCTACAGATATCATCTGTCCGGATTCGTTTCTGACAATGCGTGCCGATGCCATTTTTTCAAATGCTTCCATTACCACAACCTCGGCCAGTATTTTGGTTTCTTTACCCAGAACTTCGCCGGTAATCGGATGCTTGACTTCTGCTCCCTCGTTATAAATGATACATTTCAGACCTTTGCGTAATCCGGCTGTCCGTCCCATATCCATCGTCAGCATATTGCCGTCCACCTTGATCACATACCCTTCGACCAGCGGAAGACTTTCACCGAATTTATTGGCCAGGTTTTCCACCGCGTTCTTTACGCTCTGGGCATCCGAACTGCCCGAATAAGCATCATGGGCGACGATGATGGTCGCCGATTCTGTATCGATAGCCCGGGCATCGACGCTGATGGCACCGGACGGTGCGGCTGCCACAGACCCCAGCATGATGGCATCCACACCGATCCCTTTACCAATCTCAGCTGCCGTGGATGCATCGATAACGCCGGTCATACCCAATTGCTGTTCCTGAAGTATCTTTTCCAGCTGTGCGCGTTCCACGACTTTAAAACGGCTCAGATTGAAGAGCGCGGTTATCATTTTATCAAAGACAATTTCACCCAGATCCCGGCTGGCCCCTTTGTTTTCAAATGGCATAACCGCCAGTCCCATCCGTTCGCCGACCAGTTTCACCGTTTTCTGTCCCACAATCAGTTTTTGAGAAGCTGAAGAGGGTGTGGATGCCGTTGCAGGCGGCATATTTGTTGGTGGTGTCGTCGCGGATGGTTTCAACTGATTTTCATCCCTGGCATTCTTCAATTTCTGCGCCACACGCTCCCTCGGTGTTGTGTCCGTTCCCGACAGTTTGTTCAGGAATTCCTGCGCCCGTTTGGAAGGCGCCTGGCGCATGGAAACCTGCAGGTGCCGTTTGGCATCTTCCAGACTACCGAGATGGTACAGGGCAATTCCTGTTTCACGATGCGGATAATAGGGGATGAAATGCATACCGTATGTCCGTATTTTGCGCTTGTCCTGCGGTTGTGCTTCCAGTGCCTCTTTGAACTTAACAATAGCCTCGTTATAGTTCTCTGCTTGCATCGCTTCGATTCCCTTTTCATAGGCTTTGAACCATTCATCAGCCAGTAAGAAAGAGGTAGCTGCAAGCAGAACGAGAATTGAGACTTTAATTGTCTTCATTGTTACTCCCTGTTTAGCCGTTGGCTAAAATGTTATGATTGACCGGACCGAATAACCTTTTAATTGTTGAATACCATTAAGAAAACCGAGCTCCACCAGAAAAATAATATCACGGACATTTCCACCACATTGTTCGATCAGTTTCGCAGCTGCACGTGCCGTACCTCCTGTTGCCAGAAGGTCGTCCACCAGCAGCACAATGCTGCCGGTTTCTATCGCATCCTGATGGATTTCCAGGGCATCGTTCCCATATTCCAACTGATACTCTTCTCTAAACGTTTTATAGGGTAATTTTCCCGGTTTCCGAATGGGAACGAACCCTGCATTCATCTTGAGGGCCAGGGCACTTCCGAAAATAAATCCCCTCGATTCGATACCGGCAATATAATCAACATGTGATCCATTTACAGTTTCGGTCAAAACATCGATAACTTCAGCAAATAAGGTTCGATTCTTTAAAATAGGAGAAATATCTTTAAAGATAATGCCTTTTTTGGGAAAGTCAGGTATATCACGAATGGCTTCCCGTATGGAATCGATGCGGTTCAACAGCGGTTCTCCCCTGTTTCTTAATATCGAACGTTAAAATCCGAATATTTGTTTTCCGGTGGCATGCGGTTCAAAATACATTCCGTTACCCGGCAAAATGCCGGTCCTTTTTGCAACTGACCGGCGAAATCCTCCACGTCTTCCTCTTCACCCTCGGCATAGACTTCAACATCGCCGTTCGACAGGTTCCGGACATAACCTGTTATGTCGCGCTCCGTTGCATTCTGACAGGCAAACCAGCGATATCCGACGCCCTGCACTCTTCCTTTAACAAGGACCTGAACAGCAATTTTCATAACAAATCGATCAAATAGTTTACAGCTGTGACCGGATCGTCAAACTGTTGAACGTCTTCCGATACATTCCAGGTACCGACCCCGACGACAGGCTTGCCAAGCTGCAGAGCAAATGCCAGTTCAGAAAGCGTGCCATATTTACCATCAACCGCAACCAGACCGGCTGCCGAACGAACAACCAGCAGATTACGCATAATACCCATTCCCGTTGGAATCACAATCGAAATAAAAGGATTCGCATGTTCAGGCTCGTCCTGAGGAATGATACCGACCGTCAGACCACCGTTCGACCGGCAGCCCTCGGCAGCTGCTTCCATGACACCTCCAAGCCCTCCGCATACCATGCCATAGCCACGAAGGGCAATCTGTTTTCCGACATGGAAGGCCGTGTCCCTGACCAAAGCATCACATTGATTCGCCCCGATTACACCCAGTAATGGCATCGGCATGACAGAGATCCCTCTTACGGATAAATCCGTTGCATTAGACGCGGGAATGGTATGGTTTCCCTGACGTGCTTCAGCCCGCAAATCCAGGCCACAGTCCGTTCAATTCCCAGTCCGAAGCCGGCATGCGGTACGCTGCCGTATTTACGAATATCAAGATACCACTGAAACGCTTCTTCCGGAAGTTTATGCTCCCTTATACGCTCCAGCAGGACATCATGGTCATCTTCACGCTGTGATCCGCCGATTATCTCTCCGTATCCTTCCGGTGCCAGCATATCCATGGCAAGCGCATATTCGGGCTCTTCCGGATCTCGTTTCATATAAAACGCCTTGATTGCTGCAGGATAATGATGCACAATAACCGGCTTATCGAATTTTTCCGATATGATGGTCTCATCCCCGCCGCCAAAATCAGCGCCATCGACAAAATCCGGATTCTCTTTTCGGAGTATGTCGACAGCTTCTTTATAATGAATTTTTGGAAACGGCGCCTTCACATTTTCGAGTTTTGACGTATCCCTTTCAATGATCTCAAGTTCCTGTTTACGATTCTTAAGAACACTCTGAACGATATGGCTAACAAACTCTTCGGCAAGTTGCATGTCGTCGTTCAGGTCAAAATAGGCGACTTCGGGTTCGATCATCCAGAATTCCGTCAGATGCCGGCGGGTTTTGGATTTTTCGGCACGGAAGGTCGGACCGAAACAGTATATTTTACCAAAAGCCATGGCGGCCGCTTCGCCATAAAGCTGCCCGCTTTGCGTCAGATAGGCACTCGAACCGAAATATTCTGTTTCGAATAAGGTCGTGGTCCCTTCCGCGGCATTGGGTGTAAAAATAGGGGTATCGATCAGAACAAAATCATTGGAATCGAAGTATTCCCTTGCGGAACGTATAATTTCATGGCGAATGCGTAAAATCGCATGTTGTCGCGATGATCGCAGCCAGAGATGGCGGTTATCCATCAGAAAATCAACACCATGATCTTTTTTTGTAATCGGGTATTCATCCGCCATCTGGACGATTTCAATTTCATTCACCTGTATTTCATAACCGATCGGCGAACGTTCGTCTTTACTCACCGTACCCGTTACCACCAGGGAGCTTTCCTGAGTAATATCCGTTGCGTTTTGGAAAGATTCTTCCGAAACATTTCCCTTAAAAACCACACACTGTATGGTCTGTGAGCCATCACGCACCAGGAGAAAACGCAATTTGCCGCTTGACCGTTTATTATAGAGCCAGCCTCTGATGATAACTTCCCGGTCTTCATAGTTTCCCACATCAGCAATTTTAATTTCTGAAGCCATAAATATCCAAATTCCTAAATAATAAATAATTCCAGTGAATGTCTTACCGGGTTAAATATAAACACGGCGCTATTAACGGTCAACCCTTTCTAAGTGTCAGCATTTTCATATGGATATGAATTGTTATGACGTATGATCCCTGATAAACTTTTCGACCAGTCTGACGTCATATTCAGGCCCGATAAAAAGCGGAACCCGTTGATGAACAGATTCCGGTTTTATATTCATTATGCGCTCTCTGCCGTTACTGGCGTATCCACCGGCCTGTTCAACGATATAAGCCATGGGATTTGCTTCATAGGTTAAACGTAATTTCCCTTCGGGCGCTTTCGTGCTTGCCGGATAAAGATAAATCCCCCCGTAAAGCAGGTTACGATGAACGTCGCTGACCATCGAACCGATATAACGCGAATTAAGCGGCCGGCCGGTGGCCTCATCTGTCTGTTTTACATAGTGAATATAACGTTTAACCGGCTCGTCCCAGTAATCGTAATTGCTTTCATTGACACTGTAAATGGTACCTTTTGCAGGCATCTTGATATTGGGATGGGACAGCACAAATTCACCGTAACTGGGATCCAGTGTAAAGCCATGCACGCCGTTTCCTGTCGTATAGACCAGCATGGTGCTCGAGCCGTAGATAACATAACCGGCACAGATTTGTTTTGTACCGGGCTGGAGGGTATCCTCTATCGTTCCCGGCCGCCCCTCGGGGCTGATTTTCCTGTAAATCGAAAATATCGTTCCCACACTGACATTGGCATCGATATTGGAAGAACCATCCAGCGGATCAAACAGGCAGACATACTTTCCCAGCGGAAACTGTTCCGGAATGGGAATAAGATCCTCCTCTTCTTCGGAGACCATTACACATAAATGCCCACCATGATCCAGGGCTTTGACCATGGTTTCATGGGCATACACATCCAGTTTTTTTACCCGTTCTCCCTGCACATTGAAATCGCCGGTTTCCCCCAGAACGCCCATCAGACCGGCCTTGTTGGTATGGTAAGAGATCAGTTTGGCAGCAAAGGCGATATCGTTCATCAGATCGGTAAACGCACCGGTTGCATAGGGATATTTTCGCTGTTCTTCAATGATATGACGTGTCAGTGTTATAATTTTACCGCTCATCACCCCTCCTTAACGATGCGGCTTATTTCGCGAGTAGAATTGGTTTGTGGGCATTCCGCATCACCTGAACGGTTGTGCTTCCGATGATTGCTTCACGGATGCGCGAATGGCCATAACTTCCAATAATCATAAGGCTTGGACTTGCCGTGTTCTTCGTGACATTGACCAGTATTTCATCAGGGTCGCCAAATTCATGACGTAACTGGAACGTGATACCATAGGGCGTAAGGTATTGTTCAGCTTCCTGCAGGATAGCTTTACGCTCTTCTTCGTTATCCAGCACAGTCACGACCTGCAGAGGGGCCTGCATGATGTCGCTCATATAGGCTGCAAACTGCAGCGCTTTATTGGCCTGTGTACTGCCGTCATAACCGCAGATGATGCGGCTGAACGGCTCGAACTCTTTTTCCACAAGCATGACCGGCTTACTGACCTGCCGGGATACCGATTCCACGGTATCACCAAGGAGTTTTCCGCTCCATCGCTCGTATTCTCCGCGAATACCCATTACGACCATATCACTCTTCTTTGCATAATTGCAGATTTCTTCCACGGGAATGCCGGCTATTTTGATCAGTTCAAAATTGGTTCCGCTCGCCTGAAAGAGTTTACCTGCCTTTTCCAGGACGTGGTCAGCTTTTTCTTCATGCATTTTTTGTGATTCCGCCTGGAAACCGGTCGGGGGCATAATCGGAACAAAGTTATCCGCATTAGTGGCCACACTCCAGTCATAAAGGCGTATATCCACAACGCTCAAGATCCGTAATACCGCACCGAATGTTTCCGATAAAAACCGGCCGTATTTGATAACCGCGTCGGTGTATGTCGAACCATCAATGGGTAAAAGGATTGATTTGATCATGACGTCCTCCTTTAAAAATACCCAAAAAAGAAATGATTTATTTACCAGTCCTCAATCTTGGATGCCCGGGTCATTAAATCATACAGGGCATCCTCTGGTTTCTTGTTTTTGAACAGGGTCAGATATACCTGTTCCGTGATAGGCATCTCAACATTGCGCGCCTGTGCAATTTCGTACGCGGAAAGCGTGGTTTTAACTCCTTCGGCGACCATCACCATCTCCCCGAGAATATCATCGAGGGAACGGCCTCTGCCTATCTGTTCCCCTACATACCGGTTCCGGGAATGACGGCTCATGCATGTTACAATGAGGTCACCCATCCCGCTGAGTCCGGCAAATGTATCGCTGCGGGCGCCCATCTCGACCCCCAGACGGTTGATTTCAACCAGGCCGCGGGTTATCAGCGCCGCCTTTGTATTGTCACCATAGCCGGCTCCATCGCAGATACCCGCTGCCAGGGCAATGATATTCTTGAGAGCACCGCCCAGCTCTACACCGACGATATCCTCGCTGGCATAAACTCTGAAATAATGATTTATGAATGCATCCTGAACCAGCCTGGCGCTTTCAAGCCGGGTGGAGGCTGCGACCACAACGGTCGGTATATGACGGCTTACTTCTTCCGCGTGGCTTGGCCCTGACAGTGCAACGATGTTTTCATCAGGAACAGAGCCCACCTGGTGAATGACCTGCGAAACACGCAGATAGGTATCGTTTTCAATACCTTTCGAAACCGGTACCCATATCTGTTTACCGCGGTTCAAAACCTTAATGACTTCAGGAATGACCTTCCTGGTTACCTGAGAAGGTACCGCACACACAATCATCCCGGCATCATGCACCGTTTCAGGCAGATCTTTTGTAAAACGGACAGCCTCCGGTATGGGCACCCCGGGCAGATAACGGGAATTTTCACGTTTTTCATTTACATTTTGTATCGTCGAATCCTCGATTGTCCAGCAGCAGACAGAATGGCCGTTATCCTGCAGCGTGAGGGCAAGCGTCGTCCCCCAGCTTCCTGAACCCAGTACGGCAACTTTCATATTGTCACAACCTTTCCAATTGACTCTCTGAAGATGTAATTAATCCGTCGTTTTTTTTCCGGATCCGATTTTGTTCTCCGTACCCGACAACAGGCGCCTGATATTGGCCCGGTGCAGAAACCAGATCAAGACGACAATCAGTATGGCCAGGTAAAACAGAAGATCGGGAATGTCTATTACAAATATATATTTCTGTGCAATTATGACCAGTAAGAAGACCAGTGCGCTGAGGATGGATCCAAGCGATACATAACGTGAGATCGCGACGACGATGATGAACATGCTCAGGGCAAACAAAAGCGGTATAGGAGCGAGTCCGAGAAAGACACCGGCCGACGTGCCGACCCCTTTTCCGCCTTTAAAACCGGCAAAAACAGTCCATATATGTCCTGCAACCGCCGCCGCCGCGGCAACAACCTGCATATAGAAGTAAGTCTCTCCCGGGCCGTAAAATAGTCCCGGAATCCAGAAAACCGGCACAAAGCCTTTGAATATGTCAATTAATAGAACGATCAGGGCGGTTTTCCATCCCAGGACGCGCAATACATTCGTTGCGCCGGCATTACCACTGCCATGCTGACGGATATCGATGTTTTTCTGCAGTTTACCGGCCAGAATGGCCGTTGGAAACGATCCGATTATATAGCTGATCAGCAGGATGAGTAGTCCGTTTACTAACATATCTGTTCCGTTCCTGATATTAAAACAGAGAGTAACCTCTAAGTAATTAAATAAATGTTCCGGTGTTAGTCAAGCACCGGAGCCATTGTTTTCGCTTTTTATACAATTTCCCCGATGACCAGACTTTTTTCCGGAAACGCGGCTAACGACTTTAAAGCCGCATCGGCATCCTGCTTTGAAACGATTAAAATCAATCCGATACCCAAATTGAATGTACGCCGCATATCTTTTTCCGGAACGTTGCCGATGCTCTGAATAATATTGAAAACAGACGGTATGTCCCAGGCATCCCAGTCAACCCTGAGGGATAATCCTTCGCGCAGAAGACGGGATGTGTTTCCTACGATACCCCCGCCTGTAATGTGGGCGATACCATGCACGTTGTGGTGCAGGACGCCCTGGATGTGCTCCAGATAACAGCGGTGGACACGCAGAAGAGCGTCTCCTACCGTTTCTCCCAGCTCGTCAATCCTGTCTTCGACCGTATATTTCGAAAAAAGTACATGCCGTGCCAGGGAATACCCGTTTGTATGCAGACCATTGGATTCAAGACCGATCAACACATCGCCCTTCTGTATATCCTGACCGGAAATGATATTCTTTTTGTCGACAATGCCGACAATAGTCCCGCAGAGGTCATAATCTTCGTCATGGTATATTCCCGGCATTTCGGCCGTTTCCCCGCCAATCAGGGCGCATCCTGATGCCCGGCAGCCTCTGGCGAAACCGGAGAGGACCGCCTGGAACACCTGGTCTTCCAGGTGTGCCGTCGCATAATAGTCAAGAAAAAAAAGAGGTTTTGCACCCAGGACGGCGATATCATTGACACAATGATTGACAAGGTCTTCGCCAACCGTATCGTGCTTTCCTGCCATAACGGCGACACGTAATTTTGTCCCGACGCCATCGGTACTGGATACAAGGACGGGTTGATCATAGGCATTTTTATCGAGTTCGAACAATCCGCCGAAACTGCCCACATTGCTTAAAACACCCGGGGTAAATGTGGAACGGATCATTTCTTTTGCTCCCGATAGAGTCTGTTCACCCTTCTCGATATCCACACCGGATTCTTTATACGTCGTTTGTTTCAATCTCTACTCCTGCTAGTTGCTGACTGTATAGTTTTCTTAACTGATTAAAAAACACGATGGACGGCGGCTGCTGATAGTCGGGGTACGTCCAGGGTTGCTTCTGATAAGAGTTACCCGAATAGGTCAGGTGTAAATCGCCGTAAATACCATCCATCAGATAAATCCTGTGGCTGTAATCTTTTGTCGTCGCCAGCACCACTTTCGCCATGGTCAGGTAACCGGGATCAATGTTGACGGAACGCCCTTTGCCGGAAGTGTAGCGGCTTTCCAGACGATTGGTGCGCGTTTTAATCACCGGTAATTTATCCGGCATAACGAGTTCCGAAAAACTGATGAATACTTTTTCCAGACCGGATCCCATTTCCTGCTCGTAATAATTGGTGAATGCTGAAAATGCGAATGTTTCAGATCTGAAATCGGTATCCCCCAGCTCCTCAGACAGTGTATTACGAAT
>CAYPHA010000013.1:0-56873 GCA_964410215.1 uncultured Calditrichota bacterium | reverse complement strand
ATAAAGGATTCAATATCGAATGCCGGCCGGTACGTGATTCCCGCGAACAATTTGACCGGCAAGCAAGGCTTAATGGTGCCCATCCGTCTCCCTCTGAATCATACCCTAACATAACAAATTTTTAAATACGTATTAAAATAAAACGAAACAATAAATTAAAGGAAACCGTAATTACATATTTTCATCAGCGGCATTGTAAATGTTGGTCCCTTTCTCTAAATTAGAATTTTCAATGAAGGAGATACGTTTTGACGTTCAGGAAGCTGCTGACCAATGGCATTCTTTTTATTGTTTACATCCTGATCTTAGGGGATGTCGGTCTGTTTTACGGTGAACATATCCTGCCGGCGGCCTTTATCCTGCTTTTTATCGTCATGTTTATACACGACGGGATAAGGGCCGGATTGGAAAGGATTCTGTTTAAAAAATATATATTCATTCAGACGGAGACACGCCGGATTCTTGAAAACCTGAACGATGACCTGAACAGTGCCGTCCGCTATCACGAAATCACCCGGCTGCTCTTCGAAGCGTTCCATGCAATATTCAGAGATACGCCATACGCTTTTTACATCCTGGAAAATACCCGGTACTATCTCTCCCACTATGAAAATATCGACAGTACAATCGAATTGACCCCTGCCTTTAACAAAGAGCTCATGTCCGGGACGGATGTTTCGAACGGTGATATCGCATGCGGGGAAAGGCCCTTCAGTGATGAAGAAATCGGGGTTTTACAGCAAGCCGGCCTCCGGCGGCTCCTCCCTTTTTATGGTCATAATTTCATCTTCGCTTTTCTGCTGATCGATCCGGATAAAATGACCGTATTTCGGGATGAATCGACACGTAAACTGCTCTTGAAAATTCAAAAGAAAGCCGGCTTGAAGCTGGAAAGCGCCGGTCTAATAATTGACCTGGAAAAGAAAAATTATGAAACCCGGAAAATAATTGAAGTGAGTCAGAAAATACTTGCTTCCATTGACCCCAAGAAAACCCTCGATTTTATCCTGGACACGTTGAAGACGATTGTTGACTTCGATGCAGCGGCCATTTTCCTGCTCGATCACAGAGGTAAACACCTTTTGAACACAAGCAGCCGCGGTTATGACAGTGCATTGATGAAAAACCTCTACATGAAGGTGGGCCAGGGAGCCTGCGGCTGGGTTGTTAAAACGAAGAAAATTGATGTACTCAGTGATGTGCGCCAGGCGGAGCATTATTATGAAATTCGCAAGGAAACACGGTCGCAACTTTCCATCCCGCTAATTTTCGAAAAGGAAGTTCTTGGGGTTCTCTGCCTGGAAAGCGACCAGATCGCCTTTTTTAATGAAGATCGCGTCGATATTCTCATCCTTTTTGCCAACCAGGCTTCCATAGCGATCCATAATTCACGTCAGGTGGATATTAAAATAGCCAAACAGGCGTTTGAACATGAACTGATCCATGCCGGGAAGGTTCAGCAGCGGCTTCTACTGAATCACATACCAAGAGTCGACAAACTGAGCATGACCGCTTTAAACATACCCAGCAAAATCGTCAGCGGGGACCTCTACGATATCACAAAGTTCAATGATGGCAGTATTGGTCTCGCTATCGGAGATGTCGCTGGAAAAGGTGCCCCTGCCGCCCTGATGATGTCCCTGATACTGGCCGGATTACGCACCCAGAACAAGATATTTAAAACGACCTGCGATCTGGTCTATCGATTGAATGACCTGTTGTGCCAGACAACGATACCCGGTAAGTATGCGACGTTCTTTTATTGCATTATCAATACGCAGGAAGAAAAAATGACGTATACCAATGCCGGACATAACCCGCCCCTTTTGTTTAAAGCCGACGGTACGGTTCAGACGTTGAATAAAGGCGGCATCGTTCTTGGATTTCTGCCGGAACAGGAATATATCCAAGAGGATATTTCATTCAAAGCGGGCGATCTTCTGATTGCTTACACCGACGGTGTTACAGAAGCGCAAAACGCGAAAGATGAAGAATTCGGCGAAAAGCGTCTGTCCGATCTTATCATCAGGAACCGTGAAGAATCCGTTCACCGGATCAAGGAAGAGATTATTTACAGTATCAAGCAGTTTACCAAAACATCCAATCCCTCCGATGATATCACTCTGATAATATGCAAGCACCTTTAACTTATTGTTATTAAACTTTTTGCAATTTATTACGATTTACATATACAGGTAATGAAACAAAATTTAAATCTGTTTTTTTGGTATACGTATGGCTGACCAGAACCCGAAAAAAATTCTGTACATAGAGGATGATCCCGATACACGTTCCCTGATGGGTGATATCATCCGGTATAAAGGCTATACCTATTTTGAGGCCGGGCGCGGACTGGAAGGCATCCGTCTGGCCAAACAGAAAAAACCGGATCTCATACTTGTCGATCTGATTCTGCCCGATATGCAGGGGTATGAAGTGACGACACATCTCCGTAGTATCGAGGAACTCAAAGATATCCCTATCATCGCCTTAACCGGCGAAGTCAATAAGGATGTGCGGGAGCTGACCCTTACCGCGGGGTGTGTCGGTTATATCACCAAGCCCATTAATGTTACAGAATTCCTTTTCAAGATTGAAGAATTCCTGTCCGGCAAAAAAGAATTGCTGGCTCCTGAAGACGAAAAAATGTTCCTTCAGAAGTACAACGCCCAACTGGTTGAAAAACTTCGCGGGAAAATTCTCGAACTGGAAGACATGAATGACAACCTCTCCCGGCTTAACATGGAACTTTATGAATCCAGGGAGGAATTCGCCAAATACAATGACTGGCTTTTCTATCTGAATAACCTGGCCAATATTTTGCGGACACAGAGCGATCCGTTTCAGATGCTGAAGATGCTGCCTTCCCGAATGACGGAAGGGTTTAAGATCGAGCGATGCATCCTTTTCGAACTGACACCGGACAAAAAATATATCACACCGTTTGCCTATGCCGGTGTCCCGGATACTAAAAAGCTGAAAAAGCAATACCGGATTTCCTCCGGATTCACGGAAATAATCCGACGGGAAAACGGTATGCTCTGGGTCAAAAACACCGATGAGATCATGGATCGTTCCATGCTCAAACTGGCCGGTTCCCTTGAAAGCGGGACCTTCATTCTGGGTGTCCTTTCCCACTTTTCTCCGAACAACGATTCCACCCAACTGCTCCGCAGCATCGCACGGGATGTTGAAGATAAAGATAAACCCTCCGAACTTCCGAAACGGTATTTGATTTTTATCGACAAACAGTATTCGGCTGAAACATTTGAAACCTATGAAATACGTATTCTCAAAGCCTTTATCCAGACAGTCAGCATTATTTTTGAAAATATGGTACTCTATTATGATCTCATCAAGTTGTATCGTCTCAAGGAAAAACAGGCGGTTACAGATGGACTGACCCAGTTGTATAATTACCGATATTTTATAAATGAAATCGGGCGTGAATTGAAACGGAGCAGTCGTTTTGATACCCGTTTTTCACTGTTAATGCTCGATATCGATCACTTTAAGGAATTGAATGACAAACTGGGGCATCTGGCCGGTGATGATGTCTTGCAACAGATGGCCGGCCTGATGAAGGAAAATACGCGCAGTATCGATACCGTTTCCCGGTATGGTGGTGAAGAATTTGCCATTATCGTCCCGGGTATTCATAAAAAAAATGCCCATTTATTGGCCGAAAAACTACGGGTTATTATCGAAAACCACCGTTTTAAAGACCAGAGAAAGTTAACCACTAAAAATGTGACAATCAGTATCGGTGTATCCAGTTATCCGGAAGACGGGGAATCGGTTAAGGAAATTATTAAAAAAGCGGATGAAGCTCTCTACAGGGCAAAAGAAACGGGGCGGAATCGCGTCATTTCTGAATCCGCTTAGGGTTTGTTAAACCCGGGATCGTACGCGTCTATAATTTGATCGCGCACTTCTTTCAGCAGCGTATTCCTCTCCTCCATCCCCATACCTTCCGTCCGAAGCGGCGGCATTATGCGGATACGTATCCTGCCGGGTACCAGGACAAGACTTTTCTTGCGCTGTACGTACTGGGAACCCGAAATGCTGACAGGTACGATGGGATTCTGACTGTTCACGGCCAGGATAAATCCGCCTTTTTTGAAGGGCTGGATCTCGCCTGTACGGCTTCGTGTACCCTCCGGAAATATGATAATGGAAACACCTTGGCGAAGGGTAACAACAGCTTCGTTAATGGTTTTACGGGCCTCTTCGCTGTTTCCCCTGTCAATCTTGATCATACCGACGGCACGCATGCCCATCGAAAAAAGGGGTATGCGGAATAATTCCTTTTTAGCGATGAAACGGACGGTTCCCGGGAGAATCAGCGCGGTAGCAGGGATATCGAACGTGCTCAGGTGGTTTACCATGTAAACGTAGGGTTGATCCGGGTTCAGATGCTCCTTTCCTTCCACCTCCAGTTTTACACCGGCTACAGAAAGGATAGCCCGGGCCCACCTGCGAATAACCCTGTTATTGAATTCTGCGAACGGATTGACAAGCAGACCGTAAAAAATGACAAGCACAGCCCCGATTCCCGTGATGAGAAAACTCATCAGATAAATATAAAGGGTACGAATAGAAGAAAATATAATCATGTATATGATTCCCTATTTATTGTAGGTGCGTTTGATCACCCGTTTGCCGTTCATGTAGGGAATCAACACCTCCGGTACAAGCACGGTTCCTTCATCCGTCTGATAGTTTTCCAGAATGGAAACCATCAAACGGGATGTCGCCAGTCCTGATCCGTTCAATGTATGCAGGTACTCCACCTTACCCGTTTCCCGGTTCCGGTAACGGATGCCGGCTCTGCGGGCCTGAAAATCTACAAAATTACTGACACTGGACGCTTCCAGCCATTTGTCTTCAGCCGGAGACCAGGTTTCGATGTCATAACACTTTGCCGCGGCAAAACTGAGGTCACCCGTGCAGAGGAGAAGGATACGGTACGGAATTTTCAGCAAATCGAGAACCGTGCAGGCTTCTTTCAGGAGCTGTTCGTGAAACGGATACGATTCTGCGGGCTTTACAAAATTGACCAACTCAACTTTGTTAAACTGGTGTACACGTAGAAATCCCCTGGTGTCCTTGCCATAAGAGCCCGCTTCCCGACGAAAACATGCCGAATAGGCTGCAAATTTAATGGGTAGCTGTTCTTCCTGAAGGATTTCATCCCGGTACATATTCGTAATCGGGACCTCCGCCGTCGGTATCAGGTAAAGGTCGTCTTTTTCCACATAGTACATGTCTTCTTTCAGCTTGGGCAGCTGCCCCGTGCCGAACATACTGGCTTCATTGGCCATAAACGGTGTAAATAATTCGGTGTACCCGTGCTTTTCCGTGTGCAGATCCAGCATGAAATTAATCATCGCGCGTTCCAGCCGGGCGCCGTCGCCTTTATAAACCGGAAAACCGCTCCCCGTGATTTTTCCTCCGCGGGGAAAATCCAGAATATCCAGGCCTTCCCCCAGTTCAATGTGATTCAGAACCTTGAAATCGAATGATGGTATATCATGATGGCGGGACACCTCCATATTGTCATTCTCATCATTGCCGACCGGAACCGACGCATCCGGAACATTGGGCAATACGCTTAACTGCTCAAATACAAGTTGCTCTGTTTGCCCCAGTTCCTCATCCATCCTTTTAATCTCGGCGGAGACTGTTTTTGTCCTTTCTATGAGATCCGATGCATCTTTGCCTTCTTTTTTATATACGGAAACCTGTCTGGAATTTTCGTTGCGCTGCTTCTTCAGTTCTTCCACTTTACCAATCAATTCACGTCGTTTCTGGTCCAGCGCAAGCACTGCATCCACATTCCCCTGTTCCTTCTTATTGATAATGGCCTGTTTTATCTGTTCTGTTTCTTCTCTGATGCGTTTTATATCCAGCATATCCTTATTCCTTGAACAATTGTATATAAAAAACTAGAATTTAATTTACATAAATCACGGTGATCTGGCAAGACAAGCCCTTCCGCCTATTTCGACAGAAAACGGCTCAATGTTTTAAAAAGTATCTGTACATCCAGTAAAATGTTTTGATTTTTCAGATAATAAACCGACAGGCTTTCACGTGCATCATGATCTGTACCGGATGGGTCGTTAACCTGCACAATGCCGGTGATTCCGGGTTTATACTCGAAAGGTATCATCGCCGTACCGGAACGTTCATCCAGCGGCGCTCCCACAAAGGACAGACGTCCCCGGAATATTTCCAACAACAATAAGACGAACCTTCTGAAACCCGGCCGCGGATACCATGTTATATCCTGTTCACGGCGCCGGTCCCTGGAATGACCGATGGTCTTCCTCTGGATTTTGGAAAAAAACAACGGCAGACCGATCAGATAAAACGGCAGCAGAGGCACCAGCAGGAGTACCGACAACAGCAGATCAAATGACCGTTTTACGAACCGGTTGAACGGTTTACCATAAGCATATTCAATTTCCAGAAGAGGCAGACTGTCCAGCCGCTCGATCGTGGATTTACCAATCATGAATTCCAGATGTCCGGGAACCATTTTGAATTCGATATTCGGGTTCTGGACCGCGGCCATGGTATTCAGTATACGCTCATAAGACAGATTATGTGTGGAAAAAATAACCAGATTCGTCTTGCTGGTTCTGAGCAAATCCGGCAGCTGGTCCAGAGAGCCAATCACCTCAAAGTTATTCATGTATTTTCCGATATGCTCGGGCTCGATAGCCACGACGCCCGATATTTCGATACCGCTCTTCGGCCGCCGTTCCAGCATCTGAACCAGTTTTTCCGTTTCTTCGTCATATCCCACAATCAATGTCCGCTTTAAAAACATTTCCTTGCCGAACAGCGTGGAGTTCTTCCTGCTGTAATAACCCAGGGCCAGTCGCCAGAATACCATAAGCAAGGTAGCGATGACCGCAGTGGATATGACCACCAGTCTGGAAAAGGCAAACTGTTTGAAGAAAAACGTCAGGGCTGAAATAATGATAAAGGTTGTCAGATTGGCTTTGATGATTTTGGATATGGAATACCGGTATTTGTTCAGGCTGTCGAAAAACAATGACGCGAAAAAATAAGTAACGGATGTAAGGCCGTTTACAATAATATGCTCGGAGAGAAAGGCATCCAGTTCGAACCCTCCTTTCATCTCGTAACGAATATAAAAGCTGACAGCCATCAATCCGTTCAGAAAAACCATGTCCATTATAAAAGGAAAATACTGCCTGAACAGGTTACGGAAGAAAATCATGGAACCACGGAATATAACCCCGAGCAGAATCAGCCATTCGAAGGGATAAATATATTTCTGTTTATAATGTTTCCGGTAAAACAGGTACAGGGATTTATTAAACGTTATAATATAATCCAGGTTGTTTTTCTTGGTACTCTCGCCCTTGTAGTGGATGATCTGGGATGTGGGTACATAGTAGATCTGACCGCCCGCCTGATTGATGCGGTGGCAATAGTCAATGTCTTCACAGTACATGAAAAAACGTTCATCCAGCATACCGACTTTTTCCACCATTGCCCGTTTGATCATCATGAATGATCCGGAAATACCTTCCACCCGGTTAATCTCATTTTCATCCAGGTAGGTCAGGTTGTATCGGCCGAAAATGCGGCTTTTGGGAAAAACACGATTCAGACCGAGCAGTTTCCAGAAAGCGGTCGACGGCGTGGGGATACTGTGCCGGCAGTCCACCGAAAACGTACCGTCCGGATTCAGAATCTTACAGGTAGCTGCCGATGCATCCGGATGCTGTTCAAAAAAGTCAAGCAGTTTGGTGAACGTGTCTTCCTGAACAACGGTATCAGGATTTAACAGTACGATGTACTCCCCTTTTGCCACCCTCAGGGCTTGATTATTGGCGGCCGAAAAACCGACGTTTTTTTCATTTTTAATCAGTCTGACATCAGGGAATCGTTGGATCAGCATCTGGCCGGAACCGTCGAAGGAAGCATTGTCGACGACGATGATCTCCGATTCGATGTCCGCCAGGGCTCTTTCCAGGGATATCAGGGCCTGTTCCAGGAAGTCCCTGACATTATAATTGACAATAATGATACTGAGTTTAACAGATGTACGGCTCATGCGATCATTTTTTTCTTTCCGACGATGAGTATCAAAAGAGAACGCAAAATAACCCTTAAATCGAATGTCAGGGACATATTTTCCAGGTAAAAAAGGTCTTGCTTGAACTGTTCGCGTTTGCGTTTCAGCGAATCATCATAACGATAACGCACTTGTGCCCAGCCCGTCAGACCGGGCAGCACCTGAAAACGGCGGTTATAGAATTTAATGCGTCCTTTGAGCGAATCGACCAGATCCGGCGGCTCCGGTCGCGGACCGACAAAACTCATTTTTCCCAACAGGATATTGACCACTTCGGGGAACTTATAAAATTGTGACCGGTAGAGAAGGCGGCACAGAAACTTTTCCTGATCCGCAATATAAAACGTAAGCATGCCGAATATCCGTCCGTTTTTACCGACCACGTTTTCGATATGAAACACCGGATTGATCCCTCTGACAACCTGGACGATAATAACCAGAAACCACAATGGACTGAGCAGGATTATGGCCAGCAGAGCCGTAACCCGGTCTAGGATATATTTAAGAAGTTTCTGCCATAGGTGCAAATGCTCGGGGAAGAGCTTGATCAGCGGATGACCGATCATCTCAATGGTCTTATGCCCGGAAACGACATCATAAATCTGGGGGATAATCTTAAACGTAACCCGCATGTTTTCGGCATAGGCAACGATATTGAGTATCTCATCACGAGACCGTTCGTTGATGGCAATGATGATTTCCTCGATCCCGTAGGTACGTATAATTTCCGGCAAGTTTTCATAGGTTCCCAGTGAATGGAGTCCGTAGAAGACGCTCTCCTGCCTGTTTTTCGTGATATACCCCTGAAAATTGTACAACAGATGGGGGTTTTTTGTTATATCACGCAGTAACTTTTTCGCTTTATCCGTTGTACCGACCAGCAACGTGTTGTGCGGCGCGTATTCCAGCACCTGGTAGTGTTTTTCAATGGCAATAATGAGCATCCGCCCCAGATTGATCAGAGCTGCAAGAATAACGCCGTAGACCAGCAACATAATCCTTCCCTCTGAAAAAGGCTGTCCGGGATCCAGGGTAATAAAAAACAAAAGCAGGATGCCCACGCTGATTACTTTGGTGACACGACGGAACTGCTCAAACCGTGATATATCCCATTGCAGATTGTACAGGTCGTTGAGCAGGAACAACAGTACCCAGCCTGATGTGATGAGTAACACCAGACCGGGAAACATGAAATCGGATAAGGGTATGAGATGACTGGTTTCAATCCATCCGCTTTTAAATCGAACCAGCCAGGCGGCATACAGGGCAAGATTGATCATGACGATATCGGAGAGCATCACAAAGGTTTTATGCCACAGGCGGCGCATGGAAAGCGGGGCGATCTCTTTACGCGCCCGGATGACGGTTTCATCGCCGTATATGGTTTTGAATTTCTGCGCTTCCAGGTAACCCAGCCGTTTCAGTCCGATGACGGACATGATAACCATGGAAATGAGCAACAGGGTGCTGCCGAAGGTGCCCGTAATCGAAAAGGAATATGCCGTTATACCAAAGATCAGTGAAATCAAATAGATGGTATGCACCGCCTGCCGGTGGGACAGGCCGAGATAGATCAGCCGGTGGTGCAGATGGTCCTTATCCGGTTTAAACGGATGGTAACCCTTGTTCAACCGGCGGAAAAAAGCGATGGAGGTGTCTCCTATCGGCACCCCGAGGGCAAGAATCGGGCTGAGAATGGAGATGCTTCCGCCCTGGTATTCAAACGCGCGCATGGAAAGGGCCGCGATGATAAATCCCAGAAACAGCGATCCTGTATCCCCCATGAAAATACTGGCCGGATGATAGTTATAGCGCAGAAAACCGAGAATACCTGCCATTAAAGACACCCCGATGAGAATTGTCGGCGCATCATGGAACTGCAGGGCAAAGACCAGGATGGTCGCTGTGACAATGAGACTGACACCTCCGGCCAGGCCGTCCAGGCCGTCCAGCAGGTTAACCGCATTCGTAATACCCACCAGCCAGAGAAAGGTAACCGGCAGGGCAAGGATCCCCAGGTCGATATCTGCACCGAACGGATTGTGAATAATCTGGATTTTACAGCCAAACAGGATGACGATGGTTGCGGCGAGAAACTGTCCCAGAAACTTCTTGGGTGCGTTGAGCCCGTAAAGATCATCATAAGCCCCCAGAAGAAAAATGAGCGTTGCCGCGATAAAAATGCCGCCATAATTCTGAATTAACGGTACTCTGAGACCGGGAAAAAGGACCAGGGCCAGACCGGTACCAATCAGAAAACCGGCATAAATACCAACGCCGCCCATATGGGGGATGAATCCGGTATGCACCATGCGCGCATCGGGAAAGGTGCCGATTTTACGGCGGGTAGCGATGCGGCGGGTCTGGTATGTGGCAATAAGCGCACCCGCCAGTGCAAGTATGAAAATAATAGCGTACATCAATAATCTAATTTAACACCAAAATGGAATTCGTTAAAGGTGGTTTCCTCCCCTTCCACATTCGTGATCTGGTGGCCGGCCGCCCCGGAGAGGAAAAAGTCGTTAAAAATTTCATAGTCGACATAGAAATCAAACCGTTGTTCCTTTGTCAGGATCCCTTCCAGGAATTTACGCGTTTCCCGTGGCTCGGTCTGTGTGCCGAGCAGAATGCCCCTTCCGGCCAGCAGATTCCCGCCGATATTTTCGTTAGGATAATTCTCGCCGTGTTTCCACTGACGCAGCCGCAAACCGGTGGTCAGACGGTAGGTCCATTCTTTTTCCACATTACAAAAATAGACTTCGGAATTGGGACCGGCCCAGTGGCCCAGGGACCGTTCATCGGACTCGTACCGGTTGATATTATATTTGTGTGTATACACCCAGGGCATGATGGCGGCGTATTCCAAATTAAGTTTCATGTTCGGAATAGTGAACGGGTCCAGATAAATCACACCAAACTGGAAAGCATGCTTGTTACCGAACCAGTCCGTTCCCAGCTTGCTGCGTTTGAATTCATCGAGGAAAACCGTACCGTAAAACTTTGTTCTGTTGAACGGGATCCATTCCGCGTCGATGGAAATGGTCGCATTATCACGGTCACGCAGTTTATGCTGGACCGCACGATAGAAATTGAAGGGAATCAGATAGGCCCAGTCTGCATAGCGGTACCCGTAGATAAAGGATTCATTGAACCCGAAGGTCAGATTTTTTAACGGTGCAATTTCCAGCCGGTGGGCCGCCACCCATTTATCGGGGTAAACGCGGGAGCCGTCTGCAATCAGTGAATCCTCCAGGAATGACTGCAGTTTACCGTGAAGGGCGGTGAATTTCCCCCAGTTCCACTCCCTTGATATGGAAATGTAGGGATACTGTTCCGGGTAATTGGAGAGCAATAACTTTCCGGATTCGCCTTTACCCCATTCCAGTTCCTGCTGGGCGAAGGTGAAATCAAAATAATCGGAATGCCAGGCCAGTTCCCCGCCCGTCCGGTCGGAAAAGAGCAGATTTTCATCCGTTGCGCTCACCTGGTTAAAGGTTTGCTTGAGGATCGGATCGAATTCGCGGTAGCCTTCATCACCGCGTACGCCATGCAAGCTGACCGTAACGGCATAACCGAAGTTTTTATTGAGCACCCCGCGGAATTTGTACGTGTTCCAGCTTGCCGAACGGATCAGGTCATCGGACCGGGTATCGATCGTAATACCCTGCTCATAATCGAAATAGAAGGCGTCTTTTCCTTTTTCCCAGATAGCCACATGATTTTCTTCTTCCGGATGTTTCCGCAGGAAAAACCGCTTAAAGTCTTTTTTGAAATTGTCTGCGCCTGCCAGGATCGAATACCAGTTCTGCCCTTCGGGAATCCGGTGATAAAGCTCTTCCGGACGCAGTTCATAGCGGAAGTCCATCAGAAACCGGTCTAGCTTTTGCCGGTCGATACGTGTCAATTGTTCCCTCTGCTTCCCGATCTCCGTCAGCAATCCGGCTACTTTATTGCGGCTGTAAGGACGCACGCCGTCGAGCACACGGTGGACGATGCCCATGGTTTCCATGCGGTCGATAAAGGCATAGACCGGGTGGTGGATGGGTACGGAGGTGGGGTTGGCTTCTATAGAATAAAAAAGAAAAAAGAAAAAAGAAAAAAGAAGGGGGAGTTGGAAACTTTTAACGTAATTTTTCATCCTGGTTTACTGTTCCATGTTTAATAAAGGGACCGCTTTCGGATTCTGACAAATTTATAATTTAACTTTTAAAGTTATGATTTTGCGGTTATTTAAACAAGTTAATTTGTCAGATGAACCCTCATCTAAAATTTGGAATTGACGAGATATGTTTGTTAGACAGAATAACAGGATTTACGTAAAAATTTTGAAATTTGTTTTCATAAATGGATGAAACGTATTTAATCATTTTCCAGCAAGACGTTTTTCTCTATCCCCCTCTTTTTAAGCCAATTTGGATAGTCTCTGGACAATAATGTTTTTCCGTAAAATCCCAGCCAGCTGTAACCGACTCGACGTTCATAGTCAATTTCTGCGAGATACTTTTTTGGTATTCCATCATAGTCAACAAAAATTGGTTTATTGGTTTGAAGATCATAAAAACGAGCCCACAGAGGTGCTGCCGTGGAATCCTCCACAACCATCATATCCCAACCCTTCGGTGCATGGGCATTTTCGACCCGAACCATTTTCAAGCCGGTTAATTTAGATTCATCAAACCATTTCACGGCACTATGTATCGCATCAATAATTATAGGTGAAGGATTATGGATATCCATAAGAAAACGTACGATATAGAGGGATTCATATCCAGTTAGCGAAGGTAACTCATAAGCACGTGCTTTTGCTGGGAGCAGTGTTTCTTCATCATGTTGCGCCCCCCAGACTGTTTTATTTCCATTTCTTATATATTGGCAATTTAGTATACATTGTATACCTTTTTCTAAAGAATCCGAAACTCGTTGTTTTATATATTTATTTACAAATGTGTACGTATCATCATCACCGATTATTTCACGAAGTGTTTCTAACACACCAATCATTGCACCGTCATTAAACGTTATGTGTCGTTCATAACGACTTGTATCAGTAGGTAAAGGATATAGTTGTGGCCATCCGCCGTTTGTATACTGAGCTTTTAAAATAAAGTCCAAACCCTTCATAAAGGCATTTCTAAAGCGTTGGTTGTTTGTTTTTTGATACACCCTGGCAAGAAACCGCACATCGGTGTGAGTGGAACCATTATCAAATGTGGTATATGTTTTGGTTTTAAGTCCTTGTTGAAGTTTTCTAATGCTGTCGTTTATCACGGCTGTACGGTCATAGTTTTTGGGCCACCCGCCATTGTTTCGCTGGAAGAGAATAACTGTTTCCGCAATACGAATTGCTTCAGCGCTGCCGTAAAATTCGTCCGGCTGATCCAGAATATTTCCCATATCCTTATGCCAACGAATTGTATAATTGTCATCTTCAGCCAATAGCTGCGTTACAAATAGAACTGTAAATATTAAAGGAAGCCAGCTTTTTATTGTCACTAAGAACCTCATTGGCAAAAATCCTGATAAATTCGACATATAAAAAAATTAAATTTTACTAACACATTTCAATAATATTTAGTTTCACCCGTTTGAATTTTTCTATATAGTATGCTTCTTACAATACATTCTGGTAATACAATAATTAAAATATGAGAAAAAAGATAAAAAAAATCGACGAAACGCAAATAGCGTATTTTAATTTTCAGCACATAGCGTTGTGCCTTTTTCCGACGACGAATGAGACGATCATCATAACGTAGATAATATAATTTCTTTTGGATATTGTGGATTCTAATATTTTTTTCAACGGCACGAAACCATAAGTCATAATCCTGTGACTGGTAGAGACTACTATCATAAAATCCAACTTTTTCAAAAAATGATGTTCTGAATACGACTGAGGGATGAATTACATCACTTACTTTTTTTAGTATATTGTAATTGATTTTCGGTGCAACCGTTTTTATCCCTATCACTTTCCCTTTAGAATCGATTATATTAGCTTCAACACCGACGGCTCCAATATCAGGACTTCTTTCTAAGTACCTGAATTGTTCCTCCAGCCTCCGTTCATGGGAAATATCATCTGCATCCATTCTTGCGATGTATGTATGGCCCTTATCCATACAGAAAGAGATTGCCTTATTCAGCGTGGCTGGTAGTCCTTCATTATGGGGATATCGTATAATAGCAAAGCACTTTGAATCAATTAATCCCAGATAATGATCTATTTCAGAAGAAACGGGGCCATCTGCCACAATAATCAAATCGAATTCCCGGAAGGATTGTGCAAGTATACTATCAACAGATTTTTTTAACAGTTCCGGTTCATCTTTAAGATAGACCGGAATAATGACCGCTAGTTTATTCACTTGTATTCATATCCAGCATATATAATTGTCTTTTTCCCTCATGGACAGAATCAATAAAAACAACATTCCCGTCAGATGACCACCTCGGATGCAGATCGCAACGTGTTTCTCCATGATATTTTAACGATTCATAGAAACGACCGATTTGAGAAAGTTCCTCTTTTGTATCGTTATAAATGTACAGATTTTTCATGCGGGATTTATCAGGATAGGTGTCAAAAAGCATTTTTTTATTAAGGATATTCGGATGACCGTCACCGAATGGAAGCAGATGGGCATATCCAAAGATGGATTGAGTATTATGTTCTACATCGATAAGATAAAAATGATCGCCCTTTTCAAAATTTCGCATATAACATACGATGGAATGGTTACCATACCAAATATAATGGCTGACCATCTCGTCGTCAGCCAGAAGTTTGAGAATACCATCGGCAAAATGGTATAAAAATAATCTGTCAAATCGCTTCCCGTCTAAAAAGTAACGGTGTAAGAAGATAAACTTGTTACCATTCGGACTGTACATGAGATGATTAACCTTATGCTGCACCGAGCCACTTCGTGGCACCTTACCGTGTTGAATAATTTCTTCGAGACTGAGCAATAAGGTAGATTCATTATTCGTAAGGTTTACAAGGAAAATCCCATCATTCTTAAGGTCCCTCAATTCAAATCCTCTAACAATGGAATCGACATTATATCCATAATCAGGGCGAAGAAGTGCTAACCGTTCAAATCTTAAAGTAAGTGCTTTATCTCCTTTAACGTCATAGACGGGATAATCAATTTTTCTTTCTATCGAAAGGTCACGGGTATCGATTATTCTGCTATAAAAGGTTTTTTTCTCAGGATTAAAATCATTAAATATAAAAGACGTATCATTTATCCACTGGGTACGGCTACCCTGCTGCCAGTTATAAGCAGATGTTCTGAATTCCTTTAGGATCGAACTACTTCGGAAATCTGAGAGTATTATATGAAGTGGTATTGTGCTATCCGGTTTTTTTTGTGTATTTAACCTGGAAGCATGAAAAAGCAATAATGTTCCGGATTCATTCAAAGGTGATTTATCATAATATCCAAAAAACGTTTCGAAATTTTTATAGTTTATGGACCTGACCGGATGTTTAGATTTATGTACATATGGTTTGCGATATATGATATAATTCAAGCCTTGATACAGACGTTTTATAAATTGTTTTAAGGCAGGAAAACCGGCCAGAAAATGGGCTATTTTCTTTTCTAACGGACTAAATTGCTGTTCCATGTTCAATGAGTTTTGTATATAGATTCTGGTATTTTTCGGACATTATTTTACTGGTAAAATTTGTATTAATCACATGCAACATCTTCTCAGACAATAAAGGATAATTATCATCAATGATTTGCATAATTTTATTTCTGATCCCTTGAACATCTTTAAAGTTAAAAAAATAGGGATAGGGTTCAATTGTTTTCATGATTTCCATATGGGCTGGCAATTTAGAGAGAATAACGGGTAAACCACAAGCCATTGCTTCCATAACTGCATTAGGCAACCCTTCGGACAGGGAAGCCGAAATAAAAAAGTCGGATGCCTGGTAATAGTCCAGGGCATTTTTAACCCGGCCCACAAAACGAATATGGGCATTTTCTCCGGCCAGTGCTTTTAGGTGCGTTTCCTGAGGCCCGTCACCAGCTATTATCAAAACAGCCCTTCCACCAAAATCATTTTCTTTAAAAACATGAATAATTGAAGAAATGTCTTTGAGTGCAACGAGATTACCGATAACTATAAATACGAATTTTGAATCGTCTATTCCCAATTTCCTTCGCAGTCCGGATTTATGATCCGGAGATGCCTTTTTGAAATAAGTGTTATCTACTCCATTAGCGATAAAATTTAACTGGATGTTTTTTTCTTGCCTGAACCTTTGTGCGAGTGATTCAGAGCAGGCAACAACATTTACAGACTTTTTAACCAGATTCAAATGGCTAATTGACATTATAGTACCCAGAAAAACCCCGAATTTAAGACGGTAATCATCTTGTGGATAGGTACGGATCGTTTTTACAGACGGTATCTTTAAATCCAACTTTTCTACCAATCGATCAGACCGGATTCCCTGGCTGTGAATCAAATCCGGCGGATCCGTCCGAAAGATTTTTTTCAGTTGTTCTTTGGCCTTTATCAATCCATTCCATCTGGATAAATTCAAGGATGTTATTGGTAATCCTAGTTTCTGAAAACGGGGTAATTGTGTATGCTCAGGTTCAGGTGACAAGGTAATAATTTGTGCATCAAATCGTTGTTTGTCGAGGTATTGAATAATAGCGTAGAGCTGATTTGTCGGCCCTGTGGTCCTTAAAGTGGATGCCAGATAAGTGATTTTTCGTTTCAAAGAACCTGTACCTCTTTGAGCAGTTTAATATATTTATCAAGAACGGCTGCTGTTGAGTATTTATAAGCTGTTTTCTTGATAGAATCAGGATCCCATTTCTGTTTTAATGCCCTTATTATTGAATCGGCAAGATGTCCTGCATCCCGGTAAGATACAAGAAATCCATTTATACCCTCCTCGATAATCTCTTTTGGCCCCGAAGGGCAATCAAAGGAAACAACCGGAGTTCCACAGGCAATGGATTCCAGAAGAACATTGGGGAATCCTTCATAGAGAGATGATAAAACGGTCACATCCGCCTGCTTATAATACGGCAATATATCTTCCCTATAGCCTTCAAATATCACATTTCTGAAAATCCCCGTCTCTTTAGCATAGTTCAGATAATTGTTATAAAGTTCACCGGTTCCAACCAATCGGAGTTTCATATACGGCATCTGTAGCAAAACAATTTTAAAAGCATCAAACAAAAATGAGATGCCTTTTTGTTTTTTAAAACGCCCCACAAACAATATTTCATTTTTATTATCACCTGCCTGTCCGGAAGGTTTGTAGAGCTCCTCTTCAAATAATGGATCCAGGGGATTATTAATAATGGTTAACTGTGAATCACGAAAACCGTAATGCTCTGTTAGATCTTTCATCATCCCCTCAGATTGGACAATAACATGATCAACACGGCTGTATAATAATTTGAGCAAATAATTTTTTAGGCTTCCGTGCCAGATTGATTTTTCATGTTTAATTTTCTCACTAAGCGTATTAATATTCCGGGAGATTATTCGCACTTTTTTAAAAATAAAAAACCGAAAAAAAACCATTACAAGGGCAATTTCATGGTTAAACACGAGGATATTTTGTATTTTTTTCGAGATAAGTATTTGAAAGATTTTAAAAATACTTTGTCTGGTGTGGTGTAAATTAAGATCAAGCAGTTCAACCTGTTTATTCAGAGACTTATGGTATACTGCATTATGGAGGTTTAACACGATGAGACTGACGTTAAAACCATGAGTGACAAGATAGTTAGCCAGAGTAACACAAACTTTTTCTGCACCACCGCCCCGTAAAGAGCCGATGAATAATGATAGTTTTTGTTGTGACATTTTACTTATAAGCCTCTTTATGCTAACTAATAGATCAGTCTGAATTTTCTAATTCGAATGAGTCCAAAAATATAAAATACACCGACGACTACCAGAAGGCTTGCCAGAAAACACAGTAAATTCCAGTAAAAATCACTTCGCATAAAACCGTTTAACCTGAATATGATAAAATACTCGAATATAACAAACAATGATAGAGCACTCAAACCACGTAGAATCCAGTCAAATTTAAAGAAATTCATTTGATACTTTCTTGACAAAAAAACGATATATATAATACAAATAAGTATGAATGTAACTGATGTTGATACTGCTATGCCCCAAATGCCGAAGAAATATATTAAAATAAAATTCAGAATCAAATGTACCAGAAAATTAACAATTGCTACATAAAGAACTATTTGGTATTCATAGTAAACATGCAAAATTCTGACAAGGACAGCATTTAAAGCTGTTCCTAGAAATGCACCCGTATATCCCAGCATACAATAATATATAATCTCGAGATCCTGCGAAGTCATTTTCCCATAACCTAGTATTAAATCGGTCAGAAAATACCCGTTATTAATCAATAATATTGTTATCGACATACTGAAAATAACAATAAGCCTGATCACTTTACTTGCATCATATTTAAGTTGGTCATGGTCATTCTGGACGACATATTGTTGAAATTGTGGAAAAAAAATAGTGTTTATATTTCTGACAAATAAAGCCACAAAGATGGTTAGAAAATAATGCCCATAATGAATATGAGAGTTAGCACCCTCTCCAAGATTCAAAGCAAAATTCTGATCAATAAAAAGATTTAAAGAGCTCAAACCTGAAGCGATAGAGAGTTGAAAACTATTTTTAAGAATGCCCCTGACCCGTTTTATTCCAATACCATTCCTATTGAATTTAATATCTTTGAATTCATTTCTAAAAAACACAACAAGTTGAAAAATGGTTCCAATTGAATAGGCCACAGACAACACCAGTAATGATATCTGATTGGAAAATAAAATAATCCCGGCAACAAGAGATATACTCTGAAAAATGGGCAGAATAGATGGCAGAAAAAATTTCTTATCTGAATATTTAATTATTCTTACACTGATCAGATATGTTTCGACAAGGAAAAATGTATTTATCAAAAACACAGCGGTAACCGTGTTTGATGTAACATATTCTATATAAAAAAGGTAAATGGCAATTGGAAAAAGTATGCTCACCAATAAATAAATAAGAAAAGATATTAGAAAAAAACTTTGGACTGATTTTGATAAAAATGTATTCGCAAATTTAACATTATTTTGATGTTTGTATTTCTCATATCGACTGAGCAGAGCTGTTTCCAATGCCCTTGTCCATGTACTGTTTAATAGTGTCGGAAAAGAAATAATAAAGAAAAATACATCCAGAATCTTGCTTGGTCCGACCCACCAGGCAAGAAAAACCTGACGAATCAGATTTATAAACCGGACAATAAAAATTGC
This sequence comes from uncultured Calditrichota bacterium, assembly GCA_964410215.1. Classification (GTDB taxonomy): domain Bacteria; phylum Calditrichota; class Calditrichia; order Calditrichales; family CAYPHA01; genus CAYPHA01. The sequence continues at coordinate 37,421 of CAYPHA010000013.1, read as the reverse complement.
AGAAAAAAAATGTAAAAATGGCTTCAGGTATTTTGCTGTCATGGAATTCATCACATACTTCTATATCGCGGGCTAGATACTTGACGAACTGAACGCTCGAATAAGTTGCTCATATTTATCAGCCATAACACGCCAACTGAACATATTTTTTGCCCGCAAATATCCTTCTTTAGAAAGCCTTGTATATAATTCTTTATTAGAAATCAAACCATCAATAACCTCGGCAATTTCTCTTTCATCTGTGGGTTCAACCAATAATCCGTTCACACCTTGTTCGACAGCATCCTCGGTTCCTGAATGTTTCGAAGCGACGACCGGTAATTTCATCAAATTGGCTTCTATCACAACGATACCAAAACCTTCAATCTGGCTTGGATCATCGCTGACGCTATTAAGTATGAATATGTCTGCATTCCTGTAAATATCTGGTAATTTATCAGTTTCAACATAGCCAATTAATTTTACATGTTTTTCCAAACCCAATTCCGAGATTTGTCGTTCCAGATTTGTTTTTTGTTTTCCCTTTCCTACTATCCAGTATTCAATGTAAGGGTATTTTTGCCTTAATAGATTTATTGCATTGATTACATAGCGATGCCCTTTACGAATGGATAAAGCTCCAACCGTGAGTAAAATTATTTTAGTTGCATGCTTTCTCTTGTCCCCAGCGTAGTGGTATAGTGAATCATCAGCTCCTGGGTGAATAATAACAACCTTATTGCCCTTAATACCAGATTTAATCATCAATGATTCTGTATATCGACTATTGGGAATAATGACATCGCTTCCAGAATAGGTCATTTTTATTAAAAAATCATGAAGCATGTTCACGGAGAGAAATTCTGAACCATGCCCGACAATAAAGTAAGGTATTTTGTATAATTTTCTACATAAATATCCTACGATTCCAGCTTTATAATAAACAATTATGATAAGTTCTATCTGGTGCTTTTTAACAATTTCTCTAAAAAAGTTTAATCCCAGAAGGACAGAGTAAAATCTGTAATTATATTTCTTGAAATGTATTAATCTGAATGGTTGTTTATCGGCAAAGTATTGAAAAGTCTGACCATCCATATCGGGATATGCGACAACAGTCGTTATATCATGGTCACTGCGAGAAAGTTCATGTGACAAATGATAGGCATATGCTCCGATTCCACCAGGTTTTGGTGGAAATTCAAACGAAATGATAAGAATATTCATATAAACTAATTCGTTGTCACATGATCCCTAATAACTATCGGGTATTTATTGCTTGAATGGGTTGCCTTTTTTGTGGTTCATGCAGGAAAAAATGATCTACCAGAAAAAACAAAAATGCTTTCCAAACAATCGTTGTTATTGCCGTTAAACCGAATCCGAAAAATGACCAAAAAAAAGAATATATAAGCAATGCGGCAAGGTATAATCGAACAAGGGAAAATTTTTCTAGATATTTTTTTAATATATAGAAGGCGCTCCACCCCCAAACATATGAATATATTACAACCCCTGCAATACTGAAATCCTCATAGGGAATACGGAGATAAGTAAATGTATTTCCCAGAGTATCATAAAGCTTATAAAATTCGTAATGAGGCGACATAATTGAACCTTCTTCAATTAAGCCAAAACGTGCAAACCATGAAACAAAAGATCTCAATATTGAAGTCCCATGCAGAACGTCTGGATCCGTCATAAGATATTTGTCTAGCCAGAATATGTTTCCGGCAATATAAAAATAAAAATTGTTAATTATTTTTGACAGCTGGCTCCCAGGTACAAGAAGATGTCGAAGCACTACAACCACGGTAACGAAAATGAATGTAATAAAAATGAACGTAATGACGCTTCGGATAAATTTCTTTATCGCTTCTTTTTGCTCTGATGTTGGATAAAAATAAATAATAATAAAAGATACTGCCATCCAGATTACATAGTGTTTTACAAAATAAACACGTTGCAGTGTTACAACTGAATGAAACGCAGCCACCAACAAAGGATAAACACTTAATAATTTTGATTTTTTTAAATTTGAAACCGCCCCCGCAAGGACAACTGCTATCGTTGTAAAACTACCCAAATAACTGAAAATTTTATAATAAACCATGTTAACGCCTGTATTCCCCTGTGCCGTTTGAACAAGGAACTTTCTTACGGCATCAGCTTCAAGAAGATACTTCTCGATACCTCCTATCTGTGTATAAACCATATAACTGGTCCCGAATCTTCCGATCAAGCTGATAGTGGAGAGAATAATAATTATCCATTGGATATTATGCAATGAAAAGGGTAATTGTCCACGTTCCGAGAAATGCAGCTTTACTACAAATCCCTCGCTGAGCATCTTTGCTGTGTAAAAACCAGCATAAACCATGGATAAACCTGCAAAAATAACAAACCAGGTGTAGATGGAAACAGTATCCAGCTGGAACGGATTTAGTAAATATAAGCCAATTGTTACAAACCACGTGATTGTGAAAACAATCATCGGTGAAAAAAGTACGAGACCCCTTCTAATCATTCTTTGGTTACCCAGGCATCTATTTCAGATTTGTTTTTTTTGTAAGCATCGAGAATGCTGAAGTATAATATTTCAAAAACAGTAAGAAGGAAAGTGACTACAATCATATAGGTTAATCGTTTTGGTTTATGTTTATATTGAGGTATAAACGGCGGATCTACAATCTGGATATTTACAGTTTCTTTGGTCTCTTCAATCCGGGCATTTTGAACAATGGGTAAAAGTATTTTCAGTATCTCTTGCTGAATGGTTATATCCCTGAATAAACGATAATAAGTAAGACCATACTGGGGCATTTTATCAAAAGCTATTATGTATTCTTCTCCATTTTGATAAAGGTCGTTTTTATTCCTTTGTATGGCCTCCAATTTTCGCTTTACTTCTTTTAATTCAGGATTATCAGGTGATACCGATGATTTCAAAAATTCATATTCAATGCCGTAAAGCATGTTCTGAGCTTCAAGTCCGGCAAGTGCCTGAAAAGAATACTCGGCTTGTTCGTCAAATTTGACAATACGGTGTTCTATCTGGAATTTTTGAAGGGAATCCTCAAGAGTTTTAAGTGTAGAAAATGTCTCTTCCAGATTCCTCTCGAGAAATTCTCGGTAATCCTTTGATTTCTCTTTCTGAAGCTCAAGCGAATAAACGTAGAGTTCATCATACATCATCTGAACCATTTTCGCAGCTTTTTCAGGTTCACGTTTAAAATAACAATTAATTGTAACTGTACGATTCAGATTGTCAATAACATCTATATTATTGTTCAATTCCTTGTAAACATGTTCAATATAATCCTGACCATATTCATTCCAAAGGTCGAATTCTTTAATCAATTTATCCTTAATCCGCCTTGTCTCGAGAAGAGCCATATATTTATCGACATTTGTGGTACCCATTCCTCCAAGGTTAAAGGGCAAATCACTGATCATAGAACTGATGTTCAGACCACTTTCCTCCTCGTTTACAATAAATGTAAGTGATGCCTTATATGTTTTTGGCATTAATGTGGTGATTATGAAAGTTAATAGGGCTGCACAAAAAATACTGATTCCGATAATCATTTTTCTTTGCCATAAAATTCTTATAAGATTCCAGAATAGACTTTCTTTATTAACCATTTCAATCTCTCTGTTAAAATTTAAATTCTCATATATTTAATTTTGTACAAGTGCTACAGTAGCAATAAGCAATGAAATGATCGGTGCAAAAATAGTCATGTAATCCTTGAATACTTCCCTGCTTCGCTTTGGCAAAATAATCGTATCACCTTTTTCAACGATCACATCGCCACCTTTCAGAACTTCACCGTTCGTTTGCCTTATAACGATGATATCATCTTCACCCACACCTGAATCCAGTGCACCTGCTTGCCCGATATAATCTTTAGCTCTGTAGTTGGCAAGATATGGAAGTTCTCCCGGAGCAAATACTTCACCCCGTACATAAACCGTTCTGAACAAAACCGGAATAATTATTTTATCCCTGTCCTGCAGTTTAAAATCCATATAATCTTCCTGATTATGAAGAAGATCAATACTGGTTTTTTGTTCATCCCGGACAAGGATTATATTCTCGAGGTTGGAACGTTTGCTTAACGCTGAAACACGACGCAAAAACTGAAACAGATTTTCATTGTCCTTCAGGGAATATATTCCCTGATATCCGACATTTCCTTCGATAATGACGTAGGATTCGGAAAGATTAATTGAGGGTGCAAATATGATATCACCTCCCTGCAAATAGGGATTATGTGATTTATCTCCAAATCTGTAAAATTGTGTAATATCAATTTCTAAAACGGTGCCATCCAGGCGGTGTATTTCTATTTTTGTATCATCAGCCCAATCATTCAGTCCGGACCTTGGTTCTTCGCTGTTACGCGGTTCCGTTGGAGCTGCGACCTCCAACACATCTGAAATTCTATCTGAACCCTGCGCAAAATAAGTTCCGGGATTATTTACTTCTCCGGTGAGATATACCCTGAATTTGCGTAGGCCGGTCAGGTTAACTCGTATTTCTGCATTTATATAATATTTCTGAATTTCAGTTTTTATTATTTTTTTTGCTTCATGAAGCGTTAAACCTTTTAACTCATATTCTCCAATACCGTCAACAACTACCGAACCCTCGGGAAGTAATGTAAGGTTAAACTCCTTTTCGGCTGCACCAAACACACTAATTTTAAATTGATCTCCGGGACCGACAATATAATTATTCGCTTCAAGTTCTGCTTCCAGTACTTGCGGTGCAATAGTTTGTATAATGGAACGCGTTCGGTAAAAACGCTCGAACGAATTCGGAAACTTTTTATTTTGCACATCAAGTAATGGAAGTTGCTGCTGCTCCTGAGCATAATTTTGTAAAAATAAAGAAAAACTGAGTGCTATGACGATAAAGAAAATTTTTCTCATAACATTTCCTGTGCTATTATGTCTACAGTCCGTTGAGCGGCCCTTATTTAACCGCGATATTTTTTTCGTGTTCTGACGGTTCCGCTTTTTCTGACGCTAATTTATTTAAAAGATTCTGGGCGGCCCGCTGTTCCGCCTTCTTCTTACTCCGGCCCGAACCTTTCGCCGACCATTTATTGTTTACTTTGGCAACAACGACGAATTTTTTATCATGATCCGGCCCCTTTTCACTGATGACCTGGTATTTCGGAAATCCCCAGCCGCGGGACTGGGCGAATTCAAGCAAACCGGATTTATAATTAAAAAAGGTATTGGTGGAAAGAAATTCTTCACTGCGTTTCAGGACGAAAGTATCAACAAATTTACGTGACGGCTCCATTCCGGCATCCAGGTAGATCGCACCAAGAAGCGCCTCAAAAAGATTGGCCAGGTTGGACCGGCGGCTGCGCCCCCCTGTCTTTTCCTCACCTTTGTTTATGAGAAGATATCGGCCCAGCCCGAGCTGCTCCGTAATATGCCCAAGTACCTGGCGGGATACCAGGACGGATTTTTTCTTTGAAAGCGTTCCTTCATCATGGTCCGTAAAATGACTGTACAAATGCTCGGTCGTGATCAGATCAAGAACGGCATCACCCAGAAATTCCAGCCGTTCATTTGACTCAATACCATTTTCAGTACTTCCATTCTGGTAGGAACGGTGCTTCAGGGCAAGCAGAAGCAGATTCTTGTCACGGAACTGATAATGTATACTGCTTTCCACGGCAGCAATATCAACAGGGTATTTTTCCCTGCCCCTGTTTTTTTTACCAATCCTTTGGATTATTTTTTTTATCATATAGGACGTACGTCTTCTGATAAAGCGCATTGAAAATTATCGCCCGAAGTCAGCTGCTTTTACACAGAGACAGGCATTATGACCACCGAATCCGAACGAGTTGCTGACTGCCACCCGGACCGGCGCATCGATGAATGTGTTCGGGACATAGTCCAGGTCACAATCGGGATCCGGTGTCCGGTAATTGGCCGTGGGTGGAACTTTACTGTCCTGTATGGCCAGACTGGAAAGGATCAACTCAACCGCTCCGGCCGCACCAAGCAAGTGACCGGTCATGGACTTGGAAGAACTGATTTTAAGGTCGTAGGCTCTCTCGCCAAACAGCGTCTTAATCGCCTCCGTCTCGTTCCTGTCATTGAAGGGTGTCGAGGTCCCGTGTGCATTGATATAATCGACATCATCGAGGGTCAGTCCGGCATCTTCGATACACAGACGCATGGCACGAACGGCACCTTCGCCGCCCGGTGCAGGCTGTGTGACATGGAAAGCATCACCTGTAAAACCAATACCGGCCGCTTCCGCATAAATACGGGCGCCACGGGCTTTTGCATGTTCCAGTTCCTCCAGGACCACAACGCCGGCCCCTTCGCCGATAACAAAACCGTCACGATCCAGGTCGAACGGCCGGCTGGCCAGTTCGGGTGTTTCATTCAGGGTGGATATCGCTTTCATATTGCTGAACCCGGACACGCCCATTTCATTGACGGCTGCTTCCGCACCGCCGCAAATCATCATATCCGCGTCACCATATTGAATGGTACGCACGCCCAGCCCGATGCTGTGACCGGAGGTGGCACAGGCCGAGGTGGTCGCGTAGTTGGGCCCCTTGAGATTATACATAATGGAAACATGCCCTGAGACGATATCACTGATGAGCTGGGGTATGAAATGCGGACTCACCCTCCGCGGCCCCTGCGTAAGCAACTTCTCAAACTCTGTCTGGAACGTATTCATCCCCCCGATACCGGAACCGATGATGACACCGACCCGGTCACGGTTTTCCTGCTCAAAATCTATTCCCGATTTTTCGACGGCCTCCCGTGCGGCAATGATGGCAAACTGGGCAAAACGGTCCAGCTTGCGGGCTTCCTTCTTCTCGAAATAATTCAGGGGATCGTAGTTCTTTACTTCCGCGGCGATCTTCGTGCTATATTTTTCAGTATCAAACTGGGTGATTTTTCCGACCCCGCTGATACCGTTCAGAATGTTTTTCCAGGTTTCCTCAACCGTGCTACCGACAGGTGTAATGGCACCCAGACCGGTAACTACCACACGACGTTTTTCCATAAACCCACCATTTTTGATCATACAAATCTGATTTCTTAGACGAGAACAGACAGTTTGCAGCAGTGGTCCGAGAATAGACAATGACAATCAGGGCGTTCTCTTATAAATAAAAACAATCCTTAAGATATCTCAAAAGGATTGTTTCTATTTTGACGCAAATTTTGAAATCGTACTACCCCAGTTTTTCTTTCAGGTACGCTATAGCGTCACCGACCGTACGCATCTTTTCGGCATCCTCATCAGGAATTTCGATATCGAATTTCTCTTCAAATGCCATTACCAGTTCAACCGTGTCAAGACTGTCAGCACCAAGATCATCAATAAATGAAGCTTCCGGTTTAACCTGGTCCTCATTGACTCCCAGCTGATCGATAATAATCTCTTTTACTTGAGCATCAGTATCCATTCTTTCCTCCTTATTAATACCTTCAATATGTTACTTACAGGTTTATTTACAAAAACTTACATCACCATTCCGCCGGAAACGCTTATTACGACTCCGGAGACATAAGCGGATTCAGGCGAAACCAGAAAGTGAACGACATCGGCTACATCCTCCGGCGTGCCTGCTCTTTTCAAAGGAATTTGTGAAAGATAATCTTCTTTTACATTTTCTGCAAGTGTATCGGTCATTTCAGTTAAGATAAATCCGGGAGCCACGGCATTTACATTGATATTTCTGGCACCCAGTTCCCTTGCCAGCACCTTGGTCAGGGCAATCAATCCGGCCTTTGACGAAGCATAATTGGCCTGTCCCGCCGTGCCGAGGATGCCGCTGACAGAAGCGATATTCACGATGCGGCCGGTCCGTTTCTTCATCATCACTTTGGCAACCTGCTGCGCACAGAAAAAACTGCCCTTGAGATTGATATCCAGAACCATATCCCATTCCTGTTCGGACATACGAATGGCCAGGTTATCACGTGTGATACCGGCATTGTTAACCAGGTAGTCGATCGTGCCGAATGTTTCCACTGTTTTGGATATCAGCGTGTCAATATCTTCTTTTTTTGAAATATCAGTTTTCACCGCCAGTGTTTGAACGCCCGCCTGTGCCAGTTCCTTTGCGGTCGCTTCGGCTTCGTCCGCAAGAATATCGGAAATGACGATATGACAGCCGTTATCAGCCAGTTTTCTGGCAATGGCTTTACCGATTCCCCTTGCCGCTCCGGTTACAATTGCCACTTTACCTTCATGTATCATGATGATTCTCCAAGATGTTGTACAGCCTCATACATGCCGATTTCCGTACACGGTACAGACCGGTCGATTCGTTTTAACAATCCTTTTAGCACTTTGCCGGGTCCGACCTCGTAAAATGAGCTGAAACCGTCCTGTATCATTTGTTCAATAATATTCTGCCATAACACGGGATGGGTTAACTGTTCCAGTAACCGGTTTTGAATATCCTCTGCCGACTGCACGGGTTCCGCCGTCACATTTGAATACAGTGGTATTGCCGCATCTCTGATAGCGGTAGCGCGAATCGCATTGGCCAGCCCCTCCTGGGCATCGGACATCAACGGACTGTGGAAAGCGCCGGAGACCACCAGTTCCACGGCCTTTTTAGCACCCATTTCCCTGGCTTTTTCCAGGCCCTTTTGTACCATGTCCGTTTCACCGGATATGGCAATCTGCCCGGGTGAATTAAAATTTGCCGGCTGCAGAATGCCCTCCTCGGACAGGCTGTCACATAGTTCCTTCACCTGTTCAGGGCTGAGCCCGATCAAGGCTCCCATACCACCGGGCCGCTTCGTACCGGCTTCATGCATAAGCCGGCTTCTGACTTTTACCAGTTCCAGACCGTTTTCAAAGTTCAGTGCCCCGGCTGCGACGAGGGCGCTGTATTCACCCAGGCTGTGTCCGGCAACGCCATGTACCGGCATACGGTCTTTAATCAGCTCATATACGATCACACTGTGCACGAAAATTGCCGGTTGTGTGATGTTTGTCTGTTTCAACTCCTCCTCAGGACCGTTAAAGCAAATTTGTTTCAGATCGTATCCGAGAATCTCATCGGCCCGGTTTAACAGCGAACGGGCTGTGTCAAACCTGTCATAGAGGTCCTGCATCATGCCCACGTACTGGGAGGCCTGGCCCGGAAAGATAAATGCAATTTTATTCATTTTAGAAATCCTGTGTGCAGTTTGGATCCCGCAACTGCTTGTTCAGCAGTTCCTGTTCTTTTTTTTTATCAATATTGGAAACGCGTACGGATATTTTTCATATCCTTCTTACGCAGATTCTGGTTTTTCAATGGCCCAGTTCAATAACGCACTTCCCCAGGTAAAACCGCCCCCAAACGTGGCAAAGAGAACCAGGTCACCCGGTTCCAGTCTTCCCATCTGGTACGCTTCGGACAAGGCCAGCGGTATGGTCGCCGCTGTCGTGTTGCCGAACCGTTCGATATTGATCATAACCTTATCATAATCAACACCGATACGGTTTACAGTGGCGTCAATAATCCTTAGATTCGCCTGGTGCGGTACCAGTAATTTCAGGTCTTTACCCGTAAAATTGTGCTCATCGAGTATCTCAAAAGCCACATCCGACATCTTCTGCACGGCAAATTTAAATACCGATTTGCCATCCTGGTAGATAAAGTGCCAGTCGTTGGCAATGGTTTCAAGCGAGGCCGGATTCAGACTGCCTCCGGCTTTCATTTTCAGATATTCAGCACCGCTTCCGTCTGAATACAGCTTGAAATCGATAATGGCATTTTCATCCTCTTCCGCCGGTTCCAGCAGAACCGCTCCGGCGGCATCCCCGAAAAGAACGCATGTATTCCGGTCACGATAATTAACAATGGCTGTCATTTTATCGGCACCGATAACGACCACTTTCTCATGCGTACCGGCTTTTATAAACTGCGCACCGACTTTGAGGGCAAACAAAAAACCGGAACAGGCGGCAGCAACATCGAAGGACCAGGCATTTCTGGCACCGACTTTTTCCTGAACGAGGTTACCGGTACTCGGGAAGAACATATCCGGTGTAACCGTGGCTACGATTATAACATCAATCTCCATTGGATCGATACCACGCTGCTTACAGAGCGTTTTTACCGCTTCCGCAGCCATATCTGAAGTAGCTTTCCCCTCTTCCAGGATGCGGCGTTCCCGGATGCCCGTCCGGGTGCGAATCCACTCATCACTTGTATCGACCATGCGTTCCAGATCGAAATTTGTTAAAACTTTATCGGGTACATAATGGCTGACCGCACTTATCTTAACTTTTTTAATCATCTTTAGGATCCTCTTCTTTTAACCGTTCTGCGATATGCTGATTCACGTGCTTGCGTTCCATATTCTTTGCGACTCTAAGTGCATTCTTTATCGCCCGTGCACTCGACCTGCCATGACAAATGATGGAAATCCCGTTGACACCAAGCAGCGGTACACCGCCATATTCCTCGTAACTGTATGATCGTTTAATCTCAGAGAAGGCAGGTTTTACGAGTAACGCCCCGAGATTGGTAAAAAGATTGTTTCCGATAGAATGTTTAATACTTTTTACCAGAACGCCCATGATACTTTCTGCCATTTTTAAAAGGACATTTCCGACAAACCCGTCACACACAATGATATCGGTTTTACCCTTAAGAATATCATTACCTTCAACGTTTCCATGAAAATTCGGCAGATGCCTGGACAACAGGGCGAAGGCATTCAGAGTCAGCTCATTGCCTTTTTTTTCTTCCTCTCCGATGCTCAGCAATCCGACTTTCAGATCCTGAGCATTAAAAACATCGCTGACAAAGATATCACCCATTATAGCGAATTGCAACAGGTTAATCGGACGGCTGTCGACATTTGCGCCGACATCGATCATAAAAACCAGCCCTTTTTCACTTGGAAGAAAGGTACCAATCGCAGGGCGGCGTACACCGGGGATTCGTTTCAGACTCATCAGGCTTCCGGCCATCTGCGCTCCGGTGTTACCGGCGCTCACGAAAGCTTCCACTTCGTCATGCCTGTGCATATCAAGCCCCACAACCATCGAGGAATTTTTCTTCCTGCGGACGGCGTCCGTCGGTGAATCATTCATATCGATATTTTCAGGGGCATGGACAATGGTCAGCTTGTCGTGATACTGGGCGGGATAGTTCTTCAGCTGGTGTTGAATCAGATCACGGTCACCCACCAGAACAACTTCGTCTGCCGGGTTTTCTTTTATATATAAATAAGCCCCTTCGACAGTTGCGCGGGGCCCGTGATCTCCACCTAAAACATCTAATGCAATACGCACTAAATTTACCTGATAATAATACTATTCAGATTTTGGAATAAATACATTGCGGCCATGATAATAACCGCAACTGGGGCAGGCACGATGAGGTAATTTCGGCTCGCCACAATGGTCACAGGACATGAGTGTCCGTGCTTTGAGCGAGCTCATCCATTGCGCGCGGCGTTTATCCCGTTTGGAGCGGGATATCTTTCGTTTCGGGTTTGCCATTTGTATCTCCTACTTTATTAATTTTTTAAGCTCATCCCATCTCGGATCGGTTCCTCCGCCCGAACACTGACACGCTTCTTTATTTAAATCCACACCGCAGTTCGGACATATTCCCTTACACTCCGGATCACAGAGCATTTTAATGGGATGATTCAACAATACCGCTTCCCTGAGTAATGGTGAGATATCGATTTCCCTGGCATCCGATGCCAGTTTGAGAATCTCAATATCATCTGACAAATCATCACTTCCCAGTGTGTAGATCTGTTGAAAACTTCCGGTCACCTGGCGATGGAAATGATCGAGGCAGCGATCGCATTCATAAGCCGCTTCGGTCCGGAAATCGACTTTAATCCGGATATCATGCTCAAATTTGTCAATCACCGCATGGACATCAAGCGGGCCGGGGTAAAATCCGGCCACGTCTTCCGGCAGAAAATCAGGTTGTATCGTTTCGCGGACCTCACTGATGCCCTGCTTTAAACTCTGAATAAAAATTTTCATTAGAAACGCGTAATATAAATAAAGTAGGATTGATTTTCAATAAATTATTTAATGATACGGTCTGCCGGTTTTTTCCGGAATTCAAGACATCTCTTTGACGATTTTCATTGTATCCATAGCGATAACGAGTTCTTCATTTGTCGGAATTACCAGTATTTTCACCCGGGATGTATCGCTGCTTATGATACGCTCACCGCGCGTTGGCTGTTCATTTTTCTCCTGATCCAGTTCAATACCGATAAACGCCAGTCCGTTGAGTGAATTTTTACGAACCAGGGACGAATTTTCACCGATCCCGCCTGTAAAAACAAGCGTATCGAGTCCTTCCATGGCGGCGGCATACGACCCGATATATTTTTTCAGACGATAGGTAAACAGGTCATGGGCCAGCTTCGAACGTTCATTGGTATCATATTCATCTTCTATCTCGCGCATATCACTGCTGACACCGCTTACGCCTTTTAATCCGCTGTGTTTGTTCAGCATCGTCGTCGCATCATTCATGTTCATTTCTTCCTTGTTCATGATCTGGAGAATGATGGCCGGATCCATGTCACCGCTGCGGGTGCCCATCAGCAGACCCTCCAGCGGTGTGAAACCCATCGATGTATCGATCGAATGCCCTTCCCTGATCGCAGCGGCAGAACAACCGTTACCAAGGTGACAGGTGATCATTTTAAGCTTGCTCATGTCGGTCTTAACCATACGTGCGGCACGTTCCGACACATAACGGTGGGAAGTGCCGTGAAAGCCATAGCGGCGAATCCGGTGACGCTTGTATAATTCATAGGGTAAACCATACAGGTAGGCATGGGGCGGCATGGTCTGGTGAAAGGCCGTATCAAAAACCCCGATATGCGGTACATGCGGGAGGAGCTGCTTTGCAGCATCGATACCCTTGATGTTCGGGGGATTATGAAGGGGCGCGTAATCAATACATCGGCGCATTTCCCGAATCACGTCTTCATTAATCAGAACCGAATCGCTGAACACCTCCCCGCCATGCACAACACGGTGACCGACCGCATCGATTTCATCCCGTTTTGATATCACACCGTGATTCTTGCTCAGTAAGATGCTCAGTACATACTCTATAGCCATCTTATGGTCAAAAATATCCCCGGATAAACGGACCTCGTCGCGGTCAAACGGTTTATGTGTGAGAATGGCACCGGACATGCCGATGCGTTCGACAACCCCTTTAGCCAGCACTTTTTCTACTTCGGGGTTTATGACCTGATATTTGACGGAAGAACTTCCCGTATTTAAAACCATTACAATCATGTTTGGTATCCTGCATATTTATTGATATTCAAAAAAACCTTTTCCGGTTTTTCGTCCAAGGTGTCCGGCCCGGACCAGCTTTCTGAGTAAGGGACAGGGACGGTATTTGGTATCACCCAGTTCGCGGAACAGGGTCTCCATCCAGTTCATCAGCTCATCCAGCCCGATGAGGTCCGCCAGTGCGAGAGGACCTTTGGGGAAATTGTAACCCAGCTTAACAGCCGTGTCGATGTGTTCGGCCGATGCCACACCTTCCATAAGAATGTGTATGGCTTCGTTTATCATCGGTACAATCACCCGCGTTGTGATATAACCGGGATATTCAAACACCTCCACAGCGGTCTTATCGAGCATTTCTGCAAAGTTTTTAATAAAATTATACGTTTCATCCGATGTCTTCAATCCGCGTACAATTTCCACAAGCGGAATTTTGGGTACCGGATTCAGGAAATGCATACCGATCACGCGCTCCTGCCGATTGGTAACCGACGCAATTTCTGTTATACTCAGTGCGGATGTATTGGTTATGATAATCGTTTCCGGCTCACAAATTTCATCAATCTTACGCAGCAGATTGCGCTTCGCCTCCAGGTTTTCCTGGATAGCTTCGATCACGACATCTCCGTGGATGGCATCCTCAATTTTATGGGAGACGACAACCCTGCTTAGAATGGCCCGTTTTTCACTTTCCGTCATCGTCCAGCGGGCTATTTCCGAATCGATCGTTTTTTCCAGTTCACTGACACCCTCATCTGCACTCTTTTTATCGCGTTCGATGAGCACGACATCCATACCTTTCGATGCGACCAGTTGCGAGATACCCCTTCCCATCGTCCCGGCACCGAAAACCACCACTTTTTTCAAAAGGTCAACAGTATCGTCTGTGGCAAATTCGGTTTGCCGCAGAATTTCGATATCCATTACATTGTCCTTATCCACCATTTTTACCTCCTGGTGTATAAAAAAAAGCGCTCCAAAAGCGCTTTAAATCGTATTCTCAATCAGTTCTTTGCGGGAGAAAAAGAAACTCAGCTCCAGTTCGGCATTTTCCTGTGAATCCGATGCGTGAATCGCATTTCTGCCTTTGTCGGTCCCATAGAGCTTACGTATTGTCCCCTGGTCAGCTTCCGCCGGATCCGTGGCTCCCACAACTGTTCTGAGTTCTTTAACGGCATCCTCTTTATCCAGTGCCAGTGCGACAACCCGGCTCTCGGTCATGAAGGCGATTAATCCTTCATAGAACGGTTTTCCTTCATGCACGGCGTAAAACGCGCCCGCCGCTGCAGGTGTCAGTTTAACCATTTTCATTGCCGCTATCTCAAAACCGTTACTCAACAGATGATCGATGACCTGGCCTGTCAGATTCTGCTGGATGATATCCGGTTTAATGATCGCCAATGTTCTTTCTTTCACGATAACTCCTTCATAATACTGATTCCGTAAGAACTCCTATTTCGGCAGGACTTTTACATACCTTAATTCCGGCGGCTTCTAATGCCGCCATTTTCTCTATAGCGGTACCTTTACCGCCGCTGATAATCGCACCGGCATGCCCCATCCGTCTTCCCGGAGGCGCAGTCTGCCCGGCAATGAAACTAACCACGGGTTTTGTGAAATGTTCCCGGATCCATTCCGCGGCTTCTTCTTCAGCCGTGCCGCCGATCTCACCAATCATCACTACGGCGCGGGTACCGGGATCCTCATTGAAAAGTTCAAGCGCATCGATAAAACGGGTCCCTATAACCGGGTCACCCCCGATACCGATACACGTCGACTGTCCAATACCCAGCTCGGTAAGCTGCCCGACAGCCTCGTATGTCAGTGTACCACTGCGGCTGATCACGCCGACATGACCCTGTTTGTGGATAAATCCGGGCATAATACCCATTTTGCCGATGCCGGGTGAAATGACACCGGGACAGTTCGGACCGACCAGATGGACATCCTGGTTTTTTATTTTGTTATAGACCTGAACCATATCCACCGCCGGTATCCCCTCCGTAATACAGACAATCAGTCCCAAACCGGCATCTGCGGATTCCAGAATTGCATCCATCGCGAATGCAGGAGGAACAAATATAACCGAAGCATTCGCTCCCGTCTCCTTAACCGCCCGGGAAACCGTGTCAAAAACAGGTACATGATCATCGAACCGCTGTCCCCCTTTACCCGGCGTTACACCCGCGACGATGCGGGTTCCATACTCCATCATCTGCCGTGTATGGAAGGACCCTTCGGAACCGGTTATACCCTGTACCAGAATTTTTGTATGTTCAGTTAAAAGAATACTCATCGCTTCGCTTCTCCATGATCCATTTCGACTTAATGAATAAACCGGTTAATTGTTTAAAACCGTTACAACTTTTTCAGCGGCATCCTCCAGGTCGCCGGCAACGGTAAAATCAAGACCGGATTCCCTGAGCATCACGCCTGCTTCTTCGGCATTGGTGCCTTCCAGGCGGATAACGATCGGAACATTGACCTCAATGGATTTTACGGCTTCAATGACGCCCTGGGCTACGCGGTCACAACGGACAATACCACCGAATATATTTATCAGGATCGCCTTGACATGCGGATCCCCGAGAATGATTTTAAATCCGTTACGGACAGTATCGACATTAGCGCCGCCGCCGACATCGAGGAAATTTGCCGGCTCGCCACCCGCGAGTTTGATGATATCCATGGTGGCCATGGCCAGTCCGGCACCGTTTACCATGCAGCCCACATTGCCGTCGAGCTTGATATAGTTCAGACCATATTTTGAAGCTTCGACCTCCAACGGCTCCTCTTCATCGAGATCGCGCAGTTCCGTCAGATCCGGGTGACGGTACATGGCACTGTCATCAAAATTGATTTTAGCATCCAGTGCCATAACCCGGCCGTCCTTCGTTACAACAAGCGGGTTGATCTCGGCCAGAGAACAGTCATTCTGCACAAAAGCATTGTACAAAGCCATGATAAATTTAACGGCATTACCGACCTGTTTGTCTTTCAGGCCGAGGCCGAAGGCCAGCCGCCTGGCTTGGTACGGCAGGATACCTACAGACGGATCCACCCATTCTTTGAGAATTTTATCAGGGGTTTCTGCAGCTACTTTTTCAATTTCAACCCCGCCTTCCGTGCTCGCCATAATAACAAACTGCGACGTGGAACGATCCAGAACAATTCCCAGATACAATTCAGTTTCTATATCGACACCTTGTTCGATCAGGAGTTTTTTTACTTCTTTTCCCTCGGGACCGGTTTGATGGGTTACCAGATTCATTCCAAGAATCGTACGGGCATAATCTTTGACTTCATTTGTATTTCGGGCAATTTTAACGCCGCCGCCTTTCCCCCGGCCGCCGGCATGAATCTGCGCTTTGACAACACTGATTTCCGTCGGTAATTTTGCGGCATTTTCAACGGCTTCTTCAACAGAAAATGCAACATAGCCTTCCGGTACCGGAACATTGTATTTTTTCAGAATAGCCTTGGCCTGATACTCATGTATCTTCATCTACATCTCCTAAAATGGCAAACTACTACCTGGGTACATCGAATATTCGATAATATAAGGATAATACTGAATCATGTAAATTAAAAACACACTGCCTGTTTGAGGATTATCATCGTGTTATCACTGTGCCGTCTTCGCCTTTAAGAGCGCGTACGGCCTTGTCGATAGATGTAATGATGACATCCTTTCCGCCGTCATTTATAAAGTTGATCGCCGCCTGAATTTTTGGCCCCATACTGCCCTTCGGGAACTCACCCTGATCCAGGAAAAACTGTGCTTCTTCTATGGAGAGGCGTTCCAGGTCTTTTTGCGCATCTGTGCCAAAATGCAGAGCGACCCGGTCGACGCCGGTTAATATAATCAGACGCTCCGCCCTGATTTCACGGGCCAGGACGGCAGAAGCAAGATCCTTGTCAATAACGCCGTCAATTCCTTCCAGCCAGCCACGGTGGTCATAATACACCGGGATTCCGCCGCCCCCCGCAGCGATGACGATGATTCCCTGGTCGACAAGAGAACGGATAATGTCCGATTCAACGATACCCGTGGGTACAGGTGAGGCGACAACCCGGCGATATCCGCGCCCCCGGTCCTCTTTTATAATGTATCCCCGTTCTTTCTCGAGTTCCGCAACCTGATCCGGTTTGTAAAACGGACCGACAAATTTCGTCGGATTAAGAACCGAGGGGTCATCAGGATCGACAAGCACCTGTGTTATTACAGTGGTCACTTTTTTGCGAATTCCGCGGTCATGCAGTTTGTTCTGCAGACATTGTTCGATCATATATCCCATGCCCCCCTGAAGATCGGCGACAATCACACCCAGCGGCAGGGGCGGTACGCGGTGGCGTGTTTCTTCGACACGAATCAGGGCATTTCCGACCTGCGGCCCGTTACCATGCGTGAGCACGATATTATAATCCTGTTTTATGAGCTCAATGACGCTGGTGAGACTGCGACGGGTATTCTCAAATTGCTGTGCAATATCCCCTTCCTCAAATTCACGGGTAATGGCGTTGCCTCCAAGGGCGACAACAACTTTTTTTCTCATCAGACTTTCCTCAGAAAAAAAGAAAGAGTTCCCGGTTATATTTCCGGGAACTCAGCAGACGACATTTTACATCACGATCGTTTAGAGTAGATTTTTCAAAACATCTTTCAGATCAGGTTTGCCGATTTCCTGCAATTCATACGTCACCCGCAGGGCCGGTTTGTTTATATTGATCAGTTTTCGAAGATCAATCGGCGTACCGATGATGACCAGGTCACAATCGGTCTTATTGATCGTTTCCTCGAGATCGCGTATCTGTTGATCGCCATACCCCATGGCAGGCAGAAGTTCGCCGATCTCGGGGTACTTTTCGAATGTTTCTGAAATCGTTCCGACCGTATAGGGTCTTGGATCGACCAGCGCCGCCGCGCCAAATTTTTCGGCCGCCACAACGCCTGCTCCGTAAGTCATCTCTCCATGTGTAAGGGTCGGGCCGTCTTCCACGACAAGAACCCGTTTATTCTTGATTTTTTCGTATTCTTCAACAAAGATGGGCGAAACACCGTCGATCACGACAGCATCCGGGTTGACTTCATGGATATTATCGCGAACGGTCAGAATATCTTCAGAATCGGCTGTATCCATCTTGTTGATGATCACAACATCGGCGGCTCGCAGATTGGCCTCTCCGGGATAATAGTACAGTTCATCACCGGGCCTGTGGGGATCCACGACGGTGATAAGCAAATCGGTTTTATAGAAAGACAGGTCATTGTTTCCGCCATCCCAGAGAATGACGTCCGCCTCTTTTTCCGCTTCACGAAGGATCGCTTCATAGTCGACACCGGCATAGATAACCGTCCCGGAAACGATATGCGGTTCGTATTCTTCACGCTCTTCAATCGTGCATTTATGCCTGTCGAGATCACTCAACTCGGCGAAACGCTGTACTTTTTGTTCAACAAGGTTACCATAGGGCATGGGATGCCTGATGGCGACTACTTTTTTGCCGGCTTCCTGTAATATTCTGGCCACTTTACGAGTGGTCTGACTTTTTCCGCAGCCGGTACGTACGGCACAAACCGCGATTACAGGCTTGCTGCTTTGAAGCTGCGTATGGGCCGGACCCATCAGTTTAAAATCGGCTCCGGCTGCATTTACGATGGCGGAACGCATCATGACATAGTCATAGGGCACATCGCTGTAAGCGAAAACCACTTCGTCGACCCTGAGTTCCTGTATCAGGTTCACCAGTTCCGATTCCGGATAGATTTTGATTCCTTCCGGATATAATTTCCAGGTCAGTTCAGATGGGTACTTGCGATCATCTATGTTCGGTATTTGTGTAGCCGTAAATCCAACGACTTCATGGCGTTCATTATCCCGGTAAAACGTGTTAAAATTGTGAAAATCGCGTCCTGCTGCTCCCATTATAAGTACACGGGTTCGTTCCATACATTCCTCCCAGATATAATTAATAAACATTCAACGGCAAGGTCATGAGCTGATTATGCCAAAATCATAAGGATAAAATATAGGATGACAACCCCATAAAATCAACAGATAAACACAAAATTAACAATTCATAAATCGCTGTAAATTCTGCACTTATGCAAATATATACAGAACTGTTTATAATTATTCCAAATTCGGAAGGACGGGACGGATCCAAGGTGTCAGGAGCGCACAGGTTTGAGCCATAGAAACTGGTAAGGTGACAGCGCAAGATGCAGGTTACCCTCTTTTACGGAAAAAGATGCCTGCGAAATGAGGTCCTGCCATACAGGACTGTGTGTGCCCAGCTCTCCGGCGGTGAGTATTGCATCCGCCTGACTCCCGGTCACGTTTACCAGGCAGAGCACGCAGGTGTGATCCGTCCTGACAAAGCGTTTCACCACAAAAAGCTGCGTGGACAGGTCGAGGATCTGCTGACCGGCGTTGGGATGGAAACAGGGTTCATTCTTACGTATACGGATCAGGGACGTAAGGCGCTGGGCCACTTTTGATGTATAAGAACGGCTATCTTCGAGTGCGTTTAAAAAATAAGATTTATCAATATCTTTACGATTGATACTACGCGTTGATTTTTGTTCGATTACCAGTTCAGCATCATTTTTTGATCCCAGGAGTCCGTGAAAATAGACACCGGGGACACCCATCAGGGCCAGAGCAATGGACCTGGAAGCAATATATCGTTCGATTTGAACGTCTTCATCCTCTTCACTGTTGTCACTGTTCAGGGCACTGAACCAGGTTGTGTTCAGTTCATACGGGGCACTCGTACCATCACCATTGTCTTTATATGAAATATATCCCCCGCCTTCCACGACCTTAAGGGCCATCATTTCGATTTCTTCCCGCGTCAATATGTCTTTTACCGCCATGACACCGATACCGTCATGGGAGTCAAGGAAATTAAAATAGGTTGCCGTATCGGAAATTTTTCTGAGAGACTGGGCCCACCTGCTCAATCGGGTCGTGTCAGCCGTCTGAAACGCGTGCAGAACCAGGGGAGGCAATGCGAAGTTATAGACCATCTGTGCCTCGTCATTCCCGTTACCGAAATAGCGGATATTGTCCTGATGGGGCACATTTGTTTCCGTGATCAGGGCAACATGCGGCGCGACAAGATCAAGGATATCGCGGAACAGCTTAATCGTCAGATGGGTCTGGTCCAGGTGCACACAACTGGTCCCCAGTTCTTCCCAGAGATATGTAACGGCATCGAGACGCAGGAGATCGGCTCCTTTAATAATGTAATACAGCATAATTTCGATCATCTTAATCAGCACCCTGGGATTGTGATAATTAAGATCGATCTGGTCTTCACTGAAGGTTGTCCAGACCAGGCGGGTTCCGTTGAGCGTGCTGAACGGTGTCAGTACTTCCGACGTACGCGGCCTGATGATTATTTTTAAATGATCCGCTGATATCCCTTCCCTGGTTGAAAAAACGGTAAAAAAGTCAGTAAACTCGGGATTCTGGTTCAAAAACTCCTGAAACCAGCGGCTTTGCGACGACACATGGTTGAAAACACCGTCAAACATGAGCTTGGCATTTTTCTTCAGTATCAGAATATCGTCCCAGGTTCCCAGTTTCGGATCCACCTCCTCAAAATCCATAACAGAAAAACCGCGATCCGAAGAATAGGGAAAAAAGGGCAAAATGTGAATAATATTGAAGACACCCTTCAAGTATTCTGAACATATTTCCGCCATGGTTTCCAGCGGTTTCTGTCCGTCGTTCGTCACCAGGTCGCCGTATGTTATCAGGATAACATCATTTTCCGTAAAGCGGTCTTCGGCAGAAAGATTCTGCTCCCACGCTATCATTTCTGACGTTTTATGCGCATAATAGACGCGCAGAATACGTTCCAGTTCGGGATACCAGGTTTCTGCTTTGGAAGCACCGTACAGCGCGGCCAGGCGTTGCTTTATCCTCTGTTCGGTCTCTTCCGGGATTTGCAGTGGTTCCCGGTCATAATCCGGTTTACTGAAATGGAATTTTGAGGTATCGGTTGTTTCGTTCATCCGGCATCCCTGAAGCTGGTAACGGCCTCCCCGACCGTATCGTATGTTTTGAGAATTTTATTAAGATGGGTCAGGTTGAGCAGATAATCGACATATTTTTTAACCGCGGCCAGGCGGATATCTCCCTTGTTGGAACGGGTGACGGCAATCTTGGAGACAATAGCTCCCAGCCCACTGGAATCCATGTAGTCGGTATTTTCAAGATTCATGACAATATTGTAAACACCCTGTTCTACCAGATCTTTAAGCTGTTTCTTCAAAATATCAGCGGTATCTATTGTCAGCCGGGCCGGAACATCGAGAACGACGATTTTACCGTCGTTATAAGGATGTGCGTCAAATGTCATAATGCCACCTTTTTTTCTCTATGTTGTTCGGTATCTATTTATAATTTGTTAGAAATTTAATCAACAAGTTCAGCTTTCGTTTCCGGGGAACGCCTGTCCGTAAAGCGCCGGACGACTTTTAACACCGGTCCGAGCAGATAGATGTTCGCACTTAACCGGCCGATGACAAGCGCCAGTGCCGCGGCTATAACACCAATACTGTTGAAAATATATATGGCTATAACAAGAATCGCTATGATAAAAGATACTTCGAGTCCGGTGGCACCTGTTACAGGCCGTGTATTTTTCACAGACACCATAATAGAACGTTCGAAAGCAAGCAGAACGGCGAGCCCCGGCAATATGGTCAGAATCTGTGTCGGCAGAATGGAGAAAGCAGCGAGATCGGGCGTCAACCCGGAGACCCCTCTGAACCAGAAATCGGCAAGACCGGTAAAAGCCAGAATGGACAGAAAAACGGTGACGGTACCGGCCAGGTAAAAAGCGAAATTTCGCAACCGTGTGTAATTTTCGCCCCGGCTGCCGATCAGTGCAATACCGACCTCCTGATAGGACAATCCCATACTTCTGAAAATAAATATGAGAGAATTAATCACCGGCAGGACCGCCAGGGAATCCAGGGCCATACGGCTATGACCGATAAAAAGTGTGATCATTGGCTGTACGGCCAATCCAAGAATCGAGGTCAGTGCAAGCGGATAATAGAAATGAATGATGTCGCTGAAAGTCAGCGGTGCCTCTTCCCTCTCCTCCATTTCTTCCCGTCGAAGCGCTTTCAGAATGGAAGAGACCATCAGGCGGCTGATGACGGCTTCTATGACGACTCCCGCTGAAAGCGCCAGTGCGCCGACATAGGCGCCCGGCAGGTCTCCGAAAAGATACAGCAGAAGGGCTGTCAGCGACATGGACAGGAGCCGGATTACTGTTCCGTACGCGACCCGGCGCGTCCTGTTATAACGGATCATGATCCCCTGGTAAAAACGACGGAAACCGATGGCAGCCGGCCAGGGTAACATCAGCATGGTACTGAAATAGGTCAGGCGGGCCACGGGTTCCGGTAAGCCGATCAGATCTTTTGCAATCATATTAAAAATGGGTGGAATCAGAAAAAGTATCATGATCCCGGTGATCACAATATTGAGAGTATAGGTAAAATAGCGCATTTTATTATAGCTCTGACGGTTACCGACCAGAGCTGTGGAGGCACTCATAATCATGATAATAGGTGCTTCGATAATCAGAGCGAAGGAAAAAGCAACGCCATAGGCTGCAAGATTGAACTTGGCATCTGTAAGGCGTGCTATTATGGCGGCAAGGAAAGGTCCTTCCAGAGACATCATCAGCCAGGTGGCGGCAAGAGGCATCCAGAACACCGTAATTTTTCTGTATGTCAGCACATTTGTCTGCAATTGATTATTTTTACCGTTTGGTTTAATTTAGAATATATAACCTAATCATTTTATATACAAATCCGGCATCTTCTCTGTCTTTCGCAGTCTGCGCAAAGGATCTGTAATGGCGCATTTTTTTAAGGATCAGGGAAGTTATGCCGAATAATAAATCCGGAAGAAGATCACCTCAGCCGGTTGGGATAATGAAAAAATACGTTTTGTTCAGTATATTATTCTTTTCTTTTACGTCTGCACCGGCTCAAATACCGGATAGCATACAATTCGATTCAGAATCCGGAAATTATATCATCCGGTTCGAAGACGATGCGGGTCCGCAGCGCTATATCTGGGAATTTGAACCTTCAACAAAGATTCACCCCTTTGTTGATTTGGAAATTACCTATGATGCCGGTTCCTCTTTTTATACTTATAATTATTTGATCCGCAATGGTAAAAACAGCCGCCAGCTGATAAGGGAATTTGCCGTTGAACTCTACGGGAGCTACACAAACCAGATCATGCCTGATAATAACTGGTTCTCCGTCCAGTTTGCGGAGCCCCCTTCCATCGGATGGGCATTAAAAGAAGACGCGCCGGACGCGGCAGGTATCGGTATCGGTTCCGATCTGAACGGATTCCGCCTTTTCAGTTCAGATATACCCGGTATCATACCCTGCTATTTTTCCGGCCGCAGCAAAACACGGTTCATACCGGAAATCCTGCCCGATTCGATCGAAACCTATTTCAAACAGCGTATCCGGTTTCCATCAGACCGCGTACAGCGTTATACCATCGGACCGGTTGGGGAGCCCGACACCCTGTCGACGATTGCTGCTACCCGACGCCTGATCGCGCTTACAGACAAGGGTTTTGAAATGGGCTGGATTCAGCGTGTGCGTTTTTACAATCAGATTATCACAGAGCTGGAAAATATAGGCGAACTAATTAACGCGGACATCTCAACCATTACTATAAATCGTTTAAATCAATTAATAAAAACCCTGGAAGAGAAAGATGAGGACTGTCTGAAACCGGAATACTGCAGGATGATGGTTCTTAGAATCAGTCACCTGATCAGGCAGCTCGAATAAGGGTCACTCCGGAATCAGAATTTTATCAAAGCGTACGCTTTGTATTTCAGCCGCGATGGATAGAGCAATTTCAGTGGCTGTGTTCCCCCCGATTCGTAATCCGACAGGAGTGGAAATACAACTCATATCAACATCTTCACCGAAATCCGATTTCAGATCTTTTATCATGGCAAAGGCTTTCGATTTAGAGGCGATGATACCAATATACCTGACACCCAGTTCACGTTTATAAATGGATTTCAGGATGTCATAGTCAAACCGGTGTCCCTGTGTCAGTATCACGATATAACTGTCTGTTTCCGGAACAAACGTTTCGGCATATTCGAGATAATCACTGTGTATAACTTCCTGCGCGTTGATAAGGCGGTTATCCCCTGTCATTTCAGACCGGTTATCAATCAGTCGGACATAATAGTTCAACGGTTTCAGAAAGTAGAGGAGTGAACTGCCGACATGCCCGCCACCGAACACATAGACAGCCGGTCTCCGCCGAAACACATCATAAAATATCGTTGATTTCCCTTCACAATTCATGGCGATCTGTTTCACATCCGGCTGCTTATCGTCCTGTTTTTTATCCGGAGATAATACATATTCGGCACGTCCCGACCGGCCTTCTCGGAGCCGTGTTAGGGCTTCTTTGATTACAGATTGTTCAAGTGCTCCGCCCCCGACCGTTCCGTGTACTTCCTCATCATCCGTTACAAGCAGTTTGAATCCGACTTTTCCCGGAACGGATCCGGATGTCTCTATAACCGTGGCCAGGACATAGGACTTATTCTGGTTTTCAAGGTCAACAATTAGCTTGTAAATACCCATCATATCTCCGGTTAAATTGACTGTTATTTGTCCGTTTAATGATCATCCCGCATCGTCATATCCTCAGGCCTGTCAAAATCGTTCAGAATCTCTGGATACGGACACTCCCAGTAACGCTTTTTCGTACCGGTGGCATGTGACATATTTTTAAGGGTCTGCCCTTCCTCAAGCCGAAGAATCCCATCGCACAAAGTATTTTTCAGCAGCAGAGGATGACCGCCACGCTCATTAAAGGATGGCTGGATCCAATTAAAGCTGTTATCGATTTGTGCAATGAATTCACCATAAAATGTATCCGGAAGATGGGGCTGATCGATAAAATGATAAAGAATCCAGTCTGCATCGCTCTTAAGATGCCGGATACCCGTTTTGAGAGAGTGCAGCATCCCCTCTCTGTAATTTTCGTTATAAACCGTATAAAGCGGAATTATTGATGTCGTGGCATAGTCCTCGACAACAGATTGAACGGCAGCGGCGTTATAGCCTGTGACGACGGTTATGGAACGCACGGTGTATTGAAGTTTTTCAATAATCTGTCCGATAAACGTTTTATCATCATAGAGCAGGAGCGGCTTGAATGCTCCCATCCGTGATGAAAATCCTGCCGCGAGCACAAGCGCATCAGGAATCTCTCCCAAATCGGATTGTCCTGTATACCTGGTTAATCAATGATCTTATTGAGCGTCGTATGAAGCTCAGCAAGGTTATAGGGCTTCCCGATGACGGCAGAGAAGCCATAGTTTCGAAAATTAGTCGTCACATCATCATGCGTATTTCCACTGGATACGACGGCTTTTACTCCCTGGTCTATTTTCAGCAGTTCACCGATCGTTTCCCTTCCGCCAAGCCCGTCCGGCACGGACAGATCCAGAATAATTGCGTGAAACGGTACACCGGACTGTTTGGCCTCTTTATATTTTAATATCGCCTCACCACCCTCAATGGCCACATCGACCTCAAAGCCCGTACATTCAAGCATCTCTTTCGCTGTATTTCTAACGAGGTCTTCATCATCCATTATGAGTATTTTTTTCTTACTCACCGATCAGGCTCCTCTTATACAATTCATTACCATAAGCGTATTTTCATCTCATTTCGGGCCCAATATACAAAAAATCAGGGCGAATCCGAACTAAAAATCGTCGATCGAACCAATATATCCGGCTAAATCATCCCGCTATATTTTTCCCCCCGTTTTTTTATGGTCTCGTTTTCCTCAAGTAGCCCTGTTACGAAACTATTTGTCTCAAATTCTCCGCGAACAGCGGTAAAATCATGAATTTTCACATCTTCATCGCCATCGATGCCATACCCGTACCGGCTGTTTTGATCGAATTCTTTTTCGGCATCCTTAAGTATCATATTATTCAGTTTAATCCTGTTCTTCATCCACTGTTCGACAACGGACTTCAGATCATCTGCCGTAATTGTATCTTTATCCAATACTTCACGGAGCAGTTGTATGGTCCATTTCCACTCCGATTCACCGGTTGATTCAAAGATGATTTTCAATCCTTCGCGTACTTCGGATAGCGATGAAAAAGCGCCTGCCCTTAACTGATCACAAAAGTTGTCAACAGATTTTTTTGGTGAAACCATACCACACAGGTCAACCCACTCTTCTCCGGGAACGGATCCCTCATCGGAACCGGCAATATCATTCAACAGGCCGGCCGCATCTCCCTCATGTTTTTCGAGTCGTTTGATGATCTGTTCGCCCAGATAGATATGAATGCCCAGATCATAGTACTTTGCACAGGTCCGTAACAGCAGCCGTTTGATTACGATGCCTTTCCATGAGACAAATTCCTGCTTTTTCTCACTTTTTTCCAGCAAGCTTAACAGCAGTTTCCTGCCTTCAGCAATTTTGCCGGTTGTATAGGGGTTAAACAGATCAAAATGGATTAAATCAAGCTTATCGGTATCGGTACGTTTATCCCGTTTAGGCCATTTTTCACTGTCCCGGCGGGTTCCCACCGTAAACAGGTTCATGGCCGGTGTCAATACTGATTTTCCATTTTCCTCTGTTATATAGGAAAAAGGAAATGCGGAGGTATCGAAATTGGTGAAATGCTTACCGATTACGGCGCTGAAGGCACCGACGCGTGATGGCCACAACAGATAAGAGAATGAACCGGTTTTGGCGCCCCTCTCCAGAATACCCTGGTGCAAAGGACCCAGTTTGTACATATGATTACTCTGATTGGTACCACTACCGGCGTTGTAAAATGAAACCAGCGCGGCAATCAAGAGAGTCGACTTATGGTGTGTGACCGTATAAGGACCGGCAAACAGGCTGCAGGCCTCACCATGAAAGGCTTCGGAATTGGCAAAAAACACTGAATTTTCCGCCGAGAACTGCCGTCCTATCTGAACGCTCTGACCGACAAAACAGTTTTTCAGCAGGGCGCCTCCGTTTATTTTAGAGCCGGATTGGACAATGAAGGATTCTGCGATAACACCATCGCCAACCAGGGTGGGTGCGGATTCGGCACCGCGTATGGTTCCTTCACTTAGTAACTGGGAGCCGGCGATATGGCACCACGGTCCGACATATACATTCTTTATAATATTACAATTTTCCATCCGTACATGATTGGAAATAACCCCGACGCGGCTATTTTTAGATTCGGCATAAGCATGGATTAACTGTTCCAGCGATGTGATAAGTTGTTTGTCATGACGGTAAAGGACAGACAGATAGGCAATCTGGGCTGTCAGTTGATCATAAATCATCAGTTCCCTGCCTCCCCCTTCGTTCAGAACATCAATGGCGGTGCCGTTACCAAACCGGGTTTCGCCGGTTACGCTGAGACTGCCGACATTCTGAATCATGACATCGTCAGCAATGCTGTAATTGGACAACATGCGTACATCAGCAATAAATACGCGGTCTGCAATGCTACAGTTATGAAGACGGCTGTTGTAAATGCCCGGTTTGACTTCCTTACCGGCCGATTTAAAGGAACCGTCCAACCTGCCCAGTTTTATATCACCGGAAAAATACACATGAGCAACGTGTTCCGCTTTAAATCCTTCGCAGACCTGAACCGTATCCCAGTTCTCCGCCCTGCAACCGTTTTGTTTTAAAGTGCCAATCTCAGTACTGGTCAGATTTCTAAATTTCATTTGCATATCCCGTTTAATGATGATAGATAAGAAGTGCCCATTTCCGCCGGAGCAAAAATGGGCACGTACTCATTTGGAGGTTTCTTTGTTTATACTTCCGGCAGATTACTGAGCGCCTCTTTTTCGATATCCTTGAAATACTTGACTGTCCCGACTTTCAATTCCATGGTGGATTCTTCATCACAGACAATCATACCCTTGCGGTGCAATTGTAGCATGGAGATGGTCCACATATGATTAACCCCTTCTTCAACGCCTTTTTGCAGCGCACGGGCTTTCGAATAACCATTGATTATTATGACCACCCTTCTGGCATCCATAATGGTTCCGACACCAACAGTAAGCGCCGTCTTGGGCACTTTTTTCAAATCATTATCAAAAAATCTGGAATTCGCCAGTATCGTATCGTACGTCAGTGTCTTGATACGTGTACGTGACGACAGCGATGACCCGGGCTCATTAAACGCAATATGCCCGTCCGGACCGATACCGCCGAGAAAGAGGTTGATTCCGCCGATATCCTTTATTTTCTGTTCGAAACGTTCGCACTCTTTTTCGAGATCAGGCGCATTTCCATCGAGTATATTGACATTCTCTTCCGGTATATCGATGTGGCTGAACAGTTTACTCCACATAAAATAGTGATAGCTCTGGGGATCATCCTCAGGAAGACCGACATATTCATCCATATTGAAGGTTACAACATTTTTGAAAGATACCTTGCCCTGTTTATATAATTCAATCAACTCCTGATAGGTGCCAATCGGGGAAGAACCGGTAGGTAGTCCAAGGACATAAGGTTTTTCAGGTGTTGGATTGGCTTCATTTATTTTTTGGGCAATATGGTGTGCCACCCATTTACTAACAGCCTGGTAACTCTCATGAATTAAAATTCTCATTGCATACTCCTTGTTATAACATGATTTTAGCGTCCGCTACAAAGGCACCTTTGCCTTTTTCCAGAACAATCAGGGGGTTTATATCCAGCTCCTTAATTTCCGGGCATTCTTCTGCAAGCTGCGAAATTCTCTGGATACACAATTTGAGCGTTTCCAGGTCACGTGCTTTGCGTCCCCGGGCTCCTTTAAGAATCTGGGACGTTTTGATTTCGTTGATCATAGCATCTGCCGACTGTTCATCAACAGGGGCGACCCGGAAACTGACATCTTTAAAGATTTCCACAAAAATCCCGCCCAGACCGAACATGATGGTTGGTCCAAAAGAAGGATCGCGTTTTACACCCACGATAACTTCTTCTCCGGGGGGAATCATTTTTGTAACAAATATGCCTTTTATCTCCGCATCCGGCATACATTCTTTGACATTCGTCATAATGCTGTTATAAGCCGTTGCGGCTGTTTCAGCAGAATCGATATTCAGAACCACGCCTTTTACATCGAATTTGTGGACGATATCGTCTGACATCACTTTCATCACAACCGGATATCCAATCTCTTCGGATATCCTGACGGCATCCTTTTCGTTATAGGCCATACCGTTCTTCAAAACAGGCAGACCGTAAGCTTCCAGTATTTTAACAGCTTCTTCTTCGGGCAGGTAATGCCGTTTCTTTTCCAGTGCGCCGTGCAATAAACGCTCAGCGGTAGCATGATCGGCCTTTTCATAGCGTTTCGGTGCGCTTTCACCTACTCTGATTCGTTTTGCGAACCGGAAGGCACTTGCATACGAACTGCTCATGGACTCAGGCAGAATATAGTGCGGAATCTGGCTTTTCTGAAGGATGTCAATCCCCGCCGCCACATCGGATTCGCCCATGAATGATGCATAGATCGGTTTATCATATTTGCCGGCCACACTGCACACTTCCCGGGCGATGGTTTCGATATCCGTCATTGACTGCGGTGTGAGGATCACGAAAATACCATCTACATTATCATCTTTAAAGGCCGTCGACAGTGCAATGGAATAGCGATCGGCACGCGCATCCCCTATAACATCCACCGGATTCTTGATATTTGCCGTCTTCGGCAAGGTTTTTTTGTAAACGTCGGTTGTCTCAGCTGAGAATTCAGCAAGGCGTAAACCGTCATGAATCACCGCATCGGTGGTCAGAACCCCGGGCCCGCCGGCATTGGTAATGATCGCTATGCGGTTATTAACCGGCAGGGGTTGATAGGTCATGGCAATAGCCTTGTTAAACATCTCCTCGATATCGAGGCAGCGAATGATCCCGGCCTGGCGGAATGCCGCATCGCAGATTTCATCACTGCCGGCGAGGGAACCGGTATGTGAAGCAGCGGCGGATGCACCTGCGCTCGTCCTGCCGGATTTCAGGGCCAGGATCGGCTTGCCGCTTTCTTTGATCACTTCTTTTGCCGCCTTGACCAGCGACTGGCCGTCGCTAATTTCCTCGAGATAAATCAGGATAACTTTGGTTTTAGGATCGTCTTTAAGATAATAAAGCAGATCAATCTCATTGATATCGGCTTTGTTACCGAAACTGACAAATTTTGAAAAACCGATATGCTTCGCCCGGGCATAATCCAGCACGGCGGTACACAGAGCTCCGGATTGGGAAAGAAAGGCAATCTCACCTGCCTGGGGCATTTTCCGGGCAAAAGAGGCATTCAAATTCGACCGGGGGTCGGTATTGATAACTCCCAGACAATTCGGACCGATAAAGGACATGTCGTATTTATCGGCGATTTCCCTGATCTGTTTTTCACGGGCCAGCCCGGCTTCTCCGACTTCCCGGAATCCGGCGGATATAATGATAACCGCCTTGATACCTTTTTGTCCGCATTGTTCCAGGGCCATATGACAGACGGAGCTGGGGAATACGAGAATGGCCAGATCGACCGGGTCTTCGATATCTATTACATACTTATAGGCTTTGACGGAAGCAATGTACTTCTCTTTAGGACTGACCGGGTAAAGAATGCCCTGCAATTCCGATTCGAGCAGGTTATAAAAGATATCACAGGGAACGGTACCGCGAACACGGTTCGCACCTACGACAGCCACGCTCTTCGGATAGAAGATATGCTCCAGGTTTTTTATTCTTAAAATATTTTTTTCAGGCATGCAAACTCCTTGGGTAGCGTTATTTCAGGTAACCGGCGATAAATGCCACGGCATCGGCAACATTTTGAATTTCCAATGCCTTGTCCTCATCCATTTCGATATCGAATTCTTCTTCAAAAGCCGCCACAAGTTCCAGACTCTGCATCGAATCAGCGCCAAGATCAAAAACAAAATTAGAATCATCGCTGATATCGGACATGTCGGTCTTGAGGACATTGGCGATTACTTTTTTAACGCGTTCCTGAATTTCACTCTTTTCCATAAACTGCTCCTCTTTTTGTGGTTATAATATTCAGACAGTCATTTCCAAATTTAATATGATCCCCCTTTTCAACATGACATTTTGAATGTTTGTATGGAAAACGAACTATTTAAAGAACAAAACAAACAATTTTGAAAACAATGGAATCCACGCGTAGAATAGTATTCGGGGAAACCTTTGAAGTGATAATTCAATAGGATAATAAAAAATCAGAGAACATACTTCAATAAAAAAATTAGAATTTTTTAATTCTTTACTTCTGATATATAATCATCCATCATGGACAAAACGAGGTTGCGGGCCATCCGGATTTTGTATTCATTCTGTCCGAGCGTAACCGCATCCCTGAACAACTTTTCTGAAAAACCTTTCAGTGCGGCTTTTTCGGTGGAAAGGTCAGCCAGTTGCCTAATGATGTCTTCGTCCATCCAGGGAACCGGTGCGACACCACCAAAAGCAAGCCGGCCGCTGGTGATTTTTCTTTTATCACCGCTTACGACGAGTGCCGCACTGACAAGGGCAAAATCCCAGGATCCCCGCTCTTTGACTTTATCGTAATGGCTCCAGGTTCCGGGGGCAGGTGCCGGTATTTCGACGGCGGTAATAATCTGTCCCGGTTGCAGCCGGTTCTCGCGGAGCGGATCTTTTTCAGGTAGTACAAAAAAATCCTTTAACGCTGTTTTTTCTTCTTTATGATTATCGTAAATAACAACCCGGGCATCCAACGCCATCAGGGCAACGGCAAGATCAGAAGGATGAACGATAAAACAGGGGTCTCCCCCTATGATACAGTGGTACTTATTTTCACCCCCAACGGCAAAACAGGTGTCGCCACCCTTTCGGATACAGGGAAAATCGCCCCGGAAATACCAGCATCTTGGACGCTGACACAGGTTACCACCGACTGTGGCCATATTTCTGAGCTGGGGAGTGGCAATATGCATGGCCGCTTCATACAGCACCGTATAATTTTTCTTAATATGCGGGTCTTTCACCAGATCCGAAACCGTGACAAGCGATCCGATCCGCAAGCCTTCCCGCCCCTTTTCCAGTTTGTTCAGGTGGGGTATCCTTTTCAGATTAACAAGCCTGTCCGGACGATCGATATCGTGCTTAATCATACTAAGCTGATCGGTTCCACCGGCATATAACAACCTGCTGTTCCAGTCCGATCCCGCAAATTTCTGTGCTTCCTCGAGAGAATGTGCATGTACATATT
The DNA here is from genome assembly GCA_964410215.1 of uncultured Calditrichota bacterium. Lineage (GTDB taxonomy): Bacteria > Calditrichota > Calditrichia > Calditrichales > CAYPHA01 > CAYPHA01. The sequence goes on along the minus strand of CAYPHA010000013.1, from coordinate 4,810 downwards.
CAAAAGACTTCATATCAACCCCGACATTCTGTTAACATATTCTGCATCACGCTATCAGGCATGCAATGCATTGAGTACGACATCCGGTGTTATGGGTAAGGTTTTAATACGCACGCCGATTGCATTATACACGGCATTGGCAATCGCACCGGCCGTCGGTATGATCGGCGGCTCTCCGATACCCTTCACCCCGGTATTGCTGATCAGCGGATCACCGTCACTTACGATAATCACTTCGATTTCAGGGGTATCCAGGATGGTCGGCATCTTATAGTCATAAAGATTCGTGGTCAGTACCTTACCTGTATTATAATCGATCGTACGATTTTCCATCAGGGCAAAACTCATGCCCTGAATGATGCCGCCTTCAAACTGATTCTCGAGCAGGGTGCGGTTCAGCGTTCTGCCGATATCATGGGCAGCAACGATTTTCACTACCCTGATCCTTCCGGTAAGCAGATTCACTTCCACTTCGGCAAACTGGGCACCGAAGGAATTGATCATATAGCCCTCACGATTCTCCTCCCGGGAGCCGTATGTGGTCAGCACGCGTTCATCCATTTTTCTTATAATACTTCCGATATTCAATCCGGAATCCGCATCTTCCCTGTTGCGGATGGTCCCCTTTTCATAAACGAGGTTTTCCGGGACTGTTTCCATAACCGCGGCTGCCGCTTCCATTAATTTAAATTTCACCTGCTCCGCCGCATCCCGTGCAGCCGGTGTGATGGATGGCGCCGTCTGGCTGCCTCCGCTCGAAGGAGCGAACGGACAGGTGGCTGTATCACCCAGGATTACCCTGACATGATCCACCGGAATTTCGAGCACTTCACTGACGACCTGGGCAAGAATGGTATACGTGCCTGTGCCCAGATCCTGTGAACCGCACAACACCTCGGCACTGCCATCCCAGTTCACTTTCAGTATGACATGGGCCGGTGGACCGCCACCTCCCCACCATATCTGGGAGGCCATACCGATACCGCGCTTAACGGCCGTATCACCGGAGGCCGAAAGTTGTCTTCGACGTGACCAGCCTATGGCTTCCGCACCTTGTGCGTAGCATTCCCGCAACTTCTTGCTTGTATACTGCAGATTATAAACCTGGTCGGTTTCCGCATAATTTTTCAGACGGAATTCAAGGGGATCCATTCCGATTTTTTCGGCGGCTTCATCCATCAGTGAATCCAGAGCAAAGACGCCCTGAACATGTCCCGGTGCCCTGAAGGGCCTGCCCGGTCCGGCATTGACAAAGACAGAATACTCTTCTGTGGAGACATTCGGACATTTATAGATGGTACGAAGGGGCCAGCTGCATCCGGCACCACTCGGATAAGCACCGGACATACCGTGTGAATAATGCGATAAAGCTGTTATTTCACCGGTTTTTTTTAAGCCAATTTTCAGCTTCTGTAATGAATCCGGCCGATTGCCGGTAGCCAGATTCATCTCTTTACGATCCAGGGTAATTTTAACAGGCCGTCCGGTTTTTCGGGCAATGAGGGCTGCCATCACCGTATATTTACCACAAGCCAGTTTTGCACCGAAACCACCACCCATGTAGTGTTTTATAACACGTATCTTATTAGCAGGTATATCCAGGCTCCTGGATAATGCGTCCCGAACGGAAAAAATCCCCTGGGTGGAATCCCAGACGGTCAGTTCTCCGCCGTTCCAGTTCGCGACACTGCAATGTACTTCCGTAGGATTGTGAACGACAACCTGTGTCGTAAACGTGTCTTCGATTACATGATCAGCTTCGTTAAATCCCGTTTCCACATCTCCGCGACTATAGCGGCTCGGCTCACCCCCCAGAATATTTCCCTCATCATATAGTTTGGGAGCAGCGGGCCCCATCCCCTCTTCAGATGTTACCACAAAGGGCAGTGTTTCGTACGCAACGCGTATCATTTCAAGTGCCTGTCCGGCTATTTCCTCGGAAACCGCCGCAACACAGGCCACTTCATCGCCTTCATACCGGATATGTGTATCAAAAAGGTAACTGTCTCCGAACCATGGCATTTTCGGCGCATTTTTATGTGTCAGAATATAAAGCACCCCTTTGAGCTTCTCGGCCTCTTTTGTATCGATCATCTTTATCCGGGCATGTGGATGCGGTGAGCGCAGTATTTTTGCAAAAACCATGTTGGGCAGTGTTATATCATACGTATAGCGTGCCGAGCCGCTTACTTTATCATATCCGTCCTTGCGTGCCGTGCCACGGCCTACGACGTTAAGCGTATCGTTTCCCTGCCAGGAATCCCTCTTTTCCACCGGAACTTCGGCCAGGGTCTCCACGCGTTCATCTTCGATGTAATATTTTGTTTTGATAATCCTGGTTTTAGCCATAGAGCCTCCGTTTGCGCAATTCTGTGCAGCCTGATCAGCGTTTCATCAGTTGCGCTGCATGTAAGACTGAATCGATAATTTTGGGATAGGCGCTGCAGCGGCAAAGATTACCGGACATTCCCTGTATGACGCTTTCTCTGTCCGGGGACGGATTTTCAAGCAGAAGAGCGTATGCAGCCATAATTTGTCCCGGTGTACAAAACCCGCACTGTAAGCCGTCTTTATCGATAAACGCCTGCTGCAGGGGATGCAGTTTCTCGCCATCCAGCAACCCTTCGATAGTCAGCACACGGCTGTCCTGAACATCCAGTGCAAGCATCTGGCAGGAATAAACGGCTTTATTGTCCAGAAGGACTGTACATCCGCCGCATTCACCCTGATTGCATACAACCTTGGTGCCGGTCAGATCAAAATGCTCCCTCAGCAGTTCGACCAATGTCGTATGCGGGTAAACCGCGACATTCACATCTTTACCGTTCAGGTTGAACTGCAGGGCCACTTTTCCGGCATTTTTCTCATCCATCGCCTTTTCTTCGGCAGGACCGGCATGGCCTTGTTTAACGGCACTGAGCGCAACAGTAGTACCGATCATACCGGAAGTGACATCTTTGATAAATTTTCTTCTGGAATAAGACTTTTTTTCACTGGAGTCGGGCACGATACATTCTCCCAAAATTTAAAGTATAAGTAAAATATGAGTCGTTCTCAGGTAAAAAAAATACGGTTTATTCGTAAAGACTACCGCAGCCTGTTATCCGGTAGAAGACATCTGCGCACGCTTATTCACCCAAATCGTGTTCTGTTTCCCGAATATTTTCGCAATGATTACCGGTGACAGGTCTTCTGCCCTGGGTATATGCACACGGTTAAATGGAAAATTGGAGTTAATCAGGAGTATGGATTCGTGATTATTGTACTCCAGGTGATAATGCATACGCTGAAAAATTTTAACGAGCTGTGCACTGGAAATAGTTTCAAAGCGAATTTTTTTATCCAGTATCGGTCTCTCATATTCATCAGGAAGGCTCTGATTGCGGAGTTCACAATTTTTGCGATAAAGCTCGATAGCCCTGCGTAACCGCACGACAATGTCATGTTCTTCCCTGGATTGGACATAACAACTGGGTAGATTTTCACAAAAACCGACTGCATACTTACCATCAAATATCTTTTGAATTCTTAGTTTCATGGCGTGTATGGTATTCTTGTTTGAAAGGTCATTAATATGAGTAATATAGACCATGTGACCCTTCATGTCAACGAATATCCGCTTCTTTTGAGGCTGAATTAACAGCACATGGAATAAAACATAAAATACTATAAAAATTATTAGAAACTGTCAAATAATTTTTATATATTTTATTTTTATGTAAAAATATCTGCCAGAGAAAATTCCGATGCGTTTCAGAGCATTAATTATTGCTTTAAAATCCAGACAAAACAACAACTTACTGAAATCGAAACTGGCGGAAATGCGCGACGTTGAATTTCTGTTTTTTGATGATATTGAGGAATTGCCGCCGCGTTTTGACTGGACCCTCTATACGACGGTCATCGTCCTGCCGGGAAAATATTCAGGCGCTCTGCTCAACTACCTGAAAAAGCTGAAAATTGAAAACAGTACGCAATCCATCAATGTTCTGATCAAATCCATCAGGGAAAAGATGTATAACGAGGTTGTCAAATACCCGCATATCCTCGTGTGGGAAGCATCCGAGAGTCTGACTGCCCAGATTCGTTATATCATCGCACTGTCCAATAAACGGTCCTCTGAACAACAGCTTCTGTTATCGCAGTCGGACGATTACAGGGATACCATCTGTCATTTTCCGGACGGTATTTTAGTTTTTGACCGGAGCGGTATTATCGTGGAATCGAATGACGCGTTCATGGATAAATTTCATTATACAGCCGATACGATTGCGGGACACCCGGTCAATAAAGTTATTCCCGGTCTCTCCATTGAGAAGCTGAACGCCGAAATCCGTCTGCAAAAGGATCAGGTTATCAAAAATCCCGATTTCACCTTTCTGGACAGCAGGGGTGCCATCCTACCCTGTACCGGTAAATTAGTGTTGCGTAAATATGATAACAAAGAGGCTTTTATCCTGTTCATTGCGGACCGGTCTGATCAGTTATCCCTCCGGCGATCGCTGGATAACCGGAATGATCTCATCTCTTCCCTCTCGTATGTCATTAACCTGCTCTCCGGTTCACTGGATTTGAATTTCCGGAATCCCAATCTGCTGGATCTGTTGAAAAGAGTTTTTACCTGCGATCATATTTTTATCAACACGGTCCGGCGCCATAAGGTCAGTGGACAATATGAAATGGACATCGATACCGGAAATGATACTGAAAGCACCCTTCTTACAAAATTCCAGGATTTCATTTATTCTAATTTCGATACCCATAACCTTTCGGTATACCATCCGAACCATCTGGAGACACTGACTTCTGC
>CAYPHA010000012.1:86948-88143 GCA_964410215.1 uncultured Calditrichota bacterium | reverse complement strand
TAACCCCGAGATGCCAGTTTTTTTTCGCCAGAACCAGAATGCGGCTTTTTTCCACATCAATGGTTTTTTCAATCAGTTTCTCGGCTTCTTTGAATGTCGTCTCATCAATTCCTTTTCGTGTTTTATTTTCCACTTCGAGAATTTGTGAAATATTTCTGGCCTGCTGAAGACTGTCCGAGGTCAGGAGATGAACCGCTTTTTTTGCATTCGAAATCCGACCGACCGCATTTAACCGGGGAGCCAGTGAAAAGACGATTGTATTAACGGTTAACTCCCGGTTACGCAGACCACAGCTTTCCAGCAAAGCCAGAATACCGTTTCTTGGATTTGTATTAATCTGTTTCAATCCATGATGCACCAGTATCCTGTTTTCATCATAGAGCGGCACGATATCCGCTGAAGTGCCCATCGCCACCAGATCAAGATAATGATGAGCAAAATCAGCAGAGTAATCCAGTTTTGATTCCAGTGCCTGTAACAGTTTGTAAGCGACACCACATCCGGCAAGCTCTTTAAACGGATAGCGGGAGTTCTTCAGCTTGGGGTTCAGTACGGCTACGGCATTAGGTAACTCATCACCCTGCTCATGATGGTCACAAACAATAACATCAATCCCCTTCCGCTTGGCATAATCAATTTCATCAACGGCTGTAACACCGCAATCGACGGTTATGATGAGTGTGCTTTTCCGCTTTAAAGCAATGCCAATACCATCCGTTGAAAGACCGTATCCCTCCTTAAGACGATTCGGAATAAAAAAAGAAACCTTGCCACCAAGTTTGAAAAGGCTGTCATAAAGGATAGAAACGCTTGTTACGCCGTCAACATCATAATCACCATAAATGACGATATGTTCACCATCGGTGAGAGCTTTGATCAACCGTGTAACGGCCCGTTCCATGCCTGACAACAGAAACGGATCATGGAGTTCCGATATATCTTTAGCGAAAAATTTATTAAGGACAGACCTGGAATCAATTCCGCGATTCAAAAGGATAGATGCGATGACCGGATGAATCTTATAGTCAGATACAAGTTCATCTATCGCTGCTTTATTGACAGTTTGCGGAAACACCCACTGATAAAGCATGCAGTCTCCATAAAAATATGGAGAGATCCACAGCAAATCGATAAGCCAAATTCTGTTCCCGATACATCGGAATGGTAGCCATTTATCTCAATCAACCGTTGCCGG
>CAYPHA010000012.1:5297-86938 GCA_964410215.1 uncultured Calditrichota bacterium | reverse complement strand
ACCCTGAAGTGTGTCTCAGTCAGAGACTGAAAGCGCGCATGGGACTCTACGCATTCAAAACATGAATTCCTTCTATATTTGGTCTTGCATCAAATTGGGTTTCTCATACCTTTGCCTAATGGTACCTGATTCAGGTATTCCCGCAGGAACAAAGTGGTGAGCTCTTACCTCGCCTTTTCACCCTTATCCCGTTAGACGGGACGGTATCTTTTCTGCGATACTATCCATCAGCATTTGCATGCTGTTTCTGGTTTCCCAGAAAATTGTGCCCTCTGATGTTTGGACTTTCCTCCTCGAAAGCTCGAAGCGGCTACCTGATTTCCTGTGGATCTCTATTTTATTAATTTAATTTCTATTCCTGTGACTCATCCCACACGAGGATGCGCCCGCAAAACTCACAAGTGTAAAGTTTTTGCATTTTTTTTATTTCAACAATCTTCTGTGGTGGGATATACGAGTAGCATCCGCCACAACTTCCACCGATAACCCGGGCAATACCGGTTCCATTACGGGCTTCCCTGACCATTTCATAGGATTTAACAACCTGGGAACTGAGTTTCTGAACAATAATGGCCCGTTCCTGCCGCAGCATATTCTCCTCTTCCGCGGTTTCTGACATCCGGGCATTCAGATCATTTGTATTCGTTTCAAGTTCGCTCTCAAGTGTACTGATTTCTTCATCCGACTGGCTAATGGAATGTTCAAGGTCTTCGATTTTCTGGTCCAGATCAAGCAACTCATCCTCATTTCTATTTAACTCCTCTCTTACCTTTTCGGTTTCCGCTGTGATTGCATCATATTCCTTGTTCGTTTTAACCTGGTAAAGCTGCTCGTCATATTTCTTGACCTTTTCCTCTGCCTCCTTTATAAAAAGTTCAAGTTCGCCCCGCTTGAGCTTTGCATCTTTGAGATCTGACTTGAGGTTTTTCAATTCCTCTTTTTTCTCTGTTGTTTTCTGGGTCAGTTCCTCGACCAGCAACGGTAAATCACCGCGTTCCTCCATGAGCTCGTCCAACCGGTTATCGACTTCTTGCAGCTCAATCAAAGCATACAATGTTTTTTGCACCTAAACGCCTCCTTCACTAACTAAAATAAAAAAAGTGCATCCTTTGGTAAGAATGCACTTTATTAATTCTTATTTCTTGTATGTGCTGACTGTGGAATCATACATACCATAATTGCCCTTTTCAATTAATAGTGGGCCCACAGGGACTCGAACCCCGGACCAGCCGATTATGAGTCGGCTGCTCTAACCAACTGAGCTATGGGCCCTCTTCTAAACCCCAAACCAAACAAGTCTTTAATTTATAAAAAAAGATGCGAGAATCAAAAAAATTATTCCTGTAGTGCCCCGCCTCTATTTCAGCGACACACTTCCTCATATTTCATTCAAAAACAGCGTATACATTTTATTAAAAAATGGTACTGCATTCTCGGGATGGATTAAAAAATAGAAGGTTTTACCAGATGGTTGCTTCCTCGCCAGAGAGAAAAGATCGCGTTTTAAGACAATATCAGCTTCCTCTTCTTCACGTATAACAAAATGAAACTGCCGGCATTTTAACCATTTCATATGGAAATGAACCGTTACCGGGTAAAAAGAGAAGCTGTTAAAAACCGTTTTACGTATAGCTGATATCTGGTTATCCGCCAGATCCTCATACAAGATCATCATTTGCTGTGACAGGAAAAGTGAGGGTGTAACGAGGAACCGGTAAAAAATACCTGTTTGAGCTGGAAGTTGCATATTCCGGCTAGCGCCATGTCCTGCATTTATATGAATATCAGCGGATCTTTCAGTCACAGACAGAAAATCACCCTGTCTTCGGTTACGCATCAGGGTTTGTCCCTTTGAGGGACTGTTTATTTTAAATTGGGCTGATTCACATAACACACCACGGCGATCCACCGCAATTATAACCGGCTGTACCAGGGAAATATGCCGTCCAAATGTGCTCAGTTTATTACCCAGGTCATCATAGATACGGCAGTGAACAACGGGATCAACCGTCTGCACCTGCCTGTAAAGCTTGATATATCGTTCCGTTTTGTCTGATCCGGAGCGGTAATGATCCAGTTCAAATACCTGCCCGGGATCCGTTTTTCTAACCGTAATCTGGAAGCGTTTTTTCTTCAGGAGAAATTTCAGACGCAGACCATCAGCCTGAATCTCGAATTGACGCCAGGCAAGAGGAATGCGGATGAAAAGACTATTATGTTTTAAAATCGCGGTGGAAAATCTGCTACGAAAGAATGGTGACGCCTCTGTATGTGGTACCAGTTCCACTTCATTTCTGCTCCGGTTATATGCCAGAACGACATCCTGATTAACCGTAATGGAAAAAATGTCTTTAAATTGAAATACTGTTGTTTTTCCGCTTTTTCGTTTGAGGTGTTGCAGACCAATTGCACCTGCTTCGAATGCCGTATTCTCTTCGCGACCGGATACCATGAGCCGGTACCAGTCTCCTTTATGGGCAATAAAATACCTCCGCTGCAGGAGAAAAAGCAATTTCCATATCTTCCAGATACCTGCTGATTCCATCGTTTTCAGAGCTCCATCGATACGCTCAAACAGGGTATCATGCCACCAGAACTGTAAGCGGAGTGCCAGGAATGAGAATGCCATCAATTCATCGGGCTTTTGTGTAATCAACTCCTGCAGATAGCCATTTTTCGATGGATTACAGATAGCCATCCAGTAGCTTTCCAGATCATCCGCCGGTAGTTCCCTTTCATCTTCGATACCCCTTGTATATATACTGAAAAAGGGGCCTTTATCCGGAGTAATGGTATCGAATACGTCCGGATTCGTCCTGCTCATTTTATTCGCTTCTTCGAACCATCCCAAATAGCAATAGAGTTCCCGCAACCAGAACAGGCTACCCGCTTCTTCCGGTGAAAGATCCTTTTTTTCTGAAAAAGCGACTTCCCTATCCGGACCAATACAAGTGATATGGGACCATAATTTATCAACGGTTTCCATGAACGTCAGGTCTGAAGAGCGTAGTGAAGCGAGCGGATGATTTTTTTTTTCGTCAGAATACAGGCGATTGAGGATTACAGGCACAGAACGGATAGTTTCAGGCGCCTGGGGACCGCAAAAAACAACCAGATCTTCGGAAACATCTTTCCAGTAATATGTATTATGCACATCCGTGAGTGGCTCACGATTCGCAGTAAGAAGTCGATTTGCGTGAATGAGATTCAGACTTATCGTCTTTACTTTATCATGATACCGGCGCACTACAATAACCGTTTGTTCAAAAAAATCAATAAATAGAAGTCGTGTGCAGGAATCTTCCACAATCGTAACGAATATGCGGCTCTGTGGAAGACGGAAGCAACGTGATTTAAACCGGCTTGTATCCGTACAGGCTGGTATTTCTAACGTTAGTGATTTTTTATAATTCGTGAAACGTCCAGAAACAACAGAACGTTCATCGCACAAAAACACGCTTTTGCCAACACGGGGGTTGTATGGGCCATTGAGCGCATTTTCGATAAAAAATTCGATTTCCTGACTTAGATGTGACACGTTTGTTATTCCTGCTTATTACGGCAAAAAAAAAGATCACCATCAAAAACGTATGGTGATCTTAAATTATTGGATTTTTTTCTATTTTACAATAGTCTTAGAAGAGCATACGTTTCAGATCAACATATAGTATTAAAACGATAAAGGTCAGCAAAATCGCCATACCAATCTGCTGAATTTTAATTTTAGCTTTTGTGGGAAGCGGTTTACGCATGATTCCTTCCAGCAGTATAAAAAAGAGATGTCCCCCGTCAAGCGCCGGAATGGGCAGGATGTTAAAAAAGGCAAGAACGGCACTGAGTACGGCAATCAGGTACCAGAGTTGTATCCAACCGGCATCAGCAGCGTCACCAGCCATTTTGGCAATCGTGATCGGTCCCCCCATGATCTCAGAAGCCGACTTGGTCCCCGAAATGACCCACCAGAGTCCACGAATGTTAAGCGCGATCATTTTGTAGGTATTTGTAAAACCATTTACAATCGCTGTGCCGATTCCCACATCCCGGTAATCGATAAAGAAGGTAATTCCTATTTTACCGACGGCGGTTTCTTCTCCGTCCGCGTTTTCAGTAAAGGCCTGCGGGGTGATTTCATCGCTCATGGTTTGCCCATCCCGCTGCCATTTTATGGAAACCGGTTTATCGGGATTGGCACGGATAATGTCGGTCATGCCGTTCCAGTCCTTAACGGGTTGACCATTCAGTTCAGTAATAAGGTCTCCTTTTTGTAATCCGATCTGATCTGCCGGCATATCAGAAGATACATCGCCCACCATCGAAGCGATTTGCGGACTGAGGTCAAGCTGCTCCCCTTTGCGGTCCTGAAACCATTCCTTTTTATAAATAAGATGAACCGTTTGGCCGTTCCTTATGACATCAAATGTGATATCGCTGTTCAGGTTGTCAATAAAAGCCTCGGTTATCTCGTTCCAGTTATTGACTTCCGCCTGGTTTACGGATATAATTTTATCGTTCTCCTGAAATCCGATTTTCGAGGCCACCCCGCCAGGTTGTACGTCGCCAACCGTTGTGTAGGGAAGAATTTGCTCCCCCTGGTAATAGTTCAATGATGTAAGGATGGCAACGGCAAGGAACAGGTTCATTATAACACCTGCTGTAATAATGACGACACGGCGCCATACAGGTTTGGAGTTGAATTCGTCATCGGCTCCCGTCACCTTGGAATCCATACTTTCATCGATAAATCCGGCCAACTTCACGTAACCTCCCAGTGGGATAGCCGAGATGGAGAACTCCGTATCCCCAATCTTTTTTGAAAATATAGTGGGAGGAAAACCAATAGAAAACTTTTCAACCCGGACGCCCATCCACTTAGCGGCCAGAAAATGGCCCAATTCGTGGATAACGACCAGAACACTGAATACAAAGATAATTGCCAGGATCATTGTCATTTTTTACTCACTCATTTGTTTATTGATACAGAACTAACGATATTTTATACAAAATTGTTTCTTGTTTTTCTAAAAACCGATCCCGACACCTGCGGAAAAAGAATTATATTGTCCGATATTATAATCGGCAAAGGCGCGAATAAAGGCGACCCGGTACCCCAGACCGATCTGATAAAACAAGCCGTTTATCCCATCGATATTTACCGAACCAATCCCGGAATTTTCCATTAACTTGTTGCTGTCAAACGTCAAAATATTATTCGCATAGCGCACACCGCCGATGAGCTCCAGTGGTAAAAAGCTGAATGATTTGGATACATTTATCGTCATACCAAAAGCAGCAGACTCAATAAAGCTTTCAAGTTGCAGATTCTGATAATTCGCCATCAAACTTAAATAGAGTGGTTTATCGATACCTACCGGAATTTCAATCAGTTCGTATTTAATCCCCAGTCCTCTGAGTTCGAGCGCCCCTATTTGATCGATATCCCAATTCGTATAACGGAAAACTAGTTCCAGGCTCGCGAACAGTCCCATATTAAACTGGATCGAGGGAAATTCAAGTTTACCCGAACGAATACCCTGAATATCCGTCCCATTCACATCCGTCGGGCCGAATACAGTCGGATATTTTTTACCCTCTTCATTCAGAAAAAAGGCCTCTTTGCCGGGAACCGATGTTGATATCATATTTAATGAAACCTCAAAATGAGGAAGTGTCCGGGCAGCCGCACTGGTTGCGCAGGTGGTTGACATGTTTAGCCCGAGTGCTACAGACAGCGGCGACAGGTATTTCTTAAACACCTGCTCCGAGTGTCCGGCATAGAGCATGTCTTCCAGATGAGCCTGCATGTTCTCCCCGTAAGCCGTCATGGGATAGAAGGCACAAATTCCTGTGACAATAATATAAAGACGTAAATGCTTCAGCATAGCGGTATCGATTTAGAAATAACTCCGGTAAAAAAAGAAGCCCCTTTCGGGGCTTTAGTTAAATAGAAATACCATAACCGAGTCCCAGAAAGAGATTGCTGCCTCTTCCCCCGACTTCGGCACGAATACCCATAAGCGTAATTCCCACACCGTATCGAAGTCCGTTGTTATCGAATTCTTCATTCTCTTCAACGACGACGTAATCAACGCCACCCGTTCCGGAAGCGGAATTCCAGGTTATATCGGTTTTACCCATCTCATAAGCCAGCTTTCCGTAAACACGCAGGAGGAGGAAATCCTTGCTGGCGATAACCCCGATATTAATCGTGGTAAGCGACATATCGATTCCGGCCCGGGTTTCATACGGAATATTACCATCGGTCGTGACTCCCGAACGTTTACCATCTACACCAAAGTCAAGCGTATTATAATCTGCAAAAATACCCAATGCGGGAAAGAGCGGCACGGGCACTATGCTGGATAATTCATATTTCAGACCGAAACCAAGTGTTTTAAGCTTGACATCAGAAAATTCGGTTTCAGGAAAGAAGCGGGCGTAGGCTTCAAAACCGGCTGTTCCAAAACCGACCTGGGCACCGACATTGCCAAGAGCAACACCTCCATCCTTAAGTCCGATATCCTCGCTGGCATCGAACGAACCAAAACCGGTGAAGACGCCTGCACTGATGCGAAATAGGGTCGGAGCTGACGCATCGGTCCAATCCAGCGCACTCAAGCCGGCATGGATACCGTCAGTCACATTCTGTACATCATCTTCCACATCCATCAGGGATGAGAATTGGGTAAAATCAAGGTCACTCTGAGCAAATCCCTGGCCAACAAACAGCAGTACAACGGAAAGCATGGTAATGATGGATTTCATACGTATACCTCCTGAATGGGTTAAAAATGTGTATCGGATAAATATAATCCAATCACAGATTAATTGCAACTGGCCCTCTAATGCAGTATTCGTTTGAAAAACGTGATTTATAAACCGGTTTTAAAATGGTTTTGCCATTGCATCGATTTGCTCAATTCCTCTTCCCGTAAATCCTGTATACGTGTAATCAGGCCGGTGTTTTCCGAAAGCTCTCTTAAAAATGTTTTCATAATGTCAACAGGGCTGATCCTGCGATCTGATATGGTATTGAGATCGATCGCTTTTGTATTCATTTGTTCTTTATAGCGTTTACGCAGCGGTTCTTCCAAATCGAGGAAATCAGTCAGCCTGAGATGGCCTTTCCCCAGCATAATCGAACCATGTTGCAACAGGCTCTCCGGAAAAATTTTTTGCGCACTTCCCACGACTTTCTTGCCATCACATTTAAGCTCAGAAAAGGCTGTTCTGTTGAAACAGGCGAAGGTATCCCCGCCACGGTTCAGACGATATCCTGATGTCGTATCCTCCAGAGACACAGAAATGCCGCATTGTTGCAGAGCAGACTTCAGTAAAATATGAAAAAAACGATACAATCCCTGATGATCCAGTCGGGTTCCCGGCACCGAAAAACTGTAAGTCAATTCCTCGGAATGGAAAATGGCACTTCCTCCTGTCGGGCGTCTGACCAGGTCAAAGCCGGCCCCGAAGAGGTTATCCGATGCGACATCGCGGGCATTCTGATGTTTTCCCAGAGACAGACAGAAAGGATTCCATCCATAAAAACGGACGACAGGCTCGTGGCTTTCTACACAGGCATGTGCAAGATAGTAATCAACACACATATTCTGCAGGCCTGAATAGGCTGCATAAGGTATGAATCTAACAGATTTAAAAGGAAAGATGTTCTCAAACTCTGCGTACAATTCCGCGGTCACTCTTTTCCAGAAAGGCTACCAGATGGTCTATTTCCGGAACATTGTTAATATCACTTTTTATCTTCTGAATGGCTTCATTAATGGTCAGGTTTTCCCTGTAAAGGACATGAAAAGCATTCTTCAATTGTTTCAGTGTATCATCACTGAATCCACGGCGTTTCAAACCGATCGTATTCAGGCCGCCAAACGTTAAGGGTTCTCCCATAGCAAGAATATATGGTGGGACATCCTTGTTCACCCTGAGTCCGCCACCGATAAAGCAGTGGCTTCCGATATGCGTAAACTGGTGTACGGGTGTCAGCCCGCCGATACCGACAAAATCTTCGATGGTCACATGGCCGGCAAGGTTTACGGAATTCGCAAGAATGACATTGTTTCCAATATGACAGTCATGTGCAACATGCGAATAGGCCATCAGCAGGCAATTATCGCCGATTCTGGTATAATAACTGTCGCTTGTAGCACGGTTTATGGTGGCATATTCACGTATGGTCGTATTATTCCCGATCGTCACATAGGATTCTTCACCACCGAATTTCAAATCCTGTGGTTGTGTTCCTATAACAGCGCCCTGATAGACGGAACAGGATGCGCCGATCGTAGTTCCTTTGCAAATACGAACATGCGATGAAATATGTGTTCCTTGCGCTATTTTAACACCGTCTTCAATGATGCTGTAAGGACCAATGGCCACATCCGGAGCAATTTCAGCATTTGAATCCACAAGTGCGGTCGGGTGTATTCCGGTCATGTTCAACTCCTTCAACGTTCCACCATGGCAGCCATTAATTCTGCTTCACAGACCAGCTCGCCCTGAACATACGCTTTTCCTGCCATTTTGAAAGTAGATCGGCGTGCTTTCATCATTTCAAGTTCCATTACCAGCTGATCACCCGGCTGGACGATTTTACGAAATTTCACATTATCGAATCCCATGAAAAAGACCAGTTTATTCTCAACGCCTTCCCGCTCATTAAGAAGAAGAACCCCGCCAACCTGCCCCATGGCTTCAACAATCAGCACACCCGGCATAACCGGCTTATCGGGAAAATGTCCCTGAAAGAAGTGTTCATTGGCAGAGATATTTTTAATACCGACGGCACGTTTTTCAGGTTCAAATTCAATAATCGAATCGATCAAAAGAAACGGATAACGGTGGGGAAGGATTTTTTTTATGGCATTGATATCGAAAACAATGCCCTTCTTACTGATATCCTGGTATTTTTTGGTAAGCTTCTGTTTTTTGTAGAGATTACGGATAACCCTGGCAAATTCGATATTGCTCTGGTGGCCCGGGCGGGCAGCCAGAATTTGTCCTTTGATATTCGCACCGACCAGGGCGAGATCGCCAATCATATCAAGAAGTTTATGCCGTGAAGGTTCATTTTTAAAACGCAATTGCTTGTTATTAAGGATTCCGTTTTCGCCAAGTACAACATCTTCCTTTATCTCAAACATGGTACGAAGACGTTTAATATCATCATTTTCCAGATGGCGGTCTACGATAACAACCGCGCTGTTCAGGTCGCCTCCCTTTATCAGCCCCTGCTCTACCAGTGTTTCAACTTCATGCAGGAAACAAAAAGTACGCGCCGGAGCAAATTCAGACACAAACTCCTTTTCCATTGAAAACAGACCGCTATGCTGACTACCCAGGGCTGGATTTTTATAGTCTATCATCACAGTTATGCGATAATCGTCGGTAGGTAATGCCGCGAATTCAATCCCTCGGTTTTCATCATGGTAAGATAATGGTTCTTCGATAACGACATAGTTTTTAGGTTCGGACTGTTCCTCAATACCTGCTTCCAGGAGCATGCTCACAAAAGGCATTGCTGATCCATCCCCAATCGGCGGTTCATTTGCATCCAGCTCGATCCTGACATTATCCAGCTCGAGACCGACGATTGCTGCCAGAACATGTTCGACTGTATGCACTTCGACACCATCTACCTGAAGCGTCGTACCACGCAGGCTGTCGATATCCGTATTTTGTACCACATAATCGACGACAGCGGGAATTTCCGGTGCATTATCCACATCAACACGAACAAACCTGATTCCATAATTTTCAGGAGCCGGTTTAAAGGTGATACGCGTTTTATTACCGGTATGAAGCCCTACGCCTTCATAGGTAACCTCATTCTTAATCGTCCGCTGATTCTTAATCATCTACTCTCCGAATTATCTACGTCACTGGCACTTTTTTTCAGCTTTTCAATCTCGAGTTCCAATTGATGTATCTTTTTTATAAGTTCCGGCAATTTTCTCATGCTGACATCAATTTTTTTCTGCTGCATAATGGGCAACGCCGGCGTCCCGAATAAAACGGTTTTATCCGGTACCTCTTTCGAGACACCGGACTGTGCAGCTATAATAGCCTGATTCCCGACCTTTATATGGCCGGTAATACCGACCTGCCCACCGATGGTTACATGTTCTCCGAGTTGCGTACTGCCGGCGATACCGGCCTGTGCGGCCATGACGGTATTTTTACCGACCGTTACATTATGGGCAATCTGGACCAGGTTATCGATTTTACAGCCGGTTTGTATAACCGTATCTCCGATCGTGGCACGGTCGATCGTCACATTGGCGCCAATTTCAACATCATCTTCCACAATGACGCGCCCTAACTGCGGAATTTTTCGATAGGATTCGCCATCGGGTGCAAAACCAAAACCGTCACTGCCGATGACGCTCCCGTTATGGACGATTACATGATCACCAATAATACACTCTTCACGCACAGAAACATGCGGATACAGCACACACGCTGTTCCGATTTGCACATTTTGAAGTATTACAACACCAGGATAGAGTACGGTTCCCCTGCCGATGCGGGCACCGGGACCCACATAAACATGCGGTCCGATATGTACATCCTCACCGATGACTGCCGTGGCATCTATCACCGCATCATCGGAGATACCTTGCAGATAAACATGTGCTTCGGGCATGTACAATTGGAGCACACGCAGGAAACCCAGATAAGAATTTTTAACACGTATATGCGGCAGCTCCACATCTTTGATATTATCATCAACAATGATCGCGCTGGCACGGGTTTCAGAGAGAAATCTTGCATATTTCGGATTCGAAATAAAGGTGATTTCACCTTTATTCGCATCTTCAATTCTTGCCGGACGTATAATTTCCAGATCAGGAGGCCCGTAAAGCTGGCCTTCCAGATATGCTGCTATATCTTCTAATGTCATTAATTTCAACTAGTTACCGGAACTGTTTGTGATAACACCTTTATTCAGTTCTTCAAGAACACGATCGGTAATGTCATATTTATCTGAATCGGCATGAACAAGCGCCCCTGAGGATGCATCAAAGATGAAATCATACCCATCGTCCCTGCCAATTTTCTGAATAAGTTCATTGATCTTATCAATGATGGGTTTGGTAAGCTCCAGGTTTTTACGGTAGTATTCACCTTCCGGGCCTAATTTTTCATATTTATACCGTTCGATTGCCAGCGCCTTATCCTGCGCATTCTTCATTTTTTCTTCTTTTTTCTCAGGACTGAGCAGCAGGCTCTGCGAATCGATTTCTTCAATCATGACATTATATTCATTTACCATCTGCTGGTATTCAGCATCATACTGATTACGAATTTCTTCCAGTTTATTCTGAACATCCACATATTCCTGATATTCGGACAGGATCTGTTGCGAATGCACATAGGCAAATTTCTGAGCAAACAAAGACACGCTTAATAGTAAAACAATGGTAAAAATCCTGCTGAGTTTTAAATTAGTCACAAGAACCTCCTTATCAAAATGATGTCGTGAACTCTACACGGACCGTAACAAAGACCGAATAGAAAAAATTAATTTATAAAATAATTTAAAATCTTCCAAACTGAAAGTGCACCTTCCATTGTCCCTCGCGTTTTCCGTACTGATCGTAGTAGTCAAATCCATAACCAAAATCGATACCGATTATACCGATCATCGGCATAAAAAGACGAACACCGGTTCCAACGGATCGCCTCAATTCGAACGGATTTGCCTGATCTAAATGTTCCCATGCATTACCGCCTTCAGCGAAGAAAAGGCCGAAAATAGTCGGATTTGGTGCGATCTGGAAGCGTAATTCCAGTGAATTTTTGAGCATGACCTTTCCACCGAGCGGACTTCCGCCGGTAGTCAACGGCCCTACCTGTCCGTCGTCATACCCACGGAGGCCTTCGGCAAAACCGAGTCCGCTACCGCCGATATAGAAATATTCACCGAACAGAATCAGCGAATTATCTATCAGCTCTTCGATCACCCCATATTTGTTATGGCTGTAGAGGACCAGTCCGAACGGAAGCGGGATGAACCATTCGGCCGTAAAAATGCTTTTGAAAAAATCCTGATCCCCACCAAATGGTCCTCCAGAAATTTCTGTCATAAAAGAATGCGAAGATCCGCGCGTCGGAAATTCCGGATTATTCCGGCTATCGCGTGAGATGATCTGTGTAAGACTCAGCTGTGTGGTATTTCCTGCAATCCCCGAGGCCTGGTAGCGTGCCAGCAGATCGGCATCTCTGATATTGGTAATGGATGTCTGTGCGTAGCGGACAATCCAGTCGCCACGGAAATAATTATCCGGCCAGTAGAAACGCCGTCCTATACGTACGGTGCCTCCACGGTCTCTTCTGTCCCATGGATAGAATCCCCCGCCTGTTCGCGTGTTAAATATGGAGAAACCGCCCAGTGTCGGTGTCCCAAATAGCCAGGGTTCCGTAAAGCTCAGCGATATGGAACGGTAGATTCTCCCAAATTGCCAGTCAAAAGAAAGACGTTGTCCATCGCCTCCTGAAAAAGGGTGTGCCATGGAAAAATTATTGAAAGTCAGTCCAAGCGAACCGATCATGCCGTCGCGCTGACTGTATCCCGCAGACATACTTGCCATATCCGTAGACTTTTCTTCCACATCGACACGCAAATTTACATTTTTTGTATCATTCTCGATAAGGCGCACATCCGGGTTAACATTGGCAAAATAATTCAGGATCATGACATCACGAATGGAACGTTCCAGTTTCGCACTGTTGAATACATCGCCGGGATGCAGCCTGAATTCCCTGCGGATAACTTTTTCATGGGTTTTCGTATTGCCGCCAATGACCACTTCCTTCACATGAACGACATTCCCTTCAATGATCCGGAACAGGACGTCGAGCGTATCTTCGGAAACAGGTATTTCCCGGGGTATGACGTTAGCAAACAGGTATCCCTGATTGTAATACATGGTCTTGACGCGGGTCTGGATCCCTTCATCAAATTTTTTCTGATCATAGGTATCACCCTTGCGTATATCCATTGCCGTCTGCAGTTCTTCATTGGAAAAGATTACATTACCCTCAAAGGCGATATCTCCGAAGTAATATTTATTTCCCTCATATACCCAAATGTCGATAAACAGGTCAGATTTGTCCTCACTGTATGAAAGTGAATCTTTGATCACTTCCGCATCGCGAAAACCGTTTTCCTTATAAAACTGAACGATACGTTCCTTATCCGCTTCAAATTTCTTATGATCAAAATCAGCACCCCGCCACCAGCGGTCTTCTTTGATATCATCCATCTGGCCGCGCAGTTTATCGTCCTCAAAATTTTCATTATTATGAAAAGAGATTGTCTCCACCTGAACTTCCCGGCCTTCACGTATATCGACAAGCAGATCGACCCGGTTTGTCTTCGCATGCACCGTATCAATATCCACTTCAGCCAGGAGATACCCTTCCTCTTTATACTTATCCAGGAGTGTATTTTTCATTTTGAATATTTTATATGGGGTGACCACCATACCCCGATAGGTATTCAGGGACTCCTGCACCTCTTTTTCAGATAACTCGTCATATCCCTCAATGCTCACATTGCCCAAACGGGGAAATTCTTCAACCTTTATCAGGAGATCAATACCTTCAGCGGACTGATTCTGAATATAGATTTGTACATCTGAAAAAATCCGGAGAGCCCACAGGCTTCGTACGGCCTGTTGCAGATCTTCTCCCGTTATTTCCATGCCAGCTGTCAGTCCCGAGTTCAGCCGGATGGAGCTTGCATCCACCGTATTTCCTTTAACAACAATGGAATTAATTTTAATTTTTTGTGCCTGTCCCAGAAGGGATGTGCTTACCATAACTAAGATTAAGAATGTCAAGATTTTTCGCACATGTTCCTCCACATTAAAAAGAAAATGAATGTCTTAACCGAATTTTAAAATCTTCCATATACTGACGTTCGTTGAGCACACGGTAAAACCCCATGAGTTCACGATCATACTCTACCTCAAGCAGGATATTTCTCAGAAACCGGTATTCCACGCCCACCGAATGATTGAAGTCGAAACCGGTATCCACCTGGTCATAAACCGAAACCAGTTGCCCGGTGTAGGTCAAATAAATATCCTGGGTGAGGTATTTACCGACGGTCACCTCCGAACTTTGCATCAAAAAGAGATAGGGTGCGGTTGATACAAACGGATTTAACTGGGCGGCAGGATCAGCCGAGATACCATTTTGCGCACCGAGACTTCCATAAAACAGATTTTTTGCGATACTGGAATTAAACCGAACGAGATCCATTCCTAAATTACGTTCCAGGGCCCGTTCAATAGGCCTGAGTAACGGCCGGATAAGATATTTTTCCGTCATGGCCCCACCGACACTGGTCGCTTTTTCACGGATATTATCTACAGAGTACCCCATATAGGCAAGCACCTGTTCCTGGGTTTCACCGATCTGCGGATCCGCAGAAACCAGTTTAAATTTAAAGTTCTCCCAATTTCCCTGTTGCCGTTCCTGACCGGTTTCAGGATCGATAACATACAACTGCAGGTATATTGTTTTAGATGCTGCTCCGACACTATCGCGAATACTTGTCCAGGCTCTGCCCGACACATCCGGAAAAAGTTCTCCTTCGTTAAACTCGACATTAAATATATCGACTCTGAAATTCTGATCCAGGTATTCCATACGGCCCCTGGTTGATTCCAGGCCTCCGATCGTCTGGAAACTGCCCTGGTCGAGTATACCTGTAAACTTCAGTCCCTCACTGGATTCATCCACATATATTTCAGCCTGAACATTATCGATGTAAGCGGGAATATCCCGAAAATACAATACATTTTCGCCGGGTAAAACATGAACATCCCACTCCATATTTTTGAGAAACTGAACAGCAAGAGACGGTTTTTGTCCCGGTTTTTCAGTTATAAGAAACGGGAATGTAAGTCGTGTATTATAGCCGGTCATTTTGCCATATGCCAGAGGGTGCTTGACGGGCCCGGCGAAATAAAACTTTTCGTCTTTTTCTTTACCGGAAAATTGAAAATGCCCTTTATCATCCGATTCCATCAATCCGGGAATATTCAATCCGACGCCGCCATCCGTTGTCTCCATTGCCAGTATCCCGAAATCAAGATCAAGGTCTTCGAAATACCAATGGGCCAGTTTCTTGCCGCTCTCTGTTACAATATCACGAACCGTGTTGATATGCATTTTCCGTCCGTCAACCGCACCCTGAAAATCAACAAAATCAATCTGATTGGTGCCTTCCCTGAGCAGGATTTTACCCTTTATATCTTCGATGTGTGGCGCGACACTGCGTAACCATAGTTCGCCGCGCTCAATCGTGGCCTGTGCATTGCGGATCCGGATATTTTCTGAATTGCCGCCAATTTGCATGCTCAGATCAACGAGTGAAACCCCATCGCTGAAAAATGGTTCCCAATAATGCAGCAATCCAAACAGGTCGCCATCAAAATTAACGACAAGATCGATCTCATCCCGGGAGTTCATGGGCAGTTTACCGATGCTGTGCAGATGATAGCGTCCTTCCTCTTCTATGTAAAAATTTTCCAGTGATATAAAGTGATCATTAAATTCCAGAAAATTACCATCGGGTTTGACAATATCGGTCAGCCTGATATTGAGTTGATCAAAGGGAATGTTTTTCAATACACCGTCGGACACATCGAATTCCGCTTCAATATGAGGACTCTTAACCGGTCCCCCGGCTTTAATCCGGTAGGCTGTCGTTCCCGACAGCGTTTCGGGGCCGATATTGAAGGTATTCATAATATCCAGCAAATTTATATCGGAGCCACTGAACTGACCTTCAACAAAATTATTCAGCAGTGTCCAGTTGAGATTACCCTGCAGGACCGGGGAATTGTTAAGGCTGATCACAATCGTGTCCGCTTTGATCATTGTCCGGTCAGCCTTTAAATCGAGTTTGGCCTGATAGTAACCGATATCATTAAAAACAAATTTTTCTGCAACAAGGCGGCTGTGTAACGTGGGTTCATAAACCGTCCCGGCAATTTCCATGCTTCCATTAAGACTTCCCAGATTCCTGAAATCGGAAGAGACTGCTGAATCGGCAAAGGCCTGAATGATTTTAAAGTCTTCAATTAAAACCTGACCGAACACCTGATCTTCTTTGGTTAGATCAATATAAAACTCTCCGTCGATGCCGGTACCCAGGTTAAAATCACCGCCGAGAAAGCTGTTGTTAAAAACAACTTCATAGGCACCATTCAGGTTTTTCACATTGATCTGTCCGGAAATATTTTTGTTATCACGAAACAGGTCATGTATTTCGGTATCAAGACGAAAAAGTTCCGGCCCGTCACCGATGCCGGAGATGAGAATTTGCCCCTTCAGATCGTTCAGTTTACCGCTTAAAGATATTTCCGTATCGATCTTCCTGAAAAGGTCGTTAATCACCGGTGCCGTTGTAAGCAGTTCTACCGGTAAATTCTCGAGACGTGCCATTTCCAGCAAAGGATTCGTCAGATAATCCTTGACTTGTATAAAAGCATTTAACGTACCGTTACGCTTTTGCCCGGTTCCGAGATACAGGGTTTCATCCCTGCTGCTAATATCTCCGCTTACACTTAATACCGTATCACGTTCTTCTGCCAGTGAATAGGACCATTCACCTGCAATGGCCTGTGTGTTGGAAAAGTAATCAAAATTTATGTCGAATTTCTGGATCTTATTGGAAATTCTGTCAAAAACAACATGCTCACCGAGCTGCTTGAATCCGTGAATTTTAACACCCAGATGCTTCCGGGTGGTATCATATTGCGCATTGCCGTTTACGGCCAGACCTTTCCAGATCGCATTAAAATAATCAATGCCAAATGTTTCCGGATTCCAGTTGAAATACATCCTGAAATTTTTGAAGACATCCCCGAAAACGGTTATTGCTTGTGAATTCAGCTCTCCTGCCAGGGCAGCCCGGTCCTTTTTGAAATCAAATTCAAGGTCCAAATCGGCCAGTGAACCGTTAAATGGAATCTGTTTCACATATCGGTTGAAATAGTTCAAAGGGAAGCCTGTCGCTGACATTTCAGCATGTATTTCGGGTCTGAAGATATCAGCAATCGTCATATCCAGCGAAAAAGGAGCCTGTTCCAGCAGAACACCGCGAGCATCTGTGATGACAAGAGAATTATCCCTTATATTCAGTTCGAAATTAAGATCACTGATTTCTGCAGATGGAATATCCATCCCTAACCGCTCAACTTTAACAATCCCGTTTACACGGGTGCTGTCCATACGGAAACCATGATTTTCCAGGATGATGGATCCACTCAATTTACCGGAAGTGACCGGTATTTCCTCGAAAATCGCCCGCATCGATGGTGTTGAGACGATATAATCGTCCAGAGTAATAGTGGTTGTTAGTTGTTTATCCGTAACATTGATCTGTGACGATATCTGCAGATTATTCTTATCTTCGGAAAAGATTCTTCCGGAAGCATTCAGATGAATATTCGTATAATCCTGGGTACTAATCCAGCCACTGATTCCCTGCGCGATTTTAACCAGATTACCGTCGCTTTCCTTCCATAAAACTGCACCATCACGAATCTGAATGTTGCCAATAGATTCAATATTTTCAATCTTGGAAAATATTTCCTCAGGAAGTACAGGTGTTTCATCCTCCGCAACCCCACCGGACCGACGGCTCTCACCTCTTTCATTGATTACAATAGATGGTTTAAGTAAATAAATGGTTTTCAGAGCCCGCTGCGGTTGCTTGGGATTTGTCCACAATTGCCAGAAATTAAAATGCAGTCTGATCTTACTGATATTCAGCTCAAAATCCTGGTCTGCAGCTGCATAGCGGATATCGTCGATCTCGAGACTGTTTAAACCAATATGCAGGTTATAGGCATTGAACTGTTTATAATCGCTCTTGACAACTTTTTTAATAATATATTTTTTAACCGGAAGATCCAAACCGGTCATTTCCAGGAGATAGGGCGAGAGTGTAATTAAGAGCCCAAAACCGGATATCAGTATTGCCAGGATTAAAATTGTCTTGCGCATAAATACCGTTTAAAGCTTTTCCGTAACATTCATGTAAAATTAATACGCTTTCAACAAACGGATGTTCCACCTGCAACTTTTAGTAAAGCTTTAAAATTTAGCAAATTACGTACGGAATGTCAAAAGATGATATTCAGTAAAATTGTATAAGATATGAGTCAATGTGAGCGCACCCGGGTCGCCTGGTCACAGCCTGTCTGCCAGGATTTCCGCAATATCCCGAACCGGGAGTTCTGAGTCCATTTCCTTCCCGGCATCACCCAGCATGGTCATACAAAAGGGACAACCCGTTGCCAGGACCGACGCGCCGGTTTCACCGGCCTCTATGTAGCGGTTTTTTCGCACATCTTCATCTCCCGGTTCTTCCTCTTTCCACATCTGGGCACCTCCCGCGCCACAACAGAAGCTGTCGACACCGGAGCGGTTCATCTCAACAATATCCAGACCTGCGGATCTTAAATCAGCGCGCGGTGCATCAAATATTCGGTTATGCCTCCCCAGGTAACAGGGATCATGATAGGTAATCCGTTCAGGCATCGTACTGGCGAATGCAATTTTCTTTTCCCTGACAAGCTGTTCAATAAACTGGGAATGGTGCACAACCTCATAGTGCCCGCCGAATTGCGGGTATTCATTTTTCAGGGTATGCAGGCAATGGGGACAGGTCGTCACAATTTTCTTTACATTTTTATTGTTCAGTATGGCGACATTTTCCTCTGCCATCATACTGAAAAGGTATTCATTGCCGGCGCGCCGGGCGCTGTCCCCGGTGCACTTTTCCAGATTTCCCAGAACGGAGAAATTTACATCGGCGGCATGGAGAATTTTCACAAATGCCCGGGCAATGTTCTGCGCACGGGCTTCAAATGCTCCGGCACAACCTACCCAGTAGAGGATATCGAAATCCGGATTCTCTTCCACGGTTTTTACATTCAAAGCCGCCTCTTCTTTCGCCCAAATGAGACGGTCTTCGTTCATATTCCAGGGATTCGAATTCCGTTCCATGCCGTTAAAGGCACCCTGCAGCTGTTTCGGGAAGTCGGATTCCATCAGAACCCGGTCCCGCCTCATATTTAGAATATCCTGCATTGGTTCATTTCCAACCGGGCAGACTTCGATGCAGGCAGCACAGCTGGTACAGGCCCATAAGGCAGATGTGCTGATGGCAAAACCGACCAGGGGTTGACCGCTGCCCTCTTCCGATACGATCTGTTTTTGGTTTCTGTTAATGAAGTACCGTTTATTTATTTCCAGAGCCGACGGGCTTAATTCCTTACCCGTCACATAAGCCGGGCAGGCATCCTGACAGCGGTTACACATAATGCAGGCATAGGCGTCCAGTATATGTTTTTTATCGAGATGTTCCAGAGTAGCCACGCCGAACTGTTCGGCGTCTTCATCCTCCAGATTCAGGCGGCCCATTGTACCGTAAACCGGCCGTCGCGGTCTGAATAGATAATTAACGGGTCCCATAAATAGGTGCGCGTGTTTGCTGAATGGAAAATACGGAATAAATACAAGTATTAAACCGACGGCAAGCCACCAGGATACATGGTAGGACACAATGGCCAGCTGGCTGTCCACAGAACCCCACAGGTGTGATAGTACTGATGCCATGGGTTGCCAGGGATCAGGTTGCGTGAGGGAGATATGAATTGTTTCACCGAGAAAACGGAAACCGATATGAAATAGTATAAAAAAACCGACTATCAGCGAATCGCGGCGCATTCCGAAGCGGGCTTCGGGAAGGACAAGCACCTTATCAGCAATTCGAAGCTGGCCAGACCCGAAAACAAACCTGCGCAGTAAAAAATAAATCATGGAAATGATAGCCAGAACACTGAAAATATCAACAAAAAACCGGTAAATGTTACCTACGGCCCCCCTTCCAAGGAAATGAAAACCGGGTATAAATCCCATCAATACGTCCCCGATATTGACAAGAAAATAGAGAATAAAAGCCCATGCAATAAAGGCATGAAGTACACTGACTACAGGTCTTTTTTTCAGAACTGTTTTCTGTGTTATAAGAACAGAAAGCGCTTCCCTGATTCCGCTTAAAAAATTGTCGGGATGCAGTACACCCTGTCCACGTTTTATTATACGAATCATCATGGAAAAAGAACGGATACTTAAACTAATGGAGACAGTCAGCAAGACGAAAAATCCGATCTGTTCAGGGAGTGTCAACATAGAACACCTCGGTAATAGTTAAATAAGAAGAAATGTAAGATACGGTTTACAGCAGCCTGGCAAAATCATCAAGTGCGTTAAGCACCAGCCGGATACCATAACCGGTTGCGCCTTTATCAAGATAATCTCTATCCTTGACATCATTTGCAGTGCCTGCCATATCAATGTGCGCCCATTTGGTTTGCGTAACAAAAAACTCCAGGAACTTTGCAGCACTTATGGCACCCCCCCACTTTCCGCCCAGGTTTTTGATATCGGCAATGTGACTTTTAAGTTCTTCTTTATAAATATCCCAGGTGGGCATGGGCCACAAGCGATCCCCGCATCGTTCACCACTGTCGACGAGGCAGCGGGTCAGCTCCTCATCGTTCGAGAACACGCCGGCGGCTTTATCACCGAGGGCGGCCATTATCGATCCCGTAAGCGTGGCCAGATCAAGTATAATTCCCGGTTTGAATATCTTTTCGGTATAAGCTATCGCATCAGCGAGTATCAGTCGGCCTTCCGCATCAGTATTGATAATTTCAACGGTTTTACCACTGTACGTGCGGATCACATCGCCGGGTTTAAGGGCGCATGAACCGGGCATATTTTCAACCAGAGGTACCACGCCAATTACTTCAAATCCGGGTTTGAGGAAGGACACGGCATCCAGAATACCAATCGTCGCAGCACCGCCCGACATATCATATTTCATCTCATCCATACCAGATGATGGTTTAATACTGATTCCGCCGGAATCGAACGTAACACCTTTGCCGATGACGGCTAGACGTTTATTAACCGGTTTATCCGGCTTATAATGCATCAACAGAAGTAATGGATGTTCCCGGCTTCCTTTAGCGACAGCGCGTATGGCATTCATTTTCAACTTTTTCAGTTTTTCCGCATCCAGGCAGGAAACGTTTATATTCTTGCGTCCGGAAAAGTGTTTCACGGCCATTTTGCGGATAATCTCCGGTGTACAGTCATTCGAAGGCAAATCAGCGAGATTCCGGGCCAGATCGACGCTGTCCATGGTCTGCCCCGTTTTCTTAATTGTCTTTCGTAGCCGGGATACCGGGACTGCATTATCACAAAGTAAAATAAAGCGGGTTTCTGTGGCCGGGTTTTCAGGTTTGCTCTTGTATTTCTCAAACCGGTAGCGTTGATAGCGGATGCCTTCAAGGATATTTCGGACCGTCACTTCGGAAAAAACGTGCAGACTGCCCGGCAGAATATGCACTTTTCGGGCTTTGACCTGCTCTTGAATTTTTGCAGCCGTAAAACCAAGGCCAAGCAGGATGTCAGGATCATATTCAGATTTATTTCCGGTACCGATCAGTGCAATACGGCGCACATCTGATAGGCTTTCCGGATATATGACCAGGGTTTCTTTCAGGGATCCACTGAAATCTTTAAACTTCAGGTATCTGGATATCAGATTACTAAAAGGTTCAGCGAGAACGGCAGGATTCTTATCCGGTTTTTTACAGTAGGCTTCATCCAGAAATATGACCAGAAGATCTGTTTTAAGCGGTTGTTCAGGAGAAAGAGTGGCAATCTGGAACATGTATGTGCCTGATTATTTCAGTATTGTTCAGGGATAGCATTCTGTTGAATAAGCATCTGTCGCTTTAGCGGGCTGATGTGATCCACAAATAAAATTCCATTTAAATGGTCGATTTCATGTTGCAGGACACGGGCCAGCCAGCCGTCATATTCTTCTTCGAAGGAATCACCATTTTCATTCATATAGGACAGTTTTATGGTTTCCGGTCTCGTGACTTCTTCCCTGACTCCCGGTATGGACAGGCAGCCTTCTTCCACAACCGATTCACCCGAATAGGATACGATGTCCGGATTGATAAAAACCCGCGGTTTTTCTTCTTTTTCGATACTGGAAATATCCAGTACGAGAAGCTGTTTACTTAATCCTACCTGGGGAGCTGCCAGACCGATACCATCTTCGCGGTGCATGACATCGATCATTTCACTGACGAGGTTGTGCAAATCTCCGTTAAACTGTTCAATGGCCTCCCCTTTTACTCTCAGAATGGGATCCCCGATATAACGAATTCTGTGCATTGCACCTTCTTTATGCTATTGTTTACCATACAAAGATATAATAATAATAAAATATTATGCAAATATTTCAGAGCGCCTGACACCGTTTTCTTATCGCTTCTGTCATATATACAAAAAAAGGAAAACCTCAGTATGTAAAAAGAGGTTTTCCTCCGCGAAAAGGCCCCCCGGCCTTCTGCAAAATGTATTCTAAGCGCTGAAGGAACTGCCACAACCGCACGTACGCGTGGCATTAGGATTATTAAAAACAAAGCCGGATCCGTTTAAACCATCGGTATAATCCAGTTCCGTTCCCGCCAGATAAACGATGCTTTTTGAATCGACAACCACTTTTACACCCTCGAAATCAAAAATCTGGTCTGTATCAGCGGGTTTATCAGCCAGGTTCAGCGCATAGGTAAATCCTGAGCAGCCGCCGCCTTTAATGCCGATGCGAAGGGCCCATCCTTCTTTTTTCTCTTCTGTGAGAATCTGTTTTATTTTTCCTACAGCTGTAGTGCTTACATTTAACATTATAAAAGACCTCCTGGAATTTACTGGTATCATAACTAAAATTTTGTCCAATACATTTCCATTTTTTCAAAAAAAAATGCCGGAAGTAAAACTCCCGGCATTCACACCATTGGATCGTTCGTTATCGGTCATCGAGATTCATTGTCTCTTCGTAGTCATCCGTATATTTCGACGAAACGGTCTGCCGGACGACGCAAACTTTGATCTGCCCGGGAAACTCCATGGATTCCCGGATTTTTGAAGCAATTTCCGAGGACAGTAACTGGGCCTGTGCATCATCGATTTTATCGGGTTCGACGATCACGCGTATTTCCCGGCCGGCTGAGATAGCGTATGTTTTTGACACACCTTCAAATGAATTGGCAATATCTTCAAGCTGCGAAATCCGTTTTGTATAGGCTTCCAGCGTATCACGACGGGCACCGGGACGGCTTCCGCTGATACGGTCGGCTGCGGTAACAAGTACCGAGATTGGAGAAATTGGTTCCGCTTCCTCATGATGCGCCAGGATCGCGTTAATGACGACTTCGTGTTCCTTGCATTTTTCAGCGAGTTCAACGCCGAGTGTCACATGGCTGCCTTCTGAATTATTACTGACCGCTTTACCGATATCGTGAAAGAGACCGGCACGACGGGCCAGTTTCACATTAAAGCCCAGATCCGCGGCCATAGCCCCTGACAGGTAAGCGACTTCCTTCGAGTGCTGCAGCATATTCTGGCCATAGCTGTAACGGTATTTAAGCCGCCCCAGGTTCTCTTTCATAACAGGATGGATATCATTTAATTTCAGTTCCCTCAGTGTTTCATCGGCCGCTTTCTGGATGGACCGCTTGACTTCGCTTGTCGCCTTTTGCACAGCTTGCTGAATGGCATTAACGTTTATGGTTTTATTTTTGATCATGCTCTGCATCGCGTTTCTAGCAATTTCCCTGGCGACGGGATCGAAGCCGGAAAGAACGACGAGTTCGGGCGTGTCATCTACAATTACTTTAACACCGGTCGCTTCCTCGAAAGCTTTAATATTTCGTCCTTCCCTGCCGATAATCATCCCTTTGAAGCGTTCATTCGGCAGTTCGACCGTGGCCAGAGTGGATTCCATCGTAAACTCGTAGGCCAGATTTTCAATGGCACCGGCAATAATTTCCTTAGCTTCCCGCTGCGCCCGCTCTTTTGCTTCAGACTTTATATCATTTGCCATCTGCACAGCCTCGAGCTTGACCTTGCTTTCCAGATTCTTGAACAATTGTTGCTTCGCATCTTCTATCGAAAAATTGGCAACTTTTTCCAGTTTCTGATTCTGCTGATCGATAAGTTGATCCAATTTCCTGTGTTTTTCATACAAAACCTCCTCAAGTTCGTTTATCTTCTTTTCCTTGTTTTTAATGCGATTCTCGAGGATCCGTATGTTGTTTTCGCCTTTACGCAGGTCTTTTTCTTTGGAAAGCAACTGCGATTCAATGCGCGTCACCTTCTCTTCTTTTTGCCGTAATTCATTTTGAAACTGATTGCGGCGGTTTTGCAATTCAAGCTTGAATTTGTAAAGCCGATCTTTATTAATCTTTTCGACTTCGCGTTGTGCATTTTCCCGGATTATTTTAGCCGTCTTTTTAGAATTTCGCAGAACAAGGTAATAACCTGTTATTCCGAAGCCGAGCCCAAGTAAAAAGACGATCACAGGTACGACTATTTCCATCATTTTAATTCCAATGACTAATTAGTTTTTTTATCCCTTATAATTAACTTCGGTCGTAAATTTTTACCTAAGTCATTAAAGTTACAACTTTTACGATATTTTATCAACCGATTACCAAACGGTTAAATTCCATGAATAAAAACAGGCAGGCCTGACAGACCTGCCTGTAACGAAGGTAATATATCAGTCGACCAGCTTAAAACCAACTTTGAGAATCACCTGGTATTCTGTTACAAGGCCGTCTTTAACCGCCCCTCTCTGCTCCAGTACCTGAAACCACGAAATGGCTTTAACTGTTTCAGATGCTTTTTCGACGGCATTCTGAACGGCCTGATCGAAGCCGGATTCAGAAGTTCCGACGATTTCAATAATCTTGTACGTTGAACTCATAAATAACTCCTTTTTAATTAGGGTTATACATTAATCTTTCATTCAAAGTGCTCGCCTTTTTCCAGATGACTGCCGTTGATGAAGGACGCTGCCGTCATTTTTCGTTTTCCTTCAGGCTGTACCTCGTGAACGGTTATCATTCCTTCGGAACAATTAATATCGAAAGAATCTTTTCTAACCGCCCTTACCGCCCCGGGGAGGTTCTCCGCAGCAGATCCGGAATCAGGACAGCTTGTTCGCAGTATTTTTATTTGTTGTCCCCTGAAGACACTGTAGGCACCCGGATAAGGGCTCAGTCCGCGGATCTTGTTATGAACTTCCATAGCAGGACGATTAAAATCAAGCCGGCACAGCTCCCTTGTCAATTTAGGTGCTTTGGAAGCCTGCGCATCCTGCTGTTGTAACGGTTGCATCTGCCCTTCTTCAAGTCCCTTGAGCGTTTCAACAAGCAACTCTGCACCGAGGACGGCCAAACGATCATGCAATTCCCCGGCCGTCATATCTGCCGGTAAGGGTGTTGTGGCCTGAAGGAGAATATCACCGGTATCCACTTTATCGTCAATACCAATTGTCGTGACACCTGATTCCTTCTCGCCATGAATGATCGCCCAGTTTATCGGCGCAGCTCCGCGGTATTTTGGAAGGAGTGAGGCATGCAGATTAATTGTCCCATGTTCCGGTATCGTAAAAACTTCCCGGGGCAGAATCCGGAAGGCAACCACGACAAAGACATCCGCCTGGTACTCTCTTAATTGCGTGATAAAGGCGGGATCCCTGAGGGATTCCGTTTGAACCAGTGGCAAACGGTTATCCAGTGCAAACTTTTTTACGGCAGAGATGCCTGTTTTCTGTCCGCGTCCCATGGGTTTATCCGGAGCAGTGACAACGGCGGCGACGTCATGACCGGATTGCAACAGTTTTTCCAGGGAAACCACTGCAAATTCCGGTGTTCCCATAAAAATCAGCCTCATGGCTGTGTCTTACCCACCGGATTTACAACATTTATAGCCGATTTTTCGATATTCAGCTTTACGTTCTCGTCAACTTTTACGATGACCGTTTTATCCTCATCCTTAAATCCCATCACTTTACCGTGAATGCCCCCCATCGTTATGACATTATCGCCTTTTTTAATCGCTTCCAGCATCTTCTGTTTTTCCTTCTGCTTTTTTATTTGCGGGCGCATCATCAGGAAATAAATAATAACAAAAATCAGGATAAACGGTAAAAACTGCAGGAGTGGATTGGCTCCTCCGCCCGCCGGTGGTGATAATAAAATAAATTCGACCATAGAAACTCCTCTGGTTATTTTGATTCTTCATTTTGAGACGATGAAATGAACGGAAGAATATGTGCCTTCCATTGGGCATAGGTATCATTCATGATCTGTCTTCTGGCTTCTTCCATGAGTTGTATATAAAAATGTACATTGTGCAGTGTCGCCAGATGCATTCCCAGAATTTCATTGGTATTGAACAGATGACGTATATATCCCCGCGTAAACGTCTGACAGGCATAACAGGTACAATCCGCATCTATGGGACCGTTATCATCGCTGTATCGTCCTGCCTTGATGACCACTTTTCCCTTCCAGGTAAAAACAGTACCGTTGCGGGCGTTGCGGGTTGGAATAACACAATCAAACATGTCCACCCCTAATTCGATGGATTTCAGCAAGTCTGACGGTTTACCCACTCCCATGAGGTACCGTGGTTTATTTTCCGGCAGGATACCGGTACATACAGCAGTCATGGATAACCGGTCTTCTTCCGGTTCACCTACAGCCAGCCCGCCGATGGCATATCCGGGAAAATCCAATGTCACGAGAGCGTTCGCGTTTTCCCGACGTACGGACTCATATACACCGCCCTGGACAATTCCAAAGAGCCACTGATCATAACCGTGTTGTGGTATTGTCTGATCATAATAGACCCTGGCCCTTCGCGCCCAATCAAGTGACAGTTCGGCTGATTTTGTAATGTTCAGTGTATCCGATGGATAGGCCGGGCATTCGTCGAGTACCATCATGATATCACTACCGAGCTGCCGTTGAATGTCGATCACATTCTCAGGCGTGAATCGGTGATGTGAACCGTCGAGATGCGACTGAAAAGAAACCCCTTCCGGATCGATTTTCCTGAGTTCTTTCAAGCTGTATACCTGATATCCACCGCTGTCTGTCAGGATAGGACCGCTCCAGCTCATGAAGCGGTGTAACCCGCCGAAATCCGCAATCCGTTGACCTCCCGGACGTAAAAACAGGTGATACGTATTGGCCAGGATAATCTGCGCACGGTTTTCTTCGAGATCCCTTGGAGTCAGGGTTTTTACGGTAGCCTGTGTCCCTACAGGCATAAATACAGGTGTTTCTACAGGACCATGATCTGTTCGGAGAATTCCGGCCCTTGCTTTCGTATCGTTATCTGTATGAATTAGCTCAAATTCCAATACATTCCCGGACATTTTTAATAAAGCGAGAATATAAAGAACAAAGGTATGTATTGCAATGAAACCGGATTGAATCAGCTGGCTAGCGCGTGTCTCTGTCGGAATATCCGGCGGTAGCGTTCCACATTCAGCCGGTCGGTATAAAACAGGTCATCCAGAAGAAGACCAATGGCACCCAGGACACCGGCGTTTTCACGCAACTTGGAATCACGGACTCTAACGGCATTAATGGGTGTATGAAGCACGTCATTTTTAATTTTTTCACGGATAAACTGAATAAGAAGCTTCTGATGGGAAAGGGGATGTCCACCGATCAGTATCAATTCCGGATTAAGCGTATTGATGAGGTTAATGCATAGAATACCGACCAGTAATCCGTATTCCCTGACAAGTTCGAGTGCAAGCGGATCCTGTTTTTCGGCATTTTCAAAGATCGTTCTCACATCGAGACATTTGCCGTTAAGCGCTGTTTTATATCCTTCCCGTAACCCTTTGACAGCACCGTTCACAAGGGTTTCTGCCGAAAGGATATCACCAAAATTTTTATGATTATTGTAAAGCAGCTGAAAATCGTCGGTATTGCGAATATAACATCCTACCTCATAGTAACCGACTTCTCCCGCGCTTGCAGATACACCCCGGTACAGTTCACCATTAATAATAATTCCGGCACCGATACCGTCTCCTATCCACAGGTAGATTATGTCATCTACATTTTGTCCGTTACCAAAACGAAATTCACCAACAGTGATGGCTTTCACGTCATTCTCAATCACGGTTTCAATACCATAACGATTTTCAAACGTCTCGCGTATGGGAAAATCCTGCCAGCCTTTGAGCGTATCGGATTCATGAATACAGCCGTTTTTGTAATCGATCAAACCGGGTATGGCCACACCGATCCCGACAGGACAGGCCTTCTTAACCCAGCGTTTCAGCAGATATGTGTCAATTACCCGGAAAATATCATTCAATACCGATCTGAGAGGCGCACCCCGGGTGAATTCGATATTGACGGCACCATATATTTTTGCATTCAAATCGGAAAGGGCGATGCGTGCGTGATCGCGCTTTATCTC
Organism: uncultured Calditrichota bacterium; assembly: GCA_964410215.1. Classification (GTDB taxonomy): domain Bacteria; phylum Calditrichota; class Calditrichia; order Calditrichales; family CAYPHA01; genus CAYPHA01. The sequence continues at coordinate 58,513 of CAYPHA010000012.1, read as the reverse complement.
TATACCGATCGCATAACCGGCTTTCTGGTTAAACTCGAGAAGTATTGGTTTACGTCCACCCAGACTCGTAGAATCTCCCATTCCTACTTCCGATATAAAGTTTTGGTGCAATAAATAGGTGATAATCTCTGAAACGGTCGCTTTGGAAATTTTATAGCGCTTTGCCAATTCCGCCCGGGACATGGGTCCTTCGTTTTTTATTAAACGTAGAATGTTAAGTTCGTTAAACTCCCTAACTAACTTTGGTCCGTAGCCGGCATCTCGAATCATTTTAAATCCTTTGATAATAATCGTTCTATCGCATAACAGAAGAAAATGGTATGACTATTGGATACACCCCTGTCAGTGCATAAAATAAAAAAAAATAGTTACTTTTTCATATTTTTTTCACATCAATGCCGAATAATCTAAGATAATTATTAATTTTGGTTTAACGGAGGCCTTATGTCCCAGATAAAAATCGGTAACCTTGAAGATATTACCAGCGATTTTGTTCCGCCTGAACATATGGTAGATCACACGGATCGTTATTATTTTCGCAACAGGCAATCGGATAAACATAAATACCGATCACTGGAATCAATGGAAATCGAGGTGCTTGTCAAGAACAATAATACGGCCGAGGATTGGGACAAAATCCTGGTTTCGGACAATTTTAATCCGTCACTGGTGCGAAATTGTGAATTCCGCGGGATGGTGCGTATCGGTGATCTTTCCCCTCGATACCTGGAGCACCATAAACTAAGGATGCCCGTTGGCCTGCACAATTGCACAATTATTTCCTGTGATCTGGGTGATCAGGTGGCTCTGAGAAATGTCCGCTATCTATCCCATTACATTATCGGCGACCATTGCATCCTTTTTAATATCGATGAAATGCATACGGTTGACAATGCTAAATTCGGGAATGGAATTGTAAAGGATGGTGAAACCGAAGACCTTCGAATATGGCTGGAAGTCAGCAATGAGAACGGAGGGAGAAGCATCCTGCCTTTTGAAGGGATTCTTCCTTCAGACGCCTATTTATGGTCGCGTTTCCGTGAAGACAAGGAATTGATGAAACGGTTTAAATTAATGACGGATGAACAGGCCGACACGCGTCGTGGTTATTACGGCACGATTGGTCCGGATACTGTTATCAAAAACAGCCGCATCATTAAAGATGTCAAGGTCGGTTCCTGCGCCTATATAAAAGGAGCCAACAAATTAAAAAATCTAACGATATTATCGACTGATCAGGAACGTACTCAGATCGGAGAAGGCGTTGAACTCGTAAACGGTATCGTTGGCTACCGCAACCGCATTTTTTATGGTGTAAAAGCCGTTCGATTCGTAACAGGAAGAAATGTGCAGGTCAAATACGGTGCCCGGTTGATTAATTCATTGATCGGACCGAATTCAACCGTATCCTGTTGTGAGATACTGAATAACCTGATTTTCCCCTTTCATGAACAGCACCATAATAATTCATTCCTCATAGCAGCAACGGTACTCGGGCAGTCCAACATTGCCGCGGGCGCCACGATCGGTTCCAACCACAATTCCAGAGCAGCAGATGGTGAAATTGTGGCTGAACGTGGATTCTGGCCCGGACTGGAAAGTAACTTCAAGCATAATTCCTACTTTTCCTGTTTTACTCTGGTTGCAAAAGGGAGCTATCATTCCGAGCTGAATATCACGCTTCCCTTTTCCCTCGTCAGTCCGGGTGAAAAGACAAACCACATCCAAATCATGCCCGGATTCTGGTTCCGCTACAATATGTATGCGCTGGCCAGGAATTCATGGAAATTCATGAATCGCGATAAACGCAAAGTCAAAGATCAGCATATTGAAATGAATTATCTGGCACCCGACAGTGCCGAGCAGATGCTCAGGGGTATGCAGCAACTCAAAGATGCCATTTCAAAGGCTGCCGGGAAGAAAATCAGTCCGGAAGAGCTCATTGAAAACAGAGATATCGATAAAAAGGTACAGGTATTTCTGGAAGGCCAGATTAATAAAGGAAAGACTCTGCTGATAAAACCGGCACAGGGTTATCATCTCTACCAGATGATGCTGGTCTATTATGGCGCACGGGAGCTTTTTAAGCTGGCAGATGAATTGATAACACAGAAACCGGATATCGATGTGCTTAAGGAAATCCGTGATGGTTATTCTGAGCCCGAACACGAGTGGTATAATCTGGGAGGACAGCTCGCACCGTTGTCGGATGTCCGCAGCCTTATAGATAATGTAAAAAATGGTGTTATTCCTTCCTGGGATGATCTGCATGCAACCTATGACCGTCTCTGGCAGTCCTATCCATCACAGCGAAAGGATCACGCCCTCTATTGCTTATTTATGGTGGAAAGTCTTTCGATAAGGGATCTGGATGCGGCATTGCTCTCGCGCATCGCGGATCGATTTCTCACGATAGACAGCACGGTTCTCGAGTGGACAAAGGAATCCAGAAAAAAGGACTATACCAGCGATTTCAGGAAAATTATTTACCGTAATCAGGAAGAAATGAATGCTGTCCTGGGCGCTCTTACGGAAAATCCATTTATCTCCGAGATGGAAAACGAAGTGGTTCAAACAGCGAGTCGTGTTAAAAATATTCTGGAAACTGTAAATAAAACTGGATAATGTATATAAACTATATGAAATTACAGGTTTTGAAAGACAATACTCTTACTAAAAACGGATAGAAAATGGCCAAGACGAAAAAAGCACAAAAAGCATATAACAACCTGGATTTTTTAAACAGTTCACAGGCCCGTCCCCTGCGAATTCTTTCCGAATTTTATGAACCCCATTACCGTTTTATCAATCATGAGGTTGAATCGACAATCGTTTTTTTCGGCTCTGCCCGCATTAAATCGAAAGAAGAAGCGAAGGGTGAGTTGAAAAAAATTGCCGAGAATGCTGAAAAAAGCCCTTCTGCCGAACTGGAGCAGCAACTCGCCTCGGCCAGGCTGCAGCTTCGGCTTTCCAAATATTACGAAGACGCCGTTGAATTGTCACGCCTCCTCACGGTCTGGTCAAAGGATGGTAACTCCGGTCAACAGAGTCATTATGTATGTTCCGGCGGCGGTCCCGGCATCATGGAAGCGGCAAACAAGGGGGCCCAAATTGGCGGCGGCCGGTCAATCGGCTTGAACATATCACTTCCAATGGAACAGTATCCCAATCCCTATATCCCGAAAGAATTCATGTTTGAATTCCACTATTTCTTCATGAGGAAATACTGGTTTGTTTACCTTGCAAAAGCACTGGTTATTTTTCCGGGCGGTTATGGAACCCTCGATGAACTAATGGAAGTTCTCACCTTAATCCAGACAAAAAAAGTACGAAAGAAAATGCCAATAATTATTTTTGGCCAGGATTACTGGAGGGATATTATTGATTTTGATGCGATGGCACGCTGGGGAACCATATCACGGGAAGACCTGGATTTATTCAGATATGTCAATTCGGCGAAAGAGGCTTTTGAACTCCTTCAGGACCAGCTTTAGGTCAGACACGTACAAAATCCGTTGCCTGTTCAAAATATTCAAAATAAGAAATAATTTTCAATTGTTCATTAATAGCCGAGTGGGCCGATTCCGGATTCCAGAATGCAATACCAATAACATCGCGCTCGATAATATTTACCAGACTTCGCAGGAGAATGGCTGCAAAAAGCGTATGCTTTTCAGACCAGTTATCCGTCCGGATCTCAATTCTCACCTCCGGTGAAGACTCAATTTCGATATCGTTAATCACATCGAAATAATCCCTGAATTTAATATAACTTTGTCTCAGAGCATTTTTGGTAACCTGCAGTCCGGCAAAGCGGTTAAATTCTCCCACTTTTTCACTGAGATAGCGATTAAATAATTCCACGGGTGTCAACACATCCCATTCAGAGTCGTTGCTATAATCTTCCCGGATCACTGTTCCATCGCCTTCATTCTCCACCGGCTGTTCTGGCTTATCCACATCATTTTTCTGCAATGAATCCTCTTTTCCCTGCTCCGGCACCGCATCGACAGCATTTAAATTGAACATTTCAGGCTCGATGGTAAACCTGCCCGCTTTCCAGAGCAGAATTTCGTCCATTGCCTCCGTTTCTTCCTTACCATTGTAATCGAGATTTTTAAGCTGACCTTTTTCAAAAGTAAACAAGGCCTTATCCTCTTCATTCCTGATTTCCAGGTAACCGGTTAGTGAATTTTCTTCCGCGAATTTAAGCAGGGAGATGACATCCACCGCATCGAGAGTTCCCTGCGGGATGAACCGTTCCCTGATTTGCTTCTCCGACAATTCCAGTGCTTTATTGGTATGTTTGAGGCGCTGGCTCAGCATATGTGTCAGCGAGAGCGTGATATCGGGATAGTTTTTAATCAGTTCATCGAAATCTGTTTTGGATAATTTCCACAGTTTAACATCAGTGACGGCCTGGACGGAAGCCGACCTCGTGTCACCGGTAATCAGGGCCATTTCTCCGAAATAATCTCCCGCTTCAAGTCGCGAGAGGGTAATTTCATCACCGCCTTCGGGAATTTGGGCAAAAACTCTCACGACACCATTTCTCAGGAGAAACATACAATCACCCTGTTCACCTTCACGGATAATAGTCTCTCCGGCCTGAAAATGGAGTTCATCCAGCTTTTCAACGAGGAGAGTCAGTTCATCCTCAGACAATGATTGGAAAAGCGGTATATGATTATCCTGAATAAAATCTTTTGGCATTTAAAGTGTATTTTCCACTAATTTAACAATTTCACTGACTTCATGGGTCTTGGTCAGTTCAGCTTTACCGAACGCTTTGATCCGGTTCTCAAACTCTTCCTTCACAGAATCATCGGTAATAAAAATAAAGGGTATTTCATCTTTTTGCCGGACCTTCTGCAGAAAATCGAGTCCGCTCCCGTCGGCGAGTTTGACATCGGATATGATGATGTGCGGAATGGAACGGTCAATCTCTTTTGACGCTTCATCAATATTTTTTGCTGTTTTAACGCCATATCCCAGCCCCTTAAAGGCCCGTTCAATGACTTTCCTCACCACAAGAGAATTATTAACGATAAGCATATTTTTAACATCGCTCGTTCCGGTCTTCTTCTGCTGAAGTGTGAGCGGCCGTACTTTGATCTCAAAACGCCCTTCCTGCCAGTTGAGCATCTCATCGAGTGCCTGATCATCTTTCATATTGCCCATAAGGACACCGACAATCTCGCCGCTTTGAAACTCAAATGATCCTTGTCCCGACGGTGATTCAATTGTCATTGTTCCGGAAAGGGAATTACTCTCACAGAAACTGATAAGGTCGACCAGGGGAACATCTTTTAAATTTCCGGATGGCCCCCCCTGCATGGATTCTATTTTTTCAATTTTTGGAAGGCTGGAAGCTTTTTTCAGCGTTTCACGCAGGCGCCGGCTGACAATTTTCCCCATACTGAGTGATATGGAAGGATATTTCTCGAGGATGACATCAAAATCATTTTTATAGAGGACAAACATCTCACTCGGTTTGGTTGTAATGACCGAAGCAGACCGCGGTTCCCCTGTCAGCAGCGCCATCTCTCCGAAATAGTCGCCCGGACCAAGTGTAGCCACTACCTGTTCAGTAGCACCCTCATCAGCGGAAACACAGATATTTACCTCTCCGCTGATAATCACATACATTTCATCTCCGGGATCTCCCATTTTGCAGACGGTATCTTTTGAATCAAAAGTTTTGAATTTGAAACGTTCAACAATAAAATCGATGCTTTCTTTACCCAGCATCCTGAATATGGGAACCTGTTTAATAATCTGTCCGATTTGTATCATTCGTGAGTGCCTCCTGAAAAGCAGGATCTAAAATTTTCCAAGATAATAATAAATTAAAAGTACCAGAAGGAACAGGCCCAGTGTCCACCAGACGGGTTTTACCTTTCTTTGCGGCAGACGTTCAATTTTAATCCGGTGATCCCGGTTATAACTCAGATTATGGCCCGTTTTTCCAGACAAATTGAAGGTCCGGTGTTTCTTTTGCGGAAGTAACAACCTGCCTCCCAATGAGAATCATTGCGGCTTGAATATGTAATGAATTTAGGGAATCGCCGCACTCTAGTCAATAATTCAGGCTGGCCGACAGCCAGCCAGCCTGTACCTGTTATTTACTATCGTTCAATTTCCGCTTTTTTTGAGTCATGATACATATAAATTAACAACAAAACAAACATCACGAAACCGAGTATCTCGCCGCCAGCCATGTGTTCCGCCCAGTGTTCCGTGCCCAGGGCCACCATCATGTTCCATTTCGCGTCTCCTGTTATCAACTGCCCGGCATAGACAATAGCCGCGGCCAGTACGCCCATGATGGCACCTCCGGCAATGAATCCGGAAGCAATCAGCGTTCCCCTCTCCTTTCTTGCCGTGACCAGTTTGGCATCAGTTGAGCTTTTTGAAACGAAATGAGCAATGATACCGCCGGCAAGAATCGGCGTATTCAGGTGAATGGGAAGATACATGCCCAGGGCAAAGGCAAGCGGTGGTATTCCGATGAATTCCAGTACAATCGCCAGAATAATACCGGCCAGGTACATCAGCCATGGTGCCGGTTGTCCGGTCATCAGTGGCTCGAGTACTGCTGCCATGGCCGAAGCCTGGGGCGCCTCCAGGGCATTGGGTCCGGCCTCCGCGCCAAACCCGTACGTTTCATTCAGCATAAAAATGACGATTCCTACTGAGGCCGCGGCAAAGAGCGTACCCAGGAACTTCCAGCGCTGCTGGGTTTGGGGCGTTGTACCGAGCCAGTAACCGATTTTCAGGTCCGTGATAAAACCGCCGGCCATGGAAAGAGCGGTACAGACAACACCGCCGATCAATAGTGCCGCCAGCATACCTTCATCGCCACGCAAGCCGATAGAGACCAGGATAACCGATGAGATGATCAGTGTCATGAGGGTCATTCCGGAGACGGGATTCGTGCCCACGATGGCTATGGCTCTTGCCGCAACGGTTGTAAACAAAAAGGAAATGATGGTAACAATGGCCAGGCCGGTAAACGCGTAAAGGACATTCCCGTTTACGACCAGCAGCAGAAAAAATGCAAAGATACCAAGCAGCGCGCTGACGATAAGAACAACGACCCATTTCATCTTCATATCTGTTTGCGTCCGCTGCTGGCTGGTACCATTTTCTTCGGAAAGCTGCTTACCGCCCAGTTCTTTCAGGGCCAGCTTGAATGCCCCGAAGATAATTTTATGTGATTTAATAATACCGATCAGCCCGGCTGCGGCAATACCTCCGATACCGACATGGCGAACATAATTGCTGAATATTTCAGAGGGACTCATATCAATGATGGGCTTAACGGCGCCCAGGATGGGTTCCGGGTTGAACTGCCCGATATAATAGATCGCCGGAAGTATAACCCACCAGGCCAGGAAGGAACCGCTTGCAATGATCAATGCATATTTGAGTCCGACAATATACCCCAGTCCCATCACTGCGGCACCGATATTCAGCCGGAATTCCAGGCGTGTCGCTTCGATAAGCTGGCGTCCCCAGCCGAAAACATTGGTGGAAACAACTTCTTTCCAAAACCCGAGCCCGGAAACCATAAAATCATAGAGACCGCCGACAAAAAGGGCCTTTAACAGGATTTTAGCCTGTTTCCCACCCGATTCACCGGCAACCAGCACTTCGGTTGTGGCAGTCGCTTCCGGAAATGGAAATTCACCATGCATTTCTTTAACAAAATAGCGCCGGAACGGAATCAGGAAAACAATACCCAGGATACCGCCGAACAGTGAGGCCAGGAAAACCTGAAAGAAGGAAGCATCCAATCCCAGGATATATAAACCGGGAATAGTAAAAATGGCACCGGCAACAATGACTCCCGAACTGGCACCTATGGATTGTATGATAACATTCTCCGAAAGTGCATTTTTACGTTTAATCAGGGAAGAAAGACCGACGGCAAGTATGGCAATTGGAATGGCTGCCTCGAAAACCTGACCGATTTTTAATCCCAGATAGGCCGCGGCTGCAGAAAAGACGACGGCATAGAACAGTCCCCAGAAGAGTGAATAACCCGTTAATTCCGGTAAGGGTGCATCATCCGGCACAACCGGTTTGTACACTTCCCCATCTTTCAAGGGGCGGTATGCATTTTCAGGTAAACCTTTCCCGCCTGATTGAATTTCCATATCAACTCCCGTTTTATATGATTGTTACGTTGGTAAATCGTGTGCAATTGCAAGAGAATAAAGTATAAAGATACTTAATTGAGTAAAACAAGTAAAGTTGTTTTTGATGTCTTCAAAGCAGTATAAAAAGCTTCACGGCCATTCGTATACCAATGATTATGAGGAAAGCTGCCAGCAGTGTTTTTCGCCAGATTAAGGGGAAACGGTGCTGAAAATGGCTGCCTGTCAATGCGAAGGGTACGGCCCCAAGAAACAGTGCCAGGGCCATATTGACATGGATATAGCCGATTTGCCAGGGATCACCGGTGATGTCAGTTTCCGAAAAAGCAAAGAGTAGGCATCCGAATGCGGATGTGATCATCATGATCGCATTGGAATCCGGTACGACCCTTTCATTCGTTGAGAGGCGATATGACAACAGTAAGGGCGTTGTGATAGCCCCACCTCCTACACCCGCGAAACCGGCGATAAAACCGCTGAGAGAGCCGATGATACCGGGAAGAAGGTACTTGTTCTCAGGGGATGTGCCGGTCTCATGAAGCGCTCCAAGCCGGAAGGTTTTCGCACTCAGATACAAGATAAAAGCGACAAAAAAGGCCAGTAACCATTTTTCAGGGATGCGTATAGCGATATAGGCGGCAATCATGGAAAAAGTGGCTGAGAAAAGAACAACCGTCAGGATGAGTCGCCAGTTAATCGCCTTCTTTGCCTGAAAGCGAAAGACATTGAGGCCGGTAATGAAAAAGATTGTAAGCAGACTTGTGGCAATCGCTTCCTGGTGCGTAAGATTGAAAATGAGGGTTAATACGGGAATCATGACAATGCCGCCACCGATACCGAGAACGGAACTCAGCAGACCCGCTGCCATTCCAGCCAGAATGTAAAAAAGTTCCGAAAAGATAATGCGTCCCATGATCTTATGATGCCGGGTGTTCTACAACCGCCGGCAGGAGTATGCTGAATTCAGTACCGGTTTCGGACCCGCTTTCCACATCGATCTGACCACCATGCTCTTTCACAATCTGGTATACAATGGAAAGCCCGAGGCCGGTCCCGTTTGCTTTTGTCGTGAAAAAAGGATTAAAAATATTATCCCGTATATCCGGCGGAATACCCGGTCCGTTATCATAAATGCTGATTTCAATATATTTGTCGGACAGCAGGCCGGGAGAACGCAGCCTCCGGTCAATTGTAGGCAAACGGTCATCCGCATTCCGGGCGACGATATTGATGGCACCGCCGTCCTTAATGGCCTGGATGGAATTAATAACGAGGTTAAAAATAACCTGTTCAATCTGACTGGAATCTACGAAAATTCCATACAGGTCCTGAGTATACTCCTGATTCACTGTGATATTTTCTTCTTTCATTTTTCGTTCGAACAGAGGGAGTACTTCGCGGATGATGTTTTCGATTTGACACGGTTTTGGGTTGGGTCGTTGCGGTTTGGCATAGGAAAAAAATGTTTTGAGCAGGCCCTCCAGCCGGTTTACCTGGCGCAGAATGCGTTCCACATATTCCACGAGGTGTGATTCAGCCTCGAGTTCTTCTTCCAGTGTCTGGGCCATGGCCTTGATACCGGCAAGCGGATTTCGTATCTCGTGGGCAATACCCGAGCTCAATATACCCAGGGATGCCATGCGATCCATACGGATGATTTCCGCCTGAATACGTTTGGTTTGCGAGATTTCCGAAAAAATAAGCACACGTTCCCCGCTTTCGTGCGAATCGCGCAGGGGATAAACCGAATACCCAAGATAATGATCGCCGCTGTCTTTAACCCGGATCTGTATTTCTTCTCTTTTAACAGGTAAATCTTTCTGTTCAAGGGACATTTTAAACTGGCTATAGGCCTTTTCGTCAAGAATTTTATCCAGTTTTTCCGGTTCTCCTTTTATGTGGAGCAATTCCCGTGCGGCCTTATTTAAAAAACTGATCTTTTCCTGGTCATCAAACACGATCACGCCAAAATTTACTGATTCGAGCAAATCATCGAAGAGCTGATATTTTCCGGATACTCTCATGGTAAGGGCGGCCGGATGGGCATCAGCATGATTAAAATGCTTCAGGTTCAATGTTTCCAGATGATGGATAATACGCTGAGCTGCAATCAGTACAAAGGCCAGGTCATTTTCCGAAAATTCGGTCCGGTAGACTTTATTGACCAGTATCAGCGCCCCCTGGGGTTTATGAAAAACGACCAGAGGTACAAACAGCATTCCGGAGATTTTAAAACCCAGCGATTCTTCCAGTTCCTGAACAAAGGGATCCAGCAGCAGGTGGTGCTCAAAAATTTTGGGCATATTTTCTTTCAACAGCCTGCCGACAGCGGATTTTCGCAATGTAATGACATGCTTTTTAACCGGTTTTTTTGAGGATTCATCCAACAGTTGAAAATGAAGTGTTTTATTAACCGGATCATAGAAGGAAACAATCGCGAATTCAACAGCCATCGCCAGTTCGAGCCGTTTTACAAATTCTTTCTGCAAATGATGGTAAAGGGGTTTTTCTCTTGAGTATTTCTGGATACGGCTTAATTCCAGCAACTCATCCATATACGAAATAAGCCGTTTTTCACCTTCTATGATGTCTTCATAAAGGGAAACGCGTTTCTCTAACTGTCCGAGATGCATCGATGTTGAGATCAATGACAGGAAGGAATATTTGTCGACCGGCTCAATAACGATGTAATTGTATGGATTCTTGTAGACCTGCCTTTTCAGGGTATTTTGTTCCGGGTTGAGGATGAAAATAATCGTTATTCTGGCCAGTTTGGAATGAGACCGTATCGGCTCAAGTACCCGGTAATCCAAATCTGTAATAGAGACGGCATCAATCACGACCAGGTCGAACGGTTCCTCAATAAGTATTTTGTTAACAGCCTGGTTCAATGTACAGGATGTGATCTTGTTGGTGGGATCGGCCAGGTATTGGGAAAAAATCTCAAAGCGCCCGTTATTTTCGGAGACAAAGGCAATTTTTCGCTGAACAGGCTTTATTTTCATAATATTAATTCGTTGTTAGGAAAAATCATGCCGGAAGCGTTCGTAATCGAGGATAATCAGTTTACCGCCCTGCTTCGTTACATAACCAAGATGGCTCAGTGATTTGATAACGCGCGAGATCGTTTCCCTGCTGGTACCTGCCATATTTGCCAGATCCTGTTGAGGCGGCAGTTGGGAAATTTCCACTTTCCCCTGTTTTATGGTACCGGAATCATCAGCTATCCGCAGTAATGTTGAGGCAACTTTCCCCAGTGCATTCTGCAAAGACAAACTTTTGATCTGCGAATCACTTCGACGCAGGCGTTGGGCAAGCTCTTTTAACAGGTTAATGGCAATTTGCGGATAATCATATAACATCTGCAGAAAATTCTCACGCCGGAAAATAAGCAGATTTGTATCTTCGAGGGTCACGGCATTGGCACTGCGGGTTTGTCCGTCAAGAATGGACATTTCACCGAAGAAATCACCATCACACAGAATGGATAAAATGACTTCCCGTCCTTCATCGCTGATTCTGGAAATTTTTACACGTCCGTCCAGTATCACAAACATGGTGGAACCGACTTCTTCTTCGATCAGCACCATATTATCCTTTTTATAAAACTGTTTAACGGCAACGTCAGATATGGCCTTGATTTCCTCGTCGCTCAATTCAGAAAAGAGGGGTATGGTTCTTAATGCATGCGTATCCATTGCAGTGGGACCTTTACTCTTTAATAATACGGTAATTTAGATCGTATCGCTCTTTTATATCATTGGCGAATGAAATCGTTTCATCCAATGACGTTTTTCCCTTTATCCAGACACAAAACAGTTTATTTCCTCCGATGTTACGGGGAACAATGGAACATTTTATATTTTGAGTTTCCAGCATGGATTGTAATTGCTCCGCATTGTCCTGATGCCCGAAAGCACCGACCTGAATATAAAACGCTGGAGCGGGATCATCTTCCACCTGGTACGTATTGCTTAACAGGTTGCGATCATCCCCGGGCCGTAGATCTTTCTCATTCTTGAGCAGGTATTTTTGATAGTCTTCGGATGTGATATAATAACCCCGGGCATAATGATACTGCATCAGTTTCTGCGCTGCCAGGTATCTGACCTTTGGTGAGCCGGCGTCAAATAAACGTTCGTATATTCGTTTTGCCTCCTCTGCGTTTGGAGAGATAAGGGCTTTTAAAAAGGCAATTTCCGGATTCGACAGTTCAGGATCATCGGGTAATTTATCGATCTCCTTTTTCAGCTGCTCATGCTTCTGATCTGTATATAATTTAATCAGCCCATCAAACGATTGCGCTGTAACTGTAAAATGGAATAAGCTGATAATATAAATAACAGGTATAAAGTAACGTCCCATATCAGTTATCCTGTTCAAATGATCCGTTAACCTGCCGGAGCCGGTTATTCCTCAGGTATTTCTCCTGAAGCTTGTATGTCGTTTAGTTTGATACTTCGGATATTGTCCAACTCAGTAAGAAGCTTTTTGTTTTCTTTTTGAGCAGCTGATAGTCTGCTTTTCGTTTTCAGCACCTGGACCGAGAGGAGCAATGCACCGATGATGACTCCGATAAAAATGGAGATGAAGACAATGGTGACGAGATTAACATCTTCATAAACGCGGGTAAATAATTTAATCGTGACATACTGATCGAGATTTATAGCAAAAAACCATAATATAATGGCAGCAAATACAATCCATAAAAATACAGACACAATGCGCATATAAAGGTCCCGATGGTGGTTTATGATAAATGATTCATGAGCAAATTAAACATTTTTATATAAAATTACAATAATTAAAACGCCGGAATCGCTGGTCTGAAATTATCTGGAGAACGCTGATTAAAAATATTCTTCCTCTTCAAGAATTTTAATAAATTCGTTGATAAGAAGGGGATCCCACAGGCCGCGTTCTGTTTCCGCCTGCATAATTTCCATAGCAACAGATTTTTCCAGTGCCGGCCGGTAAGGACGTTTGGTCGTCAAAGCATCATAACAATCAACAATACCGATTATACGTGCATGTATGGATATTTCCTCTCCCTTCAGTCCGTCCGGGTATCCGCTTCCATCATATCGTTCCTGGTGTGAACGGATTGTCGGTAAAACCGGTTGCAGTGTTTTCAGGGGCGCACAGATACGTTCACCGATCTCGGGATGTTTTTTGATCTTTTCGAATTCTTCATCTGTCAGTTTTCCCGGTTTGGAGAGAATGGCATCATCAATGGCAATTTTACCAATATCATGAAGGATACCTCCCCGGCGCAGAATTAAAAGATCATTTTCACTCAGGTCAAGATGACGGCCCAGACGGTCAGCCAGATAGGAGAGCCGCTCACAATGCCCTTCCGTGTATTCATCCTTTGCTTCAACCGCGCGGGCCAGGCTGAAAATCACCTGTTCGGCATGTTCCAGCTCATTAACATATTCGCGAAGTCTGAGAAGGTTTCGTACCCGTGCACGCAGTTCAAAAATATTAACCGGTTTGGTAACGAAATCATCCACACCGGAATCGAGGCCTTTAAGTCGTTCTTCCCTGCCGTCAAGAGCGGTTATCATGATAATCGGTATAAGCCGGGTCACCGGATTTTCCTTAATCTGTACCGCTACCTCAAATCCGCTCAAGCCGGGCATAACCACATCAAGCAATATCAGGTCCGGAATCATCTGATTGACCTTTTCTATTGCCTGGAGCCCGTCATAGGCCTTATGGATCCGGTAATCGGAATCCGCAAGGATGCGTTCAAGTATTTCTACATTTTCAACAGAGTCATCAACTATGAGGATCTTAGGTCGATAGACATCCGTGTTAATATCTATAAGTTCCTGCATATATACCTGTCTTGATTTCCATTCAAATAGTTATTTTCGGGCGTATGACTGAAATGTTTATTTAAAACTCAGAAAATATCAATAATTTTCCGCTGAAGTATCAACCACGTGTTTTTGAGTCGAGGAAGCCGATAATATTGTCACAGGCATACGCCGCTTTCTCGAGCGTCAACCGGATCTCCTCAAAAAAGTGATCGGCATTGCCCCATTCCGGGTGGCTGGCTTGCAAAAATACAGAAGAGAGTATGGTAAGATCCTCAGAGGATATGTTGTCTTCCGCCGCAATGGTAATGCGATAGAGGTTTCTTATGGTGCGTAACATGTAAACCGCTGAAGAGGCATTATCGAGATCACCGGCAACAGCGGGAAATTTTGATTTCACCATCTGGAAGAAGTTTTGCGTAAGTGGTTTATTAGATTTGAGATAGGCTTTCAGCATCAGGGCCATGGCTTCCATATCGCGCAGACCGCCCTTCGTTTCCTTTATATTGCAGGTTCCGGATTTACAATCGCTGATAAGTTCATGGCGGTTACGCATTTCCATAATCATTTTTTGTATGTAGGAGGAGCGCCGCTCAAATACGAAGGGACTCAGAATTTTATTCCGTAATACCGATTTCATGACATCACTTCCGACCAGCATGCGGGCGCCAAGAAGTTGTGATAAATCAATAAAACTTTCTTCATCACCGGAAGACAGATATTCAATAATTTTAGAAATGGGTGTGACAAAGCCTTCCAGTATTTCACCGAGGCGATAATGCGGCAGCACGCCGCGTTTTAATATTTCACGATTCATTTTTGTAATCACACGGGTCGCATGACTGATCACCTCTTCGTTATCTGTATCAACAATGGCGATGAGATCATAGTCGTCATCATAAGCCTGACTGCGGGCATGTCCGCCTGCGGCAAGAATGGCAAAGGTATCGGTACCGGGGATGACGCTGGTGGCAGTCGGCTCAACCTCTTCGGTGCAGATATCAAATAACTTGCGCATGTAATTATCACAAAATTCCGTAAATTCCTTATTGGTAATATTAAGATCCACGCCGCGAATCGTACCTATCCCCACTCTGAGAAACTCCAAATCGTAATAATCTCCGAGTACCTGTTTTTTCCGGTTATGTTCGGGGTAGATATCGACCGTAGCCAGCAGTCCCGATGCAATTTTGAACAACTGCGAAACATTTGTCAGAGACCGGAGGTATTCCGGGTGATTGGATATAACGCGGTGGAAATACCGATGAAAATACCGGCTGGAAAATTTATGTATTTTACACAGCTCAAACAGTTGATTATGATATTCTGTCAGTTCGTCCATGAAAACGGGGCGCGCCAGGATACGATCCAGATAATGACAGGAGGAATCGGGTAAATACTGCAGGTACTCGTGAATGTATTGCGGATAGTGGCTGAATACCCTGCAGATGCGCTCCGTTATGTAAGGTGTTTCTTCGATAAAGGCCAGAAAGGCATTGTTCATGCGGACAAAGATGGTCTCACCGAGTGTTGTTTCCTGTTTCCTGCCAAGAATCGAAAGCAGGCGGATTACGGAGATGACCGAGTAGTGTGTCCACTGGATGTATTTATCAATCAGCTCATCCCTCTCGGTTTCGGTCAACCGCTCAAACCCCTCGATGAATCGTTCGATCAGTTTATCATCATTCCGCAGTAATTCGAGAACATCTTCCCAGAACTTGGTTCCGGTAAAGAACTCAGCCGTTCTGATAAAATCGACGGGTAAGATACCGGCATAGCCGCCCTCCTCGTCTGTAATCCGGGAAGAACGCAATAATTTCATGGAAAGGGATATGGAACTGAGATGCTTTTTAATATCCTCAATCATGAAATCACAGAGTTTCCTTACTTCCCGTACATAACGGTAATAATCGATGAGCAACTGATCCCACGAACTCACCGCACCGATCGGCTCATAACCCATTTTAGCCGCGATCAGGGAGAATTGACGTTTATCCACTTCGCTTAAACGGAAGGTTTCCTCCTGTACAACATACATATGAAGGAGAAATTTAAAAATTTCCAGGAACGATGTTGCCTTAAAAAGCAGTTGATACTCCGAGCGCAGGTGGGGTTCCCTGTCCGAAAGTGCCTCGATCAGGTCCCAGGCATTGACCTGTTCCAGACCATAAATGCTTTTCTTGGCATATAATACTGATTTAAGCATGCGAATGGCATCATCTTTGGGAGAGATGGCATCGGTCTTCAGGGGTGTAATTAAGAGGGCCCGTACCTCGCCCAGGATGCCGCGCAGGAAACCTTCATGAAAGCGTATATTTTTCTTGATGTTACTATAATAATATCGGGAGACGACCTTTTCCTTGAAGGTTTCAAATAGTTTTTCATCACCTGCAATCAACCGCGCATTCAATAGCTCGGATATAATCACTACATCCTGAATCTGCTTTTCCAGCAGTTCGACATATTCTGATATTGTTGTTGTATAAAACTCTCTGCCAACATGCTCGGAAAGGTAGAGGTGCAGCGGGGTTGCATAGACCAGCATATCCTGTGTGATTCTTTGAAAAGCCTTGTTCAAACCGGTAACATCTTCATCATCCTTGGTAATGATACCCAGGTCGATATCATCCTGATCCGCCCGTGTTCCGACGGAACAGATAAAGAACCGGGGTTTCTTGCCGGGAGGCATATAGATATCGATCAGGTTTTTCAGATAGGCTGAAGTGAGTTCGCGGAAATCTTTACCAATCTGCATCATGAAACGGTGGTATATTTCCGTATGTATATCTCCCGAAGCAATGCCGAGTTGGAGGATGTCCAGATTGCGCAGGTTCATGTGAAGAAACTGCAGAGCGTAATAACAGCTGAGGAATTCGACTTTTGTTTTCTTGTTGTCCGAAAGTTTGGAGATCATTTTCATCTCTTCGCCAGCAGAGAAGCTTGACCGCACGAGATGAATCTGCATTAAGAGTCCGGATTCCTTGAGAGCCTGAATGAGCGGATCTTTAAACCTTTTGATTGTAATAATATACTTTTCATAGTGGTTTCCAAGCGCGGAAACCCGTTTCTCCAGGGTTTCAAAAGGTCCCATACAACCGGGGCTCCGGATATTGTGTCATGAATGAGGAAGATCTGGAACTGGCTGACAGGTTTATTTCACCAGTTCCTGACCGATTTTAAAAGCGCTGATATTCATTTCCTCGGTTCCTTTGGGAATCCGGGCACGTATGGCATTGATCAAAGCCGGTTCCGAAACAATATTTGAAAGCCGTTCAATAATACCCAATGCAACTATATTGGCCACGATTTTTTTCCCCACTTTTTTTTCAGCTACTTCGGTAATGGGATAACTGTAAAATTTAAAATCCCCTTCCGGGGCATCCTTCACGTAATTGGAATCTGCCACAATGATACCATCCTGAATAACATCGCCGGCATATTTATCCACGGCTTCCTGGGTCATGGCAAGAAGCAGGTTAATATGAGATGCTTTTGGATAATCGATATCCCCGTCACTGATGATGACTTCTGAGCGACTCGCGCCACCCCGGGCTTCAGGTCCGTAAGATTGACTCTGGGTTGCATTATTTCCATCGTATATAGCGGCTGCTTCTGCCAGGATTTTGCCGACAAGGATTAATCCCTGTCCCCCTGCGCCACTGAGTCGGATTTCATAGCGAAAGCTCATTTTTCAATTCCTTCTTAACTTCGTTGTGCCTGTGAAATAACTTTCTCGTAGGTGTTCACATATTCCGGAAGCTCGCGATCCATCAGCGTACCGATCACGACTCTGTTCTGCAACTCTTCCGGAGACATTTTTTTTGCCTGTTCAATACGCACAGCCTGATGTTTCTGATTTATTATCATATCCATCGGGCTGCCCTTTTTATTAATTTTTCCATACGCGGTGGGACAGGGTGACATGACTTCAACAAGAGAAAAGCCGTTTTTCCTGAAGCCTTTTTCAAGCAGTTTCATTAAAATATTGGCATGATACGCCGTACAGCGCGCAACATAGGAAGCCCCTGCTGCTATGGTTAATTCAGAGATATTAAACGTGTTTTCTATCCCCCCGAATGGAGCGGTCGTGGCAAAATCACCGATGGGTGTGGTGGGCGACACCTGCCCTCCGGTCATGCCGTAGATATTATTATTATACAGAACGACATTCAGGTTGATATTTCTTCTGGCGGCATGAATCAGGTGATTTCCACCGATAGCCGTCGCATCCCCGTCGCCGGTGACAACGATGACGTTCAGATCGGGCCGGGCCATTTTCAGACCTGTAGCAAAGGGAATAGCCCGCCCGTGTGTCGTATGGAGTGTATTAAAATCGACATATCCCGGTGTTCTGCTCGAGCACCCGATGCCGGAAACCATGGCAATATTATCCTTTTCCCATCCGAGGTCATTAATCGCTCTCAATATCGCCTTCAATACAATCCCATCGCCGCATCCCGCGCACCAGATATGCGGAAATTTATCTTTTCTAAGATAGTACATATAATCCATGATTTAACGACACTCCTTCAGTTTGTTCAGAATTTCATCAGGATGAATGGGATCTCCCGAAATTTTATTGACACGGCATATTGTAGTCTGCCCCCTGACCGCGTGTTCCACTTCATGGGCGATCTGCCCGAGATTTAATTCCGGCACAACGATATGGCGTACCTTCCGTGCAAACTCATAAATCATTTCCGTCGGAAAAGGCCAGAGGGTCTTAATGCGAATCATACCTGCAGGTATGCCCTCTTCCCGGGCCTTTGACAAGGCCTGCTTGGCAGAACGGGCACTGGATCCATACGCGACAATACCCACTTCCGCATCCTCCGTGTTAACTTCTTCCACATCGAGTATTTCGTCTTTATATTTGTCCAGCTTACTGTTCAGGCGTTCCAGCATCCCTTCTATTTTGACGGTTTCGTTTGTCGGAAATCCGGTTTCATCATGTACCAAACCCGTAACATGATAGCGGTACCCTTCGCCAAAATTGGCCATTTCCGGAATCATCGATTCATCGATGCGGTATGGCAGGTATTCTTCTGGAGGTACGCTGGGTTTTTTTCGGTTAAAAATTTCCAGTTCCGAAGGATCCGGCAAGGTTACTTTTTCATGAACATGCCCGATAATTTCATCCAGCAAAATGATTACCGGAACACGGTACTTTTCCGACATATTGAAGGCTTTAACCGTCATATCATACGTTTCACGAACGCCGGAGGGCGTCAAAGCGATAATGGGATGATCTCCATGCGTACCCCAGCGGGCCTGCATCACATCGCCCTGTGAAGGCAGTGTCGGCAACCCGGTACTCGGACCGCCCCGCATCACATTAATTATGACAACCGGAACTTCCGTAATACAGGCATAGCCGATATTTTCCTGTTTCAGGGAAAACCCCGGTCCGCTGGTGGCCGTCAGTGATTTTACGCCACCAAGTGAAGCGCCGATGACAGCACCCATCGCTGATATTTCATCTTCCATCTGGATAAATTTGCCACCAATCCGCGGCAGTCGTTTACTGAGGTGTTCTGCAATTTCAGAGGATGGTGTGATCGGGTAACCGGCGTAAAACCGGCATCCGGCGTCGATAGCACCTTCCGCGACCGCAACATTGCCCTGCATCATCAAGGTTCTTGGTTCCAATGCATTACTCCTTATCGGGAAATATTTTTTTTCTTTTCTTTGGATGTGTGGACGACAATGGCGAAATCAGGACATAATACTTCGCAGAGCATGCACTCAATGCAGTTGTCCAGATTGTCAACTTTTGCCACAAAATTTTCCATTTTAAGAACATCTTTCGGACAAACTTCAACGCATATTTCACATCCCTTGCACCAGGATTCATTTATTTCAATTTGTGTCAGATTACTCATATTTTTTCCTCTGATCATATTAGTTCAATAATGGTATTCGTCAAATTTAGCAAATACTTCATTACTTTGCAACGATTAGTATGTGTATGAAAAACAGAGAAAAAGGGTATGTCATTCAGGTAAAAGTGAAGGCGGATACAGTCAAAAACGCAGGAATAATCAGCAAAGATGAAAACGCATATATTCCTTGTCTATCGATGTAAACAGGCGTAATGGCGAAAAAAGTTTAAATAAAACCGGGAATCCGGTTTTATGCAGTTGTGATCCGTGGCGGACGGCCTGTGTATTTTTGTCACTTTTTTTATCTAAATGGGTGATGGCCAATCCGGGTTTTTTATATGATTGCAGTATTTTTACATCCTCATGAATACGTGTCGAAATGGTAGAGCCCAATAAAACAAAATCACTGGCAGAAACCCGGTCTACCATTTGTGGTGAATCTGTGGAAAGTGTTTCGCAGTTATAATGACAAAAATGCTGTAAATTATTCGCAATAATACCGGCATGCTTCGGTTCACCGCTATTGTCAAGAATCAGTATAGATAGAATTTTTACCATCCCGCGATATAAATCACGCAGAACGTCCCTGTTTTCCCTGGTATATTTCCGGAGATTCGCTGCGTTCTTTTCACAATACAGAGAAAGCCGCTCAACGTAGTGTGTAAAATCTGCAGCTTCGGTCCTGGAATGTGGCCCAATGAACGGTTTCATTTCATCTGACAGGTTCAGAAAATCAGCATTAACCAAATCCTGACCGATTTTCTTTAAAAGTGCATTGAGATACAGGAGGTTTGTTTGTTGAAGTTTCCTTGCCCGCTGTTCCGGTCCCTGTCTGTTTATATAGCGATAATAATAATACACCGCCGGCAATGAACGGATAATCAGCATGGGCATATGTTTTAATAATTTTGGCTTTCGGATTTCGGTAAACATGATTTTCCTCCGGCACGATACGCCGCAATGGCTTTAAAGCATGCCTTCAGGTAACAAAAATACTGTCCGGAACATAATCCTCCATAATCGACCAGAGCTCCTGAATATCCAGGCTCATTATAACAAGATTGCGGCGAATGCCATTTATATCCGTAACATGTTTATCGAGAACGGCTTCCTGATGAAATCCCATTCGTTTAAAGGCGGCAAGGGCCGACTTCTGTTCTTCCATAATTTCAGCCTGTATTTTGTACAGGTCTGTTTTCAATGCCCTTAAAAACAATTCACGCACCAGGATGGTACATAAACCTATTCGCTGGTACTCCTTTCTGACGACACATCTTAACTCGCCGAGATGACGCTCCCAGCCGAATTCAGCCCTGAATAGCGTACCTATACCGATAATCTTATCCTTTTTTAAAGCCAGAACCGGGTATTTCAGATCATAATTGATTTCTCCGAACCGGCGCATCACATAATCCGGCCGAACGACATCATTCCTCAAATACATCCGGTCCTCTAAGGGTATATGTTGAAAAAAATCGACCAGAAGCTTGAGGTCTTGCGTTTCCAGCAACTTTAAGACAACCTTTTCATCATTTTTGAGTTTTGCTTCTTTTGGAAAAGTTTCGGGCATGTCGAACACCTCCGATTAGATAATACGTGTAATCTTTAAAGGTCATTCGGATACCGGTTTTATTCATAGTTCAGCACGATGCGGGAAGGTAAGTGTTTTAGATTCCAGGTAAACAGGAGAAAATCTACCGGTAATATACACTAAATCATCACCGATGTTCAAGCAATTACAACCACTATCGTAAAAAAAACAGCCCCGGCTGTTGAATTCCAATAATTGAGACCTGAACCCGGTATTCTTTTAGAATTAAGAATATATCATCATGGATGATATGGATTTCCCCGGATATTTAAAAGTTAACTTGCACAATAACAGCATGTTAAGAATTTTTATTCAAAACACACGCCGCTGGCACAGTTCTTGACTTTACCATCAATGGAGGATACAGTTAATTCCTTATTTTAGTGAAAGACATTCCGGGCGCGAAGTCACAAACCGAGAATTTTATTGACAATAATTGGTAAGTGTCATAAATTTTTATCAGTGACTTCTCTTTTTGTCCGATAAAACTATTAGATTGCGATCCGTAATTATGATGGTTATACGTTCGGAAAAAACGATTAAACCTGTTCCCACTCTAATTATTTCATTGAATCGTATTATAATACCAACTATCACAGAACCACCTGCACCTTTTATTTTGACCAAGCATTCTCAATCAGAATCAGAATTTTAATCCGACGATCGTTCATTAGAACATTGTTCTGGCTATTCTGTTGTACCAAATATCGAGGTATCTCATGAGATATTGGCGTACACCTTTGGATATTAACCGCGTCAAGGTTCCTCAGGGTGAAGTGCATATACTACGCGAGCGCTGTAAAGGATGTGGATTCTGCGTTGCGTATTGCCCAAAAGATATCCTGGAGCTCTCTCAGGAGTTTAATACAAAAGGATATCACCCACCTGTCGTCACCGATGCTCAAGCCTGCGTTCACTGCCAGTTATGCGAAATGCTGTGTCCTGAATTCGCCATTTTTTGTGTTTTAAAAGAGGAGGAGGTCCATGAAAACTGATCCTGCCGGTGTACTTACGGGGATGCATTATCTCGACGGGGATAAGGCATGCGCAGAGGGCGCACTTGCGGCCGGGTGCCGTTTTTTTGCCGGATATCCGATCACACCATCCACAGAAGTGGCCGAACGCGTTGCCGAACGGTTTCCATCTATCGGCGGTATGTTTATACAAATGGAGGATGAACTGGCATCGATGGCGGCTGTGGTTGGTGGTTCCTGGACAGGCGTAAAATCCATGACCGTAACGTCCGGGCCCGGCTTTTCACTTATGATGGAAAACATTGGTCTGGCTGCCATGCTCGAAACGCCCTGTGTCGTGGTTAATGTACAGAGAGGAGGACCATCTACCGGTCTGCCAACGCTCCCGGGCCAGGCTGATATCATGCAGGCCAGGTGGGGGTCACACGGAGACTATGAAATCATCGCTCTCTGCCCGAATTCTCCCCAGGAGTGTTTTGACCTGACTATCAAGGCATTTAACCTTTCCGAACAGTATCGTGTGCCTGTTTTTGTAATGATGGACGAGTGTGTCGGGCATATGACGGAAAAAGTAATTATCCCTCCTGCTGAAGATATCGATATCGTCGTACGTACATTTACTGAGAAGGAACCGGATGACTATCTCCCGTATGAGACCGGGGAAAACCTGGTACCTGACATGGTTAAAGCAGGTGACGGTTATTTCTTTCATGTTACAGGACTGACACATGATGAAAAAGGATACCCGGTGATGAACTGGGTCGCACAGGAAAAACTTGTCAGACGGATCGTGGATAAAATACGAAAAAATTCCGATAACATATACCTGCTGGAAGAGGACAATATCGCGGATGCTGATGTTGTGGTCATTTCCTACGGCATTACCTCCCGGGTGGCTCTTCGCGGTATTCAGCTGGCCCATGAAGCAGGGATAAAGAAAATCGGGAGGATCCGATTGCTGTCCGTATGGCCATTTCCTGAAGAACAAATCAGAACATTAGCAGAAAAAGTGAAAGCCTTTGTCGTACCTGAAATGAACTATGGTCAAATCGCGCTTGAAGTAGAACGGTGCGCGGCAGGTAAATGTAAAACCATTCTGGTACCACACGGGGGTGGTACGGTTCACAATCCGGAAGATATTTTTAAAGCGATTCAGGAGGTATTTCAATGAAAACAGCCGGGCTGGATGAAATAAAACATTCCACGCGCACCGTCAAACGGTCCCCGTCTCCCGGGACAGTCGAACACCCCCTTGAACCCTGGTTGCGCATGGACCGAATTCCACACATATGGTGCTCCACATGCGGTATAGGTACGGTGGTCACCTGCTTCATCGAAGCCGTTAAAAAATCTTCCCTGGAGCGGAAAGATATCTGTGTCGTTTCCGGAATCGGATGCAGCGGCAGAGTTGCCGGTTATATTAAACAGGACTCGTTTCATACTACACACGGGAGAGCCATTCCTTTCGCCGTTGGTCTTAAACTCGCTAATCCGAAGCTGAAAGTGGTTGTTATCAGCGGGGATGGCGACCTATCGGCCATTGGAGGCAATCACCTGATTCATACGGCGAGGCGTAATATTGATCTGACAGTTATTTGCATCAACAATTTTATTTATGCCATGACAGGCGGCCAGGTTGCCCCTACGACGCCCCCCACGGCCATAGCGACAACAACGCCCTATGGCAATTACGAATCCCCCTTTAACCTTCCTGCGCTCACCGCTTCATGCGGTGCGGTTTATGTCGCACGATGGACGGCATTACACGTTCGCCGACTCACCAATTCCATTACGGAAGCCTTACACAAAAAAGGCTTTTCCTTCGTCGAAGTAATCTGTCCGTGCACGACACTTTACGCCCGCAGAAATAAGCTTGGCACCGGCCTGGACCTTATGAAATTTTATCACGATAATTCTGTTATTGTAAACGGGGCCGACCCGCGTGATGTTGACATACAATTCCAGACCGAGATAAAAGTCGGAAAATTCATCGATATCGAAAAACCCTCTTATCTGGAAAAATATAATGAACACATGAAAAACAAACTCGGAGAAAAATTTAAACCGTATGGGGTTGAAAATCATGAGTGATAAAACGGAAATCCGTATCGCCGGCTTTGGCGGTCAGGGCATTATTCTATCCGGATATATCATCGGCAAAGCCGCAGCTATTTATGATAATAAATATTCTACCCTGATCCAGAGTTTTGGTCCGGAAGCACGAGGGAGTGCCTGCTCCGCACAGGTACTCATTTCATCTACTCCTATCCTATATCCTTACCTGATCGTACCTGACATCGCCATTATTCTGTCTGTAGACGCTTATGACAAGTTCAGTAAAGAAATAAAAAAAGGGGGGATTATGCTGACAGAAAAGGATCTGGTTCAGCCCGATTCCCTTCCCAAAGGTATTAAATGCTATGCCATTCCCGCGACCCGTCTGGCGGAAGAGATGGGCAGAAAAATCATTATGAATATCATCACCGTGGGTTTCTTTTCGGCAATCACCGGTGTCACCACATATGAAGCCACCCGCAAGGCGGTTGAAACATCCGTCCCGCCGGGGACGGAAGAATTAAATCTTAAAGCGTTTGATACAGGATTTGAGTATGGTAAAAATTTATTGAAACCTACACGGGAAAAAGCCGCTTCAACCCGAAAAATTTCGAAATGACAAGGGGATGCATTTCAATGGTTTCCAAATCCAACAAAGAAAAAGGGGCCCTGGTAATCGGTGCCGGCATTGCCGGTATTCAGGCTGCCCTGGACCTTGCTGATGCGCAGTTCCAGGTCTATCTGGTCGAGCGCAATCCCAGTATCGGCGGCACAATGGCAAAATTGGATAAAACGTTTCCCAGTATGGATTGTGCCATATGAATTCTTGGTCCTAAGATGATGGATGTCGGTCGACATCGAAATATCCGACTTTATACCAACAGCATCCTTGAAGAAGTGAAAGGCAGCGCGGGGAATTTTAAGGTGAAAATCAGGAATATAGCCCGCTTTGTAAATCAGGCGGAATGTACAGCCTGCGGAGATTGTGCGGAAATCTGCCCGGTATTTCAGCCGAATGAATTTGATGAAGGTTTATCTCTCCGGCATGCCATCTACTCCCCTTTTTCACAGGCCGTTCCGGCGGCCTATATCAGGAATGACCTGGACTGTCTGGGTACAAATCCCATAGCCTGCGGAAAATGTGCCGATGTTTGTCAGAAGAACTGTATTGATTTGGATATGCATGATGAAATAATTGAGCTCGACATTGCCGCCATAATCGTGGCCACCGGTATTGACTATTTTGATCCCAGGGAAGCCAGTGAGTATGGTTATACGCGTTTTCAGAATGTTGTCAACAGTATCGAAATGGAGCGTCTACTCAGCTCAAGCGGGCCTTCTGCAGGAAAATTATTACGTTTTACAGATCAGAAACCACCAGGACGGGTATCCTTTATACAATGCGTCGGATCCCGATGCATGAATCGTGATATCCCCTATTGCAGCCGCATTTGTTGCATGAATGCACTTAAAAGTTCCCTTTTAATCCGCGAAATGTACCCGGATGTGCAGATTGATATCTTTTACATTGACATTCGTGCCTTCGGTAAAGGTTTCGAACAATTCTATCAACGGGTTCTGAAAGAGGGACAGATTAACCTGATAAAGGGTAAGCCTTCCCGGATTGAAGAAGATCCCGGAACCGGAGACCTCATCATACTGAGTGAAAATATAGAGACCGGAGAAACGGAACGTCACCGAACGGGGATGGTGATTCTTTCCGAAGCACTGGTTCCCTCTTCAGGTTCCCTCGATCTCGCCAGACAGCTCGGTATTGAAGCGGATTCCCGGGGATTTTTCAGGGAACGCGACAGTTGTGGTGACCCGCTTTCTTCCACGAAAGACGGTGTGTTTTTATGTGGCTGTGCAACCGGTCCCAAGGATATCACCGATTCCATCGCAGAAGCTTCCGGGGCAGCTATACGTGCAGCCCAGTATATGAACGCATATAAATTACCGGAATCAAAAGAAGAAATCCCGGATTATGATTTTTCAGGGCCGCCGCGAATCGGGGTATTTGTTTGTCACTGCGGCTCGAATATAGCGGGTACAATCGATGTCGAATCCGTTAAAAAATACGCTCTGAGCCTCCCTGACGTGATCTACGCGGAAGATTTGATGTTTGCCTGTTCCGAAAGTACCCAGCGTTTTTTGCAGGATAACATACTGGAAAACCGACTGAATCGGGTGGTCATCGCCGCATGTACGCCCAGAACCCACGAACCGATTTTTCGTGAAACACTTGGTAAGGCCGGACTGAATCCGTACCTGCTCGAAATGGCCAATATCCGGGATCAGTGCTCGTGGGTGCATCATGATGACCATGAAGGGGGCACGAGGAAAGCAAAAGACCTTGTCCGGATGGCGGTTGCTAAAGTTCGCAATCTGGAACCGCTGGAAGCGCAGGAACTGGAAATCGGCCACAATGTCCTCGTCATTGGCGGGGGTATTGCCGGAATCGAAACGGCAATTCAATTATCCAGACGGAATTACCGCGTTTACATCGTGGAGCGTGAAAACACGCCGGGTGGCTGGGTGGCAAAATTACAGACACTTTATCCCAGCGGCATGACCGGACACGATTTAATCCAGGCAAAACTGAACGAACTGGAACAGAATAAAATAACCTTTTATACGGGTGCTTCCATAACGGACATACAGGGTTACGTTGGTAATTTCAAGGTCAGTCTGGAAACGCATGACGGTCTGGAGAGTCCCGCCCCGCTGGAAGTAGGTGCCATTGTGCTTGCCACAGGTTTTGATTTGTACCAGCCATCCAAAAATGAATTCGGCTATAAAAAATATCACAATGTAATTACCAACATGGACCTGGAATTATTACTCGCGGAAGATAAAGATGTATCATTCATCGATACCCATGTAAAAAGTGTCGCCTTCTTGCAATGTGTGGGATCGCGGGGTCCTGACGGCCTGCCTGAATGCTCCAGATACTGTTGCCAGGCTGCCATTAAGCAGGCCATTGCTCTTCAAAAACACGGCATAGCGGTCACCGTTTTTTACAGGGATATCCGGGTATACCATCATGAGGCGGAAATGATGTACCGGGAAGCCCGCGGTCTTGGCGTCACTTTTATTAAATATCATCCGGACCGTTTACCCGAATTGATCGGACAAAAAAGACTCGAAGCAATCCGTTTTAAAGATATCGGATTGCAAACAGAGATTGAATTACCGGTTGACCTGCTGGTTCTTTCACTGGGCATGCGTCCTTCCTCCAACAGCTATAAGGAAATTCAGCAGTTTATTAAGATCCCCGTGGGAATGGATGGTTTTCTGCTTGAAAAACATCCAAAATTCGGTCCGGTGGAAACCAACATTCAGGGTGTTTTCATTTGCGGTTGTGCACAAAGCCCTAAAGACATTTCTGACTCCATCGCCCAGGCCAATGCGGTCGCGGCTAAAGTAGATGCCTTACTGGCCCGGTCCACCATCCTTATGGAACCGATTACCTCCTTTATCAACCAGAGTTTGTGCAGGGCATGCGGCACCTGTGTTGATGTCTGCGAGTATGGCGCAATTTCAGTCACGGACAAAAACGGAACCCGGTACGCGACCGTAAATGAGGCCCTCTGTAAAGGCTGCGGGACATGCGCCACTTTCTGCCCGACGGGAGCTATAGATATTCATCATTTTAAAAATCAGCAGATTGAATCTATGCTCAGGGCCTTTCTGCTGGATACGGAAACAACCGTGTAACAGGTGTCTGTAAAAGGAATAATTATGGCAGTTAGACAAAAAAAATCCGGCTTCGAACCCAGGATTGTGGTTTTCGCCTGTAACTGGTGCAGCTACCCCGCTGCTGATTCGGCCGGCATAAACCGGCTTCAGTATCCGGCAAATATCCGCATCATTCGCACCATGTGCATGGGACGTGTCGATCCCTCCCATGTCCTGAAAGCCCTGGAAATGGGAGCAGATGGTGTACTGGTGTCCGGATGTCATTTCGAGGATTGTCACTACAGTTTCGGTGCCCGTAAAGCGGCCGAGCAGTATAAAAAACTGGCACAGATTGTATACATGCTTGGATTCGAAAAAGAGCGGATACGCCAGGAATTCATATCGGCGGCGGAATTTCCGAAATTTGCAGCTGTTGTCCGGGAAATGGTGGAACAGATCCGCACTCTGGGTCCGAACCCGGTTACCCCATTTCAGATTACGCCGCAGAAAAAAGACACTGTCTGGCAGCAAAGCAAGGACAACTAATTTAACAAGTGAGAACGAATGATGGATCCCGTACTGAATAAAATCCGCGAAACCCGGGCTTATTCCTGTCTTGAATGCGGGAAATGCACAGGAACATGCCCCGTTGCCCGTTATGCCGCGTCCTTTTCCCCACGTGCCATACTGATCAGATCTCTGAGGAACAGCACCGAACAAACACTGCATTCCCCGGATCTCTGGAGCTGTCTGACCTGTCAGCAGTGCGACACAATCTGTCCGTCTGATATTAAATATATAGAATTAATGCAACTTCTCAGGGAGTCTGCGGGAGGACATTTTGATGAATCCAGCTGTTCCCATGGTGGGATCATTCAAACCATCTCACGTATTATGACAAATGAAACACTACAGCAAAACCGCCTGGACTGGCTTTCATCGGATTTAAAAACGAGTCGTGACAGTGAGTATCTTTATTTTGTCGGATGTGTGCCCTACTATGATCCGATTTTCCTGGATACCGGCGCCGAACCCATTGAAATTGCAGTCAGCACCCTGCGAATATTGAATTACTTTGGCATAAACCCACAACTTTTACCGAATGAAAAATGTTGCGGACACGATTTTTTCTGGAACGGAGACCTTACACGTTTCCGGAAACTTGCGGAATCAAATATCGATCAGTTTACTAAACAGGGAATTAAAAAAATCATCACATCCTGCCCGGAATGCTACCGTACATTGAAAGTGGAGTATCCGAAGTATCTCGGTTCGGTTTCCTATGAAGTGCATCATATCAGCGAGTTTTTAGAGGAAAAGCTGAAGGATAAAAAACTAAGCCTGCCATCCGGTAAACAACATTTCACTTACCAGGATCCCTGCCGCCTCGGCAGGCATCTGGGTATTTATGAACCGCCGCGTACTGCCCTGACCCAAATCAAAGGGGGCGCATTCAGTGAAATGGCCCATCACCACAAACGGGCGACCTGCTGCGGTGTTTCGGCATGGATGAACTGTTCACAGGTTTCGAAACAGATACAGGAACAACGGCTTCGGGAAGCACTGAATACGGGCGCGGATGTGTTGGTTACCGCCTGCCCGAAGTGTCAGATTCATTTATCCTGTGCAATGCGTAACAGTGACATTTTCAGCGAAGAGCGTGGTTTCCTGATAAAAGACCTTACACAGGTTGTTGCGGAGTGTTTACAGTGAGAAGTAAGAAGTAAGAAGTAGCAAATACTTGAATTATCAACCTTAATGGGAGATAATGTATGGCTGAAAAATTAAGAATTGGTGTTTTTGTCTGCGACTGCGGTTTGAATATTGCAGGGACGGTCAACACGGAGGACGTTTCGAAGTATGCGGAAACACTGGATGATGTTGTTGCCGTTGTCCGGAACAAATATACCTGTGCAGATCCGGGACAGAACGAAATTAAGAAAGCTATTGTTGAGCATAAGCTCAACAGGGTCGTTGTAGCCTCTTGCACACCCAAGATTCATGAACCGACATTCCGGCAATGCGTGGCGGAAGCCGGATTGAATCCCTACCTCTATGAAATGGCCAATTTACGCGAACACTGCAGTTGGGTTCATCAGGGCGACAAGGAGCGTGCCACCGAAAAAGCCAAGGATCTGGTTAAAAGTGCCGTTGCCAGGACGCGGGTGTTACAACCGCAGAGAGAGGCTGAAGTACCGGTAACAAAGCAGGCCCTTGTCATAGGTGGTGGTGTTGCAGGTATCCAGGCCGCCCTGGATCTTGCTGATGCCGGGCACCAGGTTCATCTGGTGGAAAAAGAACCCAGCATCGGCGGTGTCATGGCCGCACTCGATAAGACCTATCCGACAATGGACTGTTCCATATGAATTCTCGGTCCTAAGATGATGGATGTCGGTCGACATCGAAATATCAGTCTCTATGCCTATAGTGAGGTCGAACATGTCTCGGGTTTTATAGGTAACTTCCATGTAAAAATACGAAAAAAGGCGCGTTATGTTGATGAAGAGGCCTGCACGGCATGCGGGGATTGTGTTGCGGATTGCCCGGTAACGCTACCCGATGAATACCAGCAGGGTCTCTCTTCCCGCAAGGCAATCTATATTCAGTTGCCGCAGGCCGTTCCTTCCGCCTATCTGATCGATATGGAGCACTGCCTCGGCAATAATCCCATTGCCTGCGGAAAATGTCTGGATGCCTGTCAGAAGAATTGCATTAATTTCGATATGCAGGATGAAATGATCAACCTGGAAGTCGGAACAATCATTGTTGCCACAGGGATGGACGTCTACGATCCCACTGAGCTCGATGAATTCGGCTACCGCAGTTTCGAGAATGTGATAACCAGCATGGAATTTGAACGTCTGATATGTGCCGGAGGTCCGACCGAGGGCCATTTCGTGCGTCCCACCGACACGACGCGTCCAAAACGTATCGCTTTCATTCAATGTGTGGGATCCCGTTCTGAAAACAGGGGTAATCCTTACTGCAGTAACATCTGTTGCATGAATACAATTAAAGATACACTGCTCCTGCATGACCACTATCCCGAAATCCAGAGCACCGTCTTTTACATTGACATTCGTGCATTCGGAAAAGGATTTGAAGATCTTTTTATGAGAAGCAAAGAAGCCGGTGTGCAGTATATCAGGGGAATACCGGGCGATGTATGGGAAAATCCGGAAACGAAGGGCCTGTTTCTCAGTGTAGAAGATACAACCCGTGGAAAAGTGGAAGTTCATGAAGCAGACATGGTGGTACTATCCGTCGGAGTCGAACCGCGGAAGGACATGAAATCCCTCCAGCACATGCTCACATTGTCAAACAGTACAGATGGTTTTCTGCTCGAATCGCACCCGAAATTGAAACCCGTCGATGCACCCACGAGAGGAATCTATTACGCCGGTTGCGTTGAATCACCGAAAGATATAAAAGATAGTGTCACACAGGCAAGCGCAGCCGCGGCAAGGGCAAGTATCGTTCTAAATGCCGGTAAGGTTGATATTGAAGCGATTACGGCGGTTATCGATACAGGCGTCTGCAATTATTGCGGCATGTGTGCCAAAGTCTGCCCCTATCATGCCATCATTGCACCGGACAAGAAAGCAGGTATGTATCCGGAAGTGATTCAGGCTGCCTGCGCGGGATGCGGAACCTGCGGTGCCGAGTGCCCCACGGACGCCATCACGATGCGCCATTTTACCGATGAACAGATTATATCACAGATTGACGCGATACTGGATACGAATCCCATGGAAAAAATCGTCGCATTCGCGTGTAACTGGTGCTCCTATGCAGGCGGTGATCTGGCGGGCACCTCCCGTCTTCAATACCCGCCGAACGTGAGACTTATTCGAACCATGTGCAGCGGAAGGGTTGATGAGAAATTTGTATTGCATGCGCTTCGCAAAGGGGCACCGCTGGTGCTCGTTTCCGGATGTCATTTCTCCGATTGTCACTATATAAGCGCTGTGCAGTGGACTCAAAAACGTATCGAAAAACTATGGAATAAGCTGGAGCGCTGGGGTATTCGCCCCGAGCGGTTGCAGCTTGAATGGATATCCGCCGCAGAAGGGCAGAAATTTGCACGGGTGATGTACGAACTGGAAGAATTGCGTCAACAGGTTACAGAAGAAGAGGTTGAACAGACGATCGCTATCCTGGAAAAGGAAGAAGATAAAAAATTGGCAAAGCTGGCAAAAAAGCAAAAGGGAGTGCACAGCGGGGCACAAGCGGTTGCAACAGCATAATAAGACATTTAATCCGGAGCGCTATCATGAAAGAAACGGGGCATTTCAAATGTTTGCGGTGCGGGCATGAATATGATGACACCTTCACACCCGGGACAGTACAGGAGCGCGCATGCCCGAAATGCGGAAGTAACAGCGTCAGAAGAACAGAGATAAAAAAGAAAGCGGATGCCTGATTTACGTATTCACGAATAGGCGGAATAGTATGAAAAGTGTAAATTTTGAATTTCGACACCGGCTCAATAAAATGCTCGGCGGATTTTCACATAATTATTGTTACCAGTGTGGTGCCTGTGTAGCCGATTGCCCGGCCCATCGTTTTTTACCCGAATTTAATCCCCGAACCATAATCCTGAAGGCCCTGTATGGATTGGAAGAAGACCTGATTGGTGCTGATTCCCTTATCTGGAATTGTACAAACTGTTATAACTGTTATGAGAGATGTCCACAGGCGGTAAATCCGATCGAGGTGATCATAACCCTGAAAAATATGTCCCGGTCCGGGAAAACCAGCCCGGCGGTGATTAATAACATCAGGGAACGGGTTCTGACAACGGGATTGACCGTGACACCAACGGATCATATCAGGAAACGTCGTCGGGAATTAAATTTACCTGAATTTAAAGCGGATTGCCTGGAGGATATGAAAATCCTCCTCAAACATCACTAAATCAATATGGGCTGCAAAATGAAAGTAATACCGTTTTGGGGATGCATGATTCCCCTTAAATATCCGCAGATGGAAAGTGCTGTACGTTTTTCTCTTGAAAAGCTCGGGATAGAACTGGTCGATGAACCCCGTTTCAGTTGCTGTCCGGATCCCATTTATTTTAAAGCAGGTAATCGTCTTGACTGGTATACCCTGGCCGCACGGAATATCGCCCTGGCAGAAGAACAGGAACTGGATATCATAACGGTCTGCAGCGGATGCACTTCGACCCTGTGCGAGGTTAACCACCATCTCAAACACGATGAAAGCTTGC
Organism: uncultured Calditrichota bacterium; assembly: GCA_964410215.1. Lineage (GTDB taxonomy): Bacteria > Calditrichota > Calditrichia > Calditrichales > CAYPHA01 > CAYPHA01. The sequence continues at coordinate 25,119 of CAYPHA010000012.1, read as the reverse complement.
GGACAAAAGTAAACAGGCGGCTGCAGTCTGTTGGTCATGAATTCAAGGGCACTGTAACGGTACGTCATCTGGTAACATTACTTAAAAATGAAATCGGTCTCGAAGCAATAAAAAACAGCATAATCTGCCCGTTTGAGGATCTGAGGGTTGCCATTCACTATGGCTGTCACCTGCTCAAACCCAGCGAAATTATGCAGGTTGAGGATCCTGTTGTCCCGTCCATTCTGGCGGATTTATTTCAGGCTGCAGGCGCGACCCCTGTCAATCATAAAGAATATCTGATGTGTTGTGGTAAAGCCTGTCAGGACAGTAAACTGACAATCGATATGAGTCATACGGTATTCCAGTCAGTTAAGGATTCCGGGGCCGATTGCCTCGGACTCATATGTCCGACCTGCTTCGATTCGTTTGACCTCGGTCAGTTGCGGGTGTCACGGAAATGTAACACTACATTTGAAATACCGGTAATATATTATTTTCAGTTGCTCGCACTTGCCATGGGAGCCAGCATCCGCGAGGTAGGCCTGAAATACCATAAAATTATGGGTGACGGGTTTCTGGAACGCCTGCAATCTAAAGGGGTGGCAATATAATAATTACGTCTTATGGATGATTTAACGATAGAAAACAGCACATTTACCGGGATATTGGCGATGGTTTTTGTGTTATTTTCTGAATAAGTTTTTTCGCTTTCAACAACTCCAGATTTACTTCATTAATTTTCTGATTCTTTTTCAGAACCTCTTTACGCATCAAACGGTATTCCGTATAGGTCTTTTCATATTTGTCAAGACTCTGAATCAATTCCTGCGACGATTCCTGGAGGAGTTGTTCATAACCCGGGATGTTTCCGATTTCAATGTTATAGTTGGTCCCCAGGTCTTCGATAAGGTGCGGTATGGATGATAGAATATCTTCTGCCGTAGATCGGTCGATATGATATATTTTAGAGAAATTATGCTTGAAGGTTTCAATATTAACGGCTTTGTTCCAGTTGTTATACACTTCCGCCACCAGACCTGAAAGATAGGCTGTCTCGATCAATGTGACGACTTTCTTGTCAAAATTCTGTTCATACACATCAGACAGGTTTTCACTATATTTCAGGGCGAGCATTACCGGTTCGGGCAGGTTCCAGCGTTCAGCCACCAGTTTCCCGGCTTCCATATGGTCAATACCCATTACTTCCTTCTCGATTATGGAAAGACGCATGCCCCGAGAGCGCGCTTCATGGATGATTCGTACATAGCGCTCCCCCAGGTATCGCATGAAAATATACTGTCCCAGGTTCTGAAGGAGAGCGGCAAGGAATGCTTCAGAACGGTTGCTGATACCGACAAAGGCCGATATGAGGTCTGCCGTAACACCGGAACAGAGCGACCACCGGAAAAGGTCTGTAAAATGAGCGGATTGTTTCTGAGGAAAAATGTCGATTAATGACAGTGTCAGGGCTACATTCCTGATAGCGTTTATCCCGAGAATGGAAACGGCATGCTGTATGTTTGTAATCTTCTTCTGAAATCCGTAGAAGGCCGAATTGACCACCTTCATGATTCGCGTGACAATCGATGCATCGCTGGAAATGACTTTCGAAATCGCCTGAATGGAAACATCCGGATCACTTGCCATTTGAAACACCTTCAGGGTGATACTGGGCAATGACGGAAAATCTTCGGCTTCCGTTATGATCAATCGGATCTCTTTATTCATTCCGGTTATTCCCTGATTCAGAAAAATTATTAATATAAATAACGGACGGAACAACGTATATCTTAAATTAATTTTTAAAAAATGTTAAAAACAGTATATTTAACAGCACTGAAGATGAAACAACTACAGAGGGATATCATGCACACACCCCATATGTCACCGGATGAATTCCGCAAATACGGAAAAGAAATAATCGACTGGATTGCCGATTATTATGAACAGATCGAATCATTTCCTGTATTATCCCGTTCGAAGCCGGGCGAAGTGCGGAAAGGACTTCCGGATTCACCGCCGCTTGAAGGGGAAAGCATCGCGGATATCATGAAGGATGTTGACAATGTCCTTCTTCCCGGAATCACCCACTGGCAGTCACCCGGTTTTTTTGCCTATTTTCCCTCCAATACCTCGGGACCGTCTATTCTGGGGGACCTCCTCTCTTCCGGACTCGGTGTCCAGGGTATGCTCTGGGCCACCAGTCCCGCCTGTACCGAACTGGAAACCCACGTCATGGACTGGCTGGTCGATATGATGGCCCTGCCGGAACGATTTAAGTCCACTTCCACCGGCGGTGGTGTTATCCAGGATACGGCCTCCAGTGCGGCATTAACAGCCATCCTGGCAGCCCGCGAAAAATATACCGGTTTTGAATCGAACCGTCTGGGTGCAAAACAGAATTTTGTTGCTTATGTTTCCGATCAAGCCCATTCTTCACTTGAAAAGGCCATAAAGATTGCCGGAATCGGCGCTTCTAATTTACGGAAGGTTCCTGTTGATCACCATTATGCAATGAAACCCACTGAACTCCGGAAGCGTATCCGGGATGACCGTAAAAGGGGACTGGAACCATTTTTCGTCTGCGCAACCGTCGGAACGACATCTTCCAATGCCATGGATCCACTGGCGGACATCGGGAAAGTGTGTCTCGAGGAACATGTATGGTTTCATGTTGACGGTGCCATGTCCGGTACGGCCGCGTTGTGTCCGGAATTCAGGGGATTCCTGGAAGGACTGGAATATGCCGACAGCTACTGTTTCAATCCTCATAAATGGATGTTTACCAATTTTGACTGTGATTGTTTCTATGTGGCCGACCGGGAAGTCCTGATCAGAACGCTGAGTATCCTGCCTGATTATTTAAAAAACAAGGCTACGGAATCGGGCGCTGTTTTTGATTACAGGGACTGGCATATCCCCCTGGGCCGGCGGTTTCGTTCCTTAAAGCTGTGGTTTGTCATTCGTTATTATGGCATCGAAGGTTTACAGACCGCTATTCGTCACCATGTGGAACTCGCCCGGGAATTTACACACTGGGTGGAAGGATCAGAAATATTTGAGCTGGCGGCACCGGTCCCGCTGAACCTGGTCTGCTTCCGGCATAAAAACGGAAATGACTTTAATAAAGTGCTCATGGATACCGTCAACCGGGAGGGCAAACTCTTTTTGTCCCATACTGTTCTGGATGACATGTTTACGCTCCGAATGAGTATCGGACAGACAAATACCCGGAGAGTCCACGTTGAAAAGGCCTGGATGGCATTGAACGAGGCTGCCGCAAGATTATCAAATGATTCCATTTCCTGAACTTGCTATTTTTCATAGAAAATGCGTAGTTTACCCATAGCTCGTAAACACCCTAAACAGTTACATGGAGGTTAAGGTGACAGACAAACCCTATGATCTGGATCATGCGACGCTCAAACACTTAACAGAAGCTAAACCGGATGTCGCCATACTTCCCTGGGGAGCTACGGAAGCCCATAATTATCATCTTCCGCATACATCGGACGTTATACAGGCCCGTGATATTTCCAAACGGGCCGCCGAAAAAGCCTGGCGGCAGGGTGCCCGGGTGATCGTTTTACCTCCGGTACCGTTCGGAAACAACGCCCAGCAACTGGACCAGGTAACCACCATCCATTTGTCAACGAGTACGGCAATGATGATACTTTCCGATGTGGTTCATTCACTTGTTAAACAAAACCTGGACAGGCTGATCCTGGTAAATGCGCATGGAGGTAATAACTTCAAACCCCTGATTCGGGATATGCAGAGTTCCTTTCCGGTACTGATCACCCTTGTCAACCTGTATGAAATGATTCCGGAACTGGTAAACGAACTGTTCGAAGAACCGGGTGATCATGCCGGAGAACTGGAAACCAGCATGATGATGTACCTGAGCGGGAATAAAATCGATCTGTCGGAAGCCGGCAGTGGTAATCGCGTTCCTTTTAAACTTACTTCATTCAGCCGGCCCGGCGTCTGGACGCCACGTCCATGGCGTCATTCCCATCCCGATACGGGCTCCGGTAATCCGGAGAAGGCTACCTATGAGAAGGGAAAACGTTATGTGGAAGGCCTGACCGAAGCACTTTCCGAAGTAATGGTCGAAATTTCAAAGGCCCGTAAGGGCAGCATACCGTACATTTAACCGGGCAGGAAACGATGTATACACAGATCCGAACGTTTTTTAAAAAAGATATCTGGCGGATCTATATCCGGGATCTGCCGGCCTGGAAAGCGTTTATTATCAAACAGGTCAAGGTATTCATGCTGGCATGGCGCGGCTTTTTCGAAGATAACTGCCCTCTTCGCGCATACGCAATGACTTTATATACCCTCCTCTCTATCGTGCCCGTGCTGGCCCTGGCATTCGGCATGGCCAAAGGATTCGGTTATGAGAAACTGCTTGAACAGCAATTAATCGAGCAGATCCCGGAACAGGAGACCATACTCACACAGGTCATTTATTTCGCCCAGTCGCTCCTGGAAAGCACGCAGGGCGGATTGATTGCCGGAATCGGTGTAATTGTCCTTTTCTGGAGTGTCATCAACGTCCTCGGCAATATCGAAAAATCATTTAACGATATCTGGGGTATCAAGAAAGCGCGTTCGATCGGACGCAAATTCAGTGATTACCTTTCCCTGATGGTTATCCTCCCGATCCTGATTCTGCTCTCCAGCAGCAGTACCGTTTATATCAAATCACAAATCAGCGCCCTGGCCGATGCCGAGGTATTCGCGGGATTTGGCGAATTTGTGGTTTTCTTCCTTTTAAAGATGATCCCCTATATTATCACCTGGATCCTGTTTTCATTTATGTATGTGTTTCTGCCCAATACCAGGGTGCGTTACCGATCAGGAATCTGGGCCGGTATTTTAATTGGCACGTTGTACCAGATTGTCCAGTGGTCCTATATCAGCCTTCAGGTCGGTGTTGCCAAATACAATGCTATTTACGGCAGTTTCGCTGCCATTCCCCTTTTTATTATCTGGATGCAGATCAGCTGGCTTATCGTACTGCTGGGCGCTGAGATCAATTTCTTTCATCAGAATTTTGACTCCTATGAACATGAATATGATTCTTCCCATCTCAGTTTTTCCGCCAAGAAAATCATTTCCCTACAAATCGTCACACATATTGTGCAGGCGTTCCTGAAAGGCCGGCCACCGCTGACGATGTCAGACATATCACAGAAACTGGAAATTCCACTGCGCCTGCTTCAGCAACTAATCTATGATCTGCAATCTTCCGGTATCATCGCGGAGATTAAAAGTGAACAGGATGAAGAAATGGCCTATCAACCCGCCAGGGATCCTTCGGACCTGACCCTGGCAAAAATCATAACAGCCCTCGAGAAAAACGGGCTGAATGATCCGGTCCAGGAAAAATCAGAGGAACTGAAGAAATTTACGAAGTCGCTGGAAGCTTTTGAACGGGCTATTACTCGGAGTCAGTCAAATAAAAAAATAAAAGAATTCATCACTGATTAGAGGATAACAAGAAGCATTTAAGATAACAAGCTCTGTCGCATTTCAATTTTCAATCATTTTCTGAACTTCCCGCTCCAGTGCTTTCAACGAATCGAGACCTTCAATCTGTATATTCATCTGCTCATTTAATTCTTCTAGTTCAAATTTAATTCCAGGGTCTTCTGTCTCCTGATCCCATATCAGCAATTCAAGCTGTTCCAGATTTTTTAGCGATTTTTCCAGACGTTTCTTATGAATTTGTTCTAATTTTTTCAATTTTTCTTCATCCATAATAACTTTCAATTCATTGTTTAGCCTGAAATTGAATACGCTCTGCCCAGATTTACCGGTTAATTTCTCGTTTTGAATTTCCCTCTCAAATTCCATAATTGCACTGATACGCGTTTTAAGTGCCTCCCATTCCTCAGGCTTCGGAGGATTTTCCAGGGGCATTGAAGGCATTTCTACCTGAGAAACAAGGGGTGGTGCTTCCGGTAAGATTGATAATTCGTTAGCTGAAGACAGACTTCGGCGTTCCCGGGATTCCACTTCAATCGTTAAGGCAGCTTTAAACTGTTCTGGGGTCACAACAGTATCCGAATTTTTTAAATTAATGACATTTGCTGCAATTTTTTCAACCTGTTCCGGTTTTATTTCACGGGCCTCATACTTTTGCAAAAAACTCTGGTATAGCTTTTCGAGTTCATCCTGTTGCGAACTTTCTGGTACCATTGCCAGTACTTTTTCACCTAACGTTAATAAATATCGACCGGCCTCACCCGATTGGAATTGCTTATATGTTAAATATACGCCGATTAGAATAATAGAAACCAGGCTTAATATGAATGTCAGATCACGAGCTTTTTCACGCATGTGACAATAGGCCCTGTATTGAGTTAATCGTATAAACGAAAAAGCTGATCCTTTGTTTCAGGATCCCTATAGAAAAGCGACAGACGAAGATCGATGTGTCCGCTGCCGGGGTACCAGGCTGACCGTTTTTCTGACGGGCTTGTAACCGACGTGGCTGAAGACGATAGTATACGTTCCGGCAGGTATCTCCGGGACCACATAATAGCCGCTCAGGTTCGTGCTACCCCCGATCAGGGTCTCTTCCAGAAAAATATTGACCCCGATTAAGGCTTCACCGTTGGTTTCATCCAGAACAAATCCGCTTATCGTCGCATCATTGACATCACCTGCTGCAAGACTTTTAAAAAATCCCAGGATGCATACCAGTAAACTAATCCGTGTAATCAGAATAAATATCTGTAATCCCGCATTCTTATTTCCATGTACCATCATTTTCCCCTTACCATAATCGTGCCGTTTACCGTCACCAAATCAATGGAGGCATCTCCAGTGCCCATCGTACCCCGTACCTCAGAACGCGACTGACTAAGGTAGTTCATCGTAAGATTGCCCACCGAAATAATGCCGTTTACAACGGATGCGTGCAGTTCCGCATCCGTTTCCTTCGGTATGGTGAGATTTATATTACCGTTAACTACGGCCATCTCGCAGTATCCTTCAAAAGGGATCTGAATATCTGCCAGAATATTTCCATTTGTCGCTCCGACGGCAATGTTACCCCTATCTTCATGCAGTATAAATTCACCGTTCACGATCTCCCCGCATATGTCTCCGCTGAGAGAATCGAGGGTCGCGTTACCATTCGCAAGCACAAAACAGACATTCCAGTCATGCGGAATATGTATTTCATAATTTACCCTGTAATCCCGTCCTTCCGACGATGCGGGCTGAATGGTCTGAACCTCTATAACATCCCGGTATTCGTGAATTTCAACCCTCAGATAATCGAGATGGCGGTCCGCATCTTCTTCTGAATCAGAACCAACAATCCGTTCTCCCTCAATACGGATCATCGTATCATCGGTTCCAACAATATGAACGGATCCGTTAATGCCTTCCAGTGACAGCTTCTTCTGTCCGTCGGGTTGGATGTTGTAAGCAAATGTACTGCTTACGGAATGATGGTTATTATCCACTTCATCATCATCTAACGGTGTATAGATCGTACATCCTGTTACAAAGGTAATGATAATCGTGCTTATCATACTGAATTTTATAAGGTTATACATTTTTCTTTCTCCTGTTATTAAGTCATCATGCCGGTATAAAGAACGTAGATTTCCTGTTAGGCTTTAAACCTGATGAGTTATGACACATAACGTATTGCGTACAGGTGTTACCTGGGTGAACGTTCCTTACTCTTTATTCAACCTTTTGAGAGCATCCCGTGCCTGCCCTATCCACGGATCACTGACATCGTTTTCCTGAGCGTGTTCGATCGCTTGCTCATAATGGTCAATCGCCTGGCCTTGTTCTTCCATGGATTCAAACGACTTTGCCATAAGATAATACAGTTCACCCTGGTCCGGTAGATCATCATACTTGTTCAATATCTTATGCATTTTCATGACGGCATTGGGATACAGGGCATTGCCGTAAATCGCCTCGGCCCCGTTTTTCTCCCGTTGATACCAGTCATTGGTGTCTGCCGTTACTTCGATGCTGTCGAGCACTGTCTTTGAGCCGTGCACGACACTTACATTACCGATCTTTATTTTAGCTTTGCTCTTCACCGGAGCCAGATTATCCACCTTTTTTGACATCAGGTACAGAAACAAATCCTTTTCCTTCATCTTACGCAAATCGCCGATATCTAAAACCGCTTCCGGACCAAGACGGAATTTTCTGCCATCAGCCAGGATTAGTGTTGCATTTCCAGATTTTCCCGTAAGTATTGTATCAATTTCTTCGAGTAGCATGCCGGTCACGGCCGTTTGCCAGTGCTCATCGAGCCCTTTTCGGATCTTAACATCTCCTTCCATTGCGGAAATTTCAACTGTGGCCGCCAATGAAAACGAAATACTGCTTAGTATAATTATGAAAATATGCATTAATTTTTTCATGGTGTTACCCCTTTTGTGTCATTAATTCAGTCCAAATCGATAATATGGACCCATCCGGAAACCAGGCCTTCACGAAGAATTCCATTTTTCAGATAACGTAATGCCCCTGATTGCCAGGCCTGTTCGAAGCCTTCTGCAACAAGCGTCGTTTCTACCGGAATCCATACATTCCGACTGCTCCCGGTTTCCCGGATGACATATTTTTTTTCATTGCCTGAAATAGAGGCGGCTTCCTCAGCCGGAAGGCCGGAATCAAACATCAGGTAGAGGTGTGCAATCGGCTCTTCCGGATCCTGCTCGTCAACGAAAGCCGTTCGAATACCAAGACTTTCCAGCAGTGATGCGTAAAGAACAACGAGGTCATCGCAATCCCCGGTACCCTGCGCTAATGTTTCCGATGCAAATTGCACCCGGTCATCTTTGTAATAAGGCACATTGGGATCATTCAGATACCGAAGGCCCTGATCCCTGAGCGCATTGAACAGGTGCCGGGCCAGAATCATATTATCGTGATCTTTTGATGTACTATCCGTAAGCTGTTTAACCATTCCGCGTGCTTTTGCCAGAATTTCCGGATCATCGGGTGTGACAAAAAACTGCAGTTTATTACTGTCACCATCCCAGGCATTTTTACCATGCACCATCACCTGGACACTCATCATTTTATTGTGCATTGATCCTGAGCGGGCTTCGATGTGCAGATCGACGACGGCCGGTTCGCGGAACGAAGCGCTCAACAGTTTTGTGCCGAATATGGCGTGTACCGGTATGCGTTCCTCCTGTCCTTTAGGAATCCGTGTGAACCCGGTCTGGTGGGCCCGTTCCGAGTAGCCGCGGATATTTGACCGGATATTAAGCTCAATCGGGTAATTCGCCGTATTCCGGACCGTGACCATGACAATCGGGAACAGGTTATAGAACTGGTAATAGGCCGGATAGATATGCGGTGTCATCACATCGATCGACTCAATCCGGAAAATTTCTTCCGTACTTCCCCACATGAAGGTGGTACCGATCCCCACTTCCACGCCACTGAACCGGTTGTCAACGGTGAAATCAACAAAATGATAACGCAGTCCGGCGTTCAGGGCCAGCCAGTCGGTCATCACCAGGAAGGCCCCGCCACCGATGTAGCCACCGAATTCCCGGTCCGTATCGATGGATTGCTCTTCATTCAGATTTCCTGTTGTATGGACCCGGGTCATGGCATAAAACCCGGCGCCCACATTGATATACGGTTCAATTTTAGTAGGCATCCGTTCCGACAATATGTCATAACGGAGTCCCAGCAAAACAGGTATCACAGAGGACACCTCCTGTGTATTGACGACATAATTTTCCTGTTTTGCCGTCAGCCCGCCGATGGCACCCAGTTTAAACTCCATAAACCAGTTCCGGCGGAGCCTGGAATGATAATTAATCCACACACCGACCCCGCCGATACTGATATTTGCATCTTCACCGTAATTGCTCGTACTGATGCGCGTCTTCTGGTCCGCAACATTCCAGAAACTCAGTTTAAAACCAAGTCCGGTCGACCGGGTGATTCCATCAGCCCATGCCTGGTTACCTGTTGCCAGTATCATCATTATTACTATTCCCATACCTGCGCGCATCAATACCTCTCCTGATCGCTTAGTTAAAATCGCCCCAGGAAACCTGGAAACCTATTCCGTATTCCAGTCCGCTGAATTCATGATTCGGGTCCATTTTGATCATATGGTATTTTAAATCGAAATTCACTGCAAATCCATCGGTTATTGCAAAATTAAATCCGCCGCCAAAGAATCCTCCGGGATGCACCGTTGTTTTAATATTAACTTCTTCATCAAAGGTCGTTTCCCGGACATGAATATCGGATGTCCAGTATGGACCCAGTCCTGCCGATACATAAGGTGTCACATTGTTAACCTGATAAAACTGGGTAGGCTCGAAGCGAACGCCGAACAGCAGCGGGCTTACGGCTGAAACATCCACCTCTTCCTCATCAAAATACACCGACTCATTCTCAACACGTCCGATGGCTCCGATCGTGATTTCGAAAACCAGTTGTCTGTTTATTCGGGAATTCAGAAAAAGGGCCCCGCCGAATCCACCGACATGCACGTCGGAATCACAACAATGATCCCTGACATAGATCGTGGATGTCTGGCCGGACATATTATAGAAAGAGCCTCGCAGTCCGATTCCCGTGGCATACAGTTTTTCCTCAGCCTTTGCTTTCACTGTGGACACTGTTACCAATACGATGATCATGTATACGATCAAATGTGTTATACGTTTCATACGTACCTCCTGAAATTAAATGATTGATGTTGCGTTCTGCAATAATTTATATCAAGAGGCGTGCCAATACATATAAACACTTGTTATTTAATGGTTTAAAAATGCTTGCAGATTCGTGAAATTATGAGGGAAAAAAATCTTATGCGGAATTTTTCCGCATAAAGTTTTATTGGCCGGCGTACTGCATTCCTTTTAACATCTGAATGAGCAACTGATTTTTGTCTGTCCGGAATGCGTTTGATGAACTATCCGGTCAGCGTATCCAGGTTTGCAATAACCTGATCAAGATACGCATGGTACTTTTTCGGCAGGCCCTTATAGGCGGATGAAAGGTCTTCGGTGGATGATTTTTCACGTATATTGTTGAGATTATCCATATATGCGTTCAGCTTCCGTTTCACGTTTGCAACGGTCTCCGCTTGAGCACCTTCATCCTGCCCGGCAATCGATTTGCAGGCGGCTTCACAGTCGAATCCGCATTGAACCAGGTGCTCAAAACAGATGCCGCGGAAATATTCCGTGATGGTGCCCCGGTCGCGGTTGCCCAGGGCCCGGGCTGTTTCTTTGATGGCGGAACGGGAAAATGCCAGACGACGGAGTGATTGCAGAATCTGATCTTCCAGGGGAACGTGCACCTCTGCCAATACGTCCCCGCGGTCCATGTGCCGCATCTCTTCAGGCAGATCAGCTTCCCTGATCTGTTCACGTCCGGCGCTTTGCGCCAGAATGGCCGCGCGCCGGACCGTGTTTTCCAGTTCACGCACATTGCCCGGCCAGGCATAACCCCTCATCAGATCCATGGCCCTGTCGGAAATACCGGTGATACGTTCAAAACCATACTTCTTTAAAAAATGCGCGCAAAGCAGCGGTATATCGGACTGACGCCCCCGCAGCGGCGGAAGCTGTATCGGGAAGCCGTTCAGCCGGTAAAAAAGGTCGGAACGGAAACGGTTCTCCGCCTGTTCCGCCTGAAGATCCTTGTTTGTCGCGGCAATGATGCGTACATCGGCCCGCAGGGTCTGTTCGGCACCCAGTCGCTCAAACGTACCTTCCTGTAAAACACGTAACAACTTCGCCTGAAAAGACGCGGATGTTTCCGAGATTTCGTCCAGAAAGATAGTGCCGCCGTCGGCCCGTTCAAAACGCCCCTTCCGCCGGGAAACCGCACCGGTGAAACTGCCCTTTTCATGACCGAATAATTCACTTTCCAGGAGGGTCTCCGATAAGGCACCACAATTAACTGCGATAAAGGGAGCCGTTTTTCTCAATCCTGTCCGGTGTATGGTATGAGCGATCATCTCTTTTCCCGTTCCGGTTTCACCTGTGATCAGTACCGGAATATCGTCATCACTGACCTTCATAACCATTTGCAGCACATCCCTGAGCTTACTGTCCGGCGCGTGTACGATTTCTTTGAAGTCCGGAAGTTTCGCTGCTTTCTCCTGGCTGAGATCATACTGTTTAAGATCACGCACTTCCTTTTCCAGTTTCCTGATTGCCGCGTTTTGCGCTTCTGTACGTTCCCTGACCTGACGCGATAGCTGTTCTTCTTCCGTCAATTGGGATTTCAGAAGGTTCAGCTCTTCACGGGCGGCCTGGAGCTGCGATGTCTTAAATGAAACCTGCTCATTGAGAAGAGAACGCAGCGCAGCATCTTCATTTCGCCGTTGTTTTATCACATAACCAGACTGTATAGCTGTGTTCAATAAGAGTCCGAGCACCGGATAAAACAGCGTGACGGATCCGTTCAGCCATATGAATACGGCATGCGCCCCGAACCAGCTCAGCAAGATAATACCGGAAATCACCACGAGTAATTGCCTGCCCTGAAGCCTGCCTGCAAGGAAGACGGGAATTGCCGCAAAAATCAGAAGGATCATAACATTGACAAGCTGACCCGGCTGACGGATACTGTTTTCTGACAAGATGTTTTCTGCAACGGTCGCATGGATGAGGGACGCGGGAAACAATGAATTGAGTGGCGTCGATACCAGCGCGGCCGTACCCGGTGCTGTAACAGCGACCAGAACGAGTTTATCCTTCAACAACAGTGTATCGGGATGCTGCCGGTACTGTTTGAACAGATTGACCAGGCTGATCGAAGGAATTTCTTCTATGTCCCCGAAATGATTCAACAGCAGTTCTCCGCCCGCATCCAGAGAAAAGCGACGCCAGTTTCCGCTTGAATCGGGCATACGCAGTTCCCTGCCGTCCGTGAAAATGTCTTTACCGGATCCCAGATGAAGACGGGCCAGCTCGGCTCCGAATGACAAAACCGCTTTCTCGTTATAACGAGCCACAACCGGTGGTCGCCTGACGACAAGTTCATCACCGATATTACTGAAACCAAGACCTGCCGCGGATTCTTCCAGTTGTTTAAGAGGAAAAGCGGGCTCGCTGCCTTCCGGTTCCCGCTTGTCTTCCCCATCCATTTCAGCAAAGGTCATGGGCAGGCAGATATTTCCATGAGCGGCTATGAAATCGCTCAGAAGCTGATCATATTCGGGATGATGACGATCGGGGGAACTGAACATGATATCCAGTCCGACCGTACGGGATTTCAGGTCCTTTAACACATGCAGAAGATAGCCGTAGTAGTCCCGGGTGAGCGGCCACCCGCCCAGCTCGGCAATATCTTCCGATCCGACATAAACAAGGAACAGGCTTTCGCTGACCGGCCGGCTGCCACGGAGACGAAAATGCATGTCGCTCTCCTGCTCCCTTATCGATTTATTCCACCGGAAGCCGGTGAATGACAGGACCGTCAGAATCATAAAAAGAATAGCGGAAAAGGTATATCTGTGAGGAATACGCGTCAGTCGTTGTATCATGGGCGAAGAACCGGATCGTTTGAAATATACAAATTGAAAGATATGATGAAATTGAGCAAGAGGCAACGAAAATATGGAAACGTCTCCCTCAGAACGGTCCCCATTCCATCAGAACGGGTGGGATCAGCAACAGGAGGCCGACCACGAAAAGGACAATCTGAAAAGGCAGCATCCACAGGAACCATTTTTCATAGGGAATGCGGGCTATTCCCAGGACTCCCATCGTTACACCGGAAGTAGGTATAATGAGATTGGTAAAACCGTCACCGAACTGGAAGGCCAGCACAGCCGTCTGCCGGGTCACATTCAAAAGATCGGACAACGGAGCCATGATGGGCATGATAAGGGCGGCCTGTCCGCTCCCGGAGGGTATAAAGATATTAATCACACTCTGAACCATAAACATCAACTGCGCTGCAAAAACGGGATGCGTGCCGCTGACAAGAGAAGACAATCCGTGCAGAATGCTGTCGATAATCTGTCCGTCCGAGGCGAGCACCAGAATTGATTTGGCCAGGGCGATGATGAAAGCGACCATGACCAGCTCACGTGCGCCTTCGATAAACGTCTCGGCGATTGTATTGACAGACAATCTGCCGATCATTCCGGCCACCAGCGCCAGGCCGATGAACAGGGCGGAAAGTTCTGTTATATACCATCCATAAACAGTTACCCCGGCAATCAGCATCAGAATCGCCAAAGCAAATATGATAAGAACGGCAATGTGCTGACGTGTCAGGTGATTTACCGTTCCTGATTTTTTTACCTCTTCGACATGATCGCGCCAGTATTGATCAATATCATAAACAGGGCTCTTTCGCGGATTCCTGCGCAGACGTGCCGCATACATCATCAATACGGTAATCGTGACAGTCGTAATGACAACCCAGCAGAAGATGCGGTACATCATGCCGGAGAAGGGGGGCAATTCGGCAATCCCCTGAGCGATCCCGATCGTGAACGGATTGAGGAAAGCTCCGGCAAAGCCGACACCGGCACCGACGAACGGCACCGCCACACCGATGATGGAATCGTAACCCAGTGAAATGGCCATAGGCACCAGGATCAGGATAAAGGGGATAATTTCTTCGCTCATACCGAATGTCGATCCGAAAAAGGAGAACAGAATCACCATCAGTGGAATCGTTACCCGCTGCATCCAGGGATGTATTTTATGAAGCGCCGCGACTTTGAAAATGAAGGCATCGACCGCACCGGTTTTCTGAATGACAAAAAAGGCGCCACCGATGAGCAAAACAAAACCGATGATGTTCGCGGCACTGATAAAACCGCGCAACGGGGCCATTAAAAGGTCACCCGGTCCCTGGGGGACATTTTCCACCTGTGTATACGAATCCGGATCCAGGAATTCCCTGCCGTCTGCTTCAACCCGTTCATACTGCCCGCCGGGAATGATCCAGGTTAACACCGCCACAATGATAGTTATGAAAAAAATTAGAACGATCGTATTGGGAAGTTTAATCTTTGATAGTTTCATACGCAGGTACCTGTATTGTTTAGCAGTTCGAACGCACGGAAGCCCGCGGCATTCAGAATATCAATAAAAGTTTTCATCCCGTGTGTACAATAGATGCATTCAGGTTTTACATTTTCAACGAATTGCATGAGCTGACTGAAATCCGCATGATCACTCAGGGGTATCACCCGGTCCACGCCGAAACGCGAGCGGGAGCGTTCGTCCAGACCCCAGCCCGATAAAAAGATACTGTACACCCCCGGAAGAGATTTTATGTAACGGTGGTGGCGGAACGAGGGCGGAAGGAGCAGCACCCTGTCACGGAATTCACTCTTTTTGAATTTTTCAAATACGGGGAAGGTCACACCGAATGCCTGGTAAATGGGTACGAATTTCAGGATACTGTAGTCGACGGCCACGCGTAAACCGGCCCCGGACAGAATTTTCAATGCCTCCTGCCCTTTTCCCAGGCTGTAGGCGAACACGACCGGCACCCGGTTCTGTCTGAGCAAATCAGTGCAGGTTGTTATCAGTTGATCCTCGACTTCCTGCCTTGGCGGAGTGCGGTAGTGTGGTTTCCCGAAGGTCGTTTCCATAATAACGATATCTGCCTTCGCATACTCAAACGGCTCAACGGTACGTGACGGTTCCAGTTTAAAATCGCCGGTGTATAAGAGGGACATGGATGAATTGGAAATTTTTATCTGCGCAGAGCCGAGAATATGGCCTGCCGGATAGGTTTCAAGTGTATAATCGTCCATCTCCAGTCTATGATGATACGGCAGTGATTCGTAACGGGGGTTTCGCAGGCGTTTTTCCAGGAAGCGTCCCGTGGCCGGCGTACAGATTATTCGTTTGTGGTTGGCGAAATGATCGGCATGGGCATGGGAAATAAAACCGGCATCGCGTTTCCGTCTGGAATCCAGCCAGAGACGAATGTCATCGATCCGTATGTCTTTATCGAAACTGAACACATTTTTTCCGTGTTAAACGGGTTCACCAATGAGTGTATTCGTCGTCGCTTCCAGTACGCGGATATGGGCGACATCGCCCGGTCCGGCCCCGTTTTCCGGAAACACGATGATCTTGTTGCCGCGGTTCCTGCCCATCAACTGGTTTGGCTTCCGGCTGTTCCCTTCTACGAGCACTTCGTAGGTATTGCCGACGCTTTCCACATTGCGTTTCAGGGACATCTGTCTTTGCAATTCCACCAGCCGGGTGATCCGGGACGTCTTTTCGGCTTCATTCACATCATCTTTAAAGCGTCGTTTAGCCAGTGTATGATTTCGTTCGGAGTATTTAAACATAAAAGCGGAATCGAAACCGACGGTTTCCATCACATCCATGGTCTCCAGGAATTCAGCCTCCGTTTCCGTGGGGAATCCAACAATTACGTCCGTTGTCAATACCAGGCCTGGAATCATGTTCCGCATGGTATCCACAAGTTTCAGAAAATTTTCACGCGTATAGGTTCGGTTCATCATATCCAGGATACGGTTGCTGCCGGACTGAAGGGGCAGATGGATATGTTCACAGGCTTTGGGATTACGGGCAACGGTTTCCAGCAACCTTATCGGGAAATCTTTGGGATGTGGCGACGTAAAACGGATCCGGCGGATACCCTCCACTTCGCTGACAATGTCGACCAGGTCTGCAAAATCATGGTCCTGATAACGGTAAGAATTCACATTCTGCCCCAGCAGGGTGATCTGTTGAAATCCCTGTGAAGCGAGTCTGTCTACTTCTTCTTTAACATTGAACGGATCCCGGCTGCGTTCCCTCCCCCGTGTGTAAGGCACAACGCAGAAGGTACAGAAATTATCACACCCGCGCATAACGGCAATCCAGGCATTTATGGTGCCTTCGGGCCTTGGAAATATGTCGCTATACGTTTCATATTCAGAAAGTTTCAGATAGGCGTCTTTTTCCCCTGTTTCTTCTATCCTGGCCAGCATACCCGGTAATTTTTTATAGCTGTCCGGACCAGCCACAATATCCACCCCTACGTTTTCTTTCAGCAATTCCCTGCGCAGGCTCTGGGCCATGCATCCCAGCACACCAAGAACAAGCTCGTTATTTGACCGCTTCAACTGCTTCAGGTTATTGATCCGCTGTTGCACTTTCTGATGTGCATTTTCGCGCACGGAACAGGTATTCAGAAAAATAACACCGGCTTCTTCAGGGTCGGGAGTAAATGTATAATGGTGCTCAGACAAAATCGTTTTTACAATCTCCGTATCGTACTCATTCATCTGGCAGCCATATGTTTCTATATATACTTTTTTCAATCACATTCTCCACGTATATGGTCGCCTTCCACATCGACCAGTTTCACCGATCTGATCGTATTGTACAGATCCCTTTCAGCATGGACATGTACGCGTATATAATTATCCGTCAAGCCACTCCACTGACCGTTTTTTCGGTCTTCAAACAAGGTTTTCACACGCGTGTCAAGAAACCGGTTGTAAAAGGCGTGTTTTTTCCGGTTTCCCATTTCGATCATGATGCGCGCGCGTTCTTTGCGGATATGATGGTCCACTTTAGGTTCCATTTTCCACGACGCCGTGCCCTTACGGTCAGAATAGTTAAATACATGGAAATAGGCGACCGGAAGGTCTGCCAGCAACTTTTTCGTATTGCGGAACGCGGCATCGCCTTCACCGGGATAGCCTACCATGATATCGGTACCGATCCCGACATCCGGAATGCGCTTCACCGCGTATTCAATAATATCCGCGAATTCACGGGCCGTATGTTTCCGCCGCATCGATTCCAGGATCCGGTCATCGCCGCTCTGCAACGGTATATGCAGGTACCGGCACATTTTCTCCGAACCGGCCATATAATCAATGAGATCAAAATCCACCGTCGTTGGTTCAATCGAACTGATACGCACCCGTTCTAATGCAGGAATCGTTTCCAGTTCACGAATCAGATCAAGAAATGTTCTTCCTGCGTTATTATAGGTTCCGATATTGACACCGGTCAGGATCAATTCCCGGTGACCGGAAGCGGCAAGCTGCCGGGCTTCCCGGAGGATATCATCGAATTCCCTGCTTCGGGCCGGCCCTCTGGCTTTCGCGATAATGCAAAAGGAACAGACAAAGCTGCAACCGTCCTGAATCTTTAAATTGGCCCGGGTGTTCTGCCCGAAGAGTCCCTGTTCATCGATCGTGAACGAATCTCTTGAAATCCGGGAATGAATAATACGCGGTTCACGCTGTTTCTCCAGGTGATCCAGGTAATCAAGAATCTGAAATTTATACTGGTTACCGATAATCAGATCGACGCCATGTATGCGGCTGATCGTTTCGGCATCCATCTGTGCGTAACATCCGATAACAGCGACAAAGGTATCCGGATTTTTACGGATACTTTTACGGACCGCCTGCCGGCATTTGGCATCCGCTTCGCCCGTTACCGTGCAGGTATTAATGACCGTAAGATCGGAAGGCCGGCCGTATTCAACAACCTCATAACCCGCCACCTGCAGTTTTTTGGCAATAATGGCGGTCTCGGCCTGGTTTAAACGGCAGCCCAGTGTATGTAGAGAAACAGTTGGCATATCCTGTACATCTTATAAAAAAAATTTAAATTAATGTCGTTCTGCCTGATAAGCAAATCATTACAGTTAAATAGCTTTGAAGGCTAAACGTTAACCGTTTCCCGGCGATTTCGCCACTATTTTCTTAATTTTTGGTAATTGGAATCGATTTTTAGTAATATACATAAGACAGAACTCCGGAGATGATATGAAAGAAGCAAATATCTTAACTAATCAGGAAAAGGCTGATTTGCTGGCTTTCATGGAATCGTGTTTCAACCTGACCATTCCAAGAAACAAAGAACGTTTTGGTTTTATTTCTTTCCATTTATACAAATACGAAAAACATTCTGAACCGGAATGGGTGTTTCAGATTCGCTGGGGCAGTCATCAGTTATTTTCCAAAAAGCATCTTAAAATGGATTTTAAAAAGGAATATTTACCGCAATTATACGATATCATCCGGAAGAGTAAATTCACGATCATCAAGAATACGCTGGAATTCTGCCAGAATCAGTTGAACAATATCGTGTTACTGGAAATCGGGCCGGAGTTGACTAAACGTATGCCCTTCATGAATGACTATAATTTATTCGTTCGAAAGTTACGTCCATTGAAGAACCGGGAAGGTTCTGAATGCCTTACAAATCTATGTCTTTGCATATCATGGCTGGATGAGACGGGTGAATTTCAGGAATTTATCCACCCGATCCCCTACGACACGGAAACCGGTTATTTTTCCCTTTCCCCATCGGAAATCGTTTCCAAATTTCAGGTATATCAGGATCAGGTCGCTTTCTGATAACAGGCTCATTCCAGAATCACTTTGGCAATCGTCTGAAGCTGCATGTTGGAGGTACCCTCGTAAATGGTGCCGATTTTTGCATCTCGGTAGAACTTCTCGACAGGATATTCCTTTGTAAAGCCATACCCGCCATGAAGATCAAGCGCCAGGGAGGTGACTTTTTGAGCGACCTGAGAGGAAAACAATTTAGCCATAGCTGCTTCTTTAATAAATTTTTTCCCATAATCCTTCATACGCGCCGCGTTATAAACCATCATGCGTGACGCTTCAAGCTCCATTGCAGCCTCAGCAAGCTGAAACTGCACGCTCTGGAATCCGGAAATCGGTTTACCAAATTGCTCCCGTTCCTTTGAATACTTTAAAGCAGCGTTATACGCACCCTGCGTGACACCAACCATTTGCGCGCCGATACCGATGCGGCCTTCATTCAGGGTCTCGATGGCAACTTTATACCCCTTTCCCACTTCACCGAGTACATTT
>CAYPHA010000012.1:0-5287 GCA_964410215.1 uncultured Calditrichota bacterium | reverse complement strand
TTGGTACCCTGCAGCCGTCCAGGATCAGTTCGCAGGTGGAAGAAGCCCTTATCCCCAGTTTATCTTCTTTCTTACCGACGTTAAAACCTTCCCATTCCCGTTCTACAATAAAGGCGGTAATTCCCTTGTAGCCCTGTTCCGGATTGACATTTGCAAAAATGATAAAAAGGTCTGCTTCGGCTGAATTGGTAATCCATAGTTTCTGACCGGTCAGACTCCAGTGATCCCCTTTGTCCGCTGCATGACACTTCAAAGCGAACGCGTCACTTCCGGAACCAGCCTCTGAAAGAGCATAGGCACCCAGTTTATCCGTGCATAATGATGGAAGGTACTTTTCCTTCAGCGCGTCACTGCCCCAGTTCAGGAAGGCGTTATTAACCAGGGTGTTCTGCACATCCACCATTACGGAAGCCGAGGCATCAACGGTACTGAGGGCTTCAATGGCCAGAATGGACATGAAAAACGTGCTGGCTGATCCCTGATATGCTTCAGGCACCTCGATGCCCATCAGCCCCATCTCAAAAAACCGGGATGGCAACCCCGGGTCCAGGGCTGCTTCCGCATCCATCCTTCGTACAAGCGGACCGATCTGTTCTTCGGCAAATTCACGGACCGTATCATAAAACAACTGTTCATCCTCGGAGAGTAACGTGAGAGGCGGTATCTTGTCATTGTTGTTCATCGGACACTTCCTCTGGTTTATGTGAGCGATTACAGATAAAGAAGTTTTCTAATAAGGAAGATAGTGCATCTGTCATTCAGATGCTAAAAAAAGAAAAAAAACAGCATTCAGACCAGGTTTTTTACCAGTTTCCAGTCGTATTTGCCATCTCCTACGTATGAATAGGTAACACTATCCATTAACTTGGTAATAATCGACATTCCCATACCGTGTCCTTCCAGACCGCTGAATTCGTCGAGCATATCCAGCGCAGCTTCTTCTTTTTCTTCGAATGTGAACGCGACAGAATAGGCATCGACAACAGAATAATAGACCGATCCGTCGATGACTTCCCGTAACAGTTTTTTCTCTCCGATCAGATTTTTTGAATAAGGAGGTACGTTATCATTGACCGTAAATCCAGGGCCGTAGTCATAAACCGAAATACATACCGATTTCATTCCGATTTCAAATTGAAAGCGAACGACTTCATTTTCTTTTGCGGTATCCGAATGGTTGACGATGTTGATAAACACTTCATTCATTACCGCCCGCAGTTTTGAAATAACTTCGTCTGACGGCTTGGGTTGCAGATAGTGGGCGATGATTTCGGTAAAATTCTCGACGAGTTTCGTAAATTCCAGCTTGCAGGGCACCTGGAATCGAATTAAGTCCTGCATGTTCTCCCTCCCCTTTAATCAATAACCGGTAATTGAATGGAGAAATGCATCCAGTCTCCCCTATCCTTCTCAGCAGTAATGGAGCCGCCATGCATTTCAATGATTCTTCTGACGATAAACAGGTTGTATCCCGGATTTTTGCGTATGCGCGGATTAATCGTTACATAACGATTAAAAATCGTTTCCAGCTCCTGTGGTTCAAAACCGGGGCCATAATTTTTTATGGTAATAAAAAAACCGCGCTTCTTCTTTCGCATCGCGATGGAAATATTCTTGCCACGATCCGAAAACAAAATTGCATTTTTTAAAATATTCCTGAAAACAATTCGCAGTAAGCGGTCTTCGCCTAAAATTAACATGCTTTCAGTAGATGAATCAACTTTTATTTTCAGATCATGATTTTCAAATTCTTTTTGCATCTCTTCCAGAACGGGATTCAGGGCATTGGATAATAAATCTACAGGTTTATTCGTCACCTTCAGTTTGTTCTGGTCGGTAATCGTAAGATAATAGAGCGACTCACACAATCCGTAAAGTATCATGGAAAGCCGGTCAATATTGTCCGTAGTTTCCTGCAATTCTTCCGTTTCACCGGTTTGAAGATAACGCCGGGACATGCGGTTATAACCGTGTATGGAGGTGGCTGTATTTTTTATTTCATGAGAGACAACCTGAAGAATATCGCGGTAATATTCTGCTTCCTGGCGGAAGTTCTCTAAACTGTCACCGTTCTCGGTCGATTTCCCGTTTGCTTTGTTCAATGTATTAATACTGATCACGAATAAAACATACAATACATTAATTCGGAATGAATGCAGCAGAACTTTACTTAATCAGGCTATATTGAAAATTTTCGGACATCAATCAATAGATAATCGCAAGACCAGTTATTCACTGTTACTGTTTGCCTCAGCAGGCTTCGTTTCCGGTTTTTTCTTGTTCCAGCCCAGCAGAACACCGAGACCAAAACCATAAGCAGTACTGATAAAAGGATTGCTGGTTATCGGACAGGCATTGGTGGTACAACCGATATAATAATAATAAGCAAATCCGGCCATACCGCCGAGTAAACCGAAAAGTGATAATTTCATCCATCTATTTTTAAGCATTACAACCCTTCCTTACATTAAGATTCTTTCTCAATAATTCTGTTCAGGTATAAAATGATTTCGTCCAGGTTTTTTAATCCCTTTTGACGCACATTCTCTTCCAAAGTTCCCCAGACCGCTTCACCGCAGCGAATACAGCGAACTCCCATCTCCTGAAGAGGCTGAACCGTTTCAGGATGATTTCCCACTAAATCTTCAATCAGGGTGTCTTTTGTAATCGTCACTCTGAATCATTCCTGCTTGTTTGATTTAATGTTTTTGATGCCATTACCCGTTTTTTGGGACAACACCGGCAGATTTATTTTTCACCCTGGTTCTCGAATACAAGTGCCTGATCTCTGACATCGATATAGAGCCTGCTTTTCGGATCCAGCGTTCCGGCTATGAGTGATTTCGCCAGGGAATCGACAATTTCTTTCTGCAGAAACCGTTTCAGCGGCCGGGCGCCGAATGCAGGATCATAGCCTTTTTCCACGATATATTCCGCCGCCTGATCGGATAATGCCACTTCGATACCGCGAGCGGCTAACATATCCCGTACCCTGTCAAACTGTATCTTCACAATCTCCTTGATATGATCATGGGATAAAGGATGAAAGACAATGATATCATCAATACGGTTTAGAAATTCCGGACGCATGGCCTCCTTCAACGTCTGCATAACCTTGTTCTTAATATCTTCATACAATGATTCTGCGTCCTTCCGGTCCTTTTGTTCGGCCATTTGCCTGATAAACTGTGCCCCCAGATTGGAAGTCATGATAATGATGGCATTGGTAAAATTAACCGTTCTGCCCTTATTGTCGGTCAGACGTCCGTCATCGAGTACCTGCAGTAAAATATTGAACACTTCCGGATGTGCTTTTTCGATCTCATCGAGCAGAATAACCGAGTAGGGTTTACGCCGAACCTGTTCAGTGAGCTGCCCGCCCTCTTCATATCCCACATATCCCGGAGGCGAAC
Organism: uncultured Calditrichota bacterium; assembly: GCA_964410215.1. Classification (GTDB taxonomy): domain Bacteria; phylum Calditrichota; class Calditrichia; order Calditrichales; family CAYPHA01; genus CAYPHA01. The sequence goes on along the minus strand of CAYPHA010000012.1, from coordinate 1,874 downwards.
CGATAAGGCGTGAAACGGAATGGCGCTCCATATACTCCGACATGTCGATGCGGACCATGGCATTCTCATCATCAAAGAGGAACTCAGCGAGGGCACGGGCCAGCTCGGTTTTTCCGACGCCGGTGGATCCGAGAAAAATAAAGGACCCGACCGGACGGTTCTGGTCACTGAGCCCGGACCGCGACCGCCGTATGGCATTGGAGATGGAGGAAATAGCTTCAGACTGACCAACAACCCGCCTGCTCAGACGTTCTTCCATTTTCAACAGCTTTTCCCGCTCACTTTCCAGCATACGGGTAACCGGTATGCCGGTCCAGCGGGAAACAATTTCGGCGATATCCTCATCTTCGACTTCTTCCTTAAGCATTTTTTTCGTTTTTTGAAGTTCCACAAGGCTTTTATTCTGCGCTTCCAGCTCTTTTTCGGTCTGCGGAAGCAAACCATAGCGTATTTCGGCGACCTTGTTCAAGTCACCCTCACGCTCCATTCGTTCCATCTGCGTCTTATAGTCATCCATCTTGCTCTTCAGGCTCCGTATTTTGTCGATTGCTGTTTTTTCCGACTGCCAGTGTGTGCGCAGTGCTCTGGATTTTTCCTCCAGATTGGCAATTTCAGCCCTGACCTTGTCCAGCCGTTCGCGTGATGCGTCATCACGTTCTTTGACCAGTGCTACCGTTTCAATCTCTAATTGCTTTTTCTTTCGTTCCACATCATCCAGTTCTTCGGGCATGGAATCAATTTCTATTCGGAGTTTGGAAGCGGCTTCATCGATCAGATCGATCGCCTTATCCGGTAAAAACCGGTCGGATATATAACGGTCTGACAATACCGCCGCAGATACCAGAGCCGTATCCTGTATGCGGACCCCATGATGCACCTCGTATTTTTCCTTTAATCCCCTCAGAATGGAGATTGTATCCAATACCGTCGGTTCGGAAATAAGAACAGGCTGGAACCGGCGTTCGAGGGCCGCATCTTTTTCAATGTGCTTACGGTATTCATCGAGTGTTGTGGCGCCGACCGCACGCAGTTCGCCGCGGGCCAGAGGCGGTTTCAGCATGTTGGAAGCATCCATGGCACCCTCGGCCGCTCCCGCCCCTACAAGGGTATGAAGTTCATCGATAAACAGGACAATATTTCCATCCGATTCGACGACCTCTTTAATAACAGCTTTCAGGCGCTCTTCAAACTCGCCCCTAAACTTGGCACCCGCAATAAGTGACCCCATATCCAGTGCAATAATCTGTTTTCTTTTAAGGCTTTCCGGAACATCGCCGTTTACAATACGGTGGGCAATACCTTCGACAACAGCTGTTTTTCCAACCCCGGGTTCTCCGATCAGGACCGGATTATTTTTTGTGCGCCTGGAAAGCACCTGTAGCACACGTCTTATTTCTTCATCGCGGCCGATCACGGGATCTAGTTTCCCCTGCTTGGCCAGCTCGATAAGGTCCCTGGCATAACGTTTCAACGCCTGGTATTTCACCTCCGGGTTCTGGTCGGTTACGCGCTGTTTTCCACGGATTTCCATAAGCGCTTTCAGAATCATCTCTTTACTGAGGCCGTAAGCATGCAGAATTTCTCCAGCTTTTCCACTCTTCTCCTCGCTGATAGCGATCAGTATGTGTTCTGTGCTGATGAAATCATCTTTCAGGTTTTTTGACTCCCGCAACGCTTCATTCAGAATGTTCTGGCTGCGCCGGCTCAGAAACACGTCGCCGCCAACCCCACCGTAGACCCTTGGCAATGCTGAAATGGCCTCATCAATGCGTGCATTCAGGGCATCGAGTGGAATACCGTATTTGGTAATGGTTGAATAAACCACACCATCGGTATCTGAGATCATCGCCTTTAAAAGGTGTTCGGGTTCAATC
>CAYPHA010000011.1:0-93070 GCA_964410215.1 uncultured Calditrichota bacterium | reverse complement strand
TAGCGGACAACTCGGAAACGCTTTATGAGATCGGGATCCTTTACGGCAATCAGGCCATTGAAAAAGGCATCGAAAAATTTCACCGGATCGATGCCCTCAATACCAGCCCGTCATTCATCCATACGCTGTGTGAACTGGTGCTGGAAAAACTATCGCATTCAAAATGATAAGGACACAACAAGACGATATGGAACAGAAAAAAAGCATAGCTGTCATCGGTGCCGGCATTTCCGGATTAACAACCGCTTACCTGCTTAAAAAGAATGGGTACGACGTAACCGTTTATGAGAAAAGCAGCCACGTCGGCGGTACCATGATAACCGAAAAGACGGATGGGTTCCTGGTAGACCTGGGTCCGAACAGCGCCCTCGAGACATCGGAATCCCTGAAAACTCTGATCCGTGACCTCGGGATCGAAGACCAGAAAATTTATGGAAATGATGCCTCGAACAACCGCTATATCGTTCGCGACGGACGACTGCAGGCCTTACCCATGTCACCGGTGAAATTTCTTAAAACGCCTTTATTCTCCTGGAAGGCGAAACTGCGTCTGATGCGTGAACCGTTCATTAAACCGACCGCTGGGGAGGATATTTCGCTTGCCGATTTTGTTCGCTACCGTCTCGGGAATGAGTTCCTGGACTATGCCATCAATCCCTTCGTGGCAGGGGTCTATGCCGGTGATCCGGAAAACCTCAGTACTCCGGCCGCTTTTCCCAAACTGCACGCTCTTGAACAGAAATATGGCAGTTTTATCAAGGGCACGATTCGCGGTGCGCGCGAACGCAAGAAACGCAAAGAAGTATCAAAAGACCGCGCCCGCCTCTTTTCCTTCACCGGGGGCATGGAGGTGTTTCCGCAGGCACTGGCAAAAGCCCTTGAGGGGCACATTCATGTCAACTGCGATGTGGAAAATGTAACGGCAGGGAAAACATTTACACTGGAATTTCGTCATAACGGAAAGGCGGAGAAAAAAACGTTCGACCAGCTTGTCATCAGTATTCCCGCAAAAGAGATGAGCGTGTTACTGGCGAAGACCTTTCCGGAAAACGCCCGGCGGCTCCTGGATATCTACTATCCGCCTGTAGCCGTCGTTTTTACCGGATTCAGAGAGAATGACGTAATCAGACCGCTTGACGGATTCGGTTTTCTGATCCCGAAAATCGAAAAGCGTAGGATCCTGGGATCCATCTGGAGCTCAACTATCTTTCCAGGGAGAGCGCCTGAGGGTCATGCCGCTTTCACGACCTTCATCGGCGGCACACGGCAGCCGGAGCTGGCCAATGCCGATGATGAAGCCCTTCTGGACATGGTCTTCAGCGACCTGAACGACCTCATCGGTTTAAAGGACAAACCTGTTTTCACACGCATTATGCGCTGGCCGCGGGCTATTCCGCAATATACGATGGGATACCGCTCCTTTCAGGAGATGTTTGATGAAATGGAAAAAGCGATGCCGGGGCTCTTCTTTGCAGGAAATTTCCGACGCGGCATCAGTGTCGGTGACAGCGTCATATGCGCCCACGAAACGGCAGAAAAAATACAAACATTCAAATAATGAGGCTTTCTATGTTTACCCCTTATTACAGACCCAGACGATTACGCAAAAATGAAAACATCCGCCGCATGGTACGTGAAACGCAGCTCGGTGTTAACGACCTGATCTTTCCCATGTTTGTTACGGAAGGCAAAGGTATCAAAAATCCCATATCATCCATGCCGGGCAATTTTCAGATGTCAATCGACTACCTGGTCGAAGAAGTAAAGGATATCCATAACCTGGGCATCCCTGCCATTATCCTTTTCGGTATACCGGAAAACAAGGATGCGCTGGGCAGCGATGCCATCAGTAATGAAGGGATTATTCAGCGGGCTATCCGCGAAATAAAAAATACCGTCCCTGAAATGTATGTCATCTCAGATGTCTGTTTTTGCGAGTACACCGACCACGGGCATTGCGGTCCGGTAGTGGACGGCGATGTGGATAATGACGCCACGCTGGGACTTCTCGCAAAACAGGTCATCACGCATGCCACTGCCGGTGTGGATATGGTCGCCCCTTCCGGAATGATGGACGGGATGATCGGCGCAATCCGCGAGGCACTGGATGAGAACGGATATTCTCAGATTCCGGTGATGAGTTATGCCGCAAAGTATGCTTCCTCTTTTTACGGACCTTTTCGCGAGGCAGCCGAGTCTACCCCGCAATTCGGGGATCGCAGATCCTACCAGATGGATCCGGCGAACGCCGTCGAAGCGCTGAGGGAAGTGGAACTGGACATCGAAGAAGGAGCGGATATCATCATGGTGAAACCGGCCCTGTCCTATCTGGACGTCATACGCCGTGTTAAAGAGAGTATTGACCTGCCGGTGGCGGCTTATAATGTCAGCGGAGAGTTCTCTATGGTTAAAGCGGCCGGACAGCTGGGGTGGATAGATGAAAAACGTGTTGCCCTTGAAATGCTTACATCCATCAAACGCGCCGGGGCTGACATTATCCTGACTTACTTTGCAAAAGATGTGGCGAAATGGTTACTATGATTAAACATGATTAAATGATGGACTATGATTAAGTAATAGGAGCAGGCAGGACATTGATTTCAAATTCTTTGTCAGCTCTGCAACATCATTATGAGGCATAGTCAGGAAAATAAATCATGAAATCATTTAATCATGCAAATCATAGTAAATTTGGAGGAAAGGAAAAAATGAATATCAGCAGTGAACTTTTAAAAGAAGCGCAGAAACTGATTCCCGGCGGTGTGAACTCGCCCGTCCGGGCCTTCAGGTCTGTTAATATTGACCCGCCTTTTATTGCTTCCGCCAAAGGATGCCGGATCAAAGACGCAGACGGTAAAGAATATATCGATTATGTTGGCTCCTGGGGACCGATGATTCTGGGACATGCCCATAAAGATGTGATCCAGGCCATTAACACCACCGCCAAAAAAGGTACAAGTTTTGGTGCCCCCACCGAACTGGAAATCCGGCTGGCGGAAAAAATTGTGGAAATGGTTCCCTCTGTCGAGATGGTACGTATGGTGAATTCCGGAACGGAAGCGACAATGAGTGCGATCCGTCTGGCACGCGGCTTTACGGGACGTGATAAAATCATAAAATTTGAAGGGTGTTACCACGGACATGGTGACAGCTTTCTCATTCGTGCGGGATCGGGCGCTCTGACGATGGGTGAACCGGACAGTCCCGGCGTTCCCAGGGGCGTGGCCGAAGATACCCTCACCGCGCAATTCAATGACCTGGATTCGGTAAGGCCGTTATTCGAAAACATGCCTTCGGATATTGCCGCTGTGATCGTGGAACCGATTGCCGGTAACATGGGTGTGATACCCCCTGCCGAAGGTTTTCTCGAAGGCCTCCGGACACTTTGCGACAAACATGGCGCTCTTCTCATTTTCGATGAAGTTATGACCGGCTTCCGCGTACACCCGGGCGGGGCCCAGTCTATCTATAATGTGATGCCGGACCTTACGACACTGGGTAAAGTGATTGGAGGCGGACTGCCTTCAGCAGCATACGGCGGGAAACGGGACATTATGAATAAAATTGCGCCTTCCGGTCCTATATACCAGGCCGGAACCCTGTCCGGAAATCCTCTCGCCGTTGCAGCCGGATTAAAAACACTGGAATTGATTTCAAAACCCGCCTTTTTCAGATCGCTGAATAAAAAAGCAAATACGTTTTTCCTTGGAATGGAAAAATTTATTGAAAAAGAAAAACTGCCCGTGTCCCTGAACTATGTCAATTCAATGGGATGTCTGTATTTTACCGGGAAAAAAGTTCGGAATTTCAGGGATGCCACTGCATCCGATACGGATAAATTTAACAGGTATTTCGAAAAACTCATGCAGAAAGGTATCTACATTGCACCATCCCAGTATGAGGCGATGTTCATTTCTGCCGCTCATAAAGAAAAAGATCTGGTTCATACGTTTAAAGTCATGGCAAAAATACTGAAATCGCTCTTTTAATACCACAATGAAGCCGGTCCGGGGCTTCTTAAATCTTGCATTTGCCCGTGATCGGTTTTTTTTGATCCAATCAACCGGAGGATTGACCATGAAAAGACTGTTGCTATTTATACTGTTCCTGGTACCCGTCAGCTTATCCGCCCAGGTTCAACCTGATGCATTGATGTTACGCTACCCTGATGTCAGCGCAGACAGAATTGTTTTCGTGTTCGCCGGAGACCTGTGGACCGTTTCAAAAGACGGAGGCATGGCTTACAAACTCAGTTCTCCAAAAGGCAAGGAACTGTTTCCGAAATTCTCACCGGACGGAAGACATATTGCTTTCAGCGGAAATTACGATGGCAATACCGATGTCTATATCATGCCAACCGAAGGCGGTACACCCGAACGCCTGACCCATCATTCCGCCAGTGATTACGTTGTGGAATGGTACCCCGATGGTAAACATATACTTTACCGTTCCGGCATGAACAGCCCCAGGCGCCGGTTCAACCAGTTTTACAGACAGAAAATCAGCGGCGGGCTGCCGGAGCAACTACCGCTTGCTTATGGCGAAATTGCCACATTCAACGCGGACGGCAGTAAAATGATATTCCAGACCATTTCGCGTGAAATGCGGACGTGGAAACGATACCGCGGCGGTATGGCCAGCGATTTATGGCTGTATGATTTCAAAAAAAATCATTCTGAAAAAATCACACAGTTTGACGGAACCGACGCCCTACCGATGTGGCACGGCAATACCGTTTATTTCCTGTCGGATCGTGATTCCAATAAGAAGCTAAATATCTGGGCGTATAACATGGATACAAAGTCATTCCGCCCGATTACCCGTTTTGATACGTATGATGTCAAATGGCCCAGTATCGGCGCAACCGATATCATCTTTGAAAACGGCGGCAAACTATACCTGGTCAATTTGGAAACGGAAGTAATGAAAGAAGTCGACGTACAGGTACCATCCGACTTTCCGAAGGTCCGGACACAAATAAAAAATCTCAGCAAAAATATCAGTAGTTTCGACCTTTCTCCTGCCGGCAAGCGTGCTATATTTGAAGCCCGGGGCGAGGTTCTCACCATACCGCAAAAACACGGTAGTGTGCGCAACCTGACCAACACATCCGGTGTGGCCGAGCGCTACCCGTCCTGGTCTCCCGATGGTAAATACATCGCTTACTTCTCGGATAAAACCGGTGAGTACGAACTGTATATCCGTCCGGGTGACGGTAGCGGTGCAGAACAACAGATCACGAAAGGTGGAAAAGCCTTCCGCTATCGTCCCCTCTGGTCTCCGGACAGTAAAAAGATAGCCTTCAGTGACAAAAGCGGTACACTGTTTTATCTGAACATCAGCGACGGAAAACCCAGGCAGGTCGACAAAGACGATCTGTTCGCCAATGTCAATTACAACTGGTCTTCCGACAGCCGCTGGATTGCTTACGACCGTTACGACGGATTCACGACCCGGTTGATCAGAGTATATGATACCGCATCAAATAAAGCATTCAATATAACCAGCGACTATTATAATAATTCCAATCCCGTATTCGATCCGGAAGGAAAGTATCTGTATTTTTATTCAGAACGTTCTTTCAATCCCATTTACAGCGATTACGACAATACCTGGGTTTACCCTAACGGTACCAATCTCTATGCTGCTGCATTACGCGATGACGTACCCTCACCCCTTTCACCCCGAAGCGATGAAGCCGAAATCAAAGATGATGATACGGACGGTGAAAAAGAAGGAGATGAGGACTCCGGCAGTGAAAAAGACCCGGAAGACATCAGCATCGATTTTGAGGGGATCGAACAGCGTATTGTTAAAATTACCGATATCGGTAACGTAGGAAATCTGTCAGCAGTAAAAGGTAAAATTATCTACCAGAAGGTACCGCTGGCCGGCACCGCCAAGCCGGGTCAGCCTGCCGGCATCCTTCATTACTTCGACCTTGAAGACCGGGAGTCTAAAACGATCATATCGGGTATCGATACGTATACTCTCTCTGCCGACGGAAAAAAAGTACTCTATAAGGCAGGAAATACTTACGGCATCATCGACCTGGCCGAAGGTAAGAATGTCGGCGACGATAAAATAGCAACCGAAAAGCTGTCCGCAACTATTAATCCCATCGAAGAATGGGAACAGATGTTCCATGATGCCTGGCGTATTGAACGGGACTACTTTTACGATCCCGGCATGCACGGTCTGGACTGGAAAGCCATCAAAAAACGTTACGCCGCCCTTCTCCCCTTCGTTGCCGACCGGGCGGATCTCAATTATGTCCTTGGTGAAATGATTGCCGAACTGAACGCCTCCCATACCTATGTCCGCGGTGGCGACATCGAGCAACCCGAGAGAATTTCCGTTGGTCTCCTTGGCTGTGATTTCGAGGTCGATGAAACGAATAAACGGTACCGAATAAGTAAAATTTACGCGGGCGGGCCCTGGGATTATGCGGAAATACGTTCACCGCTCAGGGAACCGGGAATCAATATAAACGAAGGGAACTATCTCTTGGCCGTTAACGGACAGCCGCTCGATTTCAAAAAGGATCCATGGGCGGCATTCCAGGGACTGGCCGATGAAGTCGTCACCCTGACCATCAACAGTAAACCGTCCGCCGAAGGTGCAACGGACGTGCTCGTGAAACCGGTTGTTTCGGAATCGCGTTTACGCTACCTGAGTTGGATCGAAGAAAACCGTAAAAGAGTGGAAAAAGCCAGTGGTGGTAAAGCCGGATATATTTATGTACCCAACACCGGTATTGACGGTCAGACCGAACTGGTCCGTCAATTTATTTCCCAGCATAAAAAGGAAGCCCTGGTAATTGACGAGCGTTTCAACAGCGGCGGCCAGATTCCGGATCGCTTTATCGAATTGCTTAACCGGGATGTTTACAACTTCTGGGCCCGCAGAGACTTCAGGGATTACCGAACCCCCTTCGTGATGCACCGTGGTCCGAAAGTCATGCTGATCAACGGCTGGTCCGGATCCGGTGGCGATGCTTTTCCCTATTATTTTAAAAAGGCGGGACTCGGGAAACTGGTTGGCAAGCGTACCTGGGGCGGCCTGATCGGTATAAGCGGCAATCCGGGTCTGGTAGACGGTGGTGCGGTAACCGTACCGACCTTCGGTATGTGGGATACAGAGGGTAACTGGGCCGTGGAAGGATACGGCGTGGATCCCGATTATGATGTCGAAAACGCGCCCCATGAACTGGTGGCCGGTCGTGATCCACAACTGGAAAAAGCCGTCGAAGTAGTATTGGAAGAATTGAAAAAGAATCCGATACCAAAGTTGACGAAACCGGCATACCCTGACCGGTCGCAATAACGCAGCGGGCAGGTATCATACTGCTGAACAGTATTACTCCATAATCAGAAACCTGAAGTAGGAATAGTTTCGTCTGAAACATCCTGCTTCAGGATTTAATAAACTGAATTTTTTTTATTTTTTATTTTTTATTTCACTTTTTTTTTAGTACAATTAGTTAGTTAACTGAACAAATATATAATTTCTTCACATTTCTTTACCTTTTTCATGTACAACTAACCTTTTACAGGAGGTCTGATGAGAAACGTTACACTACTTTTCCTTGTGATGACCCTGGCGCTGTTTACAGTGGCTAACGGCCAGAACGTCACCGAGGAATGGGTCGTACTGAATGCGGACGAAAATGCCCCCGCCTGGATGGCAGCTTCCGACGCCCGTGGTATCGACTTTAATGCCAATTCCGTCTGGAATGGGCTGAATCCGTCCGTTTCGGAAATGTGGATTACAAAAGCAACCGATGAGGATGCACCGGAATGGATCAGCGGTGGCGGACAGGCCCGCGGAATTGATGTGAACATCAACTCCACCCATACCGGTAAAACTATTTTACTTGCGGATAATAACGGTAACGGTGTGCATGTGCATGATGCCGTGAGCGGTGCTTATCTGTGGAGTCTGGACACGACCGGTGTGGATACGGTGTTCGACGGTCATGTAGTTTCACCATACCGCGTTGCTGTGACGGCTGACGGACAGATCTTTGTCAACTCATTTGACGGCATCATCGTCTGGTGGGCCGATGACGCTGCTGAAACCGTTCCGCAGATCGTCATCGACCTGTCCGGTGAAGCGGGTAACAGCCGCGCACTGGAAGTCGTGGGCAGTGGGACCGATGTACGACTGTTCATGAGCAAGGGAACCGATATCCGTGTGTTTGATATGAACGGCAGCGGACAGATGGTGGAGATGACCGACCTTACCATCGCTACCGGTTGGGCTGACGAATGTGAAGCAATCGCATCGAATGATTCGAATTTGGTCTATGCGGCACAGGGTGAGGGCGGTGGTGACCAGTCCGTTAATCGCAGGGTGTATAATCTAACCGAAAGTGGTTATGTAAATGATACGGAGGCTGTTGCCAATCTGCCCTATTTAAGCTGGTTTGTCGTACAGGGATTGGATGTAGCAGGCGATTACTATATTATGTCCGAATCCGGCGGTGCGAACGACGGTTTCGCCATCGGAACGATCAATGGCTATAATTACAGCCCGTTGAGCGGTGATACGGACGGTGACAACATCTATGACGGTGGTATGAATTCCCCCTCACTGCTCACCGATATCTGTATCGATCCGGAGACTTATATGGTATACTGGACCGCCCCCGGATCGGATGAATTTTCCGGATTCGGGTGTATCCGTCCGAACGAATTCACCACCAATTCCATCATCGTCGCTGACGATGATAATAACACCATTCATGTACACAGCGCGGTCGATGGTACGTACTGGTATGATCTATCCAGTGAAGGCCTTGGCGGGCTGTGGACTGCCAGTGCCGTCGCTCCTTACCGGGTGGCTGTCACCTCCGACGGACAGATCTTTGCCAATACCTTCGACGGATATGTGGTTAAATGGGCCAGCGATGCCGACACCACCATGCCGGAAATCGTCGTGAACCTCTCCGGCGAATCCGGCTTCAGCCGCAGCATCGAGGTTGTGGGCAGCGGTTCTGAAGTGACTATCATGGTCGGCAAAGGAAATGATGTACGAGCCTTTACGGATGATGGAACCGGCACATTTGTTGAAAATACCGGCGCTATTATTACAGACCCGTTCACGGGCAATGACGTCGATGCCATCGCATCGGTTGATGGAAGCACCGTGTGGCTGTCCAATAATGGCGGCGGAGTGGCCAACAGGGCCGTGTACACCTGGAACGAAACCGCTTATGTGAAGGACGAAGATGCGACGAACGCCCTGCCCTTCACGGCCTTCGTCGCCCAGGGGCTGGACGTCGATCCGGATGACAATCTGTACATCCTCGGTGAAGCCGGTGGTTCCCTGGATGGAATCGCAGCGGGGACGCTGGACGGCACTAATTATCCGCCGCTCGATGAAGCACTGGATAGTGACGGAGACGGTGTGTATGATGCGGGCGGTACGATAAACGCCGCCAACCTGGTTGTCGATGTCGCCTTCGATATGATAACAAACAATCTGTACTGGACCTCCGCCGGAACAGGCGGCGGCGTGGGTATGCTGCATGTCAATGTACCGGATCCGGCGATTACGATCGCTGAGGCCAGAGTTGACGACAACGAAGACTATGTACCGGACAAACTGGATGAAACCGTCGTGACCTCCGGTATCATTACTTCCCCCAATTACAGTACGAATACGGAATACTGGATGCAGGATTCCACGGCCGGCATCGTGCTGCACAGTGATGCCGTGGCTCTGAACCTGTCTGAAGGTGATGAGGTTCATGTTCGCGGCACGGTCGGACAGGTTAACGGCCTGACGGTTGTGGTCGTTGACGCGGCTGAAGATGTCAGTGTGCTTAGCAGTGGCAACAATGTGGAACCCGTACACATCACCATCGCAGCAATGGATGAGCTTACAGAGGGTTGGCTGGTACAGGTAGACAGCGTTATGCTGATCGATCCGGAAGCATGGCCGGCCGAAGGCAATACGGGCGAAGTTCATTTCACCGATGGTACCGATACCGCGGCTATACTGATCGATGCGGAGACAGATCTCGACGGCTGGACCCCGCCAATGGGGCATATGAATATCATCGCCGTCGCCGATCAGAATACCATGTCCATTCCTGCAGATGACGGGTATCTGCTGAGGGGAACCTACCAGGAAGACTTCATCGACCTGGAACCGGATGTGCCTGTGCTGCCGCTGATTGAAATGGCAACGGACGGAACCCTCGACCTGGAATGGGATTTTAATGTGGAAAATGCCTATGGTCGTTCAGAAATATATGTGGCCGACTCGACGGCGAGTGCCTGGGGAAGTCATGTCGCGGTATTCGATAAAGACACTATTTATACCGCCCTTGCCCATGTAAAGGACGCTGTTTTTAAGAATTATACGATCGAGGCGGATATCTACATCAATGCTGAACCGACAGAAGATTTCAATCTGTATACCGGAATCGGCATAAAGATGGCACATGAGGAAACAGCCTATTATCGCCTGGTTTACCGCAATTCAACCGGTTCAGACCATGGTCAACTCCGCCTGCAGGGCTATGACGGCGCCAACTGGCATATCAGCCAGTACTGGAATCCGGGTGTGGACATTGAAGCCCTCGAGACAGGCTGGCATAATTTCAAGGTGACCGTTTATGAAAACAATTTCTGGGCCTATGTCGATGGCGAACTCTTACCGGGCTGCCCCTATTCCGATGAATCACCCTTCCTGAGTGAAGGTTATCCGGGCATTTATGCCTTCGATATGGATAGCAGCCGGGTTATTTTCGATAACTTCATGGTCACGGAACCGGTCATTCCGGCTCCGGAACCGGAAAAACTGATCACGCTCTGGCAGCAATCCGTCGCCGCCGGAAATTATCCGGAATATATGTCGACTTCAGATTATGAACGGGGTATGGCCGCCGGTAACGGTAAGGTTTATGTCGTTACACGGTTCGGAGCGCATCGTATCGTCTATCACGATGCCATGACCGGCGCCTTCCTGGGCGAGATTCCAAAACCGGCCGACGCTGAGGGCGTGGGACTGTTCCACCTGAACGCAGTTGATGTATCCGATGATGGTATCATCTTCGTCTGCAATATGAGCCTGGGCAGCGATGAAACGCATCCTTTCCGTGTGTACCGCTGGGATGATGAGACGGCTGATCCGCAGACCGTAATATCCTATGAAGGAGGTGTCGGACGCCTGGGCGATATGTTCAGTGTTTATGGCCGCGCGGATGATAATTCCCTGGTCATATATGCAGCCGTCAGTGGCGGAGCCCAAATTGTCAAATTTACCACGGATGATTTTGGATCAACGTTTACGCCAACTATTATTAATCTACCTCCTGGTGCAATGGGAAGCGTTCCGAATGTTGCCACTTTCGGAGATGGCACTATTTATGTAAAATCGTATGGAAAGCCACTCATTCACTATACAATGGATGGAACACTGATCGATACGGTCTCCACTGAGGTTGTGGGAACCTCTGCCAGTAAAATCAGCGCCCTGGACATGGGAGACGAAAAAATCATTCTGGCCTACTACCCCAATGTAGGTGGTGGAAGCGGCAGTGAATACGCTGTAGGTGTTGACGTTACCTACGGTGCAAAAAACGCTTTCCTCAGAGGATATACATCGTCATTGGGTGATGCTACAAACGGCAACGGCACCGGAAGTGTCGACTTTATGCAGGTTGACCAGGAGGAGGTACTGATCTTTGTTTTCGGTACGAATAACGGTCTGGGCGCCTTCTCACCGAACGAGGATTTCGTGCTGGCCGAAATGGATACCCTGTTCTACGGCGACACACCGACGGTCCATGTAAATCCCTACGGCTGGGGCTACATCGCCGGAACGAATGAATATGGCGATATCGGCAAATTCCAGCGCATGGATTTCCTTACCGGTGATGCCCTTCAGGGAATGAAGTACCAGTTCGCCGTTAAGAGTGTCGTTAATGATCCTGATACGCTGCACATGGTCGTGCGTACAGTCGGTGAAAACGGCGCACCGGATTCCCTCCTGGCCGCCATACCGATTACGACGGACATGATCGATACGACGATGATGGGTAACACCTTCTTCCTCGATGCGCCCATGATGCTCGACGGTCCCGTCTTTCTCGGTTTTGAAATGATCGGGACCTGGGATGACACGCTGGCCATCTATGCGGATGCAGACGGAGAAGGCGAAGGTGAAAACCGGTCCTGGGAACAGTTTTCCGACTTTGGATATAATGATTTCGGGACAATGCTGAATCCCAGCTACTCATGGGGACTCGATGTCGACCTCTGGACAACGGCCTATTATAAAAAAGGCGGAGGAACAGATATTTCCGACGAAAATCTGCACAATAGACCGACGGGATTTGCCCTGAGTCAGAATTATCCGAACCCGTTTAACCCGACAACACGCTTTGATGTATCCCTGCCAACGGATGCCAAGGTAAAAATAGTCGTGTATAACGCACTCGGACAGAAAGTGAAAACACTCGTCAACAGCAATCTGCCGGCCGGGATGCATCAATTCCAGTTTGACGGCAGTCATCTGGCCAGCGGCATCTATTTTTATCAGATCGAAGCCGGTAAATTCAGCGCGGTCAAAAAGATGATTCTGATCAAGTAACCACGAACCCAATAACCCGAAAAGCCGGTACCTGATGTACCGGCTTTTTTATGTTCATTCAGAGTGAAATGGATAAGATTGTATTCGGAACGGACGGCTGGCGGGCCATTATTGCCGGGGATTTTTCCTTTAAGAATCTTCAACGCATCGCACAGGCTTATGCCGACTACCTGAACGCTTCAGGTAAAGCCGACAAGGGCGTGGCCGTATCCTTTGATACCCGGTTTATGTCCGGCCGCTTTGCCACCGCTTTTGCCGAAGTCCTTGCCAGCAATCGGGTACATACCATACTGAGCTCCCTGTTTACACCGACACCGGTGCTTTCGTTTACTGTTAAGAAGCTTAATCTCGCCGGTGGTGTTATGATCACCGCCAGCCATAATCCCTACTATTACAACGGAATAAAATTCAAGGATGCCTATGGAGGACCGGCACTTCCCGAAATAACGCGGTCCATCGAAGAGCACCTCGACAAGACAGAACCAAGTCATGATTCGTCTCTTATCAGGAAATACCTGTTGGAAGAAAACTTTGTTCCTGATTATATGGCTTTTTTAAATACCTATGTCAACATGCAGACCATGTCGGGCTATCCGGAGAAAATCATTATTAATCCCATGGGCGGTGCGGCATGTGGTATCTTTGAAGCGATACTGAACCGTACCGGTTGCGCTTTCAGTACGATCAACGGCAGACCGGATCCTTATTTCAATAATTGTCATCCCGAACCGGTTCTAAATAACCTGGAAGACCTGGTAACGGCAGTGCGTGATTCAGATGCAAGCCTGGGGTTTGCGACGGATGGTGACGCCGACCGTTTTGGGGTCATAGACCGTCACGGCCATTTTGTAGAACTGCACGATCTCATGCCCATGCTGGCGAGGCACCTCATCGAAAGCAGGGAGTGGAATGGCGGAATCGTACGGACAACCTCCATGGCGGATACAATCGACCGGCTGGCCGAGAAGTACAGCTTACCTGTTCATGAGGTACCGGTCGGTTTTAAAAATGTGACCGAACTCATGATTGCGAAGGACATTCTCATCGGCGGCGAAGAAAGCGGAGGCTTCGGTTTTAAAGGATATATCCCCGAGCGGGATGGCATCCTCTCGGCCCTTTTGACGCTGGAAATGCTTGCTGCCGGAAATCAGAGGATCGATGAGCGTGTTAAAGCATTACGTTCAGAATTCGGACCTTTTGCCTACGGTAGAATTGACCGGTATCATGACAGAAAGGTGCTTGGCAGGAACATGGATAGCATACGTCTGAATCCGCCCGATAAAATCGGTCATTTTAAAGTACACCGTTTCAATATGGTGGATGGTATTAAATTTTATTTTGATGATCATTCATGGATGCTGGTCCGTGTATCACAGACCGAACCGCTGGCACGGATATATGTTGGATCAACCGACCGGCAATCCGTTAACCTGTTGCTTAAGGATGGGATAAAACTGATAACCCGGTAGCCTGTTCACTACCATAATCACCATATATTTTGTATTTTTTATTTTTTAATTTTTGCATTGTAACGAAGGAGCCCGTTTTGCAGCGATATGGCGCATTTTCCAGGGATAAAAAGGAATTCATCATCAGCCGGCCGGACACACCGGCACCCTGGGTAAATTACATTTCCAACGGCCGCTATCATGGATTGATATCACACACCGGCGGTGGTTTCAGCTTCTTCCGGTCACCCAAAGACAGCCGGATCACACGCTGGCGGTATAATTCCCTGCCTATGGATCGTCCCGGACGCTATATCTATATCAAAGACCATGAAACCGGTGCATACTGGTCACCAACCTGGCAACCGGTTTGTGCGCCCCTGGAATCGTATGAATGCCGGCATGGCATGTACTATACCACCATCCGGTCGACCTACATGGATTTATCAGCCTCTATCACATTTTTCGTACCGGATGATAACCTGGAAATATGGAAAATGACTATCAGGAATACCTCCGGAAAGGTGCGCTCCCTGAACCTCTTTCCTTACGTGGAACTCTGCCTGGGTCACGCTCTTGTCGACCTGATTAACCAACCGAACGATCAGCACTTCAATGATGTGTTTTTTAATCATGCCCATGAAATTCTGTTTGCATCCAAACGCTATTGGGTTCGCTATTCAGGACCAACCGTGGAACAGGCAAACGATTCCTGGGATCAATATGTTTTTTTTGCGTCTTCTCTGCCGGTCAGGGGTTTTGACGGTAGCAAGAATCAGTTTATCGGCAGATGGCGATCGGAAGAAAATCCCATCGCGGTGGAAGAAGGCGCCTGCCGGAATTCGGAAATCACGGCCGGTGACGCTATCGCAGCACTACAATGTAACCTGACGCTGCAACCGGATGAACAAAAGGATCTGGTCATCATGATGGGCGTTGTGCCGAAAGAGCGGTATGAGACCGATGCCGTTCAGCTCGTCAACAAATACCGGGATCTTAAAACGGTGGAAACAGCTTATAAAGCTCTCAGGAAAGAATGGAATTCCTATATATCCCGGGTACAGGTCGAAACGCCGGACGATGACATGAATACCATGCTCAATGTATGGAACCAGTACCAGACATCGGTTACGTTCCGTTTTTCAAGGGATGCATCCTATTATCACGGTGGCCTGCTTTTCGGAAGAGGATTCAGAGACTCCTGCCAGGATATCATGGGACCGGTCATTGCCCGCCCGGATTGGGTACGTGAACGTATCCTGGAAATGTCGCGATACCAGTTTGCCGACGGGAGTACATTTCATCTCTACTTCCCTCTCACAGGAGGCGGCGAGCGTACCGGACATTCGGATACGCCGCTCTGGCTGCCGCTGGCTATCATGACATATCTTAAGGAAACCGGTGATTTTACTTTCCTGGAACAATCCGTTCCTTTTTATGACCAGGGCAGTGAAGCCATCCTCCAGCATCTGTATAGAGCAATAGAATACACATTATCAAATTTGACAGAACGGAAACTGGCTAAGTTCGGACCGGGTGACTGGAACGACACGCTCGATTATCTCGGCAGATACGGGAGAGGGGAAAGTGTCTGGGTAACCATGTTCCTGGCCTATATTATCAGGGAAACCATCGTACTATGCAAATTAATTGGCGATATAGAAAAGGCGGAGCAGTTTGAAACCGAATACCGCGCCATCAAAGGTGCTGTAAATACCCATTGCTGGGATGGTGCCTGGTATATCCGGGGGACTACTGACAAAGGTAATGTAATAGGCTCACAGTCAAATGAAGAAGGCAGGATTTTTCTGAACACACAGAGCTGGGCCGTCATCAGCGGTATTGCCGAAGGGGAGCGCGCACTGTCCTGCATGAACGCCGTGATCGAACTGCTGGAAACCCCAAAAGGTCCTAAAATTCTCCATCCGGCGTATACAAAAATCGATACGGATATTGGTCTGGCAACCCGTTGCGTTCCCGGCAAAAAGGAAAACGGTGCGGTATTCAACCATCCCGTCAGCTGGTCCATTCTCGCTGAATGCCTTCTGAAAAGGGGTGAACGCGCATACGAAATCTACAGGAAAGCCCTGCCCATGAACCCGGTCATAGACATTGATCGTTATGAAGTCGAACCGTATGTCTATGCCGAATATGTAACCAGTCCGGACCATCCCACTTTCGGCCAGGCCAGCCACTCCTGGCTTACAGGCTCATCCACCTGGATGCTGCGCGACGGGCTGGATTATATCCTGGGAATACGCCCGGGTTACAACGGGCTTTATATTGATCCCTGTATCCCGTCGCAATGGGAGTCCTTCCGGGTGGAACGTCATTTCCGGGGAATTTTATACAAGATAACGATTTCAAATCCGGATCATAAAAGCTCGGGCATAACAAAACTGTGTGTAGAGGGTGCTGCTGTGGATGACAACCAGATTCGTCCGGATGATCCCCGGATCAGGAAGCTTTTCAAAAATAAAACAACGGTTGAGGTGCAGACACAGATGTAACTGATCTTATAAGGTAAAAAAGACGTATCTATCTGATAAATCAGTATAAAATCCTATGACAAAAAAAGAAAAAATATTCCGTATAATCAGGCACAACATTATTGTCTCCTGCCAGGCGGAACCGGATGAACCCCTCGGCAGGCCGGAGATCATTGCGGCACTGGCCGCATCCGCCGTTAACGGAGGAGCCGCCGCTATCCGGGCCAATCTCCCGGAAAATATTAAGGCCATTCGCAGTCGCCTGTCGGTTCCGCTTATCGGTCTTTACAAAAAGCCTTATCCCGATTCCGACATATTTATCACACCAACCCGTCATGAAATCCGGGCGATAGCCGCCACCGGTGTTGAAGTCCTGGCTATAGACGCCACATCGCGTCCACGACCTGCCGGAGAGACCCTGGAAGACCTGGTCGGTTTTGTACGAAAACACTATGACATTCTGCTGATGGCTGATATCTCGACACTGGATGAGGGCTTGAACGCCGAACGGCTGGGGTTTGATCTGATTGGTACAACGCTATCCGGTTATACGACCTATACGGAATCTTCGGCTGCACCGGACCGTCCGGATTTCGCTCTGATTCGTGCCCTTGTCCGTAAGGTGCAACCGTCGACCCCGGTGATTGCTGAAGGACGTATCTGGGAGCCGGCGCAGGCCCTGCAGGCGATGCGGGCCGGTGCTCATGCTATCGTCGTGGGGTCTGCCATAACACGTCCCCACCTCATAACAAAACGGTTTAAAGAGGCGATCCGGTCCTGATTTTAGAATGACCGACTTGCCTCACTATTGAGCAGATAAGGGATAGCGTACGCCCGGTCAACACGGTATGCGGTGTTCTTAAGCGGCAGACGTTCAGGTTTAAAGGACGGTACGCAAAAATCAGACAGAACAGGAGCCATCGAAATACCATGGTAGCTATCCCTTCATTGTATTGTGGATGCGTTTCATATAATCATGCCATCGTACATCACAGGCTTTACAGGTACCCGGCGGGCACAGCAGCCGCTCCGGATAATTGGAAAAATAGGATATCCCCAGCCTGAAAAGCAGGTCGACAGAAATTAAATACGATCGCAGATGTTCTCTGTAAATTGGTTTAATGATTTCCCGGGCAGTCAGAGAATTCTCGAATGTCACGAATCCCTTACTGCAACCGGGAACTTCTTTCAAGAACTGCTCACCCTTCGTTGACACCCCGGTCTTTTCAACATTCAGACAGGACCACGGCGATACATCAGCCCATGGCACCGGTGTCATCACTTCAATGTAATGTGCATAACTGAGCACCCGGAATCCAACGCCCAGCATCAGTATGTAACTGCCCTGCTTTTGTGTAAGCCAGTCAAGCACACTTCCCTCCCCAAGCGGGCTTTCCGGTGCATTGTCAGAACCGATTTCTTCTTGAACCGCGCCCCATAATGAGAAGGAATGTGTTGGAGAGGCTGTCCGGACAATCCCTGCCGATTGACGGAACACTTCGGAAACGGCACCGACTTTGGACGGCGACCGTTGCCTGTCAAAGCGTTCATATGTACCCGATGTTTTTTTAAAACAATAGGTAAATGCCGGCATAATCAGAGAACCGCCGCCGCTCAGCCTATTCCGTAGCGCTTCCAGTAAATCTTCTATTGCCGCGTCATGGAACACCGACTTCACCGCCCTGAACCCGGCATGCATCATAACATGCATACCGGGCTCCAGGCCCAAATCATCCAGATAAGCATTCATTTGGTATCAACCATTTTAACTATCGACATCCGGTGAATAATACAGGTATAGAACCGGGACGACAATGAGGGTCAACAAGGTCGAAAAAGTCAAACCGCCTGTGATCGTCCGGCCCATCGGTGCCCATAAAGTACCGCCGGATAAGGTAAGAGGCAAGAACCCAACGAACGCCGTGTCTGAATTGTCCCGATTACGCGGGCAAGAGGTATGTTCCATTGTGTCCGTTTTTCATTCAATATTATCAATATACGGTGACCTAAAAACAATAAATTGTTGTCTGATATTGTTATTATCTATAAATTCCTTCTCCTTAATTCATACATTATACAACCATGCATGGGGATTTATGGAACTTCTCAAAGCGGTGATTCTCGGTATTGTGCAGGGTCTTTCGGAATTTCTGCCTGTTTCCAGTTCAGGTCATCTTGTCATTTTCGCTGAGCTTCTGCAGTTTAAGGACGAAGGGGTTGCCTTCGAAGTATTTGTTCACTTCGGTACACTGTTATCTGTCTTGCTCGCCTTTCGCAAAGATATCATCAATATGATACGCGCACCTTTTATGATTTATCTATATCATTCAAAGGATGAAGAATTGCAGGAAGCCCTGCGCTGGGACTATTACATAATTATCGGGACGATTCCCGCTGTCCTGGTTGGCTTTACCTTGAAAAATCCGATTGAATCCCTTTTTGACAGTGTATTGCTGGTTTTTTTCATGTTGTTGATCACCGCGTTTTTGATGTGGTTCTCCCAGTTCCTTAAAGAACGGAATATTCAATTACGTTATATAAGCAGTCTCATCATCGGGCTGGCGCAGGCGTTTGCCATACTGCCGGGCATTTCCAGGAGCGGTTCCACTATTTTTACCGGTATGGCCCTGGGCATTCCCCGGGAGAAAGTTGCACGGTTTTCATTTATTCTGTCCATACCGGTCATTCTTGGTGCCACCATCCTGAAGATCAACGACTTAGTCGAAGCACCGCCGACCACGGATGAACTGCTGAACCTGATTGCCGGCACTGTTTTTGCCTTTATTTCCGGATACCTTGCCATCATATGGCTGCTGGACCTGGTAAAAAAAGGTAAACTGCAGTGGTTTGGCTATTACTGCCTTTTTGTTGCTCTGTCCGGAATGATCTGGTATATTTTAAAGTAGCTTATGAGTAAAATAACAGAGTCCTTTTCTTCACGCTTCGGACTGATTGCCGCAACGCTCGGCATGGCCATCGGCGCGGGTAATATCTGGCGTTTTCCCCGCGTTGCAGGTCAATATGGCGGTTCGTTTCTGATTCCCTGGCTGCTTTTTCTCTTTCTCTGGTCCATCCCCTTGCTCATCGTGGAATTTTCAATCGGCAAAAAAATCAGGAGCGGCGCCATCGGTGCTTTTTCACGGGCACTGGGCAGCGGCTTTACCTGGATGGGTATATTTGTCGGTTTCTGCACGACAGCCATACTTTTTTATTACTCCGTTGTCTGCGGCTGGAGTTTAAAGTACTTTTTACTGGCGGTTTCCGGGCATCTCGGTGATCTGGATCATGCATCTTACTGGACCGGTTATGCCGCATCGACCTTTCAGCCTCTCCTCTGGCATCTGACGGCACTGCTGATGGGCAGTTTTATCATTTATAAAGGCATTGTACATGGAATTGAAAAATTTTCAAAAATTATTGTTCCTCTGCTCTACCTTTTACTCATCATCGCTGCCTTCAAAGCCATAACCCTTCCCGGCTCCGGAAAAGGTATTTCTTATTTTTTTTCTATCAGCAGAGAAGGCCTGATGAACTACAGGTTATGGCTCGAAGCCCTTTCACAATCTGCATGGTCCACGGGAGCCGGCTGGGGACTGCTGCTGACCTACGCCATATATGCGCGGAAAAACGATACGATCGTACAGAATTCCTTTGTAGCCGGTATCGGGAACAATATGGCGTCCGTATTTGCCGGTCTGGCGATCATCCCGACCATTTTTGCCCTCAGTGCATCTCCGGAATCAGCCAATGAGGCCTTGTCGGCAGGCAACCAGGGTTTGGCATTCATCGTGATCCCACAGTTATTTTCGCAGATGACCGGCGGCGGGGTGTACGCAATTATATTTTTTTTAACCCTGTTTTTCGCCGCATTATCGAGTTTGATTTCGATGATTGAACTGGCGGTTCGCATGTTGATCGATTTCGGTCTTTCACGGCGGAAAGCACTGCTGATCATTGCATCCATGGCCGCAGTAATCGGGGCACCATCAGCTGTTTCTCTCCGGTTTTTCAATAATCAGGACTGGGTCTGGGGTCTGGGTTTACTGTTGAGCGGCCTGTTTTTCGCTATCGGTGTCATCCGGATCGGGGTGGTGAATTTCATTAACGAGTGGCTGAAACCATCCCGCGGCCGGACATTTTTTATTATTGCATTCAGGGCACTTTTTTATTTTATTATTCCCCTGGAATTTCTTCTCATGATGGGCTGGTGGCTATTTCAGTCCATTCAGTGGAATCCCGCCAACTGGTGGAATCCATTCACGGAGTTCAGCATCGGCACCTGCCTGTTGCAGTGGGCGGTAATCATCGGATTCGGTCTGTACGTGGGGCCGCGCTGGTCACGTTTATTAAAGTAGGATAACATGCATGTAAAAGAAGTCATCACGGATATACAAGCCGGTAAGATCGCACCGGTATATTTTCTGGTCGGCGCCGAACCGTTCTTCCATGACCAGGTTATTCACACACTGGAAGCCGCATTATTCAGCGATCCTTCCTCAAGAAGTCTGAATACATCACGGCTCTATGGTACGGAACATACACTCTCTGATTTGCTTTCAGCCGCCCTGGGCTATCCGATGCTGGCAAAGACCAGGCTGGTTATCTTCAAAGAATTTTCCGGACTTAAACTGAATAATCCTGACAACCTGCTCAACTATATCAACAATCCTCAGCAAAGCACCTGCCTGGTGTTGAGTTGCGATGAGGCTGCCCGCAATAAAGTCTATAATACCATTAAGGAAAAATCCCTGACCGTCGATTGCAAACCCATTCCCGAATACCGAATTGCCGATTGGGTTCAGGTGACAGCAAAAAGTAAAGGGCTGCAGATGGACATGCAGGTCATACGTTTCCTGGTGGACCATACCGGCAATGATCTGGGGAGTCTCAGCCTTGAGCTCGACAAGATTTGTGACTTTAAAGGCGATGACACGACGGTTACCCTCGATGATATCAGCAGTATAACCGGCATTTCGAAGGATACGAGCGTATTCGCACTGCAAAGCGCCCTGGGGAATAAGGATATCCGGCGCAGTTTACGCATTTCCAAACGCCTGCTCGAATCCGGGGAGAATATCAATCTGATTATTGCGGTATTATTTTCCTATTTCAAACGGGTCCTGCTGGTGCTGCAATTGAAGCAAAAAGGCAACAGCCGCCAGGAGATTGTCCGGGTGCTCAATCTGCGCGACTTTCAATTAAAAGAGCTGTATGGCGCTGCCGGAAACTTCGATCTCGAAAATCTGGAACGCATCATTCAGTTCCTTGCCACAGCCGACACGGATGTCAAATCATCAAAAAGCGATGACAACACCACATTACAGATGCTCTGTTATAAAATTTGCAGGGACTGAAGGATTATATTATTTTGAAAAAAATGGGAACTTATATTAAAACCTTTTGTTAAAAAAAGCGAAACTGAGATATGAACATTGAAAGCGAGAAAAAATCAAAGGTAACGAAGAGTGAAGAGATAAGCGACGAGGTTCTCATTGCCCGGTTCCAGAGTGGTGATAATTATGCATTTGATCTCCTGGTAAAAAGGTATAAAGATCCGTTGCTCAACTTCGTTTACCGGTTTTTAGGTGAACGCTCAGAAGCCGAAGACATTGTTCAAGAGACCTTTTTAAGATTATTTAAAAATAAGCATTACTACAAGGAGATTGCTAAATTCTCGACTTGGATATATACTATAGCGAGCAATTTGGCAAAGACGGAATTGCGTAAGCGAAAACGCCGTAATCTTTTCTCCATTAGTAATTATATGTCTACAGAGAAGGATTATGATATTCCGGATGAAGAAAGTGATCCCGAAAGTGATGCAAACTCTGTTGTTACGGACCAGATTATTCAAAATGCCATTAACAAACTTTCACCAAAATTCAAGCAGGTAATCGTGTTGAGAGACATTCAGGGATTTTCGTATGAAGAAATTGCCGAAATAGTCAAGATTCCTCTTGGTACCGTGAAATCACGCGTAAATCGCGCGCGGCTGAAATTACAGGAAGATTTAAAACATTTGATTCATACAGATTAGTTATTCTGCAAATCACGAGGAGAAATGGCCTATGATATCTTGTGACAGAGCAAAAGAGTTACTATCTGCCTTTCTGGAAGGTGAATTGTCGCCTGATCTGAAATTGGCAATGGAGTCGCATTTGCAAGTTTGTCAGAATTGTCAGCAACTGGGAGCAGATGTCACGTTCATCAGTCAGAAAATGCATGTAATAAAACCGATTAATACATCGGAACAATTCGATCAGCAACTCAGAAGCCGAATTATTAATGACCCCAAATTACAGCACAAACAATCACAATTCCCGGTACAAAAACTTTCGTTTGCTTTTTCCGGTATCGTTGTAATTGCGGCCCTTTATTTTTTCGTGTTTAATGATTTCAATGCGACAAACCCTGTCATGCCGGTCAGTAGTCCGGATCCCGCAGCGTCAACTTTCCGGAACCAGCAGCCCGCACCCAGCCAGAATCCTGTTACCTATGATCAACAGGCGGAACGGGAAACAACACCGCCGCCTTCCGATTCCCTGAATAATCAACCGGAAAAACTCGACCAGGAGCGCATCCGGCTGATCGATAATTAACAGGATTCTTAAAAAGCTTGTATTTCGGTCTGTGAATTCTTAAATTTTTAGGATTTATGGATCTGAAAACGCCGTACAAGTATATAATCCTTGTGGCCATAGCTGCCATTGGAATATTCATCGAGTTCCGCTTTCTTGGATCGGTGGGTAGCTCCATTGTAGACATTATGCTCTTCCTGGGATTTCTATATCTTGTATTCTCTGTCTGGAAAGATAATCAAGGGGCAACGCATACAGGGCACAGTGCAGGGATACCTACTGCTCCAAAAGCACGGGCCAACCCGATCTTTGACATACAACCGGCGTCTTTTATTGAGTCAATAAAAGCAGACCTTACGCTGAAGCAATTTGTAGAAGACCAGTTTTTCATCATCTGGAATTTCCTGCTTCCCCATAACGGATATGTTTTCCACAAAACGACCGGCGGTGATACCAGCCTGCTCTATAAACAACTGCGGGCCGATATTACCTGGGATGACGATTATACCATTCCGGCCGTCCTGCAATTGGTAGAAAGCAGAGCGGGAGATATACTGATCGAAAACAACCTGGAACCCGGTTCGAACCTGATTCCCTATTATGCTGAAAACGATTTTAAACTGCAATCCGTCCTGGGATTCCGGATTGTTTTTATGAATGCCGAATCCCTCTTTTTCGTTTTCGATGCCGATGAGGCTGACTTCTTTAATTCGGAAGAACTCGCTGTCCTGAAAAAAGTTATGAAAACAGTCTCTCTGGTCGTCAACGCCTTCCTCAGCGATAAGGGAATCCAGACAAAATACATCTCGAGTGACCGTAAACTGACCCTGTCCATGCGGCTTAACCGGGTAAACACAATGGATACCGCCCTCGATACGTTTACGGACTTTATCGCTGAAGAATTCGAAGCGTCAAAGCTGACCATCGCTTTACGCTGTCAATCCGATTCGGCCGCCGAACAGGCGGAAATCCGCAAATCCGTCGGCATTGAGGATGTTTATAAGAAAGGATACCGGTTTACACTTGATGATGGCCTGAACGGATGGGTTATACAAAAAAACAAGCCGTATATTATAGACAATATCGACAAGGGCGAATATTTCATTCCACGGTTTTCAAAAGAAGAGAAGACAAATTACGGAATCAAATCTTTCTTGTCGGTACCGCTGCGAAATCAAGATGAAGCGATTGGAATGGTTACGCTTGAACATAGTGAACCTAATCAGTTCAATGACGGACACAAAGAGGTCCTGACTGAATTTGTACGGGTTTTTTCCTCGACCATTTCCAGATTACATACAGAAAAATAAACTATTGGAGGATAGAAAGAATGGCAAAGAAACAGGATTTTATGAGCAAAACGCTGAAACAAGCCAGGCATGGCAAAGCCTGCCCGGTTTGCGGCGAAATCTATACACATGCGAAATCTGTAATCATGATGTCATCAGACAAAGAAAGCTCATACCGCTTTCAGGAACAGAACGTAAGTGTATGCAAATGTAACCAGAAAGAGATTTATGGATGAGAAAGGGCCGCAATGGCTCTTTCTCTAAATTGTAACAAACTCCACATCGATCCCGCTACCACTCAGGTTCAGAATAGCCACCGAAGCTTTTAAACCATGCCTTGGCGACGAAGCGCTGCCCGGATTAATGAAAACGATATTATTGAAAACCGTCTTGACCGGAGTATGCGTATGTCCGAAAATGACGATATCCGCCTCCTCTTTCATCTTCAACATCTCAAAAGCGAACGCTTTAGGGCTGCGTATCGCATGAATCATGCAGAACCGGTATCCGTCCAGTTTAAATATCTCCATAGGCCGGAGCCGGCTCACAAGCGGGAACGTATCGGTGTTTCCGTAGATGGCACGAACCGGAGCGATCGTCTCCAGGTCCTGTAAGATCTGCTCCGCGCCGATATCACCGGCATGGAATATCATATCGACTTTTTCAAAAATGCCGAATATTTCAGGGGGTAATGTATTGTGCGTATCTGAGATAATTCCAATCTGCATGAATAAAGATACTTTAAAATATGGAAGAAAAAAACAAAAAAGGGGACGATCCGGAAACCGTCCCCTCTCTGGTTAGAAGAACATGCAGCTTCTATTTTGAAAAAACATCATCCCTGATATTGAATCCTTTGAAAACAAACCAGATACTTATTAGAAACACGTGAATAATAATATATAACATATCCATGATTAGTGCCTTATATGAATGCTACGAAAGGTTGTCCAGCGATCGATATAGTGTCTCAGGTTTTTTATACGAACCGGTTCTTCAACGACTTCAATCATATCTGTATGACTCATCGTCTCGTAATCACCGCCGGGCAGCTCATCCCCAATGTAAATAATCGGTATGCCCGCTGTCTCGGGATCGGTCTTCAAACGGTTCACGGTATCGATACCCGAATTCTTTGAAAACCTGTGATTAATTATAATGACGGCCGGTTTTTGCTGACTGATGTTCCGGATTAATTCGGCCTGCTTTTCCATGGTAACTACTTTATACTTGTAGACGCCCAGTATGGCCTGCATCGACCGCGCTTTTGCAACATCCTGATCGCATATAAAAATCTTCATTGATACTCCTTTAAAAAGATTAATTAGCCAGCATGGTATCCGAAATGATCCGCGCCCTGACCGCCGAACTGATGATCTGGGGTAATTCCTCAATCAGCTCATCCATGGTATTTCTGTAAACGGTTAAAATATCATTTTCCGAGAACGTTACGGAGACACTGTAATAACGCCGGCCGGTATCATCATCAAGTGAGCCGATTCGTAAATTTCCGTCCAAAATATTTTCAATCATCTTTCCATCTCTTTCTGTGTATCTATTTGCATTCTATTCCAGCAAAGCCTGTGCCATGAAACTAAACACAGTAAAAACAACTGGTTAGGCATATACACTGTTTAAAGCTAATAAAAACAGGGGATTAGACTGACAAAAGCCGGGCAGGTATTGTATTTTTTACAACACGGGCAACCGATATGTTGCAGTTAGTACAACATTACTGCTCTGACTGAAGGCGGGCATTCAGGGTGCGGTAATTTACCTGAAGAAATTCACAGGCCGCTTTCTTGTTCCGACCTACATGATCATAGACAAGGTGGGAATACATGCGGGTCATTTCTTCCATCGTATACTGGTTTGCCAGGGCGTACTGCAGGATGGGATTTACCTGCTCCTGTATGTCCTGGGGGATATCTTTGATACCGAGGACCTTTTGATTCAGAACAACCATCCGTATCAGCGTATTCTCCAATTGACGGACATTTCCTTTCCATTCGAGTTTGGAAAGATAGGCCACCAGAGCCGGGTCCAGCCGGGGTTTCTTGAGCTTGTTTTCCTTGCAGTATTTCTTTATAAAAAATGAAATCAGGGATGGAATATCATCCGGACGTTCGCGCAACGGTGGAATGTGAATGGGAATCACATTGAGTCGATAATACAGATCCTCCCGGAAGAGCTTCTTTTTTACCTCTTCTTTCAGATCCCTGTTCGTGGCGACAATAAGTCTGAAATCAGCCGTCTGTTCTTTCGTGCTGCCCAGGCGGTAGAATTTCTTCTCCTGGAGAACACGGAGCAGCTTTGCCTGGATGCTCATGGGTAATTCACCGATTTCATCAAGGAAAAGCGTTCCGCCGGCTACCACTTCGAATTGTCCTTTTTTGAGGTCATTCGCGCCGGTGAAAGCGCCTTTTTCATGGCCGAACAACTCGTTTTCAAGCAGATTCTCCGGCAGGGCAGCCGAGTTGATTGCCACAAAAGGCCTGTCAGCCAGTTTGCTGCGCTGATGAATATGCTGGGCTATCACCTCTTTTCCCACACCGGACTCGCCTGTAATCAAAACGGGTTCACGGGTATTCCGTACCTGTTCGATCAGCATGAGTATCTTCTGCATCTGCTTGCTGACCGCAATGATATTATCAAACTGCATGGATGCGCTGAGCTGTTTTCTCAGATCCCTGTTTTCCCTCTCAAGAGCCTGCATCCGCAATCCGCGCTTGACAAGTAAGGGCAGTTCATCCTTCAGGTTCTCACTTTTAAAAAAGTATGAAGAAGCTCCCTTGCGCTGTGCATCGAGCGCATCCTGATGATCTTTGGAGGATGTGATGACAACGACTTTAGCATCCGTACCCTGTTCTATCAGAAAATCGAGCATATCAAGACCCTGCTCGCGCTGGGGCAGTCCGAGATCCAGCAGGACAATATCCGGTAAAAACCTGGTGAAGATCTGCTTTGCCCGCTGAAGATTGGTGGCGTGCTCGTAGATATAGCCGTGTCCCAGCCATTTTTCATAACTTTTCTGCCAGATCAGGTTGTCTTCAATAATCAGTATCTTCGGTTGCATCGTCTTCATACGTTTTCCTGTGGTAATGAAATGGATACGGTAGTACCTCTGCCCTCCTCGGAGGTAACAGTAAGGAAACCGCCATGGGCTTCTATAATTTTCCGGGCGATGGATAATCCGAAACCGGTTGCTCCCTGATGCTTTTGTGTCGTAAAAAAAGGCTTCTGTATCTGCGGCAAAAAATCTTCCGGGATACCGCGACCACGATCTTCCACATCGAACCGCAGCCAGTCGCATCCACCAGGTGGCGATGAAGAAGGCACCCGTCCGACGTGGATGGTTATCTCTGAAAAGGCGCCATCAACCGCAACGATTGCATTTTTTACAATCTCATTAAACGCCCTTGACATTAACTCGAGGTCAATTTGAATTTCAGGGAGATCCGGAGGGAGAAAAACAGACAGATCCTTCAGGTTGACACCAATCAGGTCCAGGGAATCCGACAAGAAATCCTGTACTTTTACAGAGATCTTAAAAAGATCCGGTTCCCGTATATAAAACAGAATATTCCGGTTGCTTTTCTCCTGATAGTCGATCCGTTCCTTCAATTCCCTTGTTGAACAATCCTCAAGGCTCAACTGCATAAGGGATTGGGAATCGTGAATAATTTGTGAAATGAAATTTGCGTAACGTACCTGTACCGATCCGGCTTCTGCCTCAACGGCATCCCGGCGCCACCGGTCGAGTTGCACTGCTGCAGTCAGTATTATTTTTTCATCGCTAAATAATTCTTTTTTAAGAAGGAGAAAGTAAACAGGTTCGCGTGACGCTTTTCCGCTTAATAAGTATACGATGTGTTCATTGCTGTCGTTGAGTCTCTTTAACGGCCCGTTGTTTTCTGAGTCAGCCTGAACATCCCCTAACCATACGTCCGGAGAAAATTCGGGATCGCTGGTGGTATAAAGCACCTGATAAGGATCCGGCCTGACCTGGTGACGTACCAGTATCGCATAGTCAATCAGTCCCCTGGATACGAGAAAACGTACAGCGGAACAAACACCATCTTCCATTTCGGTGTCGGCCGACAGAAACATCAGGAATTCGTTTAGCTTATTCATCCTTTTTCAGCTTTTTTGCTTCCTCCCATAAGGCATCAAGTTCTTCCAACGAGGCTTCTTTCATCGCCTTTGGGCTGTGTTTGTATTGCTTTTCGATATACCGGAATCGTCGGGTAAATTTTGAGTTGGTTTTACGCAGTGCATCCTCGGCACTGATGTTATAATATCGGCACATGTTGACAATTGTAAAGAGGAGATCACCCAGTTCCTTTTCCATATGGTCTTTGTCGCCTGCTTCTATTTCAGCCTGCAGTTCATGCATCTCTTCCTTCATTTTTTCGAAAACGGCCGTCACGTCATCCCATTCAAATCCTACCGTTGCCGCTTTACTTTGCAGGCGCTGTGCCTGGAGCAGCGCCGGAGTACTGCGTGGAATACCACTCAGCAGGGATTCTCGTTTCTCTTTAATTACTTTGGATTCTTCCCAATTTTTCTGGACTTCTCCGGCGGAATGAACCCGTGTATCGCCAAAAACATGCGGGTGCCGTTCCACAAGCTTTTTGGAAATCAGATCTACCACATCATGAAAATCGAACCGATTTCTTTCGGAAGCGATTTCGCTGTGAAAAACGATTTGCAGCAACAGATCACCCAATTCGGAAGCCAGTTTATCAGGCCGGCCGTCATCGATGGCTTCCAGCACTTCGTAGCTCTCCTCAAGCAGGTAGCGCCGTAGTGTCTCATGTGTCTGTCTGGCATCCCAGGGGCATTCTTTCCTGAGACGCGCCATAATTTCAAGGAGCGCATCGACCCTGTTACGGGATCTGTGTGAGGATGTTTCCGGTTCCATAGCACCTGCGTGTTTGTATTTTTTACAATCTTAAGATAAGCAGCAAAAATGCGCTATACAACAAAGAAATGAATCAATTTTTAGGAGGGCTCAGATAATTCTGGTTTTTACAGAAGCAACGTGCGAAACAGACGCTTCAATCTCATCACCGGATGTCAGGGGACCAACACCTGCCGGGGTTCCTGTAAGAATAAGATCCCCGGGAAGCAGTGTGAAAAACCTGCTGATATAGGAAATAAGATAATCCACTGGAAACAGCATCAGGGAAGTCGAAGCCTGCTGCCGGACGGCGCCGTTTAATTTAAACAGTATTTCCAGATCCCCCGGATCGGGGATTTCCTTTGCCCCGCGGAATTCAGATACAGGACAGGAGCGGTCAAATCCCTTTGCAACAGCCCACGGCAATCCTTTGTCTTTAGCCGCTTTTTGCAAATCACGCAACGTCAGGTCCAGCGCCATGCCATAGCCTCCGACAAAATTCATGGCTTCGTCAGCGGCAACGTTTCTGGCTTCCTTACCTATACAAACGGCGAGTTCCAGCTCATAATGCACCTGGCCGTATCCTTCCGGAATCAACAACGGATCTGTAATATCCGCAAGGGCTGACGGTGGTTTGAGAAAAAGGATCGGGTCTTCAGTCGGTCTGGAATTCATTTCTGCTGCGTGGGCAGCATAATTGCGTCCGACGCCGATAATTTTACTGACAGGATAGGTTAATCCGTCGCGGAACCGTATTTTACTCATTTAATATCCTCTAATATTCTGAAAAACTTGATCCGTTCCTGTATAATATCCAGGTTTTTGATGGCATTGATGGCTTTAAGAATATGTTCTTCCCTGGCCTTTTCTATGAAAATATGTACATATCCGAAATCCACATTGCCGGATTTATCCACTTCCGCATGGGCTGAGCTGATGTTGATTTTGTGTTTGCCCAGAATATGGGCTATTTCACCGATGACTCCCGGTCTGTTCACACAGGGGAAGCGGATATAATAAGAGGTTTCTATTTTTTCCAGCGGCAGCACCGGTTTGGGATTCCAGGACAGGTTATAGGGTTTTTTTTGCGGATAATTATGAAGCCGGTCAGCAATACCGATCATATCCCGCAGGATCAGGCTGCTGGTCGCTCCGATACCCACACCCTTACCATAGATCATATAATTACCCAGCAAATCGGTATTGATATAAAAAGCATTATACTCCCCGCGGACAGAAATCAGGGGATGATTTTCAGGAACAAGTGTCGGATGTACACGGATCTCGAAGGTGTTTTCGTGTTCCTTAAGGATGGCCAGGAGTTTAAACTCGTATCCGAATTCAGCGGCACATTTGATATCAAAGAGCGATATGTCGGATATACCTTCCGCCGGTAAATGAAGGTAACTGACATCGATGCCGAAAGCTGCCGCAGCGATAATGGACACTTTTTGCGCTGCATCGGAACCTTCATAATCGATTATGGAAAGCGATTCACTGATATTTTGAATTTTCCGGTCCTTGAGCACCTCTTCGAGTGACAGCTGTCGTTGGGTCATTTCAGACAGGATATAATTGGAAGTGCCGCTCAGAATACCGGTGGCCATCCTGATAGAGGTTGCGACCAGGTCCCGTTGAAAAGTAGTTATAATGGGTATTCCGCCACCCAATGAAGGTTCCGGCTGAATAATAATATTGTTTTCATTCGCTTCATCCGCAAGCTCATGCATCTTGGAAGCAAGGAGGGTCCGGTTGGCGGAAACGATATGCTTTTTACTGCGGATCATTTTCTTTATAATGGAGAAGGTCGGCTCAATACCCCCGATCGCATCGATTATCATCTGTATGGAATCATCGTTAATAATATCATCGATATTGGTGGTCAGCAGGCTCTTATCCACTTTTCGTGAGCGCTTGAAATGGCCGTTTTTTATGAGGATGCTTTTGAGATCGAGATCGAATCCCGTCTGTTCCCTGATCCGTTCACGTCCGGCATTCCAGGCATCGAAAAATCCTGAACCAAGCTTTCCAAGGCCGAGAAGGGCAAAGGGTATGGTTATAATCTCTTTCATAAATCTTTCTTAAACAGGTCCACCGGCAACTTACTGAGGTTTAACAGTTGATACAACAATTTTATATATCCCCTGTCTGCGCAACATATCCATGATGCGGATGACCATACCATGTGATACCTGTGAATCCGCTTTCAGTACAATACTGTTATCCGATTGTGCCTCGACCAGTTTTTTAACTTCATCGGTCAGATTATTAATCGAAACCATTTCATCATTCAAAAACAGGTTTTCCGAATTATCTACATAGATGATCACCTTCTGCGTTGTATGTGTTTCCGAGCTCTCCGCTTCCGGCAGTTTAAGTTCGATTCCCGGCTGTTCGAGGAAGGTCGAGGAGACCGAGAAAAAGATGATCAGGATAAACAGGACGTCGATCAGTGATGTCAGGTTGACCGTGACCTTGCGTTTTTTTGTATCCGTTAATTTCATGGTTTACGGCTCTCTTCCGCAGGCATGACGGATTCGTTTCTCTGGACACGGGTCATTTTCTGTACCAGAAGATTGGCATATTTCTCGATATCCAGAACCAGGCTCTCCGCCTTACTGGTGAAATAATTAAAAGCGATGAGCACCGGGATACCGATGAACAGGCCGGTAACAGTGGTTAGCAGGGCTTCGGAAATTCCGCCCGAGAGGGCCGCTGTCTGCCCGATTCCCTGTTCTTTGATAACGGCAAATACCTGGATCATACCGAGCACCGTTCCCAGCAGCCCCATCAGCGGTGCGATGGCAGCGATGGTTTCCAGTACAACCAGTCCTTTTTCCAGTTTACGTATTTCCTGACGCCCCTGTTCTTCCAGCAGCTCCCGGATTTCGGTGCGTTCCAGGGTGTAATTATTCAATCCGATCCGGATAATATTGGAAAGCGGTCCGTTATATTTTTCGCAGATGGTCGATGCCAGGTCGATGTCTTTTAAGGTAGTGAAATTATTGACAACCGAGATGATCTCAGGTATCAGGATTTTCTTTTTCCTCAACGAAATAGCGCGTTCAATGACAAAGGCCACTGCAATCAGGGAGGCCAGTAACAGCGGATACATCATGAATCCGCCACGTTCAAATAGCTCAAGCATGCAACTATCTCCTGTTCTTCATGTTTGGATAATGGAGTTTGGCTGTAATGATCAGGGTTTCATCCGGGAAATCTTTCGGAAGGGGCAGAAACGGGAAAAGGGCTTTAATCGATTCCATGCTGGCAATTTCGAGGGATTCATGCCCCTGATGATCCAGTAATTTAATGTTCTTGAGGGTTCCGTCACGCGTAATTTCAAAGACAATGACGCTGTGCCCGGAGATCAGTCCCATGTAAAATGCCGGGGGTACATTCCACACCCGGTACAATTTCCGCTTTAATGAATTGATATAGGGCGCGTATGCCCATTTATAGGTGCTCAGGGAGAGTGCGCCCAGTTCTTCGACGGAAAAATCCTTCTGTTCCAGATTCTGGTTGGTTCCCAGCGTACTCTCCGATTGGGCACTCTTCTCCTGTTGCTCATCGATCGTTTCATTCTGATTTTCCTCCACCTGCTTTCCTGTCAGAGCCCGGCTCGAAAATTTTCTGGCGGGGGCCTGAAATTTCCTTTCGGGAGCAGAAGGTCTGGAAAGATTGGCAAACGGTGCATTACCTTCACTTTTCGGTTTATCTCCCGTTTCCGCGGTTGCCTGTTCATTGCGGGCCCGGGAATTACGATCGGAAAGGAGGTTACTTGCATCGGGTATTTCTTCATTCTCATTGATATTTTCAACAATTTCACGGCGTTCTTCGGGTTTATTCTCGGGGAACGTAAGCACCACTTCCTCCGGGATGGACGCTGCCGTCTCAGCCAATCCCATATCCCACCAGCGTTCCCATTTCATCCAGATTATAAGTACCAGATGAAAGAGGATCGAAAGGATAAAGGCCAGAATCAATATACGCCGTCTTTTTTCCATATCGTTTCGGTTAAACTTTTGCTTCAAATACGTGTAAAATACGATTTCGATTGTAATTTATCAATTAAAGCCCGTCTTAAAATTTTAACCATTGTACGCTTTACCGGTTCATTATTTTTATGTATATTCATTTATACTGATATCCAGAAAACAGGCATTTTATATATACACATGGATCTCTTCGTAAATTCCATTATTCAGGAAAATATACAATCTTTTTTCACGCAGAGCCTCCTGAATAACAGATTATCGCACGCTTACATTTTTCATGGTGAACGGGGCAGTGGGAAAGAAGCCTTTGCCATTCGGCTGGCCCAGGTTCTGAATTGTGAAAACCCGGACAGCAAGCCGTGCGGCGAATGCCCTTCCTGTATAAAAATCAGCAAACTGAATCACCCGGATATCAAATTTCTCTACCCTGTATCAAAGCAGATAAAAACGGAGGAATTTCCCCGGCTGCTCAGGCAGAAGGCCGCAAATCCTTATGCGGACATTTCTGTGCCCGGATTCCGGGCCATAACTATCGAAGCTATTCGTGACCTTAAGTCGGAAGCGAAATATGCCCCTTTTGAAGCCCGGAAACGGGTTTTTATTATCTCTGGCGCCGAATATTTTACCAGGGAAGCATCCAATTCCTTTCTGAAACTGCTCGAGGAACCTCCGGAAAATCTGATGCTCATCCTGATTACAAACGATCTGCATTCCCTGCTGGACACGATACGATCCCGTTGCCAGCCGGTCTACTTTCCCCGTTTCAATGACCAGCAGATCAAAGCGATCATCGAACACTATCACACTACTGATGCGGAACTCACACCGGTAATCCGCACAGCCCAGAATGACATCAAGCGGGTCTTCCAACTGCTGGAAGAAGACCTGGGGAGCAGACGCGAACGCGTGTATACCTTCCTGCGGTCTGTGGCCGGTTCCAACTACCTGAATATATTCGGCATTATTGACGAACTGAGCAAATCAAAGAACAAGCAGGAGGTCGACGAATTCCTGGAACTGCTCATTCTCTGGCTGAGGGACGCTGTACACGTTAATTTTCTTGAAGATGATGCCGAATATGTTAATTTAGAGTACGCAGAGGCCATACATAAATTTGCCGGGTTATTTCGGAATGCGGACTATGACGCACTTATTCTGGCGATTGAACGGACCCGTTTTTCGATCGCACATAATGCACATACGGCACTCGCACTTTCTGCCCTGGCTGTTGAAATTAAACATCTGCTCATGGAGCAAAAACAGGCGATGGAGGCAAAAGCATCATGACGCCCGAGTTATTAGAGATATCATTCAAAGGCAACCGGCGTGTTCTGTATCTGAATCCGAAAGAAATCAACCTCAAACCGGGTGATTTTGCCATTGTTGAGGCGGATAAAGGTATCGATATGGGAACGGTCACTAAAATCGGCAGGCTGGTCGCACTGAGCAATATAAAAGGAAAGCCTAAAAACCTGATCCGCAAAGCGGCACCGGAAGATTCCAAACAACTGGAAGAAAACCGCAGGAAGGAAGCCCAGGCATTCCAGGTCGGACGCGAAAAGATCAAAAAGCATGGACTGAACATGAAACTGGTTGATGTCGAGTACCAGTATGATCATAACAAGCTCACCTTCTATTTCACCAGTGACAAGCGTGTGGACTTCCGGGAACTGGTCAAGGACCTGGCCGCACATTACCGCACGCGCATTGAATTACGCCAGATCGGTGTGCGGGACGAAGCCCGCCGTACCGGCGGACTCGGTATCTGCGGACACCCGCTCTGCTGCTCTTCCTTTATCAATGAATTTGAGCCCATATCAACACAATATGCAAAGGACCAGAATCTGCCCCTGAACCCGTCAAAAATTACAGGTACCTGCGGCCGGTTGAAATGCTGTCTCCTCTTCGAACGCGGTTTTTATACCGCCTCACTTAAAAATTTCCCGCCACTCGATACGCGCGTGACAACAAAGCGCGGGGCAGCGGTTGTCGATAAAATTGATATATTTCATGACCAGGTCTACTTGCGTTTTCTGGACGATGACGTGGTGGAAAAAATACCATTGGATGACCTGCCCAAATTAATGCAAAAACCTAATTAACCTGCTTTAAAAAGCATTTACTCCGGAAACACATCGATGGAAACAGTTTTTGATATTACAATCATCGGTGGCGGGATTGTCGGACTTGCCACGGCCCTGGCTCTCTCCGAACGCAAACAAACCCGGCTGCTGATCCTGGAAGCCGAATCACGGGTGGCCGCACATCAGACCGGTAACAACAGCGGTGTGATTCATTCCGGGCTTTACTATAAACCCGGTTCTCTGAAAGCGGAGAACTGCGTGAAGGGTCGACAGGCGATGTACGCATTCTGCGAAAAGCATGACATCAGACATGAAAAGTGCGGTAAACTGGTCGTCGCCGTTAACGAAGCCGAGATCCCCGCGCTGGATGAACTGGAACGCCGCGGCAAGGCAAACGGACTTGAAGGACTCCGCCGCTTGTCCGGCGAAGAATTGAACGAATATGAACCGCATGTGCGCGGCATCGCCGGTTTGCACGTCTCTGAAACCGGGATTGTTGATTTTGTCCAGGTATGCGAAACCTTCGCCTCCATTATCCAATCCCGGGGTCATGAAATCAATACATCCACTGCTTTCAGAAAAATCAGAAATGAGGATAACGTCCTTATTCTTGAAACGAACAGGGGCAGAATTCGGACCCGGAACCTGATAAACTGTGCCGGTCTGCAATCGGACCGGGTAGCCCGGATGTGTGGTGTACAGCCGGGATTGAAAATCATTCCTTTCCGGGGCGAATATTATAAACTGAAACCCGAAAAATATCACCTGGTTAACAACCTGATTTACCCGGTACCGGACCCGCAGTTTCCTTTCCTGGGCGTCCACTTCACCAGGATGGTCGACAACTCTGTCGAAGCAGGCCCCAATGCGGTACTGGCATTCAAGCGGGAAGGCTACCATAAAGTCAGTTTTTCACTGAAGGATACGCTGGATACGTTCCTGTATCCCGGCTTCATCAAACTGGCCGGAACCTATATGAAAATGGGATTAGGTGAGTTCTACAGATCGTTTAACAAAGCCGCCTTTGTCCGGGCTTTACGAAAACTGATCCCTGAAATCAGCCGCGATGATATTGTACCCGGGGGCGCCGGGATACGTGCCCAGGCACTGGAAGCGAAGGGTCAGCTCGTCGATGATTTCCGCATACTGGAGCATCACAATCAAATCCACGTATTAAACGCGCCGTCACCGGCGGCAACGGCAGCCATCAGTATCGGTGAAACCATTGCCGGTCTGGCACAGAAAAATTTTAATATTCCCGGAAAAAAATAAAATATATATTTTTTTTAACTTACTTTTTTGATTCCTTGCCCGATAACAAATATAATTTTATATTAACTCACTTATTCCACTGCTCCGGGGCAACAGGAGTGGATGGAACCCCAGAAAATTAAAAAAACAGTGGCATGATGAAACGTATTCTAATCGTAGACGACCAATCCGATGTGCGTGAAATCCTCAGTGAATTTTTATCCTTTAAGGGATATGATGTCATCCAGGCAGAAAATGGTGAATTGGCCTTACAGGAGTATTGCAATGCAAAACCCGATGTGGCTGTGGTCGATGTTGAAATGCCCAAAATGAACGGGCTTCAATTTTCACAGCGCGTATTGGAAAAAAACGAAACGTTTCCTATCATTATTATTTCCGCTTATCTGGAAAACTATTCAAGGTCGGACATCAATTCCATCGGCGTAAAAGCGGTCATGCAAAAGCCGCTGGATCTCAACGACCTGTATAATAACATCCAGGCTGTTTTAACGTAACCTGTTGCCCGCCTAATAAACACAGGGCCATTGCG
Organism: uncultured Calditrichota bacterium; assembly: GCA_964410215.1. Lineage (GTDB taxonomy): Bacteria > Calditrichota > Calditrichia > Calditrichales > CAYPHA01 > CAYPHA01. Next base: position 55,874 of record CAYPHA010000011.1, on the reverse strand, counting down.
CCCGTCTTCTAAAGGAGATTCATAATGAGCAGGCTGGACTATTTTCTTCGGCCTAAATCGGTTGCACTTATCGGGGCTTCCCGAAAAGACGGCTCCCTCGGAAAAATGTATCTCGATGCCATTCAACGGATGAAATTCAATGGTACGGTGTATCCGGTCAACCCGAATGCAGAAACGATTAATGGTCTTCGATGTTACAGTGATATTCATACCCTGCCGGCAACACCCGATCTCGCCGTCATTTTGCTCCCTGCAAAAATGGTGCTTGAGACGATAAAGCAGCTGGGTGATGCCGGTATCAGAAATGTGGTGATTATCAGCGCTGGTTTCCGGGAAACCGGTGAAGAAGGCCGCAAACGGGAGAATAAGATACGCAAACTGGCAAAAACCTATAATATGAATCTTCTGGGCCCCAATTCCATGGGGGTGTTTAACACGGACAGCAGGGTATTGTTCAATGGTACATTTTCACCGATTGTACCCGGTCACGGCCACGTCGCCTTTGTTTCACAGAGCGGTGCCCTTGGTGTCGGCATTATTGAACTCAGTCACCGCTCTGGAATCGGCTTCTCGGTCTTTGCCAGCACCGGCAATAAAATCGATATCGGAGAATCTGAAATACTGGAATTCCTGCATCATGACCAGAATACGAAAGTCATCACACTGTACCTGGAAGCTGTTGATGATCCCGTTGCCTTCCGCAAAATATGTAACCGGACGGCCGCCGTCAAACCAATTCTGGCCGTAAAGGCCGGTAAAACCGAGAGCGGCCTGAAAGCCGCATCTTCACATACCGGCGCCCTGGCAAACCCGGAGCATATTATCGATGGGTTTATGAAACAGAGTGGCGTGCTCCATTTTCAAACGATCAAGGAAATGACCGACGCTGCCCGTGCTTTTGCCCTGCAGCCGCTGCCGGACGGTCCCCGGACAGCCATTGTGACGAATGCAGGTGGGCCTGCCATACTGGCCAGCGATACGATTGAAGCAGCCGGGCTGGAACTGGCACACCTCAGCCCCTCTACCGTGAAGAAGCTGAAAGCCATTTTACCGGCGGAAGCGGCAACCGGCAACCCGGTGGATATGATCGCCAGCGCCACGCACGAAACCTATGCGGATGTTATGGAAATTGTATTACAGGATGAGGGCGTTGATAATGTCATTCTGATCATCGTCAGACCACCAGTCGATACGACACCGGCACGCATTATCGCCGAACTGGACCCGCTGCTGCAAAACTGCAGCAAACCGATCCTGGCCGTTCTCATGTCACGCAGTGATGAACACGCCGGACTCGACGGTTTCCGTAAACTGAATATCCCGGTATATTCCTATCCCGAGCCCGCGGTCAAAGTGATGGGCGCCATGTGGAAATACCATGAGATCCAGCAACGCTTCCGTAAATCGGAAGCCATCGTCATCCATCCGGAAATGGAAGAAAGCCTCGTTTCAGCGGAAGACCCGGACTGTAAACAGGTACCGGCGGACAAAATTTTTGAATTACTCGACCATTATGATATCGGAACGGTCCCCTGGATTTTGTCCGACAGCGTCAGCGATATTATCGACTTTTACCGGAAGCAGTATACGCCGGTTGCACTGAAAATCGGGAACGAACATATCATTCACAAGAGCGATGCCGGGCTCGTCCATCTCGGCCTCGATAATGAAGCCGCCATCGAGGAAGCGTTTAATGATATTTTACATAAAGCTTCCCTGCAACTGCCGGCGGGTATCAAACCGTTTGTCCTGGCACAGCGGCAGATGGGAAAAGGTATTGAGCTCGTTCTCGGCGGTAAAAGAGATCCCCTGTTCGGACCGGTAATTATGTGCGGCATCGGCGGAATTTTTGTCGAAGTTTTACAGGATGTAACCTTCCGTATCGCGCCGGTCAATGCTTACCAGGCCCGGGAGATGCTTTCAGAGTTACGCTCACAGGCCTTGCTGGATGAGTTCCGGGGACATGCCGCTATTGACCGCGATGCCTTTGCCTACACCATTCAGCGATTCAGTCTGTTACTGGCCGAGCATCCCGAAATCGCGGAAATGGATTTAAATCCATTGATCTGGTCATCGACGGATAACAAAGCCCTGGTTGTCGATGTCCGGGCAACGCTGATTGAATAAATCCCCTGTCCGGAAAAGGGGATTCCTTTTCCGGATTTTTTTGCCCTGTCCCGTTAAAACACCTAAATTCCCCGCTAATCATGGAACGATATAAACAAAAAGGATCCCTTTTGAAGACGCTTTTTTTTATTGTTGTTAGTATACCTCTTCAGATTTTTTCCCAGAATTACCTGTGGCCGACGAATTCCAGCCAGTATATGTCTTCGAGTTTCGGCGAATACCGGCCCGGTCATTATCATGCCGCCATCGATGTGAAAACATGGAACCGCGAGGGGTATCCCTGCTATGCCATCGCAGATGGAACGATCTACCGGATTCGCGTTTCGCCCCATGGCTACGGAAAGGTCATCTACCTGAAGCTGGATGATGGTAATTATGCCATATACGCCCATTTAAAAGGATTTACGCCCGAAATAGACAAAATCATCCGGGAACAGCAGATTAAAAACGAACGCTACCGTTTCAACTGGCGGCCCAAGCACTGGGCGGTCAAAAAGGGGGATATCATCGGATACACTGGCCAGACCGGTATCGGTGTGCCGCACCTTCATTTTGAACTGCGCGATCCGGAACATCAGCCGTTTAATCCACTCTACTTTTATAAAGATGTCATTAAGGATAATCGCGCTCCTGTATTGAAATCACTACTGATCCTCCCGCAATACGCAGACAGCCGGGTTGAAGGCTCCTTCAAGAGCCGGGTCTATCCCCTGCATTACATGGGTGATGATACCTATCATATTGACGGCCCGGTTCGCGCCACCGGTACGATCGGTCTGGCATTAAGCGGTTATGATATGGCCGACGATGTGTATAACAAGTTTGCCTTTTACGAAACGCAATTGTATGTCGACGACGGGAAAACATTCGATATTGCCTACGATACGCTCAATTATGATGTCACCAGTCAGATTCACGTGGAAATTGTCTATCCTTACTGGATTAATGAACGAACCGTCTATCACAAACTGTATATCGACCCCTATAATGAGCTGCCTTTTTACGACCGCAGCCTCGGATCAGGACTCATTTCCGTCGGTGACACAAGCAGGACCTTCACCGTCGTCGTTTCGGATTTCCATGGGAACACACGCAAAATCAAAGGTGAGATCATACCTGAGAAAACGCCGGTGAAGGGGAGTCATTATGCGGCGGCAAAGAATTCCACCCTGACGGATTCCCTGAGGCCGCAGCCGCAACTGGACATTCATAACACGGGGAAATTCCTGAGACTGGACTTCAACAATGTTCCGGATGTCGATTCCCTGCTGCTCTCTGTCGCCGGCGATACCGTAACACCCTTTGTCATGAACAGCAGGTTTGAATATGTGCTTCCCGCCTCCCGGGTGGATTCCGGTGATGTATCCATACGCCTGGAAAGGACCGGGTTTGTTCTGCTGGATTCAACGTTTACCCTCTTCCGGCTGGTTCCGGGAAAAGCACAAACCTGGCAGCTGGACGGGGACCGGATCACTCTGAACAGCGACAAAAACAGCCTGTATGACACCTTGCTCGTCCGGATGCAGATAGAAGATAATCCGGAAGAGCCCTTTCCGGCGCCGGTTCTGAGTACATTATACAACTGGTTTCCGCACGATCAGAAGCTGAAGGATGATGTCAACATATCAATTCAATATGATTCGTCTGATGTCAATACCCGACAACTAGGAATCTATTCCACGAACGGAAACGGCCGTCTCCGCTATCTTGGCTCCATCAGGGACAGCCTCAGAAAGACGGTGGCGGTAAATACCAAACGGTTGAACACGATGATCATAGCCGCCGATACCACGGCACCGGCCATCGACATCATCTATCCTGCGGCCAACCGGGCGTACACGGTAGTAAAGCAGATCCATTTCCGTGCGTTTGATGATTTGTCCGGCATTAAGGATGAAAACACGTTGCGGGTTACGCTGGACGGCCGGTTCGTCCTGCCGGAGTGGGATCCGGAGAAAAACGTCATTGTATGTCGTCCCCATTTCGATGTGGAACCGGGAGAGCACCGGCTGGTCGTCCGCGTTGGTGATGCCGCCGGCAATACGACGGAAGAGGTGCTCACCTTTCGTATTGAATAACAGGAAGGTTTTATGATACCGATCGCCGATGACAATCCGAAACGCTATATCCCGTTTATTACATATGCTATCATTGTGGTAAATTGTGTGGTTTTTTACATCCAACCCGGTCAATCGGAGGCCTTGGCGGGATTTTTCAACCGGTTCGGACTAGTACCATCGCGGTTGATGGCCCACCCGGAAAATCCGCTTACGTATCTAAACGTATTTACCTCCATGTTCGTCCATGCCGACTTCATGCACCTGGCCGGGAACATGTTGTATTTATGGATCTTTGGCGACAATATCGAGTATGTGATCGGTCATGTCCGTTTTTTCATCTTTTACCTCATTGTCGGTATCGGGGCTGCCGTTCTGCAGGTGGCCGTGTTTCCCACAACCGATGTGCCCATGGTGGGTGCCAGCGGGGCTATCTCCGGCGTATTGGGAGCTTATCTGCTTAAATTCCCTAGGAACCGGGTTTCCATCCTGTTTTTCTTCTTCATCATTATCCGCATCATCAAAGTACCGGCCGTCGTCGTGCTGTCGTTCTGGTTCATTTTTCAGGTATATAATGGCTATTTCTTCTCCGGGGAAGCCGGTGTTGCCTGGTATGCCCATATCGGCGGCTTCGTGGCGGGATTTGTGTTCATCAAGCTGTTCGAGATCTACCCGAAATACCGTTAGAAAATATTATGTTACTTCGGGACGGATTTGACGTAGAAACCATTGATTACCATTCATGAACAAAGAGGTTAAAATGAACACATTGCCCAACATACATCCCGGAGAAATCCTTGAAGAAGAATTTCTAAAAGGATTCGGGGTAAGCGCCTACAGGCTTGCCAAAGAGATTAATATACCGGTTACACGGATATCCCAGATCATCAAAGAGCGGCGGCGGATTACGGCCGATACAGCTTTGCGTTTTTCACGCTACTTCGGTACCACACCGGAATTCTGGCTCAATTTGCAGCCTGAATATGATCTCAGAAAAGAAAAGGTACGAATACAAAAAAAGCTTCAGAATATGCCAACAGTCCATTCTATCTGAATAAGGGATTAGAAAAATATAAATTCTGTTCATTGACACAATAGTACTTTTTCGGGGCCAGGTACTATGACCCGGAGATTGGGAGGTAGATGAGTTGATTAGCGATATTAGTAATTCCCGTTCCTGTTGCCTCATCTGAAGATGTTACCGAACGGTTTGGAAAGCTTTAAATATCAATTTAAAATAAATCTCCCATAGAAATATTTTTACAAAGATATGATTCAGAATTTATTGTGACTAAATTCGATGCACCTGATGGTCTACATTGTTATTGATAATAACCGATGATGAACATTCTGCCAAAATTTTGAGTAACATTTTCATGAAGCAACGACTCCATTTCGTCAACAAAAAACGTGAGTCAATGCGAGAGGAAAAATAATTAACTTTAGTCAGCCGGGTCATAATGCCTTGCCCCGATTTCTGATTTGTAAATGAGTATCTCATAAAAGAAGCTAATATGCAAGGCAATTGAATTACTCAGGTTTCCAGTCTCTGGCCCCATGAATCACACCTGTGATGTAGACATCGTCATTTTCTTCAATATGATACATGATTCTATATGGACCGTAAATCAGTTCACGCCACAAATCATCATCCATTTCCGGAATTTTCCTTCCCGATCTTGGTTGAGAAACTAGCACATTGTCTACCTTTTTCATCAGTCTGGTGACAAACAAGGCAGCCCGGTCGACTGAATCACGTGCGATATAATCAGCAATTAAATCAATATCCATGTAAGCTGATGGCGACCAGATTACCTTGCCCACTTATTTATAAGCCTTTCCTTTACGACTTCGTGAGGAATGCCCTTTCCATCGTTTATCTCCTGAAGTCCTTTTTCCAGTTTAGCCTGAATGTAAAGGGCATGCATAATATCATCCATGGTGGAGTCTTCGGGAAGGTTATCTATTACGGATTTTGCTTTTTCCTTTATGGTCATTCGATCCATCTCCTTTAAAATTCAATTTCTTCTATCATGTATAAAAATACTATAATCGATTCTGAATATCCAAAATTTTACATGAAAAAACTTTCAGCCCGGTATTATTTTGACCCTATGCGGTTAACAGCTATAGATTAAATTTAATGTTTTTGAAAGAGATTAATGATACCTTTTCGGCACCAGGTAATATGCAATTTCAAAGAACCATCGAATATCTAAAGCCTTAAAAAGGTAGATCTATTTCAAGGTGGCTTTTTCAATTAACTTGCATAGGTCCTGAGGCAGTAGGGCTGGTACGGGGCTTTTTTTATAGTGTCTCATATTACGTGTAACAATGTAACGGGCTTTACAAGACAGGGCCGCGGCGATCTGTAGAGCATCTTCGAAATCAGGAACATCTAATTTTGTAGCGTATATGGCATCCGCAGTACGGGTCTCTGCTATTCTTACAAACTGCAGCAACTCGTTGATAAACCCAATCGCCAATTTATGCTGATTCCCTGATGAAACAATATAGTAGAAATTGGAAATCGAATGCCAGGCCAGCCAGGCTTTAATAAGACCGGCGTGCGCTGAATCCAGGATGCTCGATGAATATGCCGCATGGGGATGCCGGTCGAGTGCAACATCAATAAGTATATCCGTATCCAGCAAAACAATCATGATAAATACCGGTCATTCAACTTTTCAAAACGTGGTGTTTCCTTTGGTACCGATTTAAATTTACCTCTCCATCTTGCTGAAAAACGCTTTTCAGTTTGACTGATTTTTTCTTTCAGCAATTCTTCCACCAATTGGGAAACCGATTTACCCATTCTACGTGCATATACCTTGCTTTTAGGAATCAGGCTTTTTTCCACCGTTAGCGTCAATTTAGTCTTCATTTGTATTGTTCCGATATACGTGTATTACTTGCACAATATACGTATACATCAGACTTAACCCAAAAAAATTCTATCTCATTTATTAAATCCGGAATTTAAATACTTTTCAGAGTACAATTGAATGTCCAATGCCATTATTACCAGTCTGTATCCGGGCCGGTCATCTGCTGCGGACGCACCCATGCATCAAACTGCTCTTCCGTCAGATACCCCAGCTCCAGGGAGGCCTCCTTCAGCGTTTTATCCTCCCGCCAGGCCTTCAGAGCTATTTCGGCAGCCTTGTCATAACCAATATGACGGTTGAGCGCCGTCACCAGCATCAGCGAATTCTGTAGATGCGCATCGATATTTTTGCGGTTGGCTTCGATACCAACCACGCATTTTTCGCGGAAGGACGCGCAGGCATCGGCCAGGATCGTGATGGACTGAATGACATTGTAGGCCATGAGCGGCTTGAAAACATTCAGCTCAAAATTGCCCATGGAACCGGCCATGCCGATGGTGACATCATTACCGAATACCTGGCAGGCAACCTGGGTGACCATCTCGCTCTGGGTGGGATTGACCTTCCCCGGCATGATGGAGCTGCCCGGCTCGTTGGCCGGCAGATTCAACTCCCCCAATCCGCTGCGCGGCCCGCTGCCGAGCCAGCGGATATCGTTGGCGATTTTCATCAGCGCCGCCGCCAGCATTTTCAAAGCACCGGAAGCTTCCACGATGGCATCATGGGCAGCCAGGCCGGCAAACTTATTGCGCATCACGGTAAAAGGATGTCCCGTGATGGAACCGATTTCTTCGGCCATGGCGGTGTCATAACCCGCTTTGGTATTCAGACCGGTTCCCACGGCCGTGCCACCGATGGGAATCTCGTACAGGTGACCGAGTGCGTTTTCCAGCGTTTCCTTAGCCTGTTCCAGTTGTGCGGCATAGCCGGAAAACTCCTGGCCCAGTGTCAGCGGTGTGGCATCCTGCAGATGGGTCCGGCCGATCTTTACAAATTCCTGAAAGGCCTCCGCTTTTTCAGACAGGGACGCCTGAAGCCGCGTCACTTCCGGTATCAGCTTCTCCCTGAGCGCTATCACGGAAGCAATATGCATGGAAACCGGGATCGTGTCATTGGTGGACTGGGACATGTTGACATGGTCATTGGGATGCACCGGTGACTTGGTACCCATGGTACCGCCCAGCATCTCGATGGCGCGGTTGGCGATCACTTCATTTACATTCATATTAAACTGCGTGCCGCTGCCGCTCTGCCAGATGACCAGCGGGAAATGATCATTCAGTTTGCCGTCAATCACTTCATCGGCCGCCATTTCGATGGTTTCGGCCAGTGACCGGTCCAGTTGTCCCAGGCGGCTGTTGACCCGGGCCGCCGCTTTTTTCACGATGGCATGGGCCCGGATAAACGCTTCCGGAAAATATTCCGATCCGATTCTGAAGTTTTCCGACGCCCGCTGCGTCTGAGCACCATAATATTTACCTTCCGGGACAAGCACCTCGCCCAGGGCATCTTTCTCTTTTCGCATGTGAGACTCCCACCCAATATTTACATTAATTCTTCTGCGATCTTTTTCGACCGTTCCAGCACCTCTTTGTGCAGGCTTCCGCCGTGGGAATCCATGGTGACCACCAGTGGAAAATCCTCCACTTCGATCACCCAGAAGGCTTCCGGTGTGCCGAATTCTTCCAGTTTATGCACCGTCAGCACTTTCTTGACGGCATTGGCGATGAGCGAACCGGCACCACCGACGGCATGAAAATAGACGGCGCCGGATTTCTTTAATCCTTCGGCCGTTTTCGGTCCCATACCGCCCTTACCGATCACACCGCGCACATTATATTCTTCGATGACCGTCGCCTGGTAGGGTTCCTCCCGTGCCGATGTCGTCGGTCCGGCAGAAACAAAGCTCCAGTTACCGGCCTCGTCCTGCCGTACCACCGGACCGCAGTGATAAATGACCGATTCTTTCAATACATCCCGGATAAAATCGGGGCGCTCTTCGATCATCAGTTTATGAGCCGCATCCCGGGCCGTTACGATAACGCCTGAAAGGTAAACGGTATCACCGACATGCAGACTGCGTATTTCTTCTTCTGATATGGGTGTTTTAAGCTTAATCATACTTCACCTCACCATTTTTAATGGTCATCATTTTTCTCCGGTAGGCCCAGCAGGTATAAGATATGGAAACAAAGAAGGTTGCCGGATGACGATCCTGCGATCCGATGAAGACCTCGAGAACGGTCGTGTTTCCGCCGAAACCCATCGGACCGATATCCAGTTTGTTGAGATCCTTCAGCAGGGATACCTCCAGTTCGGCCAGTTCTTTATTTTCACTCCGCTGACCGACTTTGCGGAAGAACTGTTCCTTGGAAAGGGTAAATGACGTATCACGACCGCCGCCGATACCGACGCCGATGATACCGGGCGCGCAACCGAGTCCCTGGGCATTGACGACGGCATCGATGATGACCTTGCGCACGCCGTCCAGGTCGCGGCCGGCACCCAGCGGGGCATGGGGTAGTTTATACTGCGCACCGACGTTTTCGCTGCCCCCTCCCTTCAGCATAACGCGTACCCGTGTTTCATCTTTATCCCATTGATGGAAATGGATATAGGGGGCATTGATGCCGAGGTTGTTGCCGGAATTTTTCGATGTGACCGGGTCCACGGCATTTGGACGCAGGTATTGTTTGGCGGTTGCTTCCTTCGCCGCCCATTCAATCGCTTTACGGAAAGGTCTTTCGGCCTGCCCTTCCGGGTAGTCGATATAAAAAACAAGGGAACCGGTATCCTGGCAGATGGGGGTACTCTGTTTCCGGGCCAGTTCGATGTTTTCGACAATCGTACCGAACACGTTTTTAGCTGCCGTATCCGGTTTTTCGTTTTCATAGGCCTTCCGGATGACCTGTTCGACATCCGGCGACAGGTCAGTCGCCGCCCGTCGCAGCAATTCCAGAACGGATTCTTTCAAAGCCATCAGCTGTTCTCCTTCCCGCTTTTAATTTAAGACTTTCAGGCATTTCTATAAGGAGAATTTAAGGAATTCAAATGAAAGGATAAAGCAACTTTTGCAGTTTACAACATAAATTCAGTTTGTCATCATTTTTACTTAAAATTCCATTCAAAAAAATCCGGTACAAAGGTGTGTTCCTTTAAGGCATTTGCCGTATCCGGTGATTGCATTTGAATGAGATGGTAGATTGACTGCAGTTTCTGTGGTATGATCTCAGGCTGTGAAACGACGCGGATGGAGACCTCGCTCTTTGCGAACCGGTTTCGCCGTTCAGCCGGCAGCAGGACATCGGCCATGTGGGGATTGGGATTCAGGAAAGCTTCTGTGCGGATATTCCGTTCCCGGAAGGCCTGCCGGAAAACCGTGTCCGCATAGCCATAGTGCGTACAGTTATAGCTGACCAGCAGCGGAGCCGCTCCGTCGGGCAATTGCCGCGCCAGTTCCCCGACATATTTCTGAATCATTGTGGTCGTCGTTGCACTTTCGGGTCCCCGTTCGATGGCACCGGCCAGGTCCGGGCAGGCCTGGAGCACAATCTGTCCGGCCGGAATGCCCTTTTCAATCAACATCGCTTTGTGCAGGCCCTGCTCCACTGTGGTTTCCGTGGCAAACAGGGCAATCAACGCTTCCGGATTCTGCTTCCATTTATTATAGATCAGCTCAACGCCCGTTTCAACAATGCCAAGCACGAGAATATTTGTCTTACGGGAAAATGCCGTTTTATCATAGAGGACGGAAAGGGTGTTGCAGGCAATCAGGATCACATCCGGTTGTAATGTTTGCTGCATCGCGGTGAGGGCATTATGGAATACGCGTATCTTCTGCGATTCGTCCTCCATCATATTGTAACCGGAATCGAGATGCGGCTGGGCATTGAAGTAAATCAGTTCCGCATGGTTATAAAAACGGAATTCTTTCAGTCGTTCATACAGGTCAGCCGCGACAGAGAGTCCTCCCATGCCTGAATCGGTTACTACCATCCGTATATCATTACGGGTAATCCGTTGCTGAAGTTCTGCAGTTTCCATTTCCATTCTGGTTCTTGTGCACTGAAATTGAGGTTCAAACAATATAACGCTGCCTGCTTTACCAGGCAGCGTTATTTCAACAGAAACAATATATAGGAAATTCAAACTTCAGTAAAGAAAACTTATTTAATCAAAGCGACTTTCCGGGTGGAAACGGTCTTAGCAGAGGTCAGACGGGCGTAATAGATACCACTGGGCAGGTGAGTGGCATCCCACCTCAGCACATGACGTCCTGCCGGATAGGACTGACGGTCTGCTGAATAGACGATCTGGCCCGCGCTGTTTACAATTTCAAAGCGCAGTACAGAGGCTTTTTCCACCTTGAATGCGAAGGTTGTGGTCGCATTGAACGGATTTGGATAATTCTCCAGGACAAACTCAAAATCCTTCGGGGCTGCCGGTTGATCGATCGTCGTTACCGTATAACCGGGCGTTATAATAAGCGTGTGTGCATGCGGCGAAAAATTCGTATTATATCCGGTTTGTTCATGTCCACCACTCACCAGTATTCGGCCATCCGACAACAGCAGAAATCCGGCATATCCGAGATAATAATTAGCGGGAAACTGGTAATACTCCTCCACCATAACCAGTGATGTATCGTTCAGATTGACGGCAAAAAGTGTTAGCTCTACCGGATCAGATCCTTTTTTAACCGCAGGGATATAAGCAACCGCCTTTTCATTATCCACGATGGGCGCATAGTAAGCATGTGATGCGCTTGTCGGAAGCTCCGGTTCCGTTCCCCATTTACTGAACAGACAGGTTTCCGGGTCAAATGAGAAAAGGGTATACTCATAATCCGATTCTACCTGTTTGTATGCCATCAGAAGATAGGTGCCGTCAGTCAGCCTCTGGGTTTCCATCTGGCGATTATAACTGGAATAAGAGAAAGGGGACCATCCTGTTTCCTCTTCTCCAAAAAGATAATCCTGTTGTAACTGGAATGTGTTGGTTTCAGGATCATAATATTCCACATTCTCAAAAGTATTGCCACCGAATGCCGGTGTGCCACCTAATACGACTGCACCGCCGTCCGAAGTTGAAATCACGAGGGGATTTGAACGCGGATTATTCAGCGCACCTGTCGTGGTAAACTGATTCACTGCAACATTATAAATTTCTCCGTAAGTTGCGCTGGTCTGATCATACCAGCCACCCGCGATCAATACCGTGCTATCGTTCAACAAGGCTGCCGAACAGTTCATACGTCCATAATTTAAATTGGAAGCAATACCATAGCTTTTTGAGACAGGATCATATATTTCGGCCGTATTATAACCCGGAGCGACTCCCAGGTCTGCCGATCCGCCGGCAATCAGGAGGCGACCGTCCGTCAACTTGCAAACGGCGGCAAAATCATGGACATAATTCATAGCATGTCCCATGCAGCTGTCCGGATTAAGGGTAACCAGGTCGCTTGTCCCCAGCGAGACAAAATTCGTTCCACGGCCTCCGATCAAAAGATAGTGCCCATCTGATGTTGCGACGTTATGGTGACCCATTCTGGCCACATGCATTTCCGGTCCAACCATATAAGTCGGTTCCAGTGTTTGAGCCGTTATTAATTGGAAAGCGATCAGAAGTATGAATGGGGTAAACAGCCTTTTTAAAGAACTTTTCATGAATCCTCCATGGATAATTAAGTAAAAAATGCAATAGAAACGTTATTTCGCTCGAATGTAAATATTCGGACAAATAAAAATATTCATTAGAGGAAAATCAGAAGGCTGAACAGGTTCCGGCTAAAGAAAAACAGTATCAAATCACAAATATGGTGATTAAGAAACGCTGCGTTTGAGGAAGTTGTAATACTGCCATTTTGAGCACGTGCTATATCATGCGGGAATAAAAAAAAGCCACTGGAGAATGAAATTCACAAGTGGCCTCATTCAGATTTAAAAAATGTGCGAAAGGGGGGAGTCGAACCCCCACGCCCTTGCGGGCACTAGACCCTGAACCTAGCGCGTCTACCAGTTCCACCACTTTCGCAAAAAGTTTTTTAATTTACATAATAGAAATTTGAAAATCAATAAACAGGGAAATATTAAGGAGAGGATCACGGATGGCCACGGAGAAAATATCAGGATTGGGGCTATTGGATATGGGCTGATTCTGGAAAACAGATAAGCTTTAATATTTCTAAAAAAATATCTATGAATAAATTCTCTGTGGAACTCTGCGTTTTCTCAGTGGTTCTCCGTGTCTTCTTCCCTCTTCAAACCGACCTTTTCCAGAACGCCCTGATGGCACGCTGATAGTCATCCGTGATTTCCACATCCCCGGCCTGCCCGAACCAGTATTCCGGCAACAGATCCGTAAACACCTCCTCCGTGAACCGCTCCCCGATCAGGACCATGATCCCGCGGTCCTCCGATGTGCGAATCAACCGCCCGGCCGCCTGAATGACTTTGTTCATTCCGGGATATATATAAGCATACGCCATTCCCGAACCGTTCTTTTCATCGAAATACTGCTTTAACAATTCCCGCTCGTAACTGACAGCCGGCAGGGACGGACTCACGATGATCACACCGATGGCCATTTCAGCCGGATAGTCCACTCCTTCGGCAAAGATACCACCTGTTACGCCCATCAGAAGATGTGGCCGCGGATCATTTCTAAGCATTTCCATATATTCCGCGCGTTGCTCTTCTTTCATCTGCGGTTTTTGCAACAATACATCCGTGCCGGCATTTCCAAGAAACAGGTAAACCTGCTGCAGGTATTCGAAGCTGGGAAAAAATACCAGATAATTTCCTGGTTTTATCTGAACGATGGTTCGTATGGTTTCGGCAATTTTAGGTGCGCTGACCAGGCGATCCTTATACCTTGTGGAAATACCCGGAATGATAAGGGCTTTACGCATGGTATTTTTGAAGGGAGAACCCAGCCGCAAATACTGCGTTCTGTCAGGATCAAAACCAAGCAGTTCCCGGTAGTATTCCATAGGCTCCAGGGTCGCGGACATAGCCACAACAGAGTGAAAGCGTTCAATACTCTCGTTGAGATATGCAGAAGGATCACAGCACTGGATACGCAACCGTCCCCCTGATCCGGCATCATAGTAGGCAACAAACGACGGATCCTGAAAATCAAGCACATGGATCAGGTGGCGAAGCGTATAATACAGTGACTCGATGGGATCATCGGGAACAACTCGCTGCCGTTTGATCTTCTGGATAAGATAACGAATGAAGACGGTTTCAAAAGCGCGGAAGGCCTCATTCCAGAATTCCAGGTCCGGATCGAACACCATATAGCGGTTCGCCGGATATTCCAGCGCCCCCTCCTGCTGCAGCTTTTCCATACCCTGATCGATCTGCTCCAATGCTTCATACAGCTTCTTCTCAACAGCGCCTTTTGCCATGAACAATGCTTTCATCAACGTGAGAACATCCGTACGTTTCAGTTCCGGTGAGAGCCAGTGCATACCGCGTTCATACAGGTTATGGGCTTCATCCAGGATCAGTATCCAGTCGGCATAATCTTTACGCGCAAAAAAGCGATTCAAACGGACAGCCGGGTCAAAGACATAATTATAATCGCCGATAATGACATCGGCACGGACGGCCAGATCGAGGGAAACTTCAAACGGGCAGAGTGTTTCTTCCACGCTGAGTCTGTAGATGTCATCGGGATGCATATATTGCTTTTTCAGTAACAGGGGTATAATATCCGAAGCATCGAGCCGTGTGCGGTAATCCCTGGCAAACGGACAATAGGTTTCATGACAGAAGAAAACATCATTGGCACACATTTTCTCTGCCGCCCGGAGTATGATAACGCTTACGTCCAGTCCCCGGTTGAGCAGCAGCTGAACCGTTTGAGCCGCCAGTATCTGCTGTGTTGTTTTCGGGGTGGCAAAAAACACCTTTTTATCCTGCAGCCAGGCATATTCAACGGCCGGGAAAAGGGCTCCGATGGTTTTACCGGTCCCGGTCGGCGCCGAAGCCATCAGATGCCGGCTTCCGGACAAACAGGTGCGTACCGCTCCCATCATTTCTTCCTGCTGAGGTCTTTGTTCTTCGAGTGCAAAATCGATGTTCCGTATGTGAACCTGCCTGAGCTGCAGCTTCCCTAATTGCCGCAGTCTGTTATCGATAATCATGGAAAGCCGCTCACGAACGAGCGCGTCCACATCCGGCCGCCTGTAGTCCACTTTGAATACACGTTCTTTGTCGTTGGTCAGGTTGATCAGGAGCAGGAAGGTGAACAGTTCAGCTTCCGGAAATTCCTCTTCCAGGAAATAGGCATAAAAGAGCAACTGGTCCGTATATCCCGGAAAGGCTTCCATGCGCAACTCTTTAAATGCCTTCGGACTGAGCAGGACGGATTTAATCTCCTCCACCTCGATGCGGTTTTCCAGCTGGTAGATACCGTCGATCCGCCCCTGGACGGTGACATCAAAATCGTCGAATTCAAATTCACGGCGCAGGTGGTATTCACGGTGAAACAAACCGTAGGTTTTAGACCGGGCGGCCTGCAGGCGCTGATGGGCTTTCTGGCCAAGGTAGCCGCGTTTATGCAGCGGGAACGATGAGAGGAAACGGGCATGGGCATTAGGCCGGAGCAGGTCGTTTATATTCAAAAAAAGATGTTGTCCTTCGAACCGTATCGCCATGGTTAGGATTCTGCCTGAGAGGGGCGTAACTCCTGTATCATGCTGTTCAGACCTTTAGCGACTTCCTTGTAAAAATTAATGATTGTTCCCTGATACAGGTTTGCACAGAATGCAGGAACGATGATATCGATATAATCGTAGAAAAAATCATCCATCTCCTGTTCCAATCCCTCTTCCAGGAGATAGGCAAAATAATCAAGAATATTCTGGATGGTATCGACATCATCTGTCACATCAATCGGTATAGCGCTGTCAATCAGTGCGTCCACCAGTTTATCGCGTTTTTCCGGGGAAATATAATGACTGCTGAATAAGGGCACCAGAGGTATATCTGATTGTGAATAGGCAAAGAGTCTGGAATATTCGGCCTGCATGCTGCTCATTTCCTCGCCCTGGTAATAGTTCAGCACGTCCAGAATTTTTGCCGCGAATTCTTCATCGATATCCGTAATGACCTGCTTTTCCATTTCCCGGAAAAGGTGCTGGTATTCATGCGTCTGTTCATCAAAAGGAAACTGCAGCGACCGCGCATAAAAGCGGAAAGCCAGGCTGAGCACGGAATAATTTATCTCCATGTGATACCCATTTTTATCGTTTATTTATAAATAAAGGTAGCCCAATTTTCGACTTATTTCAATAATTTCGACCTGTTCAGCGGATTGTTCGATTCACATCATTATAACCCGGTACTCTTGACAAACTTCTTATTTTTTTCTAAAATAGAGTGTACATCTGTACATAACACAATCGCAAATTTATGCTTTTTTTAATGCCGTATTGCGAAAAACCTGTGAAAATTGCTTATATTAGAGGCTGATGTTAAGGACAGGAATTATCCAGATATGAACAATCACAAATACACTGAAGAAAGTATCCGGTCGCTCAACTGGCGTGAACACATACGCATGCGTCCGGGCATGTATATCGGGAAACTGGGCGACGGATCCGCACAGGATGACGGTATTTACATCCTTGTCAAAGAAACCATTGACAATTCGATCGATGAATTCATCATGGGATATGGAAAAACCATCGATGTTACCATTTCTGAGCACCAGGTGAAAGTACGTGATTACGGGCGCGGTATACCCCTGGGTAAAGTGTACGACTGCGTAGCCAAAATAAATACCGGCGGTAAGTATGACACCGAAGCTTTCCAGAAATCGGTTGGCCTCAACGGTGTCGGGACAAAGGCCGTCAACGCTCTGTCCAGGTATTTTCGCGTGCAATCCGTGAGAGATAACAAGACGAAAATAATTGATTTCGAGCGGGGTAACATGGTTCAGGATGAACCGGAAAAGAAGTCGAGTCTGAGAAACGGAACCTATATCGTGTTTGAACCCGATGATGATATCTTCAAAAATTACCGTTTCATACCGGATTACCTGGAAAACCAGATTTGGAATTATGTGTACCTGAATGCAGGTTTAACCATCAATTTTAACGGTAATAAATACTTCTCCAAAAACGGGCTGCTGGATCTGCTGAGTCGCAAAACCAATCCGGAAAACATGCGTTATCCGATTATTCATGCCCGTAGCAAGGACATTGAGTTTGCCCTGACACACGGCAACCAGTATGGTGAAGAATATTATTCCTTTGTCAACGGGCAGTTCACAACCCAGGGGGGCACCCATCTGTCCGCATTCAAAGAAGCCATCGTAAAAACCATTCGTGAATTTTATAAAAAAGACTTCGATGCCAGCGATATCCGGGCCTCGGTAATTGCAGCACTGAGTGTCCGTATCCAGGAACCGGTTTTTGAGTCGCAGACAAAAACCAAGCTGGGCTCCTTAAATGTCGCACCGGATGGCCCGAGCGTGCGAGCCTATGTAATCGAGTATGTAAAGAAGGAGCTTGACGATTATCTGCATAAGCATCCGAATACGGCGGAAGCCCTACAGAAACGTATCCTGCAATCGGAGCGGGAACGGAAAGATATTGCCGGGATCAAAAAACTGGCCAACCAGCGCGCTAAAAAGGCCAATCTGCATAACAAAAAACTGCGGGATTGCCGTATTCATTACAATGATCTGAAAAACGCGCGCCGTTTCGAGAGCACGCTGTTTATTACAGAAGGCGATTCTGCCAGTGGTTCCATAACAAAGGCACGGGATGTGGATACGCAGGCGGTATTCAGTTTGCGTGGAAAACCCCTGAACTGCTTCGGTCTGACGAAAAAAGTGGTATACGAAAACGAGGAATTCAACCTGTTGCAGCATGCGCTGAATATTGAACAGGATCTGGAGGACCTTCGTTACAACAACATCGTCATCGCCACGGATGCCGATGTGGACGGTATGCATATCCGTCTGCTGCTGATGACGTTCTTCCTGCAGTTCTTCCCCGATCTCGTGCGAAACGGTCACGTGTTCGTGCTGGAAACGCCCCTTTTCCGCGTGCGGAACAAAAAAGAGACGACGTACTGTTTTACGGAAGACGAAAAGAAAAATGCGGTACAGAAATACGGCAAGCAGGCCGAGATCACACGCTTTAAGGGACTTGGTGAAATTTCACCCGGAGAATTTGAACGGTTTATCAAGGATGAAATTCGACTGGAACCGCTCGTACTGAAAGAAAAAACATCCCTGCAGAAGCTTCTCGCTTATTTTATGGGAAAGAATACCCCGGAACGGCAACAGTATATTATAGAAAATTTACGTATAGAAAAAGACCTGGTTGAAGAATATGCCTGAGAAGAAAGAAACACCCCCTGAAGAGCAGGGTTCGGAATGGAAAGAAAATGGAAAGATTAAAGAAGCCACCCATGTCAGTGAAATGTATGGGAACTGGTTTCTCGATTATGCTTCCTATGTAATACTGGAACGGGCTGTTCCTGCTATAAATGACGGATTGAAACCGGTCCAGCGCCGGATTTTCCATGCCATGAAGGTGATGGATGACGGCCGTTTCAATAAAGTGGCCAATATCATCGGACAGACCATGCAGTACCATCCCCACGGGGATGCCGCTATCGGTGATGCCATTGTCAATCTGGGTCAGAAAGACCTTATGATTGAAACCCAGGGCAACTGGGGCGATATACGTACCGGAGACAATGCAGCGGCTGCCCGGTATATCGAGGCCCGCCTGTCAAAATTTGCCCTGGAAGTGGCCTTCAATTCGCAGACCACCCAATGGCAGCGTTCCTATGACGGCCGCAAAGAAGAGCCCATCAATCTGCCCATGAAGTTTCCGCTGCTGCTGGCCCAGGGTGCGGAAGGTATCGCCGTGGGTCTTTCCACAAAGATTATGCCGCACAATTTTAATGAACTGCTGGACGGATCCGTTGCCATCCTTGAAAAGAAGCCGGTCAACCTGCTTCCCGACTTCCCGACCGGCGGCCTGGCCGATTTCAGTCATTATAATGAAGGAAAACGCGGTGGAAAAATACGTGTCCGCGCCCGGATCGAGGTTCAAGACAAGAAAACGCTCGTCCTCCGGGATATTCCTTTTGGGACAACCACAACCAGCCTGATTGAATCCATTGTAAAAGCCAATGATAATAATAAGATAAAAATAAAACGTGTGGTCGATAATACAGCCAAGAATATCGAAATTTTTATCGAGCTGCCGCCAAATGTTTCGCCCGATATGACCATCGATGCTCTTTACGCTTTTACGGATTGTGAAGTCTCTATCTCGCCCAATGCCTGTGTCATCATCGATGAAAAACCTTATTTTCTCAGCGTAAACGATATGCTGCGTTTTTCAACCGAGTATACGGTGCGCCTGCTTAAAATGGAACTTACCCTCAAGCAGCAGGAGCTGGCGGAAAAATGGCATTTTTCTTCACTGGAAAAAATCTTCATTGAAAAACGCATTTACCGTGATATCGAAGAATGTGAGACCTGGGAATCCGTTCTCGAGACCATCGACAAGGGTCTGGAGCCGTATAAGGACCTCTTCCGCAGAGAAATCACCCGGGACGACATCATCAAGCTGACGGAAATAAAAATCAAACGCATTTCAAAATACAATACGTTCAAGGCCGATGAAGCAATTAATGCGCTGGAAGAAGAGATGGCCCAGGTTGCCCATCACCTGGAACACCTCACGGAATATGCCATTGCTTATTTCCTGAAACTGAAGGAAAAATACGGCAAAGGACGCGAACGGCGGACGGAAATCCGATCCTTTGACAACATCGAGGTATCCCAGGTCGCCGTCGCCAATATGAAACTGTATGTTAACCGCAAAGACGGTTTTATCGGTTATGGACTGAAAAAGGATGAATATGTCTGCGACTGTTCGGACCTGGACGACATCATTGTCTTCCTGCAAAACGGCAGTTTTCTGGTGACCCGCGTTGCCGATAAATCCTTCGTGGGAAAAGATATTATCCATGCCGGTGTCTGGAAGAAAAACGACGAGCGCATGATTTATAATATGGTATACAGCGACGGCAAGACCGGCGTCAGTTATATCAAACGTTTTCCGGTCACCGCTATTACCAGGGACAAACCGTATGATCTGACCAAGGGAAACAAGGGATCCCGCGTATTATACTTTACGGCCAATCCGAACAGTGAATCGGAAATAATAACCGTACACCTTTCATCCAAGTGCCGGGCGCGGATTAAAGTATATGATTTTGATTTTGGTGACCTGACCATCAAAGGCCGGGGCGCACAGGGCAATATCCTTTCCAAATACCCGGTTCAGAAAATCGTGCAGAAGGAAGTCGGCACCTCGACCCTCGGCGGACTCGATTTGTGGTATGATGACGCCGTCGGAAGATTGAATACAGACGAACGGGGTAACTATCTCGGTAATTTCGAAGGCGACGATCTGATCCTCTCCGTCAATAAAGAGGGCCATTACAGACTGAGTGAATTTGATCTCAGCAACCATTATGATCCGGAAAAAACCCTGATTATCGAACAGTACAATCCTGAGACCGTTATCGCTGCCATCTACTATCACGGCGAAAAAAAACGCTACTATGTCAAACGCTTTAAAGTGGAGACATTAACGCAGAATAAACAATTTCCATTTATCGCCGAGGAAAAAGGATCCTTTCTGGCCATGGTAACGACATCGGCAAATCCACAGATCGAAATGCATTATCTGAAGGGGAAATCCAAAACGCCCATGAAAGATATCCTCGCAATCAATGACCTGGTAGACATCAAGGGATGGAAAGCCCAGGGTAATATTCTCAGTAACTACCGGGTCACCGGCGTCAAACAATTGGAGAGTTCGGAGCCGGAAATTATCATTGCAGATCCTGAATCAACGGAAAAACCGGATGACGCCCCCGACAAGGATGAGAATCAGATGGACCTCTTCAGCAAAAAAACGTAAGCAGGGGGATGGCTCCCCTGTTTTGTATGTCATCCGATAATTCTTTATATTCCGCGTATCCCTGACATCACTCTGGCAACAACGCTAGCTGATTCAGCAGTTTGTGTTTTTGATTATACAGGGTAATAGCGTTCGAAATTATTTATGCACATTCTTAGTTCATACAGGGGGCCGGATTAGAAACGGCTGATCGGATTGAACATTTTATATTACCGGAAACCTTGAGGTATAAAACATGAGTACAGAACAAAAAATGAACCACTTAGACGAGGATATCGAGCTTATTGAAATAAAAGAATGGCTGGAATCCCTGGATTATGTCATCCAGCATGGTGGTGACGAACGGGTAAAAAAACTACTGAGTGAACTGCAGATGCGCGCCTATGCGTCCGGCATCAAACTTCCGTTTACGGCCAGCACACCGCATATCAACTCCATTCCGGCGTCAGAGCAACCGGTTTTCCCGGGAAGCCGTGAGATTGAGCGCCGCATCAAGAGCATCATCCGCTGGAATGCGATGGCCATGGTGGTCCGTGCCAACCGGGTGGAAAACGGTATCGGCGGCCACATTTCAACCTATGCTTCCGCCGCTACCCTGTATGAGATCGGTTTTAACCATTTTTTCCGGGCACCAACCGATAAGTTTTCAGGCGATATGGTCTATTTCCAGGGACATGCCTCACCTGGTATCTATGCCCGGGCTTTTCTGGAGGGGCGCCTCAGCATGGATGAACTGAAAAATTTCCGACATGAAGGACATACCAGCCCGGGATTGCCATCCTATCCCCATCCCTGGCTGAAACCCGATTTCTGGCAGTTCGCCACGGTTTCCATGGGACTGGGACCGATTATGGCTATATACCAGGCCCGCTTTAACCGCTATCTGGAGGACCGCGGTTTAAAGGAATCCACCGGAGAGAAGGTCTGGGCATTTCTGGGAGACGGCGAAACCGACGAACCGGAAGCCCTCGGGGCCATTTCGCTGGCAACAAGGGAGAATCTGGACAATCTTATTTTCGTCATTAACTGCAACCTTCAGCGGCTTGACGGCCCTGTACGCGGGAACGGAAAAGTCATCCAGGAACTGGAAACGGTATTTCGCGGCGCCGGCTGGAATGTGATAAAAGCAATCTGGGGCAGCGACTGGGATCCGCTGCTGGCCCGGGACACCGAAGGATGGCTGGTAAAACGCATGGGAGAAGTCGTCGACGGGGAATATCAGAATTATGTCGTTAAGGGCGGTGCTTATCTCCGCAAACATTTCTGGGGTAAATACCCGCAACTGCTGAAAATGGTGGAACACCTTTCCGATGACCAGCTGGCCAAGCTTCGCCTGGGAGGTCATGATCCGGAAAAAGTGTATGCCGCCTTCAAAGCGGCAACCGAACATAAGGGCGCTCCGACGGTGATACTTGCCCGTACCGTTAAAGGTTATGGTCTCGGTGAAGCGGGTGAAGGTAAAAATATAACACACCAGCAGAAAAAGCTCAACGAGCAGGAACTGCGCGAATTCCGCTCCCGGTTTGGTATCCCCATTTCGGATGAAGACATCGATACCGTTCCTTTTTATAAACCGGATGATGATTCCCCGGAAATGCAATATCTTCATGAAAGAAGGAAGCAGCTGAACGGTTATATGCCGACACGGCGGATTAAGAGCACCGCAGTAAAGACACCGGCCGAATCCCTGTTTGAGGAGTTTTATGAAGGCACCCAGGACCGGGAAGTCTCTACAACCATGGTGTTTGTCCGCGTGCTGTCCAAGCTGCTTCGTGATAAAGAACTGGGAGATCTCATCGTTCCCATCGTTCCGGACGAGGCACGCACCTTCGGCATGGAAGCGCTTTTCAGACAGATCGGCATCTATTCACACGTCGGTCAGCTTTATGAGCCGGTTGATAAGGAAAGTCTGCTTTATTATAAAGAAGCCAAAGACGGTCAGATATTCGAGGAAGGCATAACGGAAGCCGGTTCCATGTCGACCTTTATCGCTGCAGCCACGGCCTATGCCAATCACGGCATCAATACCATACCCTTCTTTATATTTTACTCCATGTTTGGTTTACAGCGTATCGGCGATCTGATCTGGGCGGCCGGTGATATGCGGGCCCGGGGCTTCCTGCTGGGGGGCACTGCCGGGCGCACGACACTGGCCGGCGAGGGTCTGCAGCATCAGGACGGCAACAGTCATCTGCTGGCATATCCCTATCCGAATCTTAAAGCCTATGATCCTGCTTTTGCCTATGAGCTGGCCGTGATCATTCGTGACGGTATCGAACGCATGTATGTCAAACAGGAACCCGTGTTCTATTATCTGACGGTAATGAATGAAAACTATGTACAACCGGCCATGCCCAAAGGCAAAAACATCAAAGAGGGCATCATAAAGGGTATGTACAAGTTCAAGGCCTCCAGCCTCAAAAACGCGAAAATGAAAGTACAACTGCTTGGAAGCGGCGCCATCCTGAATAAAGTGCTGTCAGCACAGAAACTACTTGCTGATAAATATAAAGTCGCTGCGGATGTCTGGAGTGTGACCAGCTACAAGGAATTGCACCAGGATGCCATCGATACAGAGCGCTGGAACCTTTTTCATCCGGATAAGAAAGCAAAGGTTCCCTATGTAACCGGTCTGCTGAAAAATACCGGAAGTGTTTTTGTTGCCGCAAGCGATTATGTCAAGGCGTTACCCGAGTCCATCGCAAAATGGATTCCCGGACCCATGTTCAGCCTGGGCACTGATGGTTTCGGACGCAGTGACGGACGCCGGCATTTGCGAAATTTCTTCGAGGTCGACGAACGCTATATCGTCCTGGCATCTCTGTACATGCTCATGAAAGAGGGACAGGTTAAACCGGAAGTCGTAACCAAAGCGATAAAAGAAATGGATATCGATCCGGAAAAAGCCAATCCCATGATCAGTTAAAAAATATTTGAACGGACATTTTTGAAAATTAAGGAAATATCATGGCAACAGAATTTAAACTTCCTGACCTCGGTGAAGGTATTGTCTCGGGAACCATAACATCGATCATGGTTTCGGTAGGTGACAGTATCTCTCCTGATCAGGCGATCCTTGAGCTGGAGACGGATAAAGCTGTGATTGAGCTCCCTTTCGAATCCGAAGGTGTAGTAAAAAAAATCATGATAAAAGAAGGTGATGAAGTAAAAGTCGGGCAGCCCATTCTGGAGTTTGACGCCGGTACAACCGCGGAAAAGAAAGCGCCGGAACCGGAGTCATCAACAGCTGCAGAGGATCAGCAACCGGCTGCCGCCGCGGATGAAGAAGCGCCGGCAGCTGAGAAAAAACCGGAGGCAGATAAGGAGGAAAAAACACCTGCACCCGCGACTGAACAGAAAGCGGTTTCCTTTGAACCCGCCAGGTCGCCCGGGGATATCGCACCGGCCGCCCCTTCCGTGCGTCGTTTCGCACGGGAAATCGGCATCGATATCAACCAGGTGCCCGGAACCGGACCGGGAGGACGCATCTCCGTTGACGATGTAAAGAGCTATTCCAAGCTCCTTAACCGCCAGCGCTCGGCGCAATCTTCCGTATTTAAAGGATTTGATGCCGAACCGTTACCCGATTTTTCGAAATGGGGACAGGTGGATACACAGTCCATGAGCAATGTACGTCAGAAAACCGCCACCCACCTCAGTTATGCCTGGGCAACCATCCCCCAGGTTACCCAGTTTGAGAAAGCTGACATTACGGAAATCGAAAAACTGAGAAAACAATATGCCAAAAAGGCCGAAGCCGCTGGCGGCAAACTGACGATGACGGCCATACTGACCAAATTCGTGGAAGCCGCACTCCATCAATTCCCACAGTTCAACAGCAGTATCGATATGCAGAACAAGGAAATCATTTATAAGAAGTATTACAACATCGGTATTGCGGTCGATACGGATCGGGGACTTCTGGTTCCGGTTATTAAAGACGTGGACCAGAAAAATATCATCGAAATTGCCGTGGAAATGACCCGGCTTGCCGAAAAAGCACGTAATAAAAAACTTTCCCTCGATGAAATGCAGGGCGGGAATTTCAGCATCTCCAACCTGGGCGGTATCGGAGGTACGGCCTTTACACCGATTGTCAACAGCCCGGAAGTGGCCATTCTCGGTGTCTCCAGGGGAAAAATGGAGCCGGTATACAAGGACGATGAATTTGTGCCCCGTCTTTTGTTGCCTTTGTCCCTGACCTATGATCACCGTATTATAGACGGTGCGGATGCCATGCGCTTTCTGAGCTGGATATCACAGGCACTGGAACAACCCTTTTTATTATCACTTGAAGGATAAGCGTGGAAAACGCGTTTAAACGGAGCATATAATGTCGACACATGAAAAAACACATCTCGCAGTTATCGGAGGAGGGCCCGGGGGATATGCAGCGGCCTTTCTGGCGGCCGACCTCGGCCTTGAAGTTACCCTGATTGATCCTGAACCGAATCCGGGAGGGGTCTGCCTGTATCGCGGCTGTATTCCATCCAAAGCGCTTTTACATATCGCCAAGCTTGTTTCCGAAGCGGAAGAAGCGAAGAACTGGGGTGTTACGTTTGAAAAACCTCAGATTGATATTGATAAGCTGCGTTCCTGGAAAAACAGCGTGGTTACAAAACTGACCGGCGGTTTGGGTCAGCTCATCAAACAACGTAAAATAAAACACATACAGGGACGAGCCATCTTCACAGATGACCATACGCTGGAATTAACCCCGATTGAAGGCGATAAATATGCGCTTCAATTCGATTATGCGGTACTGGCTACCGGTTCCCGACCGGCGACCATACCCGGTCTCATTCCGGACAGCAAACGCGTATTGAACTCGACCGGCGCACTCGAGCTGGATGATATTCCGTCGACGATGCTCGTTGTCGGTGGTGGCTATATCGGCCTGGAAATGGGGTCCGTTTACGCCGCCCTTGGCACGAAAGTGACCGTTGTCGAGATGCTCCCGGGCATTCTGCCGGGTGCCGACCGGGATCTGGCAAAAGTTCTGCATAAACGCCTCGAAGCAAAATTTGAAAATATCCTGCTCAATACCAAAGTCGTCGAGATGAAAGAAGTGAAGAGCGGCATTAAAGTCCGCTTCGAAGGTGATGATCTGCCCGCTTCTGAAATGAAGTTCGATAAAGTAATGGTTTCCATCGGGCGCAAGCCGAACAGCGAGAATATCGGACTTGAAAACACCCGGGTTAAAATTGACAGCAAGGGATTTGTTGAAGTGGATGCCAGGCGCATGACAGCCGAACCTTCTGTTTATGCGATAGGCGATATTGCCGGTGAGCCCATGCTGGCTCACAAGGCTTCTGCGGAAGGCCGGGTTGCCGTGGAAGCCATCGCCGGACATAAAGTTGCCTTTGAACCGGTAGCCATCCCGGCCGTTGTCTTTACCGATCCCGAACTGGCCTGGTGCGGTCTTACGGAAACCGAAGCCAAAGATAAAAATATTCCGGTTAAGGTAATGCGCTTCCCCTGGGCCGCGTCAGGAAGAGCTATGACCATGGATCGCACGGACGGCCTGACCAAACTGATCATCGATCCGGAGACGGAACGGATTCTGGGAATGGGAATCTGTGGAGCCGGTGCCGGAGAACTGATCGCCGAGGGTGTGCTGGCCATTGAAATGGCTGCCCTGGCTACCGATGTAAAATTATCGATCCATCCCCATCCCACGCTGTCTGAAACAGTCATGGAATCCGCTGAAATGTTCTTTGGCCAGAGCACGCATGTGTACCGGCCAAAAAGAAAATGAAATAGTTTTCTGGGCGTTTGTTCCCCCTATTAAGCGGAGCAAGGTGTATATAGAAGTACAAGGAGACAGGAAGCAGGTAGCAGAGATCCTTCTGTCTCCTGAATTCTGACACCTGCTACCTTTTTTTGTCATCCCTTTGGGATCTTTGTAAGTGGAGACATAAGTATCTGTTATTTCAGCAGCACCATCTTGCGGGTGTGTTGAAAAGCCCGGTTGTTCTCATTACTGACCGTCAGACGGTAAAAATAAACCCCGCTGGGGAATGCCCGCGCATTCCATTGAACCGTATAATGGCCCACCGGTTGTTTTCCCGATACCAATGTGGCGATTTTTTGACCGATTATATTATGGACGGTTAATTCGACATTCTGTAGCGACGCAATATTTTGCGTCGCTACAGAAAATGGATCGGTAATCCGGTACCGTATCGTCGTTTCCGGGTTAAACGGATTGGGGTAATTCTGTTCCAGGACAAATTGTGCGGGTATGGCCCCCTGGCCCTCTTCGGAGACCAGGGCATTGGGATTCTGGGTGATTTTCTGCGGTAAATAATGTCCGGAATTTTTGTTATTCGCCATGGGCCCCGGCCATTCCAGGTAAATTTCCCCGCTATAGGTGTAGGGCATATCCCAGGTCATCAAAATACCATCATGACCGATGAGCAGAATTTCCAGGTCGCCGTCCAGGTCAAGATCCGTTACAAGAGGCGATTGCCCCCTGACCAGGGAATTATTGATATCCACCGGAAAACCGACAACCGGTTTTCCGCTGACACCGTCCAATGCATTCAGTTTTCCGTTCGAAGTGACAAATACGATATCCGTAACACCATTTACATCCAGATCCGCAAGGACCGGGCTGGAATAGACACCCCATGGTTTCGGATCATCATCGATATAACTGTTTCCATTTCGAACGGCTACTGGCCAGCCTTCCGCAAGCACACCGGTATGTTCAAACACATAGACATTACGCCGGCCCACCATCACAATTTCAAGAAACGCATCGTCATCCATATTCCCGATCACAGCCGGCGAGGTGCGGGAGTACGGGTCGGTCGGGTCCACATCTTTTCCGCCTTCCCAGCCCGGAAGAGGATCGCCATCATGTTTAAAGACATATAATTTGTCTTCGCGTGGCGCCGTCGCTACGATTTCTTTTGTACCATCACGATTGATATCCGCCAGGCTGAGCGGGCTGTTCAAAATACCGGGATAGGATTTAATCCACACCGGGCCGGAAGAATCTGCAGGCTGAAAGCAGTACAGGTCCCCGTAATAACTGCCAACAACGATATTCTTTTTACCGTTCCCGCTCAGATCACCAACGGCTGGATTGCCCAGATTGATTTTCGATGTGAACGGGTATCCCTCCTGCGGCCATCCTGGGAAAGTATGCCATGCGCTACCCGTGCTTCTCCATATAAATAAGCGGCTCTCCCTGGGTCCTTCCGGTGCGTTGGCCGCATGCGTCATGACGATGATTTCATCCAGATCATCTCCGTCAAGATCATCAAGCAAGGCATGGGTCGGCGCATTGTATCCCAGGTTGATGTGATGGATAACCGCTCCGGACAGGGGATTGATAACATAGATACCGTTGATATTCTGCCCTTCCGTGTAAGAACTGACCACCACTTCATCAGCCGCGTCACCATAGACGTTACCGATTGCCGGTGCGGTCAGGTTGCCTTCCATGTCACTAACAAACGATATTACCAGACCTTCCGAATCCAGCACTTCCAGCACACCATTCGCGCCGCTTGCCACGATCTCCCGCAATCCATTATTGTCCAGATCAACGGCCTGTATTCCATTCATCTCGGAACCGATTGATTTCAGATCGAGCTGGAGCGGAAAACCGGGCTGAAAAGGAAGTGACGTCCAGGCCTGTAAAATCTGCTCCGACTGTTCACTGACATTACCTGAAGAATCGATTGTTTCGATGCTATATTCATAGATGTCGCCTGCCTCCAGACCGTTATCCACATAATATCCGGCTATGGGGACAGGATTTTTCGTGATTTTATGAAATGTATCCATCTTTACTGTTTTCCTGTAAATATGATATCCCATTATATCTTTATCGGAGACCGCCTCCCAATGCAATGCAATAGACTGGGCATCAAAGGGTGTAAACCAGACCGCTCCGGGACGGCTCGGTGCTGTCAGGTTCAGTGTTTGTTTGCGCGTCTGTCCGTTCTGATCCGTCAGTTGCAGTCCGAAAGACAAGGCATCCGGAAGGCCGGGATGCGAAACGCTGAAACGCTGCCGGCCCCACTTTTCTGAACCCGGTTCGATATCACCATACTGTATCGTACGGTTAATGACAATGATACTATCCGGTAATCCGGTGAGCTCAGCCACCACGCCGGTGGACGTACCCGCACCTCTGTTTTCAAGGCACAAATCGATGTACGTTACAGTATAGCCCGGGTTGTCCGGATCTGGTTCCGAATCTACCGTTCGGTTACAGATACCAATCCGGCCGGCTTTC
The DNA here is from genome assembly GCA_964410215.1 of uncultured Calditrichota bacterium. Classification (GTDB taxonomy): domain Bacteria; phylum Calditrichota; class Calditrichia; order Calditrichales; family CAYPHA01; genus CAYPHA01. Next base: position 26,573 of record CAYPHA010000011.1, on the reverse strand, counting down.
AGGGGTACGTCCATCGCAAAAACCCCTGCCGTTCCATCATGTTTACGGACCGTCAGATGAAAGACCAGGGTCGTATCCTGTTGTATTGTCCGTGCGGTCTGAAAGGTATATGGTCCCGTGGAAACGCTCTGACCGATATCCGGAATCTCTGGCCATTCAAAAATACTGTCCTGCAGCACAACGGCGGGATGGACACTTGTCAGTTCACTGATCAGGGCACTATGGAAAGACTCGGCTCCAGAATTCTTAAAGGTAACCATGAATTCGAAGGTTTCCCCAGGCTCACATCGATCGTTTCCATTTCCGGTTATTTCGCTCAGAGTAACATCCTCTATTTCCAGTCGGGGACCGGAGCTTTCATTTACAGGGATCGTTGCCTCATAGGGGATGGCGTTTTGTTTAACGATCGTCACATGCACCGGTGTTTCTTCCGTAACGGTAAATGCCAGACGCGCCACACCCGATTCATCAGTCTGTGCCGCATAATAGATACCGCCCGGCTGATACAATACGACCCGGGCGTGAGAGACGGGCAAACCGGTTTCCGGAAAGATAACGCTGACATCTGTTTCATTATATCCCTGTTTTATCTGTACCGCTTCTTCCGGAGAAACGGGAACCGGCCTCGCCGTCCAGACCGGCATTTCCGGATCGCCCAGGACGAGGGTAGAAAATACGATAACGCGGGCCGGCCCTTCGCTGCTTATATGACCAAGGTAAGGATAACGCGACAGGAAATGCGCTTCGGCGAGGTGCGTATACCCCCGGGAAAACACCAGATTAAAAAATTCCTTCTGAAGGTAAATGCCGCTGAAAGGATATTCCCAGCTTGTATTACCGATATAGGCCACACCGCCACCATTCTCGGCGAGCATAAAAACTTCGGAAATGGCACGTTTGAGGATATCATTCGTCTCACAACTGGCCATATACCAGATTCCCGGTTCCTGGTTTGCAATATCCTCAATCATATAATTATAGATATTCGAACCGGATGCGCCGGGACGGAAGGTATGATAGGCGCCGTGTGCTTCCGAGAAAATGATGCCATAGTTTTTATTGAGCTCGTTCATCGCCACGGAACCGTCCGAGCCCACATCGGCCGTCTGGGTGATCATAACCCTGTCAAAATCCGGGTTAATCTGTGGATCCACATGGTTCAGGATCAGATCACGGCCGTCATTATCACGTTTGAGGTTCGCTGCCAGGTACAATACACGCGAGAAATAATCGGGATCCACGACACCTTCCAGTTTTTCATACTTAAACAAACGCGAGATAAACCGGCTGACTTCGGCGTTTGTACGCACCGGGATACGGCTTACATAGACTTCGGGATACGCTTCCAGTTCATCGGCCGCTTCTCCGAAGATCTCATCCTGGTCCGCATTCCAGCTGCCGTCGAGGTCGGAATAATAATAGTCCGTCGGAAAGGTGTAATATCCGGTTGTGACGACACGTGTGGGGACAATATCCGTATCACCGCCCATGAGCACAAAGACGGTACCTCTTTGACGATAACTGTACCGGATAAAATTGCGAATTCGTTCGGCATCGTCTTTACCTTCCGGAAACCGGTTTCGGATTTCTTCGATGGTTACAATGGCGGCCGGTACACCCTTGCGTGTCTTCCACTCGACCAGCGGCAGATAGGCATCCCTGAGGGCGTCACTGGTGATGACAACATAGCGGTCAAGATCATCAAGGCGCATCATACCGCCCGGAGTAAGGGTTTCTGACATCATCATCGCTCCGGGAACCTGTTCCACATTGTCAACGAGGTTTTCCAGTTGCCGGCTTAATGACTGTCGGTCCCATTCTGTTGCCACTTCACGGTATATCGATTGCTCGCCGCTCTGTTCTTTTTCTATGGATACATCCACCGACCGCATTAATTCAAGCCTATTATTTTCCGAATCATAGCGGAAAGGGTAAATCCTGAAATGGGCAATCGGATAGCCATGCAGATGCTGAATCCCGTCATAAACGATATTTTCAGCGGGATACATACCGCGTGCAGGCAGTTTATCGGCGGAAAGCTCTTTCTTTTCAGCATACTGATGCCATAGTGTCTCAGACGGTTTTACCGAAATTTCCCGGGCAACCTCTTCCCACTCCGTTCCGGATATCGCGTATGACGCCACCTTTTCACCGGGTGAAAGCAATATCCTGTAATAGTAAACCGGTAATTCCGGATCACCCTCTTTCCGGTCGATCGTGGAGATATCCGTTATTCCCTTCAGTTGCACCTTCTGCACCGTTCCCAGTTGTTCGATCGAAACCTGAGCAGGATCGTGCTCGATCCGGTACGTTTGTGCCGAAACAACCTGCATGTATATCAAAAATAAAAATATAAACCGCTTCATATATCGGTTCCGTTCCTTATCTTTTCGGGATCCTGAAATTAACAAAAATATAGTTGATTTCAAGCTCTGTTGCATTCTATGATAATATATCGCATTTTAGTGTTGTAACAATATGCTTCAGATCAATAATAGCACTAAAGTTTTTATGTCTTTCTAATTACATTCAGGAACCTTTGCATGAAACGCAATTTAGGGCCGTTTTATGTCCAGAGCCGCCGTCTGAGACGAAATGTCACAAAAATGTTAACAAATTTTACCGGCAGGCTGCGGAGAGCAGAACATGCCTTCATGGTTCTTGCCGCTATTGTCATCGGTATTCTGGCTGCCTTTGGTGCAATATTATTCCGTTACATGATAAAGGTTTCTCATCATAGTTTTTTCGGCGTGGACATCTACAGCCTGGTCGGGATGGGCGCGCTGGTGCCGGGTACGACCCATGCCCCAATTACGGCCACCCTGATCATCTTTGAACTGACCAACGATTATCATATTATACCACCGCTCATGGTATCCTGTATTATTGCCGTGCTCATTTCCAGCTATCTGAAAAAGGAATCCATGTACACGATGAAACTGGTACGCAGGGGTATCAATATTTTCGAAGGGCGGGTTATAAATATTCTAAGAGCACTTACCGTAAAAGACGTTTTAAATACGGATGTTGAAACTATTTGGGCCGGCGATGGGTTTAATGATATTATAAAGCGCCTGCTGAAAAGCCGGGTACCCGGCGTTAAAGAATTAACGTGCTCATACGGCTTGCACACTATAAAAGGAGTATGAATGACTGCCACCCGTGTATTATACACTCTGTTTTTGATATGTTTAACCGTTTTTCCAGGAAAACCGGTTTTAGCCGATTCGGAAGCAGCGACGGAATTATTTAATAAAGCGAACGAAGAACAGATTGAGGGTAACTGGGACCTGGCCCTGTCTTTATTCCAGGAGCTGATCGACCGTTTTCCGGAATCCATCTACAGCGATGATGCGGAGTTCCGGATTGGTTACTGCCTGGAACAGAAAGGGGGCCATAACCTGGAAGCCTTCCTGGCGTATGAACGCCTTATCACCAGCTATCCCAATAGCCCCTGGGTGGATGATGCGCAGATACATAAGCTTTCGGTCGCCGAAACGCTGGTAGGCGAAGGCAACAAAGCCTACCAGGAATATCTGGTCGAACAGATGGAATCAGAAGAAGAAGGGATCCGGTACCGGGCCATACTGATCGTCGGCAGGCTTGGTGACGAACGCGCTATTCCCTACCTTAAAAAGATTCAGGAACACGCCACTTTCGGAAAACAGGCCGCTTCGCTGATTGAACAACTCGAATCGGGAACGTACGAACCTCCCGCAACAACAATGAAACAAAAGAGGGGCCTTACATTCGACGCTACCCGGGAAAGGCCTGAACGGGAGACCGAACCGGAAGAGGATGAGAAATACGGCTTCCTGTTCACCCCAACCCGTGATTACAGACACTACAGAATGATGCTGAGGGATGACAATCAGTGGACAAGGGATGAACTGATCGATTTCGGTATGTGGACCATCCTGTCCGTTGATGAATTCCAGGAGTATTCCAGCTATTCCGGTTACGATCGCAGCGAGTGGCTGCGAAAATACTGGAAACGTCGTGATCCCACTCCGACCACGGAAGAGAACGAAGCCTGGCTGGAATTCGAGAAGCGTGTGCTGGAAGCCAGGGCGCAGTTCGGGCAATTATGGAACGCCAAACATCTTAAATATCTTCGCGACCAGCATAACCGTGCCGGCTGGCCCAACGCACCCTGGGATGCCAGAGGTGAATTGTTCATTAAATACGGGGAACCCGATTTTATTTCTTTTTCGGATTTTAATGTGATGGAATGGACCTACTACCGCCTGGGCGTGGATTTTCTGGTCAGTCTGTATATGACCAATATATATGGAAACGCGATCGAACCCGGCCCGCTTTCAATTTCAAACCACGGCGACCGTATTTTCTGGTTCGAATCCACATATGAATACGGTAAGGATTATATTTATAAACATAATTACGGCGCCAATCCGCTGGATGATGTGGAGGTAAATATATTCAGCGATCCGGTTGAGAATGATTCCACCTTGCTGATCACCTATACCTTTCCGGCAAAACAATTATCGTCGCCTTTCTTTTCAAAAAAGGCCACATTCACCGAATCCTGGATTGTGCTTGACGAAGATATGAAGCCCTACCGGCAAGATGAGATAATCCGGGAAATTAATAAAAAAGAAATCAATGAGATTACCGGAAAAATCACCCTGAATGTCCCCCCCGGCAATTACCTGATCGCCCTCCGGCTGAAAGACAATCATTCCGATAAACTCGGGATATTCATTGAAACCATGGAAGTATCAAAAGAACAGCAGCGACCTTCTGCATCAGAATAAGATGAAAACGTTCCTTTACCTGACAACGTGGATATTTATTTCATCGCTCATTTCTTCAGGTCAGAATTACACAGCCTCGATCGAGGGGTATGTATACGACAAAGAAACCGGAGAAGGGATTGGATCGGTTAATGTGTACCTGTCCAATACCACGTTTGGTGATGCCACCGATGCGGACGGTTATTTCCGGATCGGTCCGGTCCCGCCGGGAATGCACGAGCTGGTCGCTTCCGTCATAGGCTACAAAGTCGATTCACGCATGATAGAAGTGGAAGACGGCCGTTCAGACAGCTACGACTTCAGACTCAGGCCCGAGATCTATCAAAGTGAAACGATCGAAGTCAGCGCGGCGGAGCAGGCGCAATGGTTTAAAGACGTCAAGAACTTTAAAAAGTACTTTCTGGGTTCCACCTCTTTCGCGAAGAAGTGCCGGATCGAAAATGAATATGTGCTCGATTTCGAGTGGGATTTGCCGGATATTCTGTATGCCAAAGCCAGTGAGCCGCTGATCATCATCAATAATGCGCTCGGATTTCGCATAACGCTTGTACTATTAAGGTTCTCGTGGGAAAAAAATAATATGCGCTGGAGCTGGGTGATTAAACCCCACTATGAGGAAATGGAACCGGCAAGCGAGGATGAGGCTGAGGAATGGGCAGAAAACCGGCGCAAATCCTATCGTGGGTCCCTTCATCATTTTCTGCTCGCACTGGTGAGTAATGAAATCAGACAGAATAATTATAATATTCAATTCACCAAAAAGGCGGCAGATCGGCTGGCACCCCTGGAACGATTCCCGGCATACGCCGGTATGATCGTCCGGGAAGCGTTACTCCCGAACGAAAATGTCATTGCGTTTGAAAACTTTCTGAAGGTCGTTTACCGCGGTGCCTATATGTCTTATAACCCGCCCCGTCATCAAACCTCATGGCTCCGGTTGAGACGCGAGCAGGTGACCCTGGATGAAAACAGTTACGCAAAGGAATATCAGCCGTTTGAGGTTTATGGTTACTGGGCCACGCTCGGTGTGGCCAATATTTTACCGAGATATTACATTATTGAATAATAAACATGATCCTTGAACAGCCATCAGAAAGCATCTTTGGAAATTTTGCCAGCCGCAATGCCGTTCAATCTAAGAAAAAGTATGTCTTATGATTCACAAGAAAACCGAATCACTGTTTTTAATCGATCTGGATCAAAATGATACAGGATTCAGAAAATTTATTGCCTCCTGGTTATTCCGGAACGGGAACAAAACGGTTCTTATCGATCCGGGTCCGTTATCGACCATCCCCGTTCTGGTCGATGCATTGAAGAAGCTTGATGTGCATCACCTGGATCACATTTTACTGACCCATATTCACATCGATCATGCCGGCGGAACGGGCGCATTGCTGAAGCATTTTACCGATACACCCGTCTTATGTCATCCGAAAGGGATTCCCCACCTGATCGATCCGGGGAAATTATGGGAAGGCACACAGAAGGTTTTGGGGGACATGGCAACCCTGTATGGTCCGATCGTCCCTGTTCCTGAAAAGAATCTCTATTACAGTGCATCCATTGCTGAAAAAGACCTGTCGGTTTCCGTCATCGAAACACCCGGACATGCCGCCCATCATTTGTCTTTTTGTATCGAAGATCTCCTGTTTGCCGGCGAAGCACTGGGGGTTTCCGTCCCGGAAGATTCCGGAAGCTATCTCCGTCCGGCCACACCGCCTGTTTTCATCCACGAAATCTACCGGGATTCCATTGAAAAATTAAAGGGCACGGATACCCGAACGGTATGCTTTGGCCATTACGGTATGAAACCGAATCCCGGCACTATTATTTCCGAGGCACTTAAGCAGCTTGAAATATGGATGGAAGTCCTGGAAACACACACGAAAAACCATGATATTTTGAATACCAGCGCCATCATCCAGTTGTTGATCGAAAGGGATGCATCTTTCAGAACCTTGCCCAACCTGCCTTCCGATATCCGCCGGCGGGAAATACGGTTTACAGCAAACAGTCTCCAGGGAATGCACGCCTGTATTCAGAAGAAAAAAACGACCCTGCAGGTTGTATAAAAGGGGATTCCTGTCCGGCTATGGGGATAGAAATCCTGACATTGAAAAATAAATTTATATGTCATTCCCGGAAACACTGTTTACATTTTTACGTATATTGTAAACCAGATTTACTGTAAATTCTGAATCATCAGGGAAAAGCCAATAATACAGGCATTTTTAACTGGCATGATAATTGTGTTATATCCAGACAGAAATGATTAACAGAAGGTGGCAAAGTGAAAACATTACATTCTAAATTATGGTTTATGGCGGCATGCTTCATTCTTTTTGTTATTAATATCCGGCCGGCCACGGCCCTTGATTTTGATGCCGGACTGCAGTTTCGCACGGCCTCGCCCCAGGGTGAATTTGCCCGGCATGTGAAAAACATGGGTTTCGGACTGGGCGGTCATTTCGGGCTGCGCTTTCCGAATACTCCAGTCATGATCGGTGCGGATCTCGGTTTTATCATCTACGGACATGACAGCCGGAAAGAACCGTTCAGCCCCACCATACCCGATGTCCTGGTGGATGTGGAAACCAGCAATAATATTTTCTCCAGTCACCTCTTTCTGCGTTTGCAGCCTGCACAGGGCGTTTTCCGTCCGTATTTTGACGCTTTTCTTGGTTTCAATTACATGTTCACCCAGACCAGTGTCAAAGATGAAGACGGAGACGGCGAGGATATCGCCAGTACTACCAATCTGGATGATTTCACGTCCAGCTATGGTGTCGGCGGTGGTTTGCAGATCCGTGTGTATGAACACCCCTTTGAAGAGGATAAATTGAGCGCGATTTTAATTGATTTCGGTGGACGTTACCTTACCGGTGGTGAGGCTGAATATTTGAAAAAGGGCTCCATCCGAATTGAAGGTAGTAATGTTATCAAAGACATCATAACATCCAGAACGGATCTTCTTTATTTTCAGCTCGGGGTCACCTTCGCTTTTTGATGGGAGCTCAGGAAACCGTTAAAAGCTTGATTTATGTACCACAATCGGTTAAGATGCCGCATTCTCTTTCTAATTTCCAAATGGATACAAACCGAAAGGATGACAGATGGCACACCCTCTTCCTGACATACCCCTGCGATCGATAGCCCGGTTTACCGGCATCGGTTACCTGGTCATTTTTTTTACCGGGTTTTTCTCCAATTTCTTCGTCCTCGAAGGCATGATGGTTGCCGGGGATGCAGCGGCAACGTTTAAGAATATCATCAATCAGAACACGCTGTTCCGCAGCGGGATATTCAGTTTTTTTATGATGGTCATTTTCGACGTATTGTTAGCCTGGACTCTTTTCCTTTTACTTGCACCGGTCAATAAAAAGCTTTCCATTCTATCCGCCTGGTTACGACTGGTGAACGGTACCATTTTCGGCGTGGCCCTGTATCATCTTTTCAGTGTATTACACTTTACCGGTAATACGGCATACCTGAACTTTATGGATCAAAGCCAGATTCAGGCACAAGCGATGCTTTCCATACAGGCTTTCAACGATACCTGGCTGGTCGGACTCGTTTTTTTCGGCCTTCACCTGTTTTTTCTCGGCTATCTTATTTTTAAATCCGGTTACATGCCTAAATTCATCGGCGTTCTGCTGATTATTGCAGCCGCGGGTTATCTTTTAGACAGTTTTGCCCATTTCCTGCTGACCGATTATGAAGCATATAAAAATTTCTTTTTAATGATCGTAGTCATACCGGGGGTTGTCGGCGAATTATCGCTTACGCTATGGCTTTTAATCCGCGGTTCAAAAATACCAGAACTTAAATCCTGAGACGAAATTGTAACCAGTAATCAGCAATACGATAGCAGACATAAGGTTAGAAAAAAGGCGGCCGGATAACCCGGCCGTCTTTTTTATTTGGCGAGTAATTGCATGAAATGAGCGATATCCGTCTCTTTATCGATGTTCATGATGGCTTCGACAATGGTATCGCGGCGGGACGGGCCGACAACCGGAACAACCATCGAATCGAACTTGGCCATCAGGGTTTTGTCATCCATCGGTTCCCGGTAATCACCCAGCGGATAATCCACGACGAGCTTGAACACTTTACCATCCTTTGTTTTAATCTCGGCACCGGACTGCTTCAGTTCCGGGAAGGTCTTTTCAAATGCGGGATCCGCCTTCACCTTTATTTTCGGCAGGTAGGAGCGGACTTCCGGATCCATGATCCGCTCTTCCGTGAAAGAAGCGGGTGTTACCGTACCCTCCACAATCGTGGCCGATATGCAGTAAGGCAGGCTGTGATCCGCCGTTTCACGCGTCCGTGGATCATACTTGGACGGATCAGACAGGATATCCGCCGCCCGGGCAACCGTCGTTATAAGGACTTCCTCAATATCATCCTTGGTAATGTTATGCTCCTTCATCAGCTTGATAACGGCTGAAATGGGCGAATGGGTCAGGGCTTCCGTCGGGAAGGCCTTCATGGAGCATTTATTGATCCGGAAAGATTCGCCCAGTCCATCCGTAAGAATATTCAGGTCGAACCGGCCACCTAAGGTATCCACCAGGCCTTCCTTACCATCGATGACATGCTCCGGCCCTTCGTAGCCGCGCTGCGCCAGCAGGGCCGCATACAAACCGGCCTGGGTGGCCATCGGATCCACCGTGTTTTTCATCATGGTCAGCTTTCCTGCCGTCACCGCCCCGAGAGTCAGGTTGTGACTACCCGAAATACCGGCCGCCTGGACCATTTGTTCTTCTGAAAGATCGAGCATTTTACCGGCCACAAAAGGCGAAGCCAGCTGGGTCAGCGTGGCATGGTGCCATTTGCGTTCCCGGATACCGGGGATAGCAAACTCACACAGCCGCATTTCCCATTCATAGGCCAGCACAATAGCCGTGATCAGATCCCGGCCTGACTTATGGAGTACTTCGGCCGGTGTCAGAGCAGCCGGGATGATATCGCTGGGATGAGACGGATCCTGATCCCAGTATATATCATTGTAATCCAGAGCGCGGATCATCAGAGCGTTTAACAGACTCTGGTTGATCATGGGAAGTTTTTTATCCGAATTGATAACCGTTGCCTCGGGCTTGCCGCCCATTTCATTATAAAAATCCAGCATAATTTCCACATCTTCCGTCTGGCTGCCGCCATAAGCACACCCGATGGAATCGAGTAAAAACCGTTTTACATTCAACACGGTCTGGTCATCGAGATCAGTAAACTGAAGCTCCCTGGTAAACCGGGCAAGTTTATAGGTGATATTATCCATTCTTTTCCTCCGTTGTGAACAGTCTAATCATTTTAACAGAGCACGCCTTACAAGTTCTTAGCCACTTCTTCTGCTACCTCCAGAGACGTATTACTGCCGCCCATGTCATAGGTTTTTACCTTTTCCTCCCGAATAACCTTTGCAATAGCGTTTTCCAGACGTTCGGCCGACTCCTTTTCATCCAGCCAGTCGAGCATCAGTTTGCTGGTCAGAAGCATGGCCATCGGATTAACCTTATACTGTCCTTCATATTTGGGAGCCGAACCGTGGGTTGGCTCAAATACCGCATAATTATCACCGATATTTCCGCTGGAAGCAAAACCGAGTCCGCCCACCAGTTGCGCGGCCAGATCAGACAAAATATCACCGAACATGTTTTCCGCCACCATTACGCCGTAATCAAAGGGATTCTTGAGCAGCCACATGGTCTGGGCATCGATATTGGTTTCCCAGAGATCGATCCCGGGATATTCTTTGGCAACTTCGCGCGCTGTCCTGACCATCAGGCCGCCTGTTTCGCGTAACACGTTCGGTTTATCAACCACCGTTACCGTTTTATAACCGTGTTTTCTGGCATATTCAAAAGACTGGGTCACGATGTTTCGACATTTCTGCCGGCTCATGATCCGCGTGGAAAGGGCCAGGTTTTCCAGTCCGTATTGTTTGAATTTTTTCATCTTAGGATGATTCCTGTCGAGGACATCAAAAACTTCTTCCGGTATCGGATGAAATTCAATACCGCCGTACATACCTTCCGTATTCTCCCGGAAAATAACCAGGTCGATGCCTTCCTTAAAATTCAGAGGATTGCCGGGATAGGCTTTGCAGGGCCTCATATTCGTATGCAGGTTGAACTCCTGACGCAGGCGTACGATGGGTGAGAAATAAACAAATCCCTTGTCTTTAAGATCCGGATCCAGTTCCTCTGCTGCCTCTTCTTTCGGTTTGGAGGTTATCGCGCCAAACAGGGCGCAATCCGTTCCCTTCATCATATCGATGGTGCGCTGCGGCAACGGCTCCCCTTCGTGTTTCCATAATTCCCAGCCGATATCGCCGTGGATATAATCGGCATCAAACTTCAGCGCATCCAGCACCATGCGCGCTGCTTCCATAACATCATTCCCGACGCCATCACCGGGTAACCAGGCAATCTTATACTGTGACATAATGTTCTCCTGAAATTACTTCACTACTTTTTATTTTGTATTTATTAATTTGTATTTTGTATTACCTACTTGACTAACTCAAAATCAATAAAATCAACATGATGAAAAATGATGGCCTCCGGCGACCGCTTCTCACCGACACCTTCTTTGGAATGCACCGCGATAACGTGCATGACTTCGGAAGGAAGCCCATGCTTAAAGGCAAGACCGACACCGCTGAACGGATGGCGGATATGCTTGCCGTAATCGCTCTTGAACACCGTGCCGTCGGGGCTTTTATCGAATTCAATCAGTTTTCCGACATCGGCAAGCAGCGATCCGGCAATCAGGTAGTCTCTGTTAACCGGGGTTTTCCGGTTGCCGTAAGCCTCATCAAGCACTGTATCGCAGGCAATGGCCATCCGGCAGCAGGTTCGTACATGCTCGATAAAATAGATCTGGACATCATCCGCCAGCAGGGTAAACGGAATCGTTCGCAATTCCTCATTTTTCCAGTTGCGATAGGCAATACCTTCCGCCCAGCAGGCGATAACCTTTTTCCTCAGTTCTGAATCGCCGATTTCATTGATCTCCGGCAATAAATCCAACACCTGTTCTTTCATCAACCGACTCCTGTATTTATATTTATTGGTTTTCTGTACTTTGAAAATCCCGGATTGGGAAACCCGGGATTGGGAGACCCAATCCCTACGAACCGCATCCGGTTTTGTATTTTTTATTTTGTATTTTGTATTGTTCTTTCTGCCGGTCCGTCATATTCCACATCCGTCGGATGAATTTTCCGCATCGGTTTATTTCGTGTTTTTTCCTCGTAAATATGGGCGACCAGCCCCGGTATCCGTGCCATGATGAAAAAGGCATTGGCCAGCGCCGGATCAAAATCCATGTCGCAAAGCAGGGCTGCAATAGCACCATCCACATTCAGCGGCAGCTCCTTGCCGGTTATTTCTTTCAGCATTTTTACAAAAGCCTGTGCGAGCCCGGTGTAATCCCCGGCTACACCCAATTCTGCGGCCAGACTAAACAGTTTTTTCGTTCTGGGATCATCCGTATGGATACGGTGTCCGAAACCGGACAAACGTTTTTTTATTGCACGGTAATCGTTAATGATATTAGCGGCACTGTCTTCAAATGACAGATTCTCATTTTTATGCAAATCCATACCCTGGTGGAGGATATGCATACAATCTTCGATGGCGCCACCATGAAAACGGGAGATAGATAATATGCCGGCTGCAATGGCCGCATTAAGGGGCGCACCCGTTGATGCAACGGTAACGGCGGACAGAACCGATGGCGGCGTGGTTCCGTGGTCAACAGAGGAGACCAGAATCATATCGATCATTTTACCGATATTCTCTGAAGGTAATTCTCCCCTGAGCAGAAGATAAACCATTTCTGCATAGCTCACCTGTCCCATAAGCTCATCCAGTTTATAACCGCGAATACTAATTTTATTCGGCTCAATCTTCGTTACAGCCGATTTCCATTTAAGCTCAGACATTCCCGACTCCTTATTTTATGTAAAAGTCCATGAATAGTCAGCCTCTCAATGGCAGGTTCAGTCCTGACGGTACAATTCTATCGCCTCTTCGCCAAAACGCTCCTGGATGCGTATGGTATACACATCATGATTGATATAATCCTTTGCCAGAAGCACAAGACCCGGATTGGCCGTCCATGCTGCATTACACTGACCATCTTCCGAAAAGTGCCCAACCACAACCAGTTCATCATCAATAATCAGGGTAATACGCCGGCCACCACGGGCCAGGCGGATATGATGTTCGCGTCCGTGCGGATATTCGGTACCAATTCCCATTACTTTTTTACCGAAATGGACGATGGTTATTTTAACATCGCGGGCAGCAGCTTCGATTAAAGAATCCTGAATCTCATCCACTTCTTCATCCCAGACCGATAAATAGATAAGATACCGGGCCTCTGTTATGAACTGGCGGACTTTTCGAACGATTTGTTCACGGTCTGAAAGGTGCCAGATATAATTACTGGCCAGTGTTTCTTCGGCATAGACTTTATTTAATTTAAGGCGGAGTTCATCCACCGTATCGAGATAGTCGAGTTTCATCCTTCCCAGAATTTCGTCCGGCGGGACCGGTAAATATTTACGCGGCTCGGAATCGATGACGAGGACGAGCTCCCTGTCAACCAGTTTCGTAAGTATTTGATAAATCTTTGAAGCCGGGATCCCGGAATTCTTTGCCAGTTCGTATCCGCTTACATTGGAATGCTGTAACAGGGCCAGGTAGGCACGCGACTCATATTGCGTAAAACCGATGTTCTGAAGAAGTGAAATGATATTTTTCATATTGCTTTGATAGCCCTGTTATCTTTATATTGTCTACCCAGGTAGTCAACAATTTAATATGTAAAAAAAAAAGGCACAAGTATTATTTTCAGATCTTTCATATTTTTAAAATTGTTTTTATGTTCATATAGTTACCTGCTGTTCTGACGTATCAGTGAATTAAGCTTCTGGAGTGTTTATGGAACATGTTAAAAATGCCATCGGAAGAGTAGTACCAACGGAGGTGAATGGGAAGAAAGCCACCCCCTATAAGGGAATAGGTAAGTATAAACCGGATGGAAATAAGGCCGGTCCGCCTATCCCCCGGGGAGCCGATTACGAAAAAAAGGTCCTCACCTCACTCGATGAGGCTCTCGACAGACTGGATATGAAAAATGGGATGACAATCTCCTTTCATCATCATTTAAGAAATGGTGATTACCTGGTTAACATGGTGGTCGACAAACTGGCAAAAAGAGGATTAAAAGACATCATTCTGGCTCCTTCCGCCCTGTTTCCTGTTCATGAACCGCTCGTTGATCATATTAAACAGGGTACCGTCTCCCATGTTCTGGGGTCGATGAACGGACCGATTGGAAGATTGTGCAGTGTCGGTGGTATGAAAAAAACAGCGGTTTTGCGTTCGCATGGCGGACGCTACCGGGCCATACAGGATGGGGATCTGCATATCGATGTCGCTTTTATCGCCGCACCGACCGCTGATGTCCACGGAAACGCGAACGGCGTCCTGGGCCCCTCTGCCTGCGGTCCACTGGGTTTTGCACTTGCCGATTCCCTGTATGCGGACAAAGTGGTGGTAATTACCGATAATCTGGTACCCTTTCCCACCTATCCCTGGTCTATTGAAGGCGGCAATGTGGATTACGTCGTTCCCATCGACAAGCTGGGTGATCCGGCTCAGATCGTATCGGGAACCACCAAAGTCACCACCGATCCGGATCGTCTGAAAATCGCGCACATGGCCGCACAACTGGTTCGGGATGCCGGTTTGATCTACGAACCTGAATTCGCCTTTCAGGCCGGTGCGGGGGGAATGTCTCTGGCTTTTATCGAATACATTGCCGGTTACATGCGTGAGAAAAACATTGTTGCCGATTTTGTGCGTGGCGGATCGACAAAGGTACTGGTAGACATGCTGCAGGAAGGTCAGACGAAATTCATTCTCGACGGGCAGTCCTTTGATCTTGCAGGCGTTGAATCCCTGCGGGACAATCCGCATCATATCGAAACCAATCCCTTCGTGTCGTATAATTATCATACAAAGGGTTGTTTTGCCCCGCGTGTAAAAGCTTCCGTTCTGGGAGCTACCGAGGTCGACCTGGATTTCAATGTAAATGTCAACACCCATTCCGACGGCTGGCTACTGCACGGAATCGGCGGTTTTCAGGATGCCGCCGATGCCTATATGACTATTATTACTGCCCCGCTCTACAGGAAAACCAACCCGATCGTCGTGGAACGGGTACATACGGTTACGGCCCCCGGGTCGAGTATCGATGCTATTGTCACCGATCATGGCATCGCTGTGAACCCTGCCCGGCAGGATCTTCATGATCGTTTAACGAACAGCAACCTGCCCCTGGTTTCTATTGAAGAACTCCATGAAAAAGCGATCGGCTTTACAGGCAAGCCAAAAGCGGCCCGGACAAAGGACAATGTAATAGCCGTAATCGAATGGCGTGACGGTACTCTCATCGATGCCGTCAGGGAGGTAGACACCGAATCATGAATACGATTGACATAAAACAATAATAACAGGGAGCCACAATGAAAACAGTCGTACTTGGTGCCGGACGCATGTCGCAGGGCGTCGTTTTCGACCTATTGAAGAATGACCGGATTGAATCGCTGTTTCTGGTTGATCAGAATCCCAAAGCACTGGAAACGCTGGCCGGCCTGTTCAATGACCCCCGCATACAAACCACCCTTGCCGGTGCCGGGGATCTGCAAACGCTCGAACCTCTCTTCAGGCAGGCCGATGGTGCGATCAGCGCCGTCCCTTACGATTACAATCTCGACCTCAGCCGGCTGTCCATACAAACCAAAACGCATTTTGTGGACCTGGGTGGAAACTACAAGGTGGTGGAAGAGCAATTCAAGCTTCAGGAAGAAGCACGTCATGCGGCTATAGGCATCGTTCCCGACTGCGGCCTCGCCCCGGGGATGACGGCCATTTTGGCGGCACACCTGGTCAACCAGCTTGCCCGGGTGGATACCCTAAAAATCCGGGTTGGCGGATTACCACTGGAACCTGAAACACCGCTGAATTACATGCTGGTTTTTTCCATGCACGGATTGATCAATGAATATCTGGAAGAGGCCATGATCCTGGAAGACGGGCATATTAAAATGGTCCCCTCGATGACCGATGTGGAGGAACTGGAATTCCCCAGACCCTTCGGTCTGCTCGAGGCATTCAACACTTCCGGGGGAACATCAACCCTCCCGCGGACTTATGAAAACAAAATCAGTTATCTGGATTATAAAACCATCCGTTACCCGGGACATTGCCATATCATGAAAGCCATGCTGGATCTCGGTTTTGCCGACGAAGAAAAAATGAACTTCGGCGATCGTCTTTTCACTAAACGACAGGTATTTGAACAGATCCTCAGTCCTCCGCTTCAATATGATTCAAAAGACGTGGCCCTGATCAGGGTAACGGCAACGGGCCAGAAAGGCGGGAGTCGTAAAACCCTTCAGCTCCAGGCCATCGAGTATGGTGATGATAAAAACGGACTTACCGCCATGATGCGGACAACCGCCTTCCCGGCCACGATCATCCTGCAGATGCTCATGGAAGGACAAATCAGCGACCGGGGTGTCCTCTACCAGGAGAGATCGGTTCCCACAACACTATTTATGGAAGAGATGGAGAAACGAAATATTCGGTTTGAAATGATTGATTGATTTTTTTTCCGGTAAGAACCCATACGATTTCACATAAGACAATTTGATTAATGTATCCCGGATTATCAACGGTACAATATCGTTCTATGAATGCCGTAGCAATTTTTGACTGATCGGGATCATCCTGCGTTATGTATCGTATGATGACATTTGTATCTAATCCTACCATTATGTTATTTCCGGTTTTCTATAGCAGACTGCATTTCTTCTAAAGTAACGGTTTTTTCAGCTTTCCCTGTCATACCTTTCAGTTCTTTTATCGTTGATTTGATTGGTATCATTTTCACCGTCCCATCCTCATCTATAATAAACTCAACCCGGTTTCCCGGATGAAGATTGAGAAGAGTGCGAAGTTTTTTTGGTAAGGTTAATTGTCCCTTACTTGTGATGGTGGTTATCATAATACAACCCCTTGTGCTTATTCCTTACTCAGGGTAAGAAATAATTATGCTGTTGTCAATTTTTTCCATTTCAGCTATTTCGTCGAAAACATCCGTGGAAGAATTCGGAGCAGGCGCCACAACCCTGTCATACGTTTCGCAGGAGTAGCTGCATACAGAAAATCCATTAATCCCTTCAAACCGAGATACACCTTTTCACTGTAAGGATGCCACCAGAGGTCCTTTTTTACCCGCGGGAGAATATCATCGATGAGCATCTGCGGCTGAGTCATCTCGTTAAATCCCAGTTCGCCGTGCGTACGTCCGATACCAGATTCCTTGAATCCGCCCCATGATGTCTCCGCCAGCCCGTGGCTCATCAGATGATCATTGATCGTAACGGCCCCGGCACGGATCTGCCGGGCGATGTGCATCGCTTTCCTGCGGCTGCGCGACCACACCGAACCCGTAAGTCCAAGGTAAGAATCATTGGCCAGCCGGACCGCTTCTTCTTCTGAGGCAACTTTCATCACGGCAACGACCGGCCCGAACGTTTCATCCCTCATAACCAGCATATCATGGTTCACATCCGTGAGCACCATGGCCGGATGCACATTTTTCAGCTCTTTATCATCGGGATCCGCAGAACGGGCATACATCTTCGCACCTTTTTCCAGGGCATCCTCAACATGCGTTTTTACAGTCGCTATCTGTTTTTCCGTCGTCATTACCCCCATATCCGTATCAAAATGCGTCCCCTTCCCAACCCGCAGGGTTTCCGTGCGTGCTTTGAGGGCTTCCAGGAAAGGCTCATAAACCTTTTCATGTACATAAATCCGCTCAACACCGCCGCATGACTGGCCCGCATTTTGAAAACCGGCCCAGACCGCACCTGCTGCCGCCCTTTCCGGATCGGCATCACTGCAAACAATCATCGCATCATTACCGCCCAGCTCCAGGCAGACGGGTGTAAGCGTTTCCGAAGCTTTTTTCATCAGTTTTTTTCCCACCGGAACGGAACCTGTAAAAAAGAGTTTATCCACACCGTCTTCGAGTAAAGCATCACCGGCAACACGCCCCGGCAGGTTCAGAAAATTAAAAATCCCTTCCGGAAGTTCTGCCGCTTCGAAAGCCTCTTTCAAGGCCAGTCCGGCCATCTGGGTTTCAGAAGCCGTTTTCAGGATAACGGCATTTCCCGCCAGCAGTCCCATCACCACTTCAGGGAAAGCAATGGAAAAAGGATAATTCCAGGGAGAAATGATACCGATAACGCCGTAAGGGACCCTGGCCACCCGGCTTCGCTTATTGACAAGCATGATATTCCCCGCCGCCAAAGACTTTTCACTCAAAAAGGATTTTGCGTGTCTGCAGTAATAATTCAGTCCCATGGCCGCCGGAATTACTTCCGTTGCCAGGGCTTCCAGACGTGTTTTCCCGTTATCATCCGCGATGACAGATGCTAACGCTTCCGATTTTTGCACAAGAAATTTCTGAATTTTTTTCAGATGCCGGACACGCTTTTTCACAGAGATCGATCCCCAGTAAACCTTTGCCTCGCGTGCCTGAGAAATCATTTTTTTTAATTCGTCCCGCGTATGGAGCCTCGAGTAACCAAGGACTCTGCCGTTTGCCGGATTTAACGCCTTCGTAAGATTCCGGGAACTATTTTCAGACATCCTTACTCCTTTCCATGCATTATTTATTCAGGATTAAAGTACCATAACATAATCAAAACCGGAATTGAATTCTATATTATTAATCCGATTATAAAATAAGATAAAGATCGATTCAAATGGTAATAAAAATTGCACCGATTAGGGAATGATTTTATATTAAAATTTCTATAATGGTACCGATAATATTAATCTAATAAATCTGAAAACATAAAAATCCATAAAGGTGAAATTATGAAAAAACGTGCACTTGTACTGACCGGGGGGGGTGATTGTCCGGGATTAAATGCTGTCATTCGTGCTATTGTCAAGCGGGCATCACAGGAACGTAACTGGGAAATAGTCGGGAGTTACCAGGGTTTTAACGGTGTACTTTCTGAACCCATGGAATTGATTATTCTGGATGAAAAGAAGGTATCAGGCATACATGTAAAGGGCGGGACGATTATCGGAACGACAAATAAAGGAGGACCCTTTGCATGGCCGATCAAAAATCCCGATGGCTCCTGGGGATCCGTGGATCGATCAGACGAGCTGTTGCGACGGTTACAATATCAGCAGATAGATGCTGTAATCAATATCGGTGGCGATGGTTCGCAGACCATCTCCCAGCAGCTTCATGAAAAGGGATTGAACATCATCGGCGTTCCGAAAACAATCGATAATGACCTTGCAGGTACGGACTTTACCTTTGGCTTCCAGACAGCCGTTGAAATTGCCACCGACGCTGTTGACAAGCTGGTTACCACGGCAGAGAGTCATAACCGTATCTTTATCCTCGAAGTGATGGGCCGGGGTGCCGGCTGGATTGCGCTGCACTCGGCGATTGCAGGCGGGGCGGAAATCTGTCTCATTCCGGAAATTCCGTATGATATTAATAAAGTCCTGGACCGCATATATTCCCGCATGAATATGGGTCGCGGATTCGCCATTATCGTAATTGCCGAAGGCGCTAAACCCGTCGGCGGCGATGTGGTTGCCACCAAATCCGATGAAGTGGGTTACAAGCATGTCCATCTTGGTGGCGCAGGATTACGCCTCGTACAGGAATTAAAGACCGCCGGATGCGAAGAGGATATCCGCAGTACGATTCTAGGCCACCTTCAGCGCGGTGGTGTACCCTATGCGTATGACCGGGTACTTGCTACCCAGTTCGGGGTAAAGGCATTTGAAATGGTACTTGACCGCGATTTCGGCAAGATGGTAGCATATAAACATCCGGACATTGTCGGCCTGCCGATTAAAGACGTTATTTCTACCTATAATATTGTAAAACCGGATGATCAGCTTGTAAAAACTGCACGGGGTATCGGCATCAGTCTGGGTGATTAAATCAAATAATAAAAAATTTCTTACAGTTTTATTTGGACTGACCGATATTTCATATCGAGACAGAAATTATGACAATAAATGGCTGAGAAGCCGCTGATGACACCATCTGAGATCTGTTGGAGATAAGCAATGGAAGAAAAAAGACGTCTAAAACGCAGACATCTCATTTTTTACCTGAGGGTTTTCAATGCCGACACTAATGAGCTGCTTGGATACCTGGTGGATATAACGCCGGAAGGCATTATGCTTATGAGTGAAAAGAAAATCGAAAACGGACAGCGGTTCAGGCTGAAAATGGATCTGCCCGCTGAATACAGTGATCATGAGCATATTGAGTTTGAAGCAGAAAGCGTCTGGCACAGTACAGATATAAATCCGGATTTTCATGATACGGGTTTTAAATTTTCAAACGTCACCGTCGAAGAACAACAGATAATTGAAGATATAATTGATGATCTCGGTTTTGAAGATAAAGACTGAAAAGGATCGCACTACTTTCTGTTATCGGTGGTAACCAACTGTATAAAATACTCTTCCAGAGTCATGTTCTTTTGCTCTTCGAGCTGATTTATCTCTTCTTTTGAGACTGACTTTAACATATTACCCTCATGCAAAATCACGACCGGATCACACCATTGTTGCACCAACGGGATGATATGTGAGCTGATCAGTATGGTTTTGCCTTCTTCTTTTTTGTCATTAAGGTACTTTTTTATTCGATACAGGGCCAGGGGATCCATACCGTTCAGCGCTTCATCCAGAATAATATAATCAGGGTCCCCGATCAGGGCGGCTACCATGGAAAGCTTCTGGCGCATACCATGGGAATATCGCAGGATTAATTCCGACTCCTTTTCTCTTAGCCCGCCCAGGTCGAGAAAAAAATCCACTTTCTCCCCAATATCATTTACCCTGTACAGGTTAGCAATCAGTTCAAGAAATTCCTTTCCGGTAAGGTAGGGCAATAATTCCGCATCTTCGGGAGCATAGCCGCAGTGTTGCTTAACCCATGCGGCTTTTTTCCTTACATCGTCTTCACCAAACACCACGTCACCGGAATACCTGTCAACCAGGCCGACAACAGCCCGGATCAATGTGCTTTTCCCCGCTCCGTTCGGACCGATGATACCGGTTATCCGACCGGGTTGGAAGGTAATTGTCACATTATTGACAGCCTTCAGTGTATCATAGTTAATCGACAGATTGGTTATTCGTAACACGGTTTCCTCAGGATTTATAATAACGGTAACTTTTGTATAAATAGAACATCATCAGCACGATGCCGATCAGCGGTCCAACCAGGCGGTAATTAACACTCATCACAACAATAAATAATACGGTAAAATGATACGCGTATCCCGCAAGCCTTGGGTCCTCATAAAACATAAGCCGGAATGTGACCATGGTGCTCAATACGAAAAAAGCAAAGAGGAAACACAATCCGAGCAGTTGCAGTTGTTGCTCAAAGCCCGAACCATGAATCCAAAGAAGCAGCCATAGCACAATCAACAGGAAAAGAACATAGATGAATTCAGACAGAAATTTCGTCAGCCAAAGTTGATGGAAACGGACCGGCACACCTTTAATGTACCAATCCGGATCAGGCTGTACGTATTTGTCGTTAAAAGCGCTACTGTAATGTACCCAGATAATCAGAACTGTAAGCAGCAACATCCATACGGCTTGATCTTCGAAAGCCGCATTCAGTATAAGAACCAGACCAGCCAGATAAAGCAGTACCGTCATGTATTTCACGCGCCTGTAACGGGGATTCCGCCACATGCTCAGCCATTCTTTCATGAACATGACATAAAATACGCCATAGAAGAGCCTACCCCCCGGGGCTTTGAAGGACAACACGGCCGCCTTTTTCACAAAAGACTTCCCGTGCAGGGGTATCACCTGTTCCAGTTGCACATCCGGCAGCTTTCTTTGCAGATATCCATTAAGCCCGAAAAGCAGAATCAACAACAGAATGTCCAGGAGCCAGATCAAACCGGTCGTATAAAAGACAAGAATCCAGAGCATTCCGTACAGAAACGCGCCGGTTACCATGCCACTGATGTACAGGTACCTGTTCCTGATCCTCAGAAAAAGCAGATTCTGGAGAAGAATGAACCCATAACCGTAACCGGCGAAAACACCCAGGGAGAGCAGCAGCCAGGCCCATCCGCCGGAAACCGCCAGGGCGAATCCGACCGGAATGATCAGAATACCATATAAAACCTGGTATTTTATCGTATAGAAGCTACAAAGCGCCAACAGTTCTGAACGCTTTAAAGGGAGGGTATAGAATGCCTTCAACCCTTTTTGGCGGGGCAGGAGATAGGCATTACTAAAAGGGCCTGTCAGCAATATCATGAAAAGAACAGTGTGTACCGCAGCCATTGTAAGGCGTAATGGTGGAACCGCATATTCCGCCTGCCAGGTTATAAAAAGATCGGTAAGGCGCCCGGAAAGGAAGAGGGTTATTATTCCGAAGAGGACCAGTACTTCCATGCGCGTCCGCCACCCGAGCCCCCTGAACTGGTGCCGGAGTTGCCTGAACAGAAATTTTTTCATAGCTGACCATTTAAATGTAAACGCATCTTATATTAAATTTTCAGAAGGAAAAAAGCAAAATAGGATTTTCAGTTTCATATTTTATGTATTCTCATTAAGTTAGCAAACACAACGAAAAGAAAGATGTCTATGCGTGTTATTCAAAAAATTGACGAGGTGGTCGCCCGTTTTGAAAACCTGCTTTTGATCATCATCGTTCTGGTTATGGTTTTTCTTTCCTTTCTCCAGGTGATTCTCAGAAACGTATTTGACCAGGGGATCCTGTGGGGAGATATCTTCCTCAGGCACCTCGTGTTATGGATTGGATTTATCGGTGCATCTCTGGCAACGCGGGAAAAAAAGCATATTAATATCGACATTCTCAGCCGCTTTGCAAAAAGCCGCTGGAAATCTGTTTCAGAGGTTATTACATTCCTTTTCGCAGCGCTTATCTGCCTCGTTCTTGTCGATGCCTCATGGACATTCGTCGCGCAGGAAAGGATGTTTGAAACCATGCTGTTTAATGACATCCCCGCCTGGTATTTTCAGCTTATTATTCCGATCGGCTTCGTGATGATGTCACTGCGTTTTCTGCTGCACGCCATCACAACAGCCCTCACGTTTTTCAAAGCACCGGAGGGCGGAAAATGATTACATTTATCATCGGCCTGATCCTTCTGCTGCTGGCTTTGTTTGGAACGCCCTTATTTGTCATTATCTCATCCATTGCCCTCGCTGCCTTTTATTTTGCGGAGATCGATTTTTCCGCCGTTATCATTGAACTGTACCGGTTGGCCAGCCAGCCTGTCCTCCTTGCCATACCGCTTTTCACTTTTGCCGGTTACCTTCTGGCTGAGAGTAAAACACCGCAACGGCTTGTTAATTTTTCAAGGGCTTTGCTTGGATGGATACCGGGAAGCCTGGCTATTGTAACACTCGTTTCCTGTGCCGTCTTTACCGCCTTCACCGGGGCTTCCGGCGTTACCATCATCGCTCTGGGCGGACTGCTTTACCCGGTTCTGCTGCAGGAAAAATACCCGGAGAAATTCACTCTCGGCATGTTAACTGTTTCCGGAAACCTCGGGCTTCTGTTCCCACCCAGCCTGCCTATTATCCTTTACGGACTCGTATCTGAAACAAGTATCGATAAGTTATTCGTTGCCGGAATTATACCGGGTGCCATTATGGTCATTGTGCTGTCGCTTTATGCGATCATTTTTCTTAAAAGGCATCAGACCCGGGTACGAACCGATAAAGACCGGGGGCTGAAAAATCTGCTCTCCACAACCCGCGAAACGATCTGGGAACTGCCCCTTCCGGTTATCATACTCGGAGGTATTTACAGCGGATTGTTTACGGCAACCGAAGCCGCGGCGGTGATGGCTTTCTATGTCCTCATCGTCGAAGTATTTATCTACAGGGACATTTCCATCCGCAGGGACCTGCCCCGGGTCATAAGGGACAGTATGGTGATGGTTGGAGGAATACTCGTGATCCTTTCTGCGGCCCTCGGACTGGCCAACTACCTGATCGATGCCGAGATTCCCATGCGCATTCTCGATGCTATGGAAGGGATTATCACGTCAAAGCTGGTATTCTTACTGGTGCTCAACCTGTTTCTTTTAATCGTCGGGGCCATGATGGATATCTTTTCAGCGATTATGGTAGTGGCACCGCTTATCATTCCGATAGCTGACAATTTCGGTATCGATCCCGTGCATCTGGGTGTTATTTTCCTGGCTAATCTGGGTATCGGGTACTCGACACCACCTGTGGGAATGAATCTCTTTATCGCTTCTTTCCGGTTTGAAAAACCCGTAATCACTCTTTACCGGGCCACTATCCCCTTTCTCATTATACTCTTATTGACATTGCTTCTCATCACCTATGTTCCGGATCTGAGCCTCTGGCTGGTCAGGGTATTGGGAATCTGACAGCCTTAATGCTGCCCGATACCGAAGATAGCTTTAAATATATATCCGGCCATCTTGGGGTTTTCTTTCAGCCTGCGGGTCGAATAGGGATACCAGTCCTCGCCGAAAGGTACATAGACACGCAGATTGTGACCGGCTTTCACAATAATATCACGAAGTCCTTCCTCGACACCCAGCAGCATCTGGAATTCGTATTTGTCCTTTGTAAGATGCAACTCCTCAATGGTTTTCTTGGCGTGCCAGATCAGCATTTCATCGTGGGTGGCTATACCCACATAGGATCCGTTTTTGAGCAGCAGTTCCAGACAATATTTAAAATTTTCATTAATGATCGGCATCTGTTTATAGGCATCCGTGCGCGGTTCCACATAAATCCCCTTGCACAACCGTATATTGGGTTTGTGCGCCATCATCTTGCGAATGTCGGCAGAAGTACGTCGCAGATAGGATTGCAATACCGTTCCCACATGCCCCTCATATTCCTCTTTCAGCCGCAGGTACAGTTCCAACGTTGCGGTTGTAACCGAACGGTCTTCCATATCGATTCGTACAAAATTATTGTAGGATGCCGCCCTTTCGATAATCCCCCTGACCGTTTCATAGCAGAACTCTTTATCGATATTCATGCCCATCTGGGTGGGCTTTACTGATACATTTGCATCCAGTTTTTCCGCCTCGATACGGTCGAGAATGGTCTTGTACATCCCTGCTGCCGCTGAAGCCTGTTCCTTTTGCGTAATTTCCTCGCCTAACAGGTCGACGGTCGCTTTCATACCTTTCGCGTTCAGGTCCCTGACCACATTGATGGCATCATCAAGCCTGGAACCGGCAATATAATTTCTTGAAAAATATCCTACGATGGGTTTGGGCACAAAAGGTATGGACCAAACCACTAGTTTATCGAACAGACTCATCGAATCTCCTTATAAAAAGTATACAACACCCGGAATATATAAAGACCGATAATAATTAAGAAATATATCACATGATATTTTTTGAATCAATAAAATTCTGCAATGTTTACCCGACTTTCATCAGATCTATATTTTTAGTAATTTCTATTTTATCAAACAGAAAAACTATTGAATTGGAGGTATTTTGAATAATAAACCCGTGATCTTCATAGGAACCCTTTTACTGGTAGCTTTAATTGTCATCGTTGTCTACCTGGTGCAATCTGATCCTTTCCAGGATACCCGTCCGCAAGAGCAGCCCACCACTCAGCCGGCCCAGGAGGAACCGGCCGGACATATGGAATTCGGCGATGCGATGAAAAGTTACGGACAGATGTGCGCAAACTGTCACGGTCGTTTCGGCGAAGGCCTGGCCGGGTTTCCACCCCTGCAGAATTCAGAGCTCACTATCGATGAGATCAAAGACATTATCAAAAACGGCAAAGGAAACATGGATGGATTCGAGCACATTGAAGAACCGATGCTGACCGAGCTGGCTGAATTCATCAAGAAACTGTAATACGATGACTGCAGCGGCACATACTGTTTTCAATCTTTGCACCCGGACATACAGGAGGAAAGCGTGCAGATAGGCCCTTATGAGATCTTCACCCTGGAAACCGGCTATTTCCGGCTGGACGGCGGTGCCATGTTCGGTGTCGTTCCAAAAACACTCTGGCAAAAAACCAATCCGGCCGATACGGATAACCGTATTCTACTTGCTTTACGTACCATGGTCATTCGTGACGAGTCGCGTACGATCCTTGTTGATGCGGGTATCGGTACAAAGATGAATGAAAAAATGTCACGCATCTATGCCATCGATCATTCGGAGTATGAACTGGTTAACGCCCTGTCAGAACGGGGTATCGCCCGCGAAGATATCACCGATGTCATCCTTACCCATCTGCATTTTGATCATACGGGCGGTGCCACTTACTATGATGAAAATGGTGCGATCCGCCTTACATTTCCCAATGCCATTTATCATGTCCAGGGCGAGCAATGGCACTGGGCAAACCATCCGGCGGATAAGGACAAAGCAAGTTATTTAAAGGAAAACTTTAAAAACATCGCCGATGCCGGGAAACTTCATGAACTGAGCGGTCCGGGGACCCTGTTTCCCGGTATTGACATGCTGGTTGTTTACGGACATACCCATGGGATGCAGCTGCCGAAGGTTTCTGATGGCACAGAGACGCTCCTGTATTGTGCAGACCTGGTCCCTACGGCATCTCATATTCCCCTGCCTTACATTATGGGATATGATAACAATCCCCTGATTACCCTCGA
>CAYPHA010000010.1:80302-93632 GCA_964410215.1 uncultured Calditrichota bacterium | reverse complement strand
CGCGTTTGCGGAAAGTCTGGTTGATGACCTGATTCAAATAAGAGCCGCTTACGATGTTGTCAACAGGAATCCGCTGGGTTCCGCTGCCGGTTATGGCTCTTCTTTCCCGGTAAACCGGCGTATGACAACCGATTTACTGGGTTTCGATGATTTGAATTATAATTCGATCTATGCCCAAATGGGACGGGGACGAACGGAGCGGATTGTTACACAGGCCCTGGCATCGCTGGCTGAGACCGTCGGCAAA
This sequence comes from uncultured Calditrichota bacterium, assembly GCA_964410215.1. GTDB lineage: Bacteria > Calditrichota > Calditrichia > Calditrichales > CAYPHA01 > CAYPHA01. The sequence continues at coordinate 93,385 of CAYPHA010000010.1, read as the reverse complement.
CTGGCCATGGATATTGTGTTGTTTCTTTCCCAGAATTTCGCTTTTATATCCTTTCCGGAGTGGATTACGACCGGTTCGAGCATCATGCCCCATAAGAAAAATCCGGATGTATTCGAGCTGGTACGGGCACGCTGTAATATGGTCAAAAGTGTACCGCAGACCATTCAGTCTGTCTATTCAAATTTGCCGACGGGGTATCACCGTGATTTACAACTGATCAAAGAACCCTATCTCCGGTCATTTGAGGATATAAAAGCCTGCATGGATATTCTGTCACACACGCTTCCTGAGATATCGGTCCGCAGGGATCTTCTCGATGATGCCAGGTACAATTCTGTTTTTTCTGTGGAAAAAGTGAATGAAAAAGTGCTGGATGGGCAGTCGTTCAGGGATGCGTATCATGATGTCGCTTCCGATGTGAAATCGGGTGTTTTCAGGCGTCCCGGGGGGGTATCCTATACGCATGAGGGGAGTATAGGGAATCTCTGTCTCGATGCGATTCAAAACAATATGGAAAAGGTGGTGGAACCGTTTTCGTTCAACAAAATCGATACCATGTATAAAAAGCTTCTTGAAGAATAAACACAACGGATTGATTTATGATAAAAGTGCAAGGATTATATGATCCCGCAAACGAGCATGATGCCTGTGGCATCGGATTTATCGTCAACATGGATGGCACAAAGAGTCATGATTTGATTGATGAGGGAATCACGCTTCTGTGTAACCTGGAGCACAGGGGGGCGGTGGGCAGTGATCAGAAAACCGGCGATGGTGCCGGAATGATGTTGCAGATACCGGACACTTTTTTTCGAAAATGTGTGGATTTCGAATTACCGGATCCCGGTCGTTACGGTGTGGGATTTCTTTTTCTTCCGGAAAAAAATCCGGAACGGGACCAGGCCATTCAGATGGTGGAGGAAACGGCGGTACGGGAAGGTGCGACGATTTTAGGATGGCGCAACGTTCCGACCAATCCTGATTGTATAGGGGAAGTAGCCCGGAATTCGATTCCTGCTTTCCTTCAGGTGTTTGTAAAATATGACAGTGGTGAAGAAGACCGGGATCTGGAGCGAAAACTGTATATTTTGAGAAAATGTCTTTCCAATGAAGCGGCAAAAAAAGGATGGGATATGAATGTATTCTATGTTACATCCCTGTCCGCTTCGACGATTGTATATAAAGGTATGTTTGTGTCGAACCAGTTTACGGGTTTTTATCCGGATCTGGCTGATCCCGATCTCAAAAGCGCCATGGTGATGGTCCATCAGCGCTACAGTACCAATACATTTCCCTCCTGGCCGCTGGCGCAGCCGTTTCGCTATATTGCACATAACGGGGAAATCAATACGCTGCGGGGAAATATCAATAAGCTGATTGACCGCGATGAGACGCTCTCTTCGCCCCTGTTCGGAAAAGAGATTAAAAAAATCTTTCCCATTCTGACTCCGGAAGCCAGTGATTCGGCCTCTTTCGATAATGTCCTCGAACTGCTGGTAATGGCCGGCCGGTCGATGGAGCACTCCCTGATGATGATGGTCCCGGAAGCTTTCGGATTCGAATACCATATCAGTCAGGATAAACGGGCTTTTTATGAATACCATATGACGATCATGGATCCCTGGGACGGTCCGGCAGCCATCACGTTTTCCGATGGTAAAAAAATCGGCGCCTACCTGGACCGGAACGGTTTACGTCCGGGACGCTATACCATAACGAAATCGGGAAAAATGATCATGGCCTCGGAGACCGGCGTACTTGATATTCCTGATTCTGAAGTGCGTGAAAAAGGACGTCTCGCTCCCGGTAAAATGATCCTGGTGGATACGGAAGCAAAACGTCTGATCCGTGATAATGAGATCAAAGCTTTTGTCTCCCGCTGGAAACCCTACCGGCGCTGGTTGCAGGAGAACAAGATCGAATTGAAAGGTCTGCTGCAGGTACCCGTCAATAAAGGGGTTGAGAAGGAATTATTAAAGGAACGGCAGAAAGCGTTTGGTTATACGAGTGAAGATCTTCGTATGCTGATTATTCCGATGGTTCTGAACTCCCAGGAACCGGTTGGCTCCATGGGCAATGACGCTGCTCCGGCTGTTCTTTCGAAGAAACCGCAATTGCTCTATAATTACTTCAAACAGCGCTTTGCGCAAGTGACCAATCCGCCGATCGATCCGTACCGTGAAAGCCTGGTGATGTCGCTTTCCAGCTGGGTCGGCCGTCAGCGGAATATCCTGGAAGAAACGCCGGCCCATTGCCGCCAGCTTAAATTGTCACAACCCATTCTGACGACGGATGATATGGAGCGTCTGCGGAATTCGGAAATCGATGATTTCAGAGTCTGTACGGTACCCATGCTATTTGATGCTACCGAAGGCGGTCTTGAAGAAGGATTGATATTACTTGGTCTGGCTGTTGAGCAAAAAGTGGATGAAGGTTATTCCATGGTCATTCTCAGCGACCGGAACGTCGGTCCCGGGAAAGCGGCCATACCGGCCCTTCTGGCCACATCAACGGTGCATCATCATCTGGTCCGGCGCGCCAAGCGCCACCTGACCGCCCTTGTACTGGAAACGGGGGAGGCCAGGGAAGTACACCATTTTGCCATGTTGATTTCATACGGCGCCAGCGGGCTCTGTCCCTATCTCGTATTCGAATCGATCATGGATTTGAAGATGGAAGGCTATATTCCCCAACAGGTCATGCTGTCTACGGCCTATATGAATTATATCACAGCTATCAATAAAGGTTTGCTTAAAGTCATGTCGAAAATGGGAATCAGCACCCTGCGTTCCTACCGTCATGCCCAGACCTTCGAGGCTGTCGGACTGAATGAGTCGTTTGTAAACCGTTATTTTCCCGGTACACCATCGCGGATCGGCGGTGTCGATATCGATGTCATTGAAAAAGAAACCCTTTTATTGCACAGGAACGCTTTTGAAAGCCCGCAAACAGACCGGGTCAGCCTGGAATCCAGAGGCCAGTATCATTACCGCAAAGGCGGAGAAGAACACTATTTATCGCCGCAGGCACTGGTTTCTCTTCAAAAAGCGGTGCGTAACAACAGCTATGAAGACTTTAAAACGTACTCAGAAGAAATTAATAGTACAGCCAGGAATCTGACCACGTTGCGCGGCTTACTGAAAATACGCAAAACGGGAACACCGGTGCCGCTGACAGAGGTGGAACCGGCGGAACAGATCGTAAAACGCTTCGTCACATCTGCCATGTCCTTCGGTTCAATCAGCAAAGAAGCACATGAAACGATGGCCATTGCTATGAACCGTCTCGGAGCAGCCAGTAATTCCGGTGAGGGTGGTGAAGATATTGAACGTTATCTGCCTTCGGATAACGGAGACAGCCGCCGGAGTAAAATTAAACAGGTGGCTTCGGCACGATTCGGGGTAACCAGTCATTATCTGGTCAATGCCGATGAACTGCAGATTAAAATGGCCCAGGGCGCCAAACCCGGCGAAGGGGGGCAGTTACCGGGACATAAGGTAGATGCGATCATAGCGAAAGTGCGCCATTCCACACCCGGCGTGATGCTTATATCACCGCCGCCCCACCATGATATTTATTCAATCGAGGACCTGGCCCAATTGATTTATGACCTGCGTTGCGCGAATCCCGATGCCCGTATTTCGGTCAAACTGGTTTCGGAAGTCGGTGTCGGTACGATTGCCGCCGGCGTGGCAAAAGCCAGGGCGGATATGGTCCTGATAAGTGGAAATGACGGCGGAACGGGTGCTTCTCCCTGGTCTTCCATAAAATATGCCGGTTCACACTGGGAAATCGGCCTTGCAGAGACCCAGCAGGTGTTGGTATTAAATAACCTGAGGGAACGCATCCGCGTGCAGGTTGACGGCCAGATGAAAACAGCGCGCGATGTGGTGATTGCCGCGTTGCTCGGAGGGGAAGAGTTCGGTTTCGGAACCACCGCCCTGATATCGTTGGGTTGCATCATGATGCGTAAATGCCATCTGAATACCTGTCCCGTAGGCGTAGCAACCCAGGATCCGGTTCTGCGAAAACGCTTCACCGGTAAACCGGAACATGTTATAAATTTCATGATGTTCATTGCCAGGGGAATCCGCGAGTATATGGCGGAACTCGGTTTCCGGACCTTTGATGAGATGGTCGGTCGCACGGATTTGCTTGAAAAAGAAGAAGCCGTCGGTCATATCAAAACAAAAGGACTGGATTTTACCAAATTGTTCTACACACCGGATAAAATGAATGTCCCGGCCCTCTGTTGCATTTCCGGTCAGGATGTCAGTATGAAAAATGAGCTCGATGAAGACCTCATTGCCGCTTCCCGGGAAGCGATAGAAACAAAACGCCCGCTGATTCTTCAACGCTGTATTAAAAATACGAACAGGGCAACAGGAGCCACCCTCAGCGCGGCCGTTTCCAAACGCTACGGTGAGGAAGGTTTACCGGAGGATACGGTACGTGTTGAATTCAGCGGTTCTGCCGGGCAGAGCTTTGGTGCGTTCCTGGCCAGGGGTATTACGTTCTGTTTGCACGGCGATGCCAATGATTATGTCGGTAAAGGATTATCCGGTGGTAAACTGATCATACGCCCTCCGGAAAGGGCATCCTACCTGCCGCATAAGAACGCCATTACCGGTAATGTGAATCTGTTTGGGGCGACTTCCGGTGAAGCCTTTATAAACGGGCTCGCCGGTGAACGGTTCTGTGTGCGGAACAGTGGTGCGCTGGCCGTCGTGGAGGGTGTCGGTGATCATGGTTGCGAATACATGACCGGAGGGCGGGTTATCGTGCTGGGGACCACCGGTGTTAATTTTGCAGCCGGCATGAGTGGGGGCATCGCTTATGTGCTGGATGAAAATCAGTTGTTCGATACACGCTGTAACCTGGAGATGGTCGATCTGGAACTGCTGCTTCTTGACGAGGACATCCGGTTTCTTAAAAATAAAATCGAACAGCACCGTGCATATACGGGCAGCCCGAGAGCGGGGGAAATTCTGGACAACTGGGATGAGATTATTCCCTACTTTATTAAAGTGCTTCCTGTGGAGTACAGGCATGCCCTGGAGCGCATTGACGAAAAACGTTTTGAAGAAGCGGGCAGCATCGGCATGACAGAGGAGGTGTTTTCATAATGGGTAAGCCAACGGGATTTATGGAATTCGGCAGAAAGGATTCGGAATACAGGGATGTGGCGGAACGGCTTAATGATTACGGAGAATTCACGATACCGATGGAGCAGTCCGGATTGCGGGAACAGGGTGCACGTTGCATGGATTGCGGTATTCCCTTCTGCCATTCCGATTTCGGCTGTCCGGTTTATAACCTCATTCCGGAATGGAATGACCTGGTATACAGGGATTTATGGCGGGAGGCATATGAACGGCTGGAACAGACGAATAATTTTCCGGAAATTACCGGACGCGTCTGCCCGGCTCCCTGCGAAACAGCTTGTACACTTTCCATTAATGACAGCCCGGTGACGATAAAGCAAATTGAGCTGGCCATCATCGAAAATGCCTATAAAATGGGCTGGGTCCTGCCACGCAAACCGGATACCCTATCCGGTAAATCTGCGGCGATCGTCGGTTCGGGTCCGGCGGGGCTGGCAGCTGCACAGCAACTCTGCCGTCTCGGGCACCAGGTTACGGTTTTTGAGAAAGCCCCTAAAGCGGGCGGCCTGTTACGTTATGGAATCCCGGATTTCAAACTTGAAAAATGGGTACTCGACCGGCGGCTGGAACAGATGGAGGCGGAAGGCGTAAACTTCGAAACGGGTGTTAAAATCGGCGAGGACCTTTCCGCTAAATACCTGGTGCGTTCACATGATGTCGTTTTGATTACTATGGGCGCTGAGAGGCCAAGAGACCTGGATGTTCCCGGCAGGGAATGCGACGGCATTCATTTTGCCATGGACTACCTGACCCGTTCTAATCTGAGTCAGGACGGATTAATCGAAGACACGCATGTGATCGATGCGAAGGGGAAGAAGGTGCTCGTTATCGGAGGCGGCGATACCGGTTCGGACTGTGTGGGAACGGCAAACCGTCAGGGCGCTTCCGAAATACATCAGTTCGAAATCCTGGAAAAACCGACAGAATGGCCGCATGCGTCGAATCCCGATTGGCCGAATTGGCCGGATATTCTGCGCACATCCTCCTCACATGAAGAGGGGTGTAAGCGGGATTGGGGAATCCTCACAAAGGGATTTGAAAAGAGTGAGAACCATGCACTGAAAGGATCCTTTTCAAGGGTCACCTGGAAAACCAATAAAGATGGGCGTCCACCGGTATTGACTGAAATTGACGGTTCCCGCTTTGAACTCGAATGTGACCTGGTCCTGCTGGCTATGGGATTTATAAGCCCTGTTTCGAAAGGGATTATCGATGAGCTGGAACTGAAGACCGACAGCAGGGGAAATATATCTACCGGTGCCGGTTATCAGACATCACGGGAAAATGTATTTTCGGCCGGTGATGCATCAACCGGAGCGTCACTTGTGGTACGGGCGATCTATCACGGCAGGGAAGCCGCGCGATCGATTCACTCATATTTATCGGAGAAGTAAATGAAAAAAAATAGTAAACTGTGTATTCTCGGTACCGGGAATATTGGCAGCGCCATCGCTAAGGGATTATATGATTCCGGTTCCTTCGATCCTTCAAACATCATTCTGACACGCAGAAACCTTCATCACCTGGAGGTGTTCGAAAAAAAAGGTTTTATTGTGAAATCGGACAACTGTGAAGCGGTGCGCCTGTCGGAAATAATCATTGTGGCGGTCGAACCCCAGCAGCTGGACAGTATCCTTGAAGAAATTCGTGAGCAACTCGATCCGGAAAAGCATGTCATCGTATCCGTTGTGACGGGAGCCAGTATACGGCAGATCCTGAAGGTTATCGGAAAGGGTTTGCCTATTGTCCGGGCCATGCCCAATACGGCCATTGCTATCCGTGAATCCATGACCTGCCTGGCGGTTAACGGCGGTCATCAGGGTGCGCTCAGGGTGGCGGAAGATGTATTTGCTACAGTGGGGGAAACCATGGAAATCGAGGAGGCCCAGATGAGCGCGGCTACGGCCCTGGGTGCCTGTGGTGTCGCTTTTTTCCTGCGGGTGATCCGGGCGGCTTCTCAGGGCGGTATCGAAATCGGCTTCCATTCGGATAAATCCCTGAAAATCGCCGCACAAACCGCAAAAGGAGCCGCATCCCTGCTGCTACAGACCAAAAACCATCCGGAATTTGAAATTGACCGTGTGACAACACCCCGGGGTGTGACCATCTCCGGTCTGAATCAGATGGAGCACGAAGGGTTAAGTTCCGCAATGATTAAAGGAATCGTAACATCTGCTGAAAAAGCGGCCCGTTTATATACTTCCTATGAGGATTGATCTGGAATCTTAAAGTCATAATTCTTATAATGGGTACTGTTCTCAGAATTGATGATTGGTTTATTTTGACTGAGAATAAACCGAACCAAATTGCATGATTCCTGCGGAAGCGTGTGATTCCCATTTACAGGAGATTTTATGACTCATTTAGATAGAGAAGGATATCCCAGACTCTCGGATGTCCCGAATGCCTTTCATATCATTGCCAAACCGCATGGCCCGATCTGTAATCTCAATTGTACCTATTGTTTTTACCTGGAAAAGGAAAACCTGTATCCGGGTAAGAACAATTTTCGCATGCCCTATGATGTTCTGGAAAACTTTATTAAAAAGAAAATTAAGGCACATCAGGTTCCTCAGGTCAGCTTTGCCTGGCAGGGTGGTGAACCTACGCTTCTCGGCGTGGAGTTTTTTGAAAAGGTTGTCGAATTCCAGAATAAATATGCTGATGGAAAGCGGATCGATAATGGCTTCCAGACAAATGGCGTGCTGCTTAATGACCGCTGGTGTGAATTTTTCAAGAAAAACAACTTTTTGATCGGGCTGTCCATCGACGGACCGGAAGAGCGTCATAACCGTTATCGTCTGAACCAGGGCGGCAGGGGATCCTTCAAGCAGGTTATGCGGGGGATCGATTTTCTTAATAAGCATAATGTCGAATTCAATACGCTGACCGTTGTGCAGCGGGATAATTCGCAGGCGCCGCTGGACGTGTATCATTTTCTGAAAGAATCCGGCAGCGGTTTCATGCAATTCATACCCATTGTTGAACGTACAACGGCGGCACCCACCGATCAGGGACTGACACTGATTTCACCCAATTACCGTAAGTCGGCAGACGTTACCGAATGGTCCGTCGAAGCCGAAGCCTATGGTGGTTTTCTAATCGCCATCTTTGATGAATGGGTGCGGCAGGATGTCGGCAATTACTTTGTCCAGTTGTTCGATGTGGCTCTGGAGTGCTGGATGGGTATGCCGGCCAGTATTTGTGTTTTTAATGAGACCTGCGGAACCGCCATGGCCATTGAACATAATGGGGATGTCTATTCCTGTGATCATTATGTCTACCCCGAAAACCATTTGGGTAATATTATGGAGGCACCGCTGGAAAGTATCATCAGCAATCCCCTGCAGATCAAGTTCGGCCAGGATAAGTTGAATAAGCTGCCGGAATATTGCCGCAAATGTGAAGTCCGTTTCGCCTGCCACGGTGAATGTCCCAAGCACCGGTTCATCAAAACGCCGGACGGTGAAGAGGGCTTGAATTATTTATGTGCCGGATATAAAAAATTTTTTAATCATATCGATCCCTACATGCGATTCATGGCCAATGAACTGCGTTTTCAGCGGCCTCCGGCCAACGTCATGGCCTGGGCGGCTGAGAAAGACAAGGGATTTCCTTCATACAAAGGGGGACCCAATGATCCCTGCCCCTGCGGCAGCGGTAACAAGTTTAAAAAATGCTGCGGCGGGGTTTCCTGATTATATAAACAACATGTTGGTACGGGAGAATATGTGATAATTGAAGAACGCGCCTATGCCCGGGCCGGGCTGCTGGGAAACCCTTCGGACGGGTATTTTGGTAAGACGATTTCCATCACAGTGAAAAATTTCGGTGCCCGCATTTCGCTCTACGAGAGCCCGGAGCTTCGCATCGAACTGAATCCCATGGACCGGATGGAGTACCCCAATATTCATACCTTTATAGAACGTATTAAATCACTCGGTTATTACGGGGGCGAACGCCTCATCAAAGCGGCCATAAAAAAATTCACGGAATACTGTATTGCCCATGATATTGCACTCGAGAACAGGAATTTTACGATCCGTTATCATTCCACCATACCCCGTCAGGTGGGGCTGGCCGGCTCGAGCGCCATCATCACGGCCACGATCCGGGCCCTGATGCGTTTCTTCGATGTTACCATAGAAAAGCATGTTCTGCCGACTATCATCCTTAACGCAGAGATGGAAGAGCTCGGTATCAATGCCGGATTGCAGGATCGGGTCATACAGGTCTATGAGGGATGTGTCTTCATGGACTTCGACAGGGATTTCATGCTCGAGAATGGTTTCGGTAGATACAAATCCCTCGAACCATCCGCTCTTACCAATCTGTATATTGCCTATAAAACCCAACTCAGTAAGGTTTCCGGTGTCGTGTTTAATGATTTAAAAAACCGTTTTGAAAAGGGAGATCCTGATGCGCTTGCTGCCCTTGAGCAGATCGCCGGATGCGCGGAAAAGGGCCGCGACATGATTGAACAAGGTGATCTGACCGGATTTGATGACGTGATGAACCGTAATTTTGATCTGCGCCGTAGCATCATGAATATCAGCCCGAGCAATCTCGAGCTGGTTGAAACGGCGCGTAACTGCGGGGCTTCGGCCAAATTCGCCGGTTCAGGCGGTTCCATTATCGGTCGGTTTGAGGACGACGAGATGCTGACCCGTTTAATCGTTGAAATGAAAAAAATAAATGCCCGGGTTATTACACCATTCATTTTATAAACAGGAAGCCACGATTCATGATACGAAAAGCCGTCATCCCGGCAGCCGGCTGGGGTACCCGTTTTCTGCCTGCAACCAAGGCGCAGCCGAAAGAAATGCTCCCTATTATCGATACACCAACCATCCAGTATGTCGTACAGGAAGCGGTGGATTCCGGTATTGACGATATCCTGATCATATCAGGCAAAGGAAAGCGGGCTATTGAGGATCACTTTGACCGCAATACCGAGCTGGAAATGATACTCGGGGAAAAGGAAAATGACCACTGGTACAATGAGATCCGGCGCATCAGCGATATGGCCAATATTCATTATATCCGGCAGCGCGAACTGAACGGTCTGGGCGATGCCATCCGCTATGCCCGTAATCATGTCAGCGATGAACCGTTTGCCGTACTTCTCGGTGATACCATCGTCAATTCCATTATTCCTGTAACCCAGCAACTCATCGACTTTTATGAACAGTATAAACACAGCATCGTTGCTGTGGAAACGGTTCCCCATGACAAGGTATCGCGTTACGGCATTATTGGAGGTGATAAAATATCGGACAGCCTGTGGAAAGTGACGGAGATGGTCGAAAAGCCGCCTGTTGACAAGAGTCCATCCAACCTTGCATTCGCCGGTCGCTATATCCTGACTCCGGAAATATTTAACGCGCTGGATGATACGGAGCGCGGTGTGAATAATGAGGTGCAACTGACGGACGCACTGAAAATTCTCAATGTACGGGAACCCGTATATGCCTGTATTATTGAAGGCAAACGGTATGATATCGGTAATAAGATAGATTATCTTAAGACCATTGTGGAATTCGGTCTGAAACGCAAAGAATTCCGGGAACCGTTCAGGGCGTTTCTGAGAGAGGTCCTGAATTCCGAAGAGGACTGATATACGCCCCTCACGCAACATTCATAAATAGCACATGGAAAGAAAGGAATAGCAATGACTACGTTACATCATGTGGACTGGCTCATTATCGCGGCCTATTTCCTGGTGATTCTGGGCCTCGCCTGGTGGGTTATCAGACAGAGGCAGGAGACATCAACCGATTATTTTCTTGCCGGGCGTCATCTCGGCTGGTTTATCGTCGGGGCTTCCATCTTTGCATCCAATATCGGGTCCGAACATCTGGTGGGACTTGCCGGTTCCGGTGCTACCGACGGGGTGGCCATGGCACATTATGAATTACATGCCTGGTGCCTGCTCGTGTTAGGCTGGGTTATGGTTCCTTTCTACATGCGATCCAAAGTTTTCACCATGCCGGAATTTCTCGAGCGGCGGTTTTCACCGACAGCCCGGACCGTTTTATCACTGATTTCACTTGTAGCCTACGTTCTGACGAAGATAGCAGTCGGTATTTTTGCAGGCGGTATCGTGTTCAGTGTACTGTTACCCGATATTAATTTCATGGGTCTGGACAGCTTCTGGCTGGGTTCTATCATCGTCATTGTTTTAACCGGTATTTATACCATCCTCGGCGGATTGCGGGCGGTCGCTTATACGGAGGCCTTACAGACGGTCATTCTTGTGCTCGGGTCGGTATTCGTAACGATTTACGGTCTGCAGGCCCTGGGCGGTTGGTCGGAATTACGCGCCGTGCTCGGATCGGAGATGTTTAATCTGTGGAAACCGCTGGTACCGTCGGGTATGGAAGGCACCTGGGCGCCGGTGAAAGAAGCGGGACGAATGGCCTGGTATTTCAATGATAATTATCCCTGGCTGGGGATGCTTTTTTGTGCCCCGATCATCGGATTATGGTACTGGTGTACCGATCAGTATATTGTTCAGCGGGCTCTGGGCGCTCCGAATGAAAAAGAAGCCCGGCGCGGTTCCATTGCGGCTGCGTTTCTGAAATTACTTCCTGTTTTTATCTTTATCATCCCCGGAATGATCTGCATTGCAATTGCACAAACCGGCAATATCCCGGCGATTCAGGAACAGTTAATCGGCCCGGATGGCGAGGTAATCAGGGATAATGCCCAGAAGGCCTTTCCACTTCTCGTTGCACATGTGCTGCCGATCGGTATTCGCGGGATTGTCGTTGCCGGTTTGCTGGCGGCGCTGATGAGCTCACTGGCCGGTGTGTTCAATGCGTCCTCCACTCTGTTTACCATGGATTTTTACTCACGTTTACGACCCAATGTCACGCAGAAACAATTAGTGTGGATGGGGCGTGTGGCAACGGCGGTGATGGTTCTGATCGGCTTGCTCTGGATACCGGTGATCCAGGGAGGAAAAGGACTGTATGATTATCTGCAGGGCGTACAGGCTTACCTGGCACCGCCGATTTTCGTCGTATTTTTCTTCGGGGTTTTCAACAAACGACTCAATGCCAAAGGCTGTCTGGCCGCATTAATCACGGGTTTTTCACTCGGTATCATTCGCCTGGCCATCGATACGCCTGTGAAACTGATGTCGGGATTCTCATACGCGGAAGGATCCATTTTATGGATTCTGAACAATACCTTTTTTCAGTATTACAGCCTGGTCATATTTATCGTGTGTGCCATCGTAATGTTTGTCGTAAGCTACATGACAGAAGAACCGTCTTATGAAAAAATCAGCGGGTTAACCTATGCGACGATGTCGGATAAAGACAGGGCGGAATCCCGTTCCAGCTGGACCATCGGTGATGTCGTTTCTTCCGGATTGGTTCTGGTACTGATCGTGGTAGCTTACCTGTATTTTACCGGTTAAACCGGGTGAGGATGCAGAAAACCCAATCCTGAGTCATTCATGCAGCTTCATTATATCGATCTGAGTATTATCGGTCTTTATCTGATTCTGGTCGTGGTGATTGGTTTTTTCGTATCACGCAGGGCCGGCCAGGATATGGATTCTTACTTTCTTGGTGGAAAAACCATGCCCTGGTGGTTACTGGGTGTCGCCAATGCCTCCTCCATGTTCGATATCACCGGAACCATGTGGCTGGTTTATATCCTGTTCGTTTACGGTGTTAAAGGCGTCTGGCTGCCGTGGATGTGGCCGACGTTTAACCAGGTCTTCCTGATGATCTACCTTTCCGTGTGGATCCGGCGTTCCAATGTACTGACGGGTGCCGAATGGATAACCACACGTTTCGGGGCAGACAAGGGCGGCGAATTGTCACGCATCAGCGTGGTCGTTTTTGCGTTGTTCAGCGTCGTCGGCTTTTTAGGTTATGCATTCAAGGGCATCGGTAAATTTGCC
>CAYPHA010000010.1:0-80292 GCA_964410215.1 uncultured Calditrichota bacterium | reverse complement strand
CGCTGTCTTCCTGCCCTGGCAGATCTCACCGGATTATTATGCGATCATCCTCATGACCATCACAATGATCTACGTCATTGCCGGGGGCATGTATAGTGTGGTGATCACCGATTTGCTTCAGTTTACGATTCTGGCAATCGCTTCGGTGTTTATCGGTTATATCGCCATGGTTAAAATCAGTCCAGAAATGGTTACAGCGATGGTGCCCGATGGCTGGCACAATCTCTTTTTCGGCTGGAAACTGAACATGGACTGGAGCGGGCTCATTCCCTCTGTTAATGCGCGTATCGCTACAGATGGGTGGTCCCTGTTTACAATTGTATTTATGATGATGCTTTTCAAAGGGGTTCTTATAAGTATCGCCGGTCCGGCACCGAACTACGATATGCAGCGTATCCTGGCGGCACGCAAGCCGAAAGAAGCCGCATTCATGAGCGGTGTCGTGTCTGTGTGTCTTTTTCCCCGCTGGCTGATGATAACCGGCATCACTCTGCTGGCCATTGTTTTTTACAGCCCGAATTTGATTGCGATGGGGCCGGATATTGATTTCGAAATGATTTTACCCTATGTGATAAACAACTTTATTCCGGTCGGACTGGTCGGATTCCTCATTGCCGGCCTGCTGGCAGCGTTCATGTCTACATTTGATGCAACGGTCAATGCCGGCGCTTCCTATATTGTCAACGACATCTATAAACGCTATATCAATCCCGGAGGGACTGATAAACAATTCGTTCGTATGAGCTATGTCGCGTCGGTGATGGTGGTTATCGTAGGTATGATTGCAGGACTCATGGCGGAATCGATCAATACAGCCATGCAGTGGATCGTATCCGGACTCTGGGGCGGATATACGGCACCGAACATTCTGAAATGGCACTGGTGGCGCTTTAACGGATTCGGTTACTTCTGGGGTATGATATCGGGTTTGATTGCCGCATCCGTCATTCCAATACTGTTTCCGGAGCTTTCCGCTCTGAACAGTTTTCCTGTCATACTGCTTGTATCAGCCGCTTCTTCGATTATTGCCAGTTACAGGTCCAAACCGGAAGAAGAGGAAGTGCTGAAAAGATTTTACATGTCCGTGAGACCATGGGGACTGTGGGGGCCGGTATGTAAAAAAGTGGAAGCACAATATCCCGATTTTAAAAAGAATACCCATTTCAAGAGAGACGCTCTGAACATCGCTGTCGGCATTGTCTGGCAAATGACACTGGTTCTGATACCGGTCTACCTGGTGCTGGAATCCTACACAAATGTATTCATAACCACCGGGTTGCTGGTCCTGACTTCCATGTTTCTGAAATTTAACTGGATGAATAAACTGGAAGCGGCTTGACAGCCGGTAATATGTGAAATATGGAACGTTTCCGGAATTTTTAAAGTATTTGTTCGTTATCAGATGCATAAGAAATATGAATCGATTTGAACTGGAGAAAATTAAAATGATTCGTTCAACGCTTGTAACAGGAATTCTGCTGATTATACTTGGACTGGGATCCTACCTTATTACCGGTATGACCAGCGTAACCGCTTTAATTCCGTCTTTTTTCGGTATTATTCTGACAGCACTCGGTATTTTGGGAAAACCCGAACAACGGCGTAAGTTGTTTATGCATAGTGCAATGGGTTTAGCACTGCTCGGTTTTCTGGGATCGGTCAGTGGTATCGGTAACGTCATCACAATGCTGGATGGAGGGGACGTGCCCCGGCCGGGAGCATCTGTCGCCCAGGCCATTATGGCCGTTATCGTTCTTGTGTATCTGGTTTTGGGTATAAAATCCTTTATCGATGCACGACGGAAATGAAACCTGGGGAAATGTATGTAGTGAAACGTCTTACACGTTTTAAGAAATGCGGAAAGGACAGTATATGCCCTTCAGGGGAAAAATAAAACCGGGGAAGGTAACGATTGTCGGTGCGGGTGACGTGGGTTCCACATCAGCCTTCTCCCTGGCCCAGAGCGGAATTGCCTCGGAGATAGCGATTATTGATGTCAATACGGATTTAATGAAAGGACAGGTGCTGGACCTGGCCCACGGACTGCCGTTTTTTCCACCTGTACAGATCCGGATCGGTACGGTGGACGATTATACCGATTCCCATGTCATTGTCATCACTGCAGGAGCCAAGCAGAAACCGAATGAAACCCGGATCGATCTGGTACAGCGTAATTCAAAGATCATGGAATCCATCATAAATGATATCAATGTTGTCCAATCGGAAGCGGTAATTCTGGTGGTTACGAATCCGGTCGATGTGCTAACCTATATCGCCCTTGTGCAATCAGGATTACCGCGGAATCGGGTTATCGGTTCGGGTACGGTGCTCGATACATCCCGCTTTCGGTACCTGATCAGTCAGCATTGCGGTCTGGATGTGCGTAATGTGCATGCCTATATTCTTGGCGAACACGGTGACAGCGAGCTTGCCGCCTGGTCCATGACGCACATGGCCGGTATGCCCATCGATGCGTTCTGCCGGGACTGCGGAAAATGCGGTGACTGGAAGGGAGAACGGGAGCGTATCGTGGAGCAGGTCCGGAATTCGGCCTATCATATTATTGACTACAAAGGCGCCACTTACTATGCTGTTGCCATGGCTGTCACGCGTATCGCCGGGGCCATTATCCGGGATCAGCGCAGCGTTCTGACGGTTTCAACGTTCCTGGATGGGGAATATGGACTGAAGGATGTGTGCCTGAGTGTACCTTGTATCATAGGGCATAGCGGAATCGAGAGGATTATTTCCGCCGGGTTGGCTTCGAATGAACAGGAAGCCCTGCATCGGTCCGCCGGTGTTATCAGGAGAGCGCTTCAGGAGGCAGGCTATACATTATCCTAAAGTTCCGCTGAATCTTACAGCGAATCCGGATCGAAATTATATGTAATATCGGTAATTTTAAGATCGATATAAGAGAAATTGCCACTGGGCAGATGCCAGACTCCCTGCCCTTCTGTCGGAATGAAAAATCCATTCATTTTCCTGTAGTTCCTAACAGGTGTGCTCCAACGGGTCAGCTCACTGCGTCCGTCCGGTAAACTGCGGTAGCGCTCGGTTTCAAAATTAATCATCTGACCGGCTTCATTGAAATAATACATAATCCGTGCTTTTATACCGGCAAATTGAACGACAGCTTCACAGGTATAATCGTCAATCGATATCCACTTGAAATAATCATTGAGAAATGCGGTAGGGAACCAGAAATGCTCATTGATATATCGCAGCATGCTGCCCTGGTCAATCTCAAATCCTTCCGCATCGACAACCGGTATAAGGGCCAGGAGTTTAATAAGCATGCCGCCCTGACCGTTGATATATTTATCCCTTCCAAAAAGCGTTAAACCCGGGAACATTTTTACCCTGGCATCCCAGAGGAAGCCCCCCGGTTCAGTGCAGTAGTATTGCGACGCGGTAAAATTCATAGTTCCATCACCCGGGGCCTTCCTGAATAAACCATTCTGGGTGAGTTTTACGTTCCACACCGGCTTTTTACCGATTACCCCGGCATAACGCAGGTATTTTTTCATCGGTACCGGCAGACCTTCGAGATCTGTTTCCGTAATAACAGTTCCTGATGTTCCGGATGATTGTGACAACAACTGATCTATCTCTCCGGCCACCATGGAATTAAACCGGTACTCTCCGATTTTAAACAAGGCGAATAGGATGAGTACGAGTGTAAATATCGTCAGTATAACCATCTTCCAGCGCATCTTTATCTCACATGTATATCTGCGATGAATGGTTTTTAGTGATGACTGTCAACAGGAATTAAACAAGAGCCAGTATTCCGCTGCGTCCGGTGTAAATTAGTTTATCTTTAAATGTACATCAAGTGCCGGAAGGCAAATCCTGTTTATATTTCTAAATCTGATTTTTTTTAAATCGTTATTGAATCATATTGATTTTATGACAATATTAACATATTAGACTTCTCCTCAGTTGCTATGCAACTATTTTAAAAATATGCGTTTTTATATAAGAATTATTATCATGATTACGGTGTTATGTTGCACCGATATCTACCCCGGTAGTCCAAAAAAACCTTATGCCAGACTCACCGCTGCATGGAAATTGACCCTGCGTGCATCCTCAGACTGTGAGAATAATAAATCATTTATACAATCGATTAAAGATATTGTGTTTGGTGAATCACATCTGCGTCTTGTTCAACCCATGGGGCTGATCCAGTTGAAAAATGGCGACCTTATTGTGATTGATCGGAGTCTGGGCGCACTTCTGCGAATAAACCCTCCGAAAGGTATTTTTGAGTATCTTATACAACCGGATTCACGCTCCTATCCCTCGCTGGTATCGCTATGTAAAGGTCCGGGGACAACTATACTTTTCACCGATTCGGTTCTGAATCATGTTTTTCAATATGATTTGCAAACGGGTCAGGTGGTCCTGCTGAATGACACACTGGTTCAGCCCACAGGTATTGCCTGGAGTTCGGAAACCGGCAGGATATGGGTATCGGAGACAGGAAAACATTGTCTTGCTGTCATAAACCGGAATGGTGACATCATCAGAAAAATAGGAAGGCGTGGAAAAGATCCCGGGAAATTCAACTTCCCTAATTTTCTGCATATTGGACCGGATCATCTGGTTTATGTAATTGATTCGATGAATTTTCGGATACAGGTCTTTGATCAGCTCGGTACGGTTCATTCGCATTTCGGGGAACCGGGAAATACAAGCGGTTATATGCTAAGACCAAAGGGGATTTGCGTTGACCGGTCCGGAAACATATTTGTGGCGG
This sequence comes from uncultured Calditrichota bacterium, assembly GCA_964410215.1. Taxonomy (GTDB): domain Bacteria; phylum Calditrichota; class Calditrichia; order Calditrichales; family CAYPHA01; genus CAYPHA01. Next base: position 75,527 of record CAYPHA010000010.1, on the reverse strand, counting down.
ATGGACTCCTGAACACCATTCAGGTTTTTGATAAACAGGGTAATTATCTGTATCGCTTTGGACAGGCAGGTGAGCAGCCGGGGGCGTTTCTGCTGCCTGCAGGAATTCATATGCCGTCAGACGATTCGATATATATTGCGGATTCGTATAATGGACGTATTCAAAAGTTCGATCTGATTAAGATTTATGAAGATTAATAGGCCCATCATACTGTCTGTTGCGTTTTTTTTCCTGCTTCAGACAGGTGTATCAGCACAATCAGTGGTGCATACCGTACATAATATGTCTGTAAGCGGGCCGGGGGCGATTACAGCGGAAAGTGAGACGGAAGTCTGTGTGTTTTGTCATGCACCACATAACAGCAGTTCCAGAAAACCGCTTTGGAACAGACATGATCCGGGAGTGACCTATGATTTGTACAGCAGTTCCACCTCGCAATCCGCAACCGGTCAGCCCGGTGGATCATCTCTTCTGTGCCTTTCCTGTCATGACGGTACGATCGGTCTGGGCAATGTCATCAGCAGAGGAGAGCCCATTGAAATGAGCGGAGGGATCATCAATATGCCGGATGGTGATTCGAAACTTGGAACCGTGTTGAATGATGATCACCCGGTTTCGTTTCTCTATAATTCGGCCCTTGCCGCCAGCGATGGAGAACTGACAGAGCCGTCCGTTCTCAATCCGGTTATAAAACTGGAAGATGAATCCATGCAATGCGGCTCCTGTCATGATGCCCACGACAATACCTTCGGTCAATTTCTGGTTGCCCCTTTGCAGTATTCTGAGCTCTGCAGGTATTGTCATGTGAAATCGGGCTGGTCTGAATCACTTCACAATACCTCAACGGCCACCTGGAATGGTTCCGGAGAAAATCCATGGTTTCATACGGGTTTTCAATCAGTAGCAGAAAACGCCTGTGAGAATTGCCATGATCCTCATGGGGCGGAGGGTGCGACACGCCTGACTAATTTTTATCCCGAAGAAAATAACTGCTTGATCTGTCATAATGGAAATGTTGCCCGGGAGGACCTTCAACCGGATTTTTTAAAGCAATACCGGCACAATGTATATCAGTATACAGGCATCCATGATCCCGTAGAGGAAGGTATTGTTGAGAACATCCATGTTGAATGTTCGGATTGTCACAATCCCCATTACAGCAGAGGCCAGACTGCAGAGGCACCGGATGTTTCCGGTCCGCTCGCCGGCGTTCGCGGTATAGATACAGATGGAAACGAGGTACAGGCAGCCTCTTTTCAGTATGAAATATGTTATCGTTGTCATGCTGACAGCCCAGTTAAGCCGGGCAGCCGAACCGTCCGCCATATTGAGCAGGATAACGTACGGTTGGAATTCCACGCAGCTAATCCATCTTTTCATCCCGTAGAAGTGCAGGGGCAGAATGCAAATGTGCCCAGTCTGATCGCTCCGCTTACAGAATCAAGTATCATCTATTGTTCTGATTGTCATTCCAGTGATAACAGCTCTGCAAGCGGGCCCCATGGATCAATCTGGCCGGGATTGTTGAAATTCAGATATGAAACAGCCGATTCAACCTCGGAATCTTTACAGGTGTATGAGCTCTGTTATCAGTGTCATGAGCGCTCAATCATTATAAACAGCGGCGGAAGCTTTGGCGAAGAAGTGCATCGGAAGCATATCGTCGAAGAAATCACGCCATGTAATGCGTGCCATGATCCGCACGGGATAAACCGTGATCAGGGTTCATTTACGAATAATACACACCTTATTAATTTTGACCTTTCCATCGTCGAACCAAGCCGGGGAGGAATGGGAAGACTGGAATTTATCGATGACGGTGAATATCGCGGACAATGTTACTTATATTGCCATGGTAGAAATCACAATCCAAGAACATATTAAATGAACAAAGGTATTTGAAACTTGCAGGAGGAGAAATGAAACATTGCGTTAAAGCCGGGACTGTTCTTTTTTTATTAGTCCTGATGATTAATCTGTCCTGGTCTCAAACTATTGTGGGATCGGCACACGATTTTTCGGGCGAGTCCTGGAATACAACCGGACAAGTGTGCCTGGTGTGTCATTCACCACATAATTCGGATGTGTCGGTATCGAATGCCCCTTTATGGAACCATGAGATCACAACGGCTATCTTCACACCCTATACCAGTGCCACAATGGAGGCTTCAGCGGGTCAACCGGATGCCTCCTCGAAATTATGCCTGAGCTGTCATGACGGTACAGTAGCGGTGGATAATTTTGGCGGAGAAACAGGCGGTACGCATTTTCTGGAGGGTGCGGCCAGTATCGGGACCGATCTGAATGATGATCATCCGATATCCATTACGTATGATGAAAACCTGGCAACATCCGATGGTGAATTATATGACCCGACTACTACAAATTCGGGTTTGGGAGGAACAATCAGCGAAGATCTTCTTATTGATGAACAGGTGCAGTGCGCATCCTGCCATGATGTCCATAACAGCAGCGGCTTCGTTAAGCTATTACGCATCTCAAATGCGTCCAGTGCACTTTGCCTGACGTGTCATAATAAATGATACAACGCAGTATGTTATTAACTATACGCGTTTTCCTGAGAATTCTGCTTCCCGGAATGATACTGCTAAGCTGGAGTTGTACGTCATTGCATAAGAACGTGGAGCACACCGATAATGTGGTGATTTTTCCATCTCCGCCGGATTCCGCACGAATACAGTATCTGACTTCCATTACGACCTCCCTGGATATTACCGGCGAGCAATCGGCATTTAAGCGGTATGTCATGGGAAGAGAAGAGGGAAAACCGATATACAAACCGTATGGTATCTCCGTCCGCAATAACCGTGTCTATATCTGCGATACTATGCTGCCGGGGATTGAAATTATCGATCTGGGCAGGCATACGTTCTCATATTTTGTTCCCGGAGGATTAGGCGTTTTGAAGAAGCCGGTCAATTGTTCTGTGGATAGCGCGGGAAACCTCTATGTCGCGGATGCCGGTCGAAAGCAGGTCGTATCCTTTGATGCCGCAGGAAGGTTTCTAGAGGTAATCGGTGATACCGAACTTGAAAAACCAACCGATGTCGTTGTGAATAATTCAGAAATATGGGTCTGCGACCTGGAACGGCACCAGGTTCTGGTATATGATCAGCTATCCGGGGAGGTCAAACGGTCGTTTCCGGATACGACACAGGGTAATCCGGCATACTTATATTCACCAACCAATATTGCCGTCTATGGAAACCGGATTTACGTGACGGATACGGGCGATTCAAAAATAAAGGTTTTTGAAAAGAGCGGCCGTTTTACGGGCAGTATTGGCGCTTTCGGCAGACATGCGGGCCAGTTTGTCAGACCCAAAGGCATCGATATCGATAAAGAAGGGCATATTTTCATCGTGGATGCTGCCTTTGAAAACGTGCAGATTTTCAATCGGCAGGGAGATGTTCTGATGTATTTCGGCGGGCCATATAAAAAACCGGGTCATATGTGGTTGCCGGCTGATGTGACTCTGGCTTATTCTGTTAACAGCTATTTTGAAAAGTATGTGGACCCACGCTTTAAACTGGAATACGTGATTTTTGTTACCAATCAGTACGGTCCCGATAAAGTAGGTGTATATGGATTTGTTTCCTACAGGTAATCTGATGCGGAAGACACGCCTTCATTACATTCTTCTGATCTTCTGTGTATGTCTGGTACTGAGTTCCTGCAGGGCCGGACAGGGGTATCGCCTTTTAACCTTTTTTTTCGATGGTGTACCAGTGCCCGAAACAGATGAAACGGCAGTGGATACGCTTAAAATAAAAACCGAAAATCCAATGCGTTCAAGGGACCTTACAGAAGAACGCCTCCATGCAGACGAACGGCCAGCTTCCGTGCATCCTGTTTATCGGCCTGATTCCTGCCGGTTATGTCATGACAGGAACCATAGTAACCACCTCATATCACCAATACCCGATCTGTGCTACCAGTGTCATACCAGGTTTTCGGAAACGTATACATTCCTTCACGGACCTGTAGGGGCCGGCATGTGTGCCAGTTGCCATTTCCCGCATCAATCTCCAAACAGAGCCCTTTTGAAACAGCCTGAACGGGAACACTGTCTTTTCTGCCACCAGGCAGGTGATGTGACCAAGAATAAAGCACATGATACAATCAGTACGATCGCCTGTATGCAATGCCATGATCCTCATGGTGGGAGCGATGTACATTTTATCAGAGAACCTGATGAATAATCTGAAGCTATCAAAACTGTTTAATATTGTTGTACTGAGCATTATTGTTTGTGCAAATCCGTCAGAAGCACAAAACTATCTGTTTGAGTCAGGCTTCTGGAAACAACGTGTTCTGAACGGATATACAACACTGGAAGGCATATATAGAGACCAGGAATCGGAGATTCGTGCAGGCAATCGTGAAGAATTAGCGGTTTCGCGCTTCAACGGTGAATTCATGCTGCAATCGAATAGTATTGTCTGGCATCCTAATTTTCTGGAACTGGACATGGCCGTTCAGTATAATCCCACGGTACGGAACCAGCAATTTCTGGTTTTACCAAACCGTTCAGAAACACTCACCGCGGAACAGTTCCGGATGAATGCCTTATTTTTTAACCGCCGGCCACTGTTCCTGCAGCTTTTCGGAAATATTAACAGAATTTTCGTTAACCGCGAATTTTCCACGAATGTCGAATCCAGACGAAAAGATTTTGGTGCAACTCTCTCCTATAGGAACGGATACCTGCCATTTTCCCTGAAAGTGAACAGGGCAGACTGGCAACAGGATGAAAAACAAACGAAACGGATGTATGAAAACACCCGGTCTAAATTTCAGTTCAATACCAGCGAGTCTTTCGGGAAAAATGATAATCACCGGCTGATGTACATGTATGAGGATTTTCAACGTACCTATGCCGATTCCCGGACCATACGCAACTACATCCATGCCGTACGCATGCAGAATTCACTGAGAATCGGAAAACGGAATAAACATATGCTCCGCTCCCTCTTCTGGTGGCATGATCAGGAAGGAACGGATGATCTGACACGGTTGCAACTGAATGAAACGGCCCTTATTTATCTGCCAAAGCGGATTAATTTATCGGTCAGGTATCGCTATAACTATAATGACTTTTCGTTTATCGAATCGCATCAGAACCAGGTTGATTATAAAATAGAACACCGGTTATATGAAAGCCTCACCACATATTTTTCTCAGGAATATACCAGCATTGACAATACTAACTTTGATGATCGTATATGGCAATCGGATCTGGGACTGGATTATACCAAGAAGATTCCCACCGGGCGGTTTTCTGTGAATTATCTGTACCGAAATCGCAAAGATAACCGCGACAGCCCGTCATCTGTAATTGTTATCCGTCGTGAAGAATATTTGCTTACAGATCTGGAACCCGTCTATGTGGATAATCCGAATGTGATCCGGGAATCGTTTCTTTTAAAGGATGAATCAGGGATAATCATATACGAGGAAAACATAGATTATATCCTTGTTGATAGGGGACCCTTCCTGGAGATTCAGCGTCTTCCCGGTGGTCAGATTCCCGAAGGAGCCACCGTGTTTGCGGATTATACGGCCAGGCAGAGTATGGACTATGGTTTTACGGCACATACACACCGGTTTGGTACCCGTCTGAGCTTATTAAGCCGCGTGATTAATCTCTATTTTAATCATTTTAACCGCGAATATACGAACATTGAGGGTGCGGCAGATCGCATCTTAAAAACGGGTTCCTGGAATATCTGGGGAATTGAAACCGGATATTTAAACCTGAAGGCCGGTTTTGAGCTTGAAGATTTTAATTCCAATCTGGTACCATACAGATTGAAGCGATATCATCTGATGTGGAGTAAAAGCATTACATACGCGCTTGGTATGAATATAAACGGTGGAATCAGGGATTATGAAATGACCGGACAGGAGGATTCCTATGAATTCTATGATGTATCCGGCCGCGTTTATTATGCGCTGAATAACCGGGTCCGGACAGAAATACAAGCCGGTCTGAGAAAACAAAACGGCAGGGCACGCGATTTAAGTCTGGCCAGTTTACGATCTGAAATCAGTTTTCAGTACAGACAAAGCTATTTAACGATCGGGTATGAATTCTATTACAGAGATTTTATCAGTGACGTTTTACGCTATAACGGGGGATATATAAGGTATCAACGAACATTTTAATGCTGGAGATGTCATGCGCTTGATGTACACTGTAACGGTGTTGTTTCTGATTTTTACCGTTCATGTATCCGCTCAGAGTGTAGCTGAAGAGACCGGATGCACAAAGGCGGGCTGTCACCTGGGACTGGTTAATCTCAGGTATACCCATGCTCCCGTAAAGGACGATTGTTCCACCTGTCATGTGACAAATGAAAAAGAACATCCCGGGGAGAAGGGACCCGAATTTTCACTGGAATCATCCATGCCGGAATTATGCTTATTATGCCATGAACTGGGCGATTCAGATGTCCATGTGCATGTTCCGGTTAGTGAGGGTATGTGTAATGAATGCCACAATGAACATGGATCCCAAAATGCAAAACTCCTGAAACAAGCGTTTATTTGTGAAAACTGCCATGAAATGGATATGGATAAAGCATTTATACATGGGCCGGTTGCAGGAAAAATGTGTATCGCATGCCATGATCCTCATATGTCTGCAGAGGAAAACCTGCTGAAGACGACGGTTAAAGATATCTGTCTTTATTGTCATGAAGCAAAGAAGGAAAATCAGAATATGCCCAGCGTGCATCCGCCATATCTCGAGAATTGTATGGATTGTCATCAACCCCATTATTCGGATGCCAAATACCTTCTGGATCAGGATGTACCGGAAATGTGCTTCGCCTGTCATGAACAGGTGGAAGTCGATCTTGCAAACAAATCGGAAATCCATGGTCCGTTTCAGAAAGATGGAAAATGCTACCTTTGCCATAACGCCCATGTGTCGCAGTATGACCACTTATTACAGGACCAGGAGCAAAAACTATGTTACACTTGCCATAACCAGGAAATCATGAAAGGGGACCGGCAGGTAAAGGACATCCAATCGCGTGTTGGTGAAGGTATGCTTGTACATGTGCCGCTCTCTGATTCCGGTTGCTCTGTCTGCCATATAGCTCACACGCCCGATCATACCTATTTACTGTCGGAAGCATTTCCCAGGGGCAGCTATACGGAGGGCAAAGTTGATAACTTTGCACACTGTTTCGATTGTCATGATACCGGATTATTTACGGATGCGGAAACAGGTGAAGCAACGGAATTCAGAAATGGAAGAACGAATCTCCATTATGTGCATGTCAACAGAGAAAAAGCCCGAAGCTGTACAACGTGCCATGATACCCATGGTGCGCGTAATCCACATTTGATTGCTTCTGAAGTACCCTTTGGAAAATGGCGAATGCCGATGACGTTCAGGCATTTTGATGATGGCGGAAGTTGCCTGACGGGATGTCATAAGGAATTGAGCTATCACAGAACTCCCTGATACGGTTTATATTTTTATTCTCTGCAGTATTTCTCTTTAAAAGTAAGGTCAGGGCATAGTATATACTGACAAATGAAATATATACCCCTGCATAATGCGTTATCTGTATACTGACAATGACAATGAAAACAGAGGTGGTGTAATGGTAACGGAAACGCTGAAAATTAAGGGAATGTCCTGTAAGCATTGTGTAATGGCTGTAAAAAAAGAACTCGAACTTCTGGATGGCGTACGGGTCATAAAGGTGGAAATCGGTAAAGCGGATATTCAATATGACCAGAATAAGGTAAACAGGGAGGCTATCCGGGAAGCCATCGATGAAGCGGGATTTACGCTGGAAAGTTGAGTGAGGCCGATGTCGAAAATCATCGAAGCAAGAAATATGACGACAGTAACGCTGCCGGTTGAAGGAATGACCTGTGCAAGCTGCGTGGCACGGGTTGAAAAGAAAGTCGGGCGGATTGAAGGTGTGACGAATCTTAATGTCAATCTGGCTACGGAAGAGCTGACCGTGTCGATTCCTGATCCGGGTTTGATCGAAACGATCGGGAAAGTCGTCGCCGATGCCGGTTACAAGCTGCGTATACCCGCCAGGGATACCGGCGGAAAAGTAGCAGATGCTGAAGGAAGCGGTCTGTCCGTTCCCGCCGGAAAAGAATCGAATGCACAGCGTGCCCGGTTTATCATCAGCGCCGTGCTGGCTTTTCCGGTGATGGTGCTGAGCATGCTGGACATGTTCATTCCCCGGTTTACCGGCGGAATGCTGCAGGAAGGCGCCTTTCAGGCTGTGCTGCTGACTCTTACCACACTGATCATGGTGATACCTGGCCGCACTTTCTTTAGTCTCGCCTTGCGGGCCGCTCGTCACGGAACGGCGGATATGAATACGCTGGTCGCCGTCGGAACCGGAGCCGCCTATATATACAGCGTCCTTGCGGTTTTTATGCCGGAATTTATCAGTACCGGCGGAAAGGTGCACTATTACTTTGAAACGGCGGCCATGATTATCACGCTGATCCTGCTGGGACGTTTTCTGGAAGCGAGGGCAAAAGGGCACACCTCCGATGCCATCCGGAAACTGATGGGGCTTCAACCACGAACAGCACGTGTCAGCAGAGACGGGAGGGACCAGGATATACCGCTGGAAGACGTTCGCATTGGTGACCGGGTTATTGTATTACCCGGGGAGAAAATTCCGGTGGACGGGATCATTACAGAGGGTGAGACAGCCATTGATGAATCGATGGTTACCGGTGAAAGTCTTCCCGTGGAACGGAAGGCCGGTGACAAGGTTATCGGTGGTACAATCAATACAAACGGGAGCATTGCATTCGTTGCCGAGGCGGTCGGCAAAGAGACCGTTGTCGCCCGGATCATGGAAATGGTAAAGCGGGCACAGGGATCGAAAGCCCCGATTCAAAGACTGGTCGATAAAATTTCCTCGGTTTTTGTTCCCCTGGTCATTGTTGTGGCCATCACCACCTTTCTGGTATGGTACTTCCTGCTGGGTGTTCCCTTTAACGAGGCAATGGTGAAGTTTATAGCTGTTCTGATTATTGCCTGTCCCTGTGCACTGGGCCTAGCAACGCCAACGGCGATCATGGTTGGTACCGGTGCAGGTGCATCAGCGGGGATTTTAATCAAAAATGCGGAAAGTCTGGAACGGGCGCACAAAATCAACACGATTGTACTGGATAAAACCGGAACCATTACAAAAGGTAATCCGGAGATTACGGATGTCGTCTGTGTCGGGGAACAGCGCGAAGTGGAATTGCTGAGTCTGGCAGCGGCTGCGGAGAGCCGTTCCGAACATCCCCTTGCCCGGGCGGTAATAACGCACGCGCAACAGAATGGTATCAGATTTTCCGAACCATCAGAATTTAAAGCCTTCAGTGGTATTGGTATTTCTGCCAGGGTTGCAGGGAAGCAGGTTCTGGTGGGCGGTGCGCATCTGATGGAGCAGCACCGTGTGAACATTCCTATGGAGGCTGATAATGTCGCGGTCCTGCGCGAACAGGGCAAAACACTTGTCTATATTGCCGTTGACGGTATGCTGGTGGGTATTATAGCGATTGCGGATCAGATTAGGGATGACAGTCTTTCGGCGATAACCGAACTGCGCAGAATGAATATGCGCATTGTGATGATAACCGGCGACCAGGAACAGGCCGCCCGTTCCATTGCCGAAAAAACAGGTGTCGATAGCTACCGGGCAGGGGTTATGCCCGAATCTAAAGCGGATGAAGTGGCACGGTTACAGGGTGATCAAAACATTGTCGCCATGGTTGGTGACGGCATCAACGACGCACCTGCCCTTGCCCGGGCTGATGTCGGTATCGCACTGGCACAGGGCACCGATGTCGCAATGGAAACAGCAGATATTACCTTAATGAACAGCACGCTCAGCGGAGTGGCAGCGGCCATAAAACTCTCCAGAAAAACCATGTCGACTATACGCCAGAACCTCGTCTGGGCTTTCATATACAATGTTATCGGTATTCCCTTCGCCGCAATCGGCTTGTTGAATCCGATGATTGCCGCCGGTGCCATGGCCATGAGCTCCGTTTCGGTTGTGACCAATTCACTTCGCTTACGACGCTTTCGATCATAAAGACAATGATCCGCATGAAGAAACCTCCTATTTTAGAAACCCATTTCATTATTTCCAATTGGAATTAATCCAATTGTTCTATATCTTTATAATTCTTCTGACTGAATCGACATTTCCAAATATTTTGAATTCAATATATTTATAAAGGGATTATATCCTATGGCGGGTATTAAGAAGGACATTTTTGGAATGATGCCGGACGGCAGGAAAGCGGATATGTATACACTGGAAAATGATGACGGGTGGTCGGTAAAAATCACTAATTTTGGTGCCACGGTTGTCTCATTGTATACGCCTGACCGCGGTGAAAAATTTACAGATATTGTGCTGGGTTACGATGATTTGGATGGTTATATCCATGATACGCTCTATTTAGGGGCTACAATCGGAAGGTGTGCCAATCGCATAGCGAAAGGGACGTTCTTTATCGATGGAAAACAGTTTCATGTCGCAAGGAATAATGGTCCAAACCATCTGCATGGTGGCGTTAACGGTTTTAACAAGGTCCTGTGGAAAGCTGCCGTGCTGGAATCGGATGACGGTCCTGCCGTGAAATTTACGTACCGGAGCAGGGATGGAGAGGAAAATTACCCGGGTAACCTGAATGCGCAGGTTGTTTTTACATGGACACATGGAAAGGAACTCCGTATCGATTACGAGGCGACAACCGATGCACCGACCCTGGTAAATTTTACACACCATTCCTATTTCAACCTGTCCGGTCATGAAGCAGATACCATCCTCGATCACCTGTTGTCTATCAATGCGGACTCCTTTACACCGATATCAGATCAGCTTATCCCTACCGGTGAAATCCGGTCTGTTCAGGATACGTATTTTGATTTCCGTGTTGCGAAACAGGTCGGAAGGGATATAAACAAAGATGATGAACAATTGCGGTTCGGCAACGGGTACGATCATAACTGGGTGGTAAAAGGGTATGACGGTACATTGAAGCCTGCCGCCACGTTGTATGAAGAACGCAGCGGACGATTTCTGGAAGTATTTTCAACGGATCCCGGTATGCAGTTCTATGCGGGTAATTTTCTGGATGGAAGCAGCCAGGGCAAAAACGGGAAAAAATATCCGTTTCGCTCGGCTTTGTGTCTGGAAATGCAGCGTTTTCCGGATGCGATTAACCATGACAATTTTCCTGATGTCGTTCTGCGACCAGGAGAGATCTATAGAAAAACAACAGTTTATAAATTCTCAGTGCGATAGTCTTGAAATTGCGGAGATGGTATGAAACGAATCTTTCTCTGCGCACTGCTCGGTTTTACCTGTTTCCTGTTCCGATGTCATTCTGTGAACGATGCGGAGCTGGGGGACTGGATGCCAGATTTTTTCACACATTGTAGGAAAATGATCCGCAAAATGATGATATCACATTTGTCATCGTTAAATACACCGGCGTAAAAACGAATAAATAGAATGACACATGTCTTATGAATAGATTTTTTAACAGAATCAGGAGAACGCGTTATTATGTTAAAGTATGTCACATTTTTAGTAATGGGTTTATCTGTAATGGTGTATTCACAATCAGTTGACTGGGAAAATCCGGCGGTTAATCAGATTAATACGGAACCACCACATGCCACCCTGAAGCCTTTTGAAGATGTCGATGCAGCGTTTGCAGGTGACATCCGTAAATCAGAAAATTTCATCCTGTTAAACGGCACCTGGAAATTTCACTGGTCGGAAAATCCCTCTCAGCGCCCCGAAGATTTTTATAATACCGATTATGATTACAGTGAGTGGGATGATCTGCCGGTGCCTTCTGACTGGCAGAGACACGGATATGATTATCCGATTTATTCCAATGTTCCGTATCCGTTCCCCATGAATCAGCCGTTCGTTCCAAAAGATTTTAATCCTGTCGGATCGTATCGTCATGTTTTCGAAATTCCTGAAAACTGGAAGCATAGGCAGATTTTTATCCATTTTGCAGGGGTTAATTCGGCCTTTTATATCTGGGTAAACGGGGAAAAAGTCGGCTACCACGAAGACAGTAAAATGCCGGCCGAGTTTAATATAACCCGCTATATCAAAGAGGGTAAGAATGATCTGGCGTTGCAGGTCTTCCGCTGGTGCGACGGGAGCTACCTGGAGGATCAGGATTTCTGGCGTTTAAGCGGCATAGAGCGCGATGTCTATCTGTTTGTAACGCCATCCGTTCGGTTCAGGGACCTGTTTGTGAACACGGAACTGAGCAGCGATTACAGTAACGGACAACTGGATGCGGAGGTTATCCTACAGAATGAAAAACAAGAAGGAAAAAAGGCTGTTACATTGGAAGCTAAGCTTTTTGATGTCGGACGGGATGTATTATACGAAATGGAAAAGTCGCTGACGTTAGATGCCGGTGCCGAGATACCCGTCACGTTTCGGGAAGAAGTTAAACAGGTGAAAACGTGGTCCGCAGAGAAACCGGTGTTATACGATTTAGTGCTGGTGCTGAAGGACGATGGCGGGACTGTTCTCCAGGTTGTCAGGCAAAAAGTCGGATTTCGAACCGTGAAAATAGCGAATGGACAGCTTCTGGTGAACGGGAAAGCCCTACTGTTAAAAGGAGTGAACCGTCATGAGCATGATCCGGTTAGCGGACACGTGGTTACCCGGGAGTCAATGATTCAGGATATTATGTTGATGAAGCAGAATAATATCAATGCCGTGCGAACCAGTCATTATCCAAACGATCCAATCTGGTACGCGCTCTGTGATGAATACGGTCTCTATGTGATCGATGAGGCGAACATCGAGTCACACGGTTATGGTTATGATCCGGATAAAACACTGGCTAATAAACCGGAATGGAAACAGGCGCATCTCGAGCGCATTCAGGCCATGGTGGAACGGGACAAAAATCATCCATCCGTGATTATCTGGTCCATGGGAAACGAAGCTGGAGACGGAACGAACTTCGAAGCCTGTTCCGAGTGGATCAAAGGGCGTGATCCGTCCCGTCCGGTTCACTATGAGCGCGCCGGCCGGCGTCCGCATGTGGATATCGTCAGTCCCATGTACAGCCGGGTGGAGCATATTATCGAATATGCCGAGTCCGATCCCGATCGTCCTCTGATTCTGTGTGAGTATTCCCATGCGATGGGGAACAGTAATGGTAATCTTTTTAAATACTGGGAAGCCTTTGAAAAATATCCGTCTTTACAGGGCGGCTTTATCTGGGATTGGGTTGACCAGGGCTTACTGGAAACGACAGCGGACGGAAAAGAATATTTCGCCTATGGCGGAGACTATGGGCCGGCGGGTGTGGCTACCGATGACAATTTCTGTATGAACGGTCTGGTCAGTGCCGATCGTACGCCGCATCCGGGATTGATGGAAGTGAAATATCTTCAGCAGCCTGTGAAGGTTAAGGCAGTAAATCCTGAAAAAGATGTTTTCCGCCTGGTCAATGCTTACGATTTTATAACGCTCGATCACCTCGAGGGATCCTGGGAGCTGATGGCAGATGCAACGTCGCTAAAAACAGGGGCTCTGGATGTCAGCGGTTTGAAGGCTGGCGAAAGTCGTGAGCTGAAACTGCCGGTTTCAATCGACAAACCACAAGCCGGTGCCGAATACTGGGTTAATTTCTCCTTCCGGTTAAAAGAGGATACACCCTGGGGATCAAAAGGACATGAACTTGCCTACGAACAGTTTCGTATCCCGGTGGAAACAGCGGATGTGAGGAGAGTGCTATCCGATTCAAAACCTCTGAAATTTGAAGAAGCCGGAAATCGTATACAGATTTGGAATGAGGTGTTCCGGGTGGCGTTTGGCAAGACCCGGGGTGCACTGATATCATATCGTTTCAAGGATTCCGAAATGGTTGCGGAACCGTTGTTACCCGATTTCTGGCGCGTACCGGTGGACAATGACCGGCTGGGCTGGCGGATATATGAAAACGCTCTTGCCTGGAAGCATGCCGCCAAAACCTGGCTGGTTCGCGAAGTGCACATCGATAATGTATCCGATAAGGAAATCAGTGTGCAGTTTAAAGGAAAGCTGCCCGAACGGGCTATCGATGCCGAACTCGATGTGACCTACACGGTTCATGCATCCGGTGTGGTAGACGTCAGCATGGCCTATGAAACGGCACGGGAAAAACGGGCCATTATGCCGCGGTTCGGCATGCAAATGGTGATGCCTGCCGGTTATGACAAGATGAAATGGTATGGACGCGGTCCGCATGAATCTTACTGGGATCGTAAACACGGTGCGCATGTGGGGGTGTATGAAGGTGACGTGGATGATCAGTTTTTTACTTATTCACGTCCACAGGAAAGTGGAAATAAAAGTGATGTACGCTGGGCCAGTCTGACCAATGACAAAGGGGTCGGCTTATTATTTACCGGATTACCGCTCGTCAACGTAACAGCCAAACATTACCGTAATGATGAATTAGAAGGTAAGCGCTACCTGTTCGCTGTTCCGAAACACGACGAGGTGTTTGTTAACATCGATTACCGGCAGAGTGGCTTGGGCGGTGACGACAGCTGGAGCTGGAATGCGGCGCCGCATGAGGAATTCCGGTTGAAAGAGCAGAGCTATCGGTACCACTTTCGTATGGCCGGATTTTCTCGTAATGAAACGCCGGAAATGGAGTTGAGCCGGCAATTACGGTAACAATCGGGAAAATTTCTCAGTGAAAGTTGAAACAAAATCGCACATTTACTATACTTTGTAAATTTTATATCAACTAGGGGAATCTGGTATGCAGTTTTCGACAGTGGATTTTATCGTCTTTTTCGGGTATATCCTGTTCATTGTAGGTTTGGGATTATGGGTTTCCCGCAGCAAAAAAGGGCATGAGAAGAATTCCGAAGATTATTTTCTGGCGGGAAAGTCACTGCCCTGGTGGGCAATCGGCGCGTCGCTTATTGCCGCGAACATATCCGCAGAGCAGTTCATCGGCATGTCCGGTTCAGGATTTGCCATAGGGCTGGCTATTGCGTCCTATGAATGGATGGCGGCGATTACTCTCGTTCTTGTGGCAAAATATTTCATGCCCGTTTTTATAGAAAAAAAACTGTATACCATCCCGGAATTTATTGAACAGCGGTTCAATACGAATCTCAAGACGATTCTGGCCATTTTCTGGATCGCCCTGTTCATTTTCGTGAATTTAACGTCTGTATTGTTTCTTGGGGCAAAGGCTATTGACACCATCGTCGGAACAGGTGATGGCGGTCTGATCATATATTCCATAATCGGATTGAGCATGATCGCCGCCGCTTATTCTTTATACGGCGGGTTATCGGCGGTGGCATGGACTGATGTCGTGCAGGTGGCGATGCTGGTGATTGGCGGTTTGATCACAACGATTCTGGCTCTGCAGCATGTCACACCGGAAGGGGGTCTCTTCAACGGGCTTGACCATGTCTATACCGTAGCTTCCGATAAGTTTCATATGATTCTGGACCGAAGTAACCCGGAATATTTTAATCTGCCGGGTATTGCCGTGTTAATTGGCGGAATGTGGGTTGCTAATTTGTATTACTGGGGATTTAACCAGTATATCATTCAACGGGCATTGGCTGCCAAATCGATTCAGGAAGCACAGCGCGGTCTGGTTTTTGCCGCTTTTCTGAAACTGATTATTCCCCTGATCGTCGTGATACCGGGAATTATCGCGTATGTCATGTACACACAGCCGGCAGGAACAGCGGAAATCGCAGGCGTTTATGAGGCCTTTACCAAAGTGGACGGCAGTATAAATTACGATAAAGCCTTACCCTGGCTGATCAGTGTTTTCATACCCGTTGGTCTGAAGGGCGTTGTTATCGCTGCTCTGGTTGCTGCTATCGTATCCTCGCTGGCCTCCATGCTGAATTCCACATCGACGATTTTTACGATGGACATTTTTAAACCGTATATCCGTCCCGACGCCTCGGAAAGAACGATTGTAAATACGGGTAGAATTACAGCGGGTGTTGCACTCGTTATAGCCGGGTTTGTTGCGCCGCTTCTGGGAAATGTCCCCCAGATGTTCCAGTATATCCAGGAATATACCGGGCTGGTCAGCCCCGGTATTCTTGCTGTATTTTTGATGGGATTATTCTGGAAAAAAACAAACAGCAGAGGAGCAATATACGGCGTTATCGCGTCCATACCGGTGGCCCTGTTATTGAAATTACCGGCGGTGGATCTGCCATGGATGGACCAGATGTTCTATACGCTGCTGATTACGATGGTCCTTATTGCCGGTATCAGTATCAGCACTTCCCGGAACGATGATGATCCAAAAGCTATCATCCTGACGGCAGAAACTTTCAAAACGGGAAGGGTGTTTAATATAAGTGCTTATATTATTGTAATCATTCTGGCATTTCTGTATACGGTATTCTGGTAAGCGATAACTGGCGAAACGGAGATTAATACAATGGAAAAAGGGCAAGCCGATCGGATCAGGCGACTGGACAGCAGGTTTATCAGCCTGTTCGGTGAAAAAAAACGTCGCTATTTCTCAACTCCCGGCAGAACGGAGATAGGTGGAAACCATACGGACCATAATCATGGCCGTGTACTGGCGGCAAGCATCAATCTTGATTCCATCGCGGTGGCGGCACCGTCAGGTAATTCGACCGTCACGTTGCATTCGGAAGGATTTAATACACCGTTTGTAATAGACACCGGTAGTACTGCCGTGGCCGGGCAGGAGAAGGGAACGACATCGGCTTTGATTCGCGGTGTTGCAGCGGGACTGAAGGAAAAGGGGTGGAAGACGGGTGGTTTTGATGCCTGTATGACCAGCGATGTTTTACCGGGATCAGGATTGAGTTCATCCGCTTCCGTTGAAGTGCTGTTCGGTACCGTTTTCAGCGCCCTTTTTAACGAAGGTCAGATTCCGCCACAGGAAATTGCTAAAACCGGGCAGTATGCCGAAAACAGGTATTTCGGTAAACCATGTGGTTTGATGGATCAGATGGCCTGTGCGGTCGGTGGTATTATTTCTATCGATTTTGCCGATCCGGGTAAAGCGGTAGTAAAAAAGGTGAATTTTGATTTTGATCAACAGAACTACCGTTTACTTGTCGTGGATACAGGCGGAAATCACGCCGACCTGACAGCGGATTATGCCGCGGTTCCGGAGGAAATGAAGGCGGTGGCCGGGCTTTTTAACAAAAGAGTCTGCCGTGAACTTTCTCTGGCTGATATCCAGTCGAATTTTAAAAGGATCCGTGAACAGCTGGGAGATCGTGCCGCACTTCGTGCCTATCATTTTTTTCATGAAAATGAACGTGTTCTGCAACAGGTTGAAGACCTGGAAGCAGAGCGTTTTCAGTCCTTTCTGGAAAAGGTCAATGCGTCCGGTAATTCATCCTTTAAATGGCTGCAGAATGTGTATGCGACGAAAAATGTCAAGGAGCAGGGTATAACGGTGGCGCTGGCATTGACCGAGGATTACATCCGGAGAACCGGTGAAGGGGCCTGCCGCGTGCATGGCGGCGGATTCGCCGGCACAATTCTGACCTTTTTACCGGAGCAGGCCGTGGCCGGTTACATCCCGTATATGGAAGCCGTTTTCGGAGAAGCATGCGTAAACGTACTTACAATCCGTCAAAACGGGACGCGTGAACTGGATAAAACTGAAATTGAGGACGCACTCCATGCAACATAACATATTAGTGGTCGGTGGCGCGGGTTATATCGGCAGTCATATTGTAAAGGAATTGTGTGATAAAGGACATGCGGTAATCGTTTTTGATAATTTCTCACTTGGATTACGCGAGAATATTGATCCGGGGGTCACCCGGGTCATTGAAGGAGATATCCTGAATACGGAGGATCTTGATGCAGCCCTGACCGATGATATTCAGACAGTCTTTCATTTTGCCGCCTGGAAAGCTGCCGGTGAATCAATGAAAAATCCTTCCAAATATGCCACGAACAATATTTCAGGTACCATTAACCTGCTCAATGCCATGGTACGGCATGATGTCCGGGAAATGATTTTTTCATCATCGGCGGCAGTATACGGCAGCCCGCACTATGTGCCCATTGACGAAAAACATCCCCTGAACCCTGAAAATTACTACGGCTATACAAAACTGGCCATTGAGGAAAACCTGCGCTGGTTCAGCAGGCTTAAAGGAATACGGTATGCCGCTTTGCGCTATTTCAATGCAACCGGATACGATATTCAGGGACGGATAAAGGGTAAAGAACGGAATCCGGCCAATTTATCACCGGTTGTCATGGAAAACCTTGCCGGTACACGTCCGGAAATGCAGGTATTCGGGGATGATTACGCAACC
Organism: uncultured Calditrichota bacterium; assembly: GCA_964410215.1. GTDB lineage: Bacteria > Calditrichota > Calditrichia > Calditrichales > CAYPHA01 > CAYPHA01. Next base: position 57,157 of record CAYPHA010000010.1, on the reverse strand, counting down.
AGGGACGGAACCTGCATCCGTGATTACATTCATGTGAACGATCTCGCTTCGGCACATGCTCAGGCGATGGTATATCTGCGCGAGCGGAAGGAAAACCTGACGGTTAATCTGGGAACGGGCAGGGGACATACGGTACTGGAAGTGATAAAGGCGGCTGAAGACGTTACAGGAAGAAAAGCGAACTACGAGATTGTGGACCGCAGACCCGGTGATCCGGCGGAACTGGTGGCCCGCCCGGCCCTTGCCCTCGAGCGTCTCGGCTGGAAGGCACAGTATTCGGATCTGGAAACGATTTTTTCATCGATGCAACCTGTATATCTATAAGAATGAATGGTAAGAAATAGAGAAATAAAAAACCCCGTCGGGTAACGGGGTTTTCAATTTTCTAACCGATCCTGTTAATATTATTCAAATCTTCAAAAGCCTGTTTAGCGCGGGCTATAAAGGATTCCTCTGCTTTTCGCAACCATACCCGGGGATCGTATTTCTTCTTATTGGGTTTATCTTCCCCTTCGGGATTACCGATCTGTCCCTGCAGATATCCTTTGAATTCCTCGTAATAGGCGCGAACACCATCCCAGAAAGCCCATTGTGTGTCTGTATCGATGTTCATTTTTATAACGCCATAACTGATTGCTTCACGTATTTCTTCAAGACTCGATCCGGAACCGCCATGAAATACGAAATTTACAGGATTTGCAGGTGTATTGTATTTCTCTTCAATGAATTTCTGAGAATTATCCAGGATCTTGGGTGTTAATCTGACATTCCCGGGTTTATAGACGCCGTGTACATTGCCGAATGCGGCAGCTATCGTAAAGTGCGGGCTTACCTTGTTCAGTTCCTCATAAGCATAAGCAACCTCCTCAGGCTGTGTATACAACTTGGAACTGTCAATGCCGGTATTGTCAACGCCGTCTTCCTCGCCGCCTGTAACACCGAGTTCGATTTCAAGCGTCATATTCATTTTGCTCATCCGTTCAAGATATTGTTTGCAGGTGGCAATGTTATCTTCCAGCGATTCTTCCGAAAGATCGAGCATGTGCGAACTGTACAAAGGTTTCCCATGTTCCTTGAAAAAAGCTTCGCCGACATCGAGAAGGCCGTCTATCCATGGCAGAAGTTTCCGGGCTGCATGGTCCGTATGCAGGATGACACGGGCGCCATATTTCTCAGCAAGGTGATGTATGTGGTGAGCGCCTGCAACACCACCGGCAATCGCAGCCTGCTGGTTTTCATTACTCAGTCCTTTACCGGCATTAAAAACAGCACCACCATTCGAAAACTGAATAATGACGGGTGAATTGACCTTTGCGGCCGTTTCCATTACGGCGTTTACTGAACTGGATCCGATAACATTTATGGCCGGCAGCGCATACCCGTTTTCTTTTGCATCTTTAAAAACTTCCTGAACCTGGTCTCCGGTAATAACACCGGGTGCAATATTCAATCCCATTTAAAATCTCCTGTCTTTATTGGTTAAACATATTGTGATCCGGATTTGATGAAAATCATATTTTATCTATTCACTGCATCAGCGATGTTGACAGCAATATAACCGACGGCGATAATGTAAGACATTTTCTTTAAAATTCCATGCCTATCGTATAATTCACCCCTCATTTTTTGATTTTCTTTGAAGCAGATATCCGCGAGATCAGATATCGTTATGGTATATTTTTTGACCGACATTAAGTATCCGGTTTTCCTGTTTTTGTTGCTCGGCAGAGTCCAGGCAATGGACTTGATTATTACCGGTCGGATGTGCTCACAGGGCATGATACCTCCTACAGTCCTGATGGTGAGCATGTCAATGCCAGGGGTAACTGAAAAACCGTTAGACGCCTGGCTTTCTATCCTTCCTTAACGCGTTCATGTCTTTGATTTTTATTAAAAATACCGTAGCTTATGTATATAAGATCATGAATAGATAACCTTCTAAAATCTTTCATGGAGATTGAGATGGAAGATACGCGAAAAGATCTGCTGGCTGCGATGGGGTTTTCAGAGAAGGCTATTGCCATTCTCGAAAACGGTACCAATATGTATAAAATGGAAAATCCAACGGTCTTCGGGCAACACAAAGGCTCTTGCGGTGACATTTTAATGTTATCTGTGAAAATTTCTGATGATTTCATTAAAGAAGCGGCCTATGAATATATCGGTTGTGCCGGATTACAGGCGTGTGCTTCGGCCATGACGGAAATGGTAAAGGGGAAAAGGATACAGGAAGCACATACCCTTTCTGTTAAGGATATTCTGGACTACCTGCAGGGCATTCCGGAACAGAAATATGAATGCGCCGAGATCTCTATCGATACATTGAAAAAAGTGCTGGATGCTTATCACATAGAACAGGAAGAGGTGTGAAGAGGCGATGTTACGTGTCTTTAGAGGTTCGCAGCGTTCTGGCACTCAATAGATAATTATTTGTCATCTGCCGTTTCGGTATCTATACAAAGGAGGTCAATATGCCGGCATATAAGGGAACGATTGGAATTCTTACGGGCGGCGGGGATGTCCCCGGGCTGAATCCGGCCATTCGTGCCATAACTTTCAGGGCTATCCGGGAGGGATATAAAGTTATCGGCATTCGTCGCGGATGGGCCGGACTTGTTGACCTGGTGCCTGATCCGACGGCCGACAACAGCCGCCATATCCAGGTCCTTTCGCAGGAAATCGTTAACCGGGCCGGACGTACGGGTGGCACCTTCCTGCATACATCGCGAACACGGCCCAGCCACTTGCCAAAGAGCATCGTGCCGTTCCACCTTCAATCGGATTATAACGAAGAAATCAATGATGTGACGCCAGCCGTACTGGATAATATTGAATTTCTCGGTATCGATTACCTGATCCCAATCGGCGGGGATGATACGCTCAGTTATGCAAAACGCCTCCATGAAGCAGGGGTGAAAATTGTGGCCATCCCGAAAACCATGGATAACGACGTGCCCGGAACGGATTATTGTATCGGCTTCAGTACCTGTGTTACCAGGACCATTCAATTGACGCATACCCTGCGCACTACCGCAGGCTCCCATGAGCGATTACTCGTCATCGAGGTTTTCGGACGTTATGCCGGTTTTACTGCGATGTTGCCGACTATGGCCGGGGCTGCGGACCGGTGCGTTATTCCGGAATATCCCTTTGAAATGGAACACCTGGCCGAATTGCTTGTCAAGGACCGGAATCAGCATCCGAGCAAATATGCGGTCGTACTCATAAGTGAAGGTGCCACCCTTCGGGAAGATAAGGAAATGTCGTTCGAAAGCCAGGAGAAGGATCAGTATGGACACCGTAAACTCGGGGGGATCGGCGACCGGGTGTCCGCACAGCTTAAAGCGATTTCACCTGAATTCAACAAGGGAAAACGGATTAATATCGTCAGCCAGCGGCTCGGATATCTCGTACGCTGCGGAGATCCCGATTCCATGGATTCCATTGTGCCCATGGCTTATGGAAACCTGGCCCTGGATCTCGTTCTTCAGAATAAGACCGGCTATCTTGTGTGCATGAAAAACGGACGTTATGATTGCACCTCCATTAATGTCGTCACCGAGCATAAGAAAATAGTCGATGTAAATAAGTATTATAATACCGAACGCCTGCGTCCGATCTATGAAACGTTTCTGGGACAACCGTTGTTTATTATGACCAGTGAACAAAAATGAATATTTATTAACCAATGGCATAGAAAGATTAAAGTTTTACGGAAAGGGCCGATGATATGTTTAAGAAACCATAACCATCTCAGGCCCTATGAGAAAACATAATCGCTTTCACTCAGATGTGACCATCGACCGGAAAAATGCGAATACCTATATGAAGGATAGCGAGGTCCTGCACGATATCAGTGTCGATGGTCTTTGTTTTCAGTCCAGTACTTATTTCAATATTGGACGGGAAATGACATTGGAAATTTCCGTAATAAAGCCCGGACTTCGTGTGAAGGCCCGTGTCGTCTGGTGCCATAAGCGTGGTAACCTGTATGATACAGGTGTTGAGTTTGTCAGCATTGAAAAGGGCTCCTGCATACGAACAGTCGAATTCTTACAGTTTCTGGATCAGTACAAACGGGATTTGTTTCTTAATGAAGGCCGCCGCCTTAGCAGTGAAGAGGTGTTTTCAGAATTGATGGATAAACATGCCTCACAGGCATTCCTTCATTAGTCTTTACAAGATACCCTGATATGTCATGAAGCATACCGGTTAATGATATGTCTCTTCCCCCGGTGCCGTCCCTCAGTTATTCTTCGCAAATCCCTCTTGAATATCATTTGAAATCTGTCTAAACTCAGATAATTTGCACGTGTTATGATCAAAAGTGAGGACCTGATGGATAATCAATATCTTTACGCGTTACTGCTGATGGCTTCGATAACCCTGTCCTGTACTGTTTTCTCCCGGGGGCCCGCTGAAAATGTGCAACTGAGCGCGCTTTTTTCCGATCACATGGTATTGCAGCAGCAACTACCCATACCGGTCTGGGGCACGGCGGATCCCGGCGGTACCGTTACCGTAGCCCTGAATGAGCAAAAAGTGGCTATGCGCGTTGATTCCGACGGTAAGTGGATGGTTCGTCTTTCACCGCTGGAAGCCGGAGGGCCTTATGAACTCATCGTCTCTGGAAAGGATACGTTAGTTTTCAAAGACGTGCTTATCGGGGAAGTCTGGCTTGGGTCGGGCCAGTCAAACATGGAAATGCCCCTGGCCGGATGGGGCAAGGTACTGAATTATAAAAAGGAGATCGCTGAAGCGGATTATCCGCAGATTCGTCTCCTTCAGGTGGCGCGCAGTCTCAGTTTCACTCCGGAGGAGCGCGTCCCCTCAGAAGGATGGCAGGTCTGTACTCCGGAAAATATACCTGATTTTTCTTCGACCGCTTACTTCTTCGGGCGTCAAATCCATAAATCGCTGGACATACCGGTCGGGCTTATTCACAGCTCCTGGGGAGGTACTATTATCGAAGCCTGGACGCGTGGTGAAGCGCTTAAGACCCTGCCTGCGTATGTTTCTGAGGTTGAGAAGATAGAAAATGCCGTGAAAAGCGATACGGATGGCAACGCTTTGCAGCAGAAATATGAAGAAGCTGTTGAAAACTGGAGACGCCAGATTGATGAAAACGATGCAGGGCTTCGGGGCAACTGGTTTAAAAAAGAGATAGACGATTCGGAATGGCAAGTGATGAGGCTGCCCATAGCCTGGGAAAAAGCCGGTCTGCCGGATTTCGATGGCGTGGTCTGGTTCCGGAAAACGATTATTCTGGACAATACGGGCACAGCGGCGGATGCAGAAATCCATCTCGGGCCCATCGATGATGTGGACAGTACCTATTTCAACGGTGTATATATTGGCGGACAATCAGAATGGGATGAGCCCCGCATATATACTGTACCCAAATCATATCTGCGTGAAGGCGAAAATGTGATTACAGTCCGTGTTGTCGATTTTCAGGGCGGTGGCGGACTCTGGGGGGAACCCTGTGATTTGAAGCTGACAATCCCGGGAAAAAAAGCCATGCCACTGGCAGGAGACTGGCGCTTTAAAGTCGGGCTGAACCTGGATGACATCTCCGACCGTCCGGTGGATCCGCAGAATCCCAACCGTCCGACGATACTGAGTAATGCGATGATCGAGCCCCTTATCCCTTATGGTATCCGTGGCGTAATCTGGTATCAGGGTGAAAGCAATGCTAATGAAGCTTTCCGGTACCGGAAACTTTTTCCCCTTATGATCAACGACTGGCGTGAACGCTGGGGGCAGGGCGACTTTCCATTCCTGTTCGTGCAACTGGCGAATTGGCTGGAACGGGAAAAATCACCAACAGGACACCCCTGGGCAGAATTGCGGGAAGCACAGGCGATGGCACTTGATTTACCTAATACGGGAATGGCGGTAGCCATCGATATCGGGGATGCCTATGATATTCATCCGAAAAACAAGCAGGAGGTCGGTCGCCGTCTGGCACTACATGCGCTGAAAATGGCCTATGGAAAAGATGTAAGAAATCACAGTCCCATGTTTGCTTCCATGGAGAGGAACGAACGCGGGGTCATCATTTCCTTCAAACATGTTTATGACGGGCTGACTACTGTTGACGGTAATGCGGTGCAGGGATTCGCCATTGCAGGAAGTGATAAAAAATTTTACAGGGCACGGGCTGATGTCATCGACTCGAACCGCATTCTGGTGTGGCATCCGGATATCAGTGATCCGGATGCCGTCCGTTATGCCTGGGAAATCAATCCCGAAGTGAACCTGATCAATTCGGAAGGATTACCTGCCACGCCTTTCCGGACGGATAACTGGCCGGGGATTACACAGGATTAATACACTGGAAGAGAATGGACCCGGGGATCAGCTTCAGTTACATAATCGAGTTATGGAAATGACAGGGGGTTGAAACAGGTATCTGAAAGCAGGAAGTTTGTGTGACGGTTGCGTGTCAGCGTCTGCCCGATCGTTTGCGTTTTTTCTGTTCGCCCTCATTATTTTTAAGCAAACCACCTTCTTTCATTTTGCCCTTCGGGTCTTTACCAACTTCTCCTTTGTCAGAAGATTCAGGGTGTTCTAAATCATTGATACCGTCGCCGTCCAGATCTATGAATGGTGGTTCTTTACCGGCTTTTTTCTTTTTCATTTTCTTGAAATCAGGATCGATCGCATTGGGAATGCCATCTCCATCATGGTCCGGTGCATGATCGTTATATCCATCCCCGTCCTTGTCGATAAAGAGTTGCTGCCGGGATTCTATATCCTTTTTGTCTTTCGTCTTTGTCGTATCCTGTGCCAGTATAGGATTGGTAATAATGACCAGGAAAAGCGAAAGAAATAGGTATTTTCTGAAATGCTTCATTTTATCCAATCGGTTAAACACTCTAAATTATAAACAATGCAAAAGCGATGCCAGCGAAATGTTGCGGATTTAAAAGGAATTTCGCGTGTGGAATATCTCAAATTCGCCGCACATGTCGAAATGTTAGACCTGCCGGTCGAGTCAGCTAAACGAAATCAAGGTCCACCAAAAAACGGGTAATTCCACCGGTTATTTATTGCAATAAAAAACGTAAAGCTTTATTATTATAACTAATGTATTATTCTAAGGGGGATCCTCATTGCATAAAAGCGGACCAGTTAAACGAAAATCCCTGTTCGCTGTTACCATAGCCCTGATTTCTGCAATTACAATGATTGTTATCATTTATTTTGTCATCGATGCATTGGATTATTATGCGACACCCTTCACTGAGCGGCCTCACCACGATGCGTATAAACGCCTGAAACCAGGCGGATCCCTGAGCCATGGTTTTGGCATTTTCGGTTCTGCACTGTTGGTGATGTTGCTTTTATATTCGGTTCGAAAACGTACAGCACTGTTTGGGAATTTTGGTTTTATGTCACGATGGCTGACTGTTCATATTTATATGGGACTGACGGGACCAGCGTTGATCGTACTGCATAGTACCTTCAAACTGAACGGGCTTGTAGCGGTCAGCTTCTGGTCTATGATTACCGTTTTGCTGAGTGGTATACTGGGCAGATATTTATACGCCCAGATTCCCAAAAATAAAGCTGGAATAGAGAAAAAAGGCAGCGAAATAGTAGCCGATATTTATAAAACGACAGAGCAGATAAAGGAACAGTATAGCATCACGCTTAAAGAACAGATGCAACTGAAGGAACGGGCCGGTGACGTTAATTACGGCACACAGAATTTGTTTGGGTTGCTTGTTTCCATCCTGAGTTTTGATTTGACCAGATGGGTAAGAAAAATTGTGATTAAAAGGAAAATCAGGAACCAGTATCCACTTCCAAAAAAGGCGGTTAACCGCATCAGCAACCTCCTGATTCAATGGCTGCTTCTTGAACGCCGAAAACTGTTATTAAACAAATTACACCGGATGTTTTATTACTGGCATGTATTTCATAAACCGTTTGCCATTATCATGTATCTGATCATGCTGGTGCACATAGGTATCTCGATTTGGCTGGGCTATACCTGGATTTTCTGAGAAACTATTATGAGATTTTATTATATGCGGAACGGTTTTATTTTTATGTTAATCATGTTTTCATGGGGAACGCGTTCAATCGCACAATTGTCCCCGGGACCATTGCATCAATCGCATGCGCACCTGGAAGGCCTTACAAACTGTACAACGTGCCATGATCGTGAGCGAAAAGAACTGTCAATAAATTGCCTGAAGTGTCATCAACTTATCAAACATTCTATCGAAAATAAAACCGGATATCACGGATTGAACTCCCTGGAAGATTGCAGTGATTGTCATGTGGAACACCAGGGACGGGAATTCAACCTGATTTACTGGGAAGACGGAAAGGAACATTTTGACCATAGGCAGACCGGGTATCTGTTAGAAGGGACCCACAGCCGCATTGCATGCAACTTGTGTCATAATAAGGCTTTTATTTCCGATTCGTTGGTTTTACTATCAGAGAATCTGAATCCGGATGGCACATATCTGGGATTATCTCAGACCTGTCTTTCCTGTCACAGTGACGAACACCGGGGCCAACTGGGATCGGATTGTCTCCGATGTCATACCTTTGAAAAGTGGGACGCGGTTACATATCCGGATCACAACAATTTTCGATTCCAACTGACCGGCCGACATCGGGATGTAGACTGTGGAAAATGCCATTACGAAAAAGGCAGCGAACAAGACCGGTTCAGGGTTTATAAACCACTCGATTTTAAAAAATGCACAGATTGTCATCGTGATTATCATGACGGACGGTTAGGCAAGGACTGTAAGATATGTCATAGTACCGAAGGATGGAAGAGGGGATCGTTTGTAGCATTTGACCATTCTTTAACACGCTTCCCCCTGGAAGGATTACATAAAACAGTTAGCTGTGAGAAATGCCATAAAAACGATACAACGAAAAAGATTGAACATTTTTTAAGTTGCAGCGATTGTCATGCTGATTACCATGCCGGCCAGTTTAAGCACAGAGAGGAGCAGGGAGAGTGTAAAGACTGTCACACCGTTGAAGGATTCCTGCCGGCACGCTTTACTTTGGAAGAACATAATCGTACACGCTTCCCGGTCAGGGGAGCTCATCTGGCTGTTGCCTGCAATAAATGCCATATTCCGCAACAGAGCGAACCGGGTAAATCGGCCCGGTTCGGGTTTTCAACTCTAGAGTGTACAGAATGCCATAAAAATCCGCATGGTTCGGATTTAGATCGCTATCTTCAGAAAAAAAATACGCCCGTCAATAGAAACAAATGTGCATATTGCCATGAGGAGACCGGATGGCAAACGATTGAATTCGACCACAATACGACAGACTTTCCATTGACCGGCTCCCATGCGAAGCTGACCTGCGGCCGATGTCATCAAAAAAGTACGGCCGGTTTTATAGAACTCTCAGGTTTGACAACCGCATGTTCGAAATGTCATGCTGATCCGCATTACAGCCAGTTTCAGAAAAAGGATGATGAACCGACCGACTGTTCACGGTGCCATGTGACAACGGATTGGTTAGCGGAAAAATTTAATCATAACAGGGATTCAGAATTTGAATTGACCGGCGCCCATCAGTATGTGCGTTGCGGGGCCTGCCATAAAACCATTGAAAAAAATGAAAAAATGATGACCCTGTATAAACCGATCAATACGGATTGCATCACCTGCCACGGGAAGGAATCATGAAATACCTGAAAAAAGCGGTTATTCTATTGCTCCTGTTATGTATACCCCTGATATTCTCCGGGCAGGAAATACAAATGCCTCACGGAGATGGTTTTAAGCGTGATTGTTCACAGTGTCACACGACAGATAACTGGCAGGTTTCGGTGGACCAGATAGATTTCAGACATGCGGATACGGGATACCCTCTGAACGGTAACCATTCTCAGGTTCACTGCAGGGAATGTCATGAAAACCTGATTTTCAGTCATATCGGCGTAACCTGTCTTGATTGTCACTCTGATATCCACAAAGGTGAGATGGGCGATCGTTGTGAAGAGTGTCATTCGCCGGCCGGATGGGAAGACCGTAGTGAACATTTTCTGATGCACATGGGGACGCAATTCCCATTACTGGGTGCTCATGCAGTTCTGGATTGCCAGTCCTGTCACGAAGCGCAGCAACGCAGGGAGTATAAAACGGTGCCTGTTGAATGCAAGGGCTGCCACATGGATGATTTTATGTCCACACTGAATCCATCGCATAGAAAGGCAGGCTTTGATTTTGCGTGCGAAAACTGTCACCTCCCCAACTCGATGAACTGGAACCAGGCCATCTACGAGCACAGCCGGATATTCCCTCTGGAGGGAGGCCATGCAAGTCTGGAATGTACGGCCTGTCATTCCGCTATCTACGAAGGATTGTCAGTTGATTGTTACAGTTGTCATGAACAGGAATATAATGTGGCAAAAAACCCGGATCATTTTGAATTTGCATTTCCCACCAATTGCGAAGCATGTCATAATACACGCTTGTGGGAGGAGGCTGAATTCGATCACTTAAGTGCATCGGGCTTTCCGCTAACCGGGGCACATACACGAATATTCTGTACAGATTGTCATGTGAATAATCAACTCACCGGCTTACCGCGGGAATGTTATGGGTGTCATGCAGACGACTACAATGAAGCTGATAATCCTGATCACGCAACCGGCAATTTTGATCAAAATTGTACTGTTTGTCATACAACATCATCATGGGAAAGTGAAAATTTCGATCACAACATTACCCAGTTCACTCTCACCGGGGCGCATATAACCGTGGAATGCAGCGCGTGTCATTCGACCGGATTCAGCGGTACCCCAACAGAATGTTATCCCTGTCATGAGGTTGCCTATACGTCAACAACCAATCCGGATCATCAGGCAGCGGCGTTCCCGATAAACTGTGAATCCTGCCATACAACGTCCGTCTGGACGCCTTCGGTATTTGATCATGATGGTCTGTACTTTCCAATTTACAGTGGCGAGCACAGAAATGAGTGGAATGTGTGTTCGGATTGTCATGTCGCTCAAAATGATTTTAAACGCTTTGAATGTATCAATTGTCACGAACGCTCTGAGACCGATAGTAAACACAGCGATGAACCGGATTACGTCTATGAAAGTCAGGCTTGTTATATCTGTCACCCGACAGGTGAAGGAGAGGTTGGCGGTGATGATCGCTAGGTACAATTACATTCTTATCATCGTTTTTTTGCTGCTGGCTGTGGAATTACGAGGACAAAACGATAAAAACATCCTCCGGGTAAAATATGTGTCCACCGAACATGTTTATCTTGATGGAGGTGAGCTGGATGGTTTGGCGGTCGGAGACACTCTCGAAGTACATGACAACACAGATGATAAGACCCTCCTGAAGGTGGTGTATGTGGCACGTCATTCAGCATCCTGTAAAAAAATTACGGGTACGAATCCGGTTAAAGTGGGTGATACCGTATCTGTAACTAATATTCCCGAAAAAGGACATAAAATTTTTAAAACGCAAACCAGAAAGCGCAACATTTCGTTCAGAGCGGAAAAGAAAAGGTCTTCTCCATCATCATCTGTCCGGGGAACGGCACGAATTCAATGGTATCAGTTTACCGATGAGGAAAAACGGTTTCAGTACAGGGAACCTTCTTTTCGGCTGAATCTCAAAATTATGAATGCAATCAAGGATCATGTTTCAATAAACATAAGGTCCAGGACAAGGTATCATGACCGGACGGGCTCAGGTTACGCACCTTTTCAGGGAAGTGAATTGAGGAACCGTATTTATGAGGTCTCACTATCCTATGACGATCCGGAATCGTCCTTCAAATATCGCGCAGGACGGTTGATTTCTTCTAAAATAAGTGGCATTGGATATGTTGATGGGGTGTCTTTTGAATATGAGCCTTCAACCACTTTAAACTGGGGGGTGTTCGGGGGCTTCCAGCCGGAATGGCACTACTCTGAATTTCAGACAAAACTTCAGAAATATGGGAGCTATATTCAGCTCGGGAACGGGCGTCAGGCTTCTGTAAGGGCACGAACAACACTAAGTGTTGCCGGAGAATATAGGGGAACGGAAATAAGCCGTGAGTTTATTTATATACAGGGTCAGCTTTATAATCATAATACCTGGAATCTTTATCAAAACATGGAACTGGATATCAACCGGCAATGGCGTAAAGATAAAACAGATCAGGTAATCAGTATATCACGAATTTTTTTATCGGGAAGATACCGGATTTCGGATTACATCAAAACAAACCTTAGCCTGAGCCGGATCAGGAACTATTATTCTTATGAGTACAGAAATACCGCGGACAGCCTGTTCGATCAATCCTACCGGAATCAGGCGAGGATTGGATTGTATATTACTCCGCATACCGCTTTATCTTCAAACTGGAGCATCGGCCTCAGGAGCCTGGAGGGGATAACACCAAATACGGTATCCTGGAGCGGTAATCTTTCTTTGCGTAATTATCCGTTTCATCAGTTGACTGTTCTGCTGAGAATTAACGGATTTTCAGGAAACTATGCCAGAGGACTATATCCGAATTTCAAGATTTTAAGATCGTTTCGCGGGGGACACCGGGCTTATATTTCGTATGGTGTTTTAAGATATGAAATGGATAGGAGAAATCGACGTATCGAAAATTACTGGGTACAGGTCGGATCGGACATGTATATGTGGAGTCATTGGTATCTTAGCTGGGAAGCCCAGTATGACTGGGGGGATTCTTTTGGAGGTAACCGTTTGAGAATGGAACTGGGGTACCGGTTTTAGAAGGGTAAGGGCAAATGGAATCGATATTTATCTGGATTATAACGCTCACAGTTGCTTTCTTGATTTTCCTTCCCTTCTTTCTGAAAGCGCGCAGGCAGCAGAAGGCGGACAAAACCGCCTATGATGAAAGCAGAAGGCTGGGGGCTGATAAACCGCTTTCACAGCATCCAAAAATTGATCCGTACATATGTATCGGATGCGGCGCTTGTGTTCGGGCTTGTCCGGAAGGCGATGTTCTCGGAATTGTCAGTGGAAAGGCAACTATTATCAATGGAATGAAATGTGTGGGGCATGGGCTTTGTGCAGAAGCCTGTCCGGTGGAGGGAATTACCATTGGTCTTGGGGATCTGAAGAAGAGAACGGACCTTCCGTTACTCTCAGAAACGAATGAAACGTCTGTCCCCGGCATTTATCTGGCGGGTGAGGTAACGGGAATCGCGTTAATAAGGAATGCGATCGAGCAGGGGAAAATGGTGATGAAGGCCATCGAGAAGAAACTGGATCGATCAATAAAAAACGACAGTTATGATGTCGTAATTGTCGGCGCGGGTCCTGCCGGTATAAGTGCGGCGCTTTACGCGAAAGAAAAAGGTCTGTCGTATTGTATGATTGACCAGTACGACATTGGCGGAACAATCCTCCAGTATCCGCGAAAGAAGCTGGTAATGACACAGCCTGTTGAATTGCCCCTTTATGGGACGCTTGATAAATCAGATTACCGGAAGGAACAACTCCTTGAGATCTGGGAACATATTTATAAAGAATATGGAATGAATGTGAATACCCATACACGATTAACCGGTGTAATTCGTGAGAACGGAAACTTTCGGCTGGAAACGTCAAAAGCGGACTATCGTGCTAAAAATGTCGTTCTGGCCCTGGGACGGAGGGGAACGCCCAGAAAATTAGGTGTAAAAGGAGAAGATAAAGCAAAGGTGATGTATAAACTGATCGATACCATCATGTATCAGAATGAAAAAATTCTGATTGTCGGAGGCGGAGACAGTGCCATTGAAGCCGCGCATGGGCTTGCCCTTCAGAAAGGAAATACGGTTACGTTGTCATACCGGAAAGATCGCTTTTTCCGGATCAAACAAAAAAATCAAATGCGTATAACAGATTTGTCGAAAAACGATAAAATCAAAATTCTTTTTAATTCGACCGTCAAAGAAATTAAGGATACGCATGTGCATCTGGATGATTCAGGGCGCGAAGAGGTTATTGAAAACGATTATATATTTATATTTGCCGGGGGGGAACCCCCCTATAAACTGCTGCATGAAAGCGGGATACGTTTCGGTGGTTAATAACTGTGATATCTAGCTGTTTTTTATTGTATTTACGATCTGTAGTTTTTGCATTCTGGAACGCAGGTGCCGTTCCGAGATGCCCAGTAATTTTGCCGCCTGACTCTGATTTCCACGCTTCTGTTCAAGGGCATGCTGGATCATCCCGGTTTCAAACGCACTGATTTTTTCCTGATACGTATCGTTCAGGTTATGAGGATCCAGAATGCCTTTCTCCGTCCGAACCGTCAGTCCGTCCGGAAGATCATCCGTCGTGATTATGTCATCACGGGCCAGAACGACGGCACGCTCAATGATATTTTCCAGTTCCCTTATGTTGCCCGGGAAATGGTAACGCATAAGGTAATCCTGTGCTTCCTTGCTTATCCCCGAAATTGTCTTGCTGTTTTCTGTTGCGTATTTTGTGATAAAATGACGTATAAGCAGAGGAATATCGGATTTTCTTTCGTTGAGAGGGGGAATCGTGATCGAAACGACATTGAGCCGGTAATACAGGTCTTCACGAAACAGATTTTGTGCAATCATGGCTTCCAGGTCACGGTTTGTTGCCGCTAAGACCCGCACATCCACCTTCAACGTCTGCGAACCGCCCACGCGTTCGAATTCGCCAAACTGAAGTGCTCTTAATAATTTGACCTGTGTCTGAGGGGCAATGTCACCAACTTCATCGATAAAAAGCGTACCTCCGTCGGCCAGCTCGAAGCGGCCGATGCGCTGACCGGAAGCACCAGTGAAAGCGCCTTTTTCATGTCCAAACAGCTCACTTTCAAGAAGGTTCTCCGAGAGTGCCGCGCAGTTTACCGTTATGATCGGTTGAATATGCCGGTCACTGGCAAAGTGAATGGCCCTGGCAATAAGCTCTTTACCCGTACCGCTTTCTCCGCGGATTAAAACAGTCGCCTTGCTTTTGGCCACCCGCCCGGCTGTGTTGAGAACCTGCTCCATGGCGCCGCTGTGTGAGATGATCGAATCAAACCGGTACCGTTCCTGCAACTGCTCTCTGAGCAACTTATTTTCTGATATGAGATGATTATGTTCCCGCACACGTTTAATCAAAAACTCAAGATTATCCAGATCCAGCGGTTTTGTTAAATAATCAAAAGCACCCTCTTTCATAACCAGCACGGCATCTTCAATCCGGCTGAAAGCCGTCAGGATAACGACGGGAATTTCGGGATTGTACTGTTTGATTTCACGCAGAACTTCCAGGCCGCTTTTGTCCGGCATTCTGAAATCTGACAAAACAAGATCGAGATTTCCCTGCTTTACAATCCTGATGCCCTCGGAACCGGATTGCGCTGCAAATACCTGCAATCCACGCCGTTTTAAAAAAGACTTTATAGACGTCAACTGGGCAGGTTCATCATCGATCAACAAAACTCTGAATTCAGACATAAGCAAATGCTCCATTAAAACCTGAATTGTACTCCGGCACTGATCAGTTTGTTATCGTATTCATACCAATAGCTGTTTGATCGGTTTCTGATCATATTAAACCGAAAAGGTACCTCGATAAGCTCAAACCAGGAATTGTCGGGCCTAAATGTTTTTACAAGAGTCAGATAAGCACTGCTCAGCCGGTCTTTGCGGATTCCGCCTGCAGCAAGTGTATCCGTCTCCGATATATAGGCCTGCTCACTGATATATTCCTTGGAAGTGTATTGATACCCGGTAATGAGTTTTGTAGACCAGGGCATCAGCCAGGTCAATCGGGCACCGATCCTATCGCTCTCATAGCTGAACGGATCATCGAACAGTTCTTCGTCCTGAAGATACGTGTTTAAATTTGTAAACTGCGTATCATCAGTAAGACTCATTTGTTTTCGGTATTCAACGTACATGCCGAGCCTGGGATGCAGTGACTGTGTGATACGCCATAATAAGGATGCCTGAGCAATGCTGGGCGGTGAAATATTCTCCGAAACCAGGTAGTACATGCTGTCCATACCTGTTGCCTCATTTCTTCTGCCCTTGCCTTGGTGTCCGCCCGTGGCATCATAAGTCTGTAAAATTGCAGTAACGGACTCATATTGAGCAAATCGTTTATTACCCAATCCGGCTTCCAGAATAAACGTTGTTTTAGTGGGCAACGACCGGTTCAACTGAATGAAAAACTGGTGAATCGAATTGGAAATATCACTGAAGTTGGGATAATACCGGTACCGATAATTGTAACCTAATCTCAGGAAAAAATAGGATAGGTTAAACCGTGCGTTGAGATAGGCGGAAACCTGATTGTAGTTATAAAAATTATAATCTGTTTTATTTAGACGGTATGTCGTTCCGGCACCGGCGAAAACGTATATCTTTCCAGACTGAAATGATCTGAAATAGTCTGCATCGAAACCATGCAGTGAAAAATTCCGGATTGTATTCTCATTAAATAAATAGAAATCCGGAGAATAGGTCAGGGTCAGGTTTGAATGCGCTAATTCATATTCAAGGGCCAGTCCAAAGTTCGTGAACAGATCTTTTTCAGCACTTGGAGACCGGTACAGGTTGTCATCATAATATGAGTTCATAGTTACATCGATGCTGAACTGACCTGAAACAGTATGAAATCCAAAAAATATCATAAAAATAAAAAATGCTACGGTCCTCATCTCCAGGTTCCTGTCGTTTAACATATACTATTACATTTCTGATCTACAAGAAATATGCCAAACGTATAGCAGGCCTGAGACTGGCCGCTTTACACCGTTTTACCAGGAATGATTCCATGATTTTCGACCGAAATGTCGAGCATGTTACTTTTTTGGTCGAGAATTTAAGCTTAACTACGGTAAACAAAGTCAAAGCCTCTCGATTGTTATGATGCAGAATTTAAGAATTAACAGGTAATGTGATAGTAAAACGCGTGCCGTTATTCTTTTCGGAGTGCACCTGAATAGTGCCGCCGTGCATGTCGATAATTTTCTGCACAATGCTCAGACCAATACCGGTCCCGGACGACTTCGTTGTAAAATAAAGATTAAATATCCGTTTAATAATGTCTTCGGGAATGCCCGGACCACTATCGGCAATCACGATTTCGATTGCCTCTGCAGTTGTTTTCCGGGTTTGAATCGAAATGGCCGCATTCTCCCGGGAATCCAGGGCGTCAATGGCATTTTTTATGAGGTTGACGAATACCTGTTTCACTTTTTCCAAATCCCAGGTTACCGGGCCATCCCAGTCGGTTTTAATGGAAAGGGTGATGTTGCTCTGTGTTAAAAGACGGGAAAACTGCAACTCGATCTGGTGCAACAGATCACGAAGATAGAGCGTCTGCAGATTGAGAGATGAAGGGCTTGTAAACTGGAGAAAATCCTGAACGGTGCGATCGATGCGTTTTACTTCTGATACGACGATTTGGGCCAGTTCATGATAATCATCACTGTCGGATACCGGTTCGAAATCCCGGTCGAGTTGTTGAATAATTGTACTGATCGAATTCAGGGGGTTGCGTATTTCATGAGCGACGCCGGCAGCGAGCTCACCCATGGCGGTGATGCGTTCTTTTCTGTTGAGTTGGTCCTCCAGGAGACGAATTTCCGTTAAATCCCGCAGCACAAGAATCGAATTTTCCAGGCCGTTTTCGTCTTTGAAACCCGTCTTTGATACAAGTAAGAATCGTAACGTTCCGTTAATCCGGCATTCCATTTGTTCAATTCCGGTTTTCTGTTTCAATAAATGGTGACAATTATATTTCTCAAACAGATAATCAATGTTTTTACCTTCCATATCCTGAAAGGAAACAGCGAAAATTTTTTCGGAGGAGCGGTTGAAGAGCTGAATACCGCTTTTACTGTTAAAAACAATGATGGCATCGCTCACATTTTCAATGATATTGCCGGAATATGTTTCTACAAGATCAAGCCGCTGCCGGGTTATATCGAAGCGTTGCCGTGCAAAAATGTAAGCGAATATTAATGAACCCATTACCAGCAGGATGAAGCTGATTAAAGCGATTCTCCTGTAAATACGACGGTTTATTTCCTGTAATGGTTCAAGCGATAAACCGACCCTGAACAAGCCTATGCTGTTATTTTCAAAACCGAAGGGAATCACGGCCTCAAAAACCCTGATTGAATCAAAAACAACCTGGCGCGTATTGAACCGGTCAGCCGTCAACGCGCTTTCCAGGAAGGGGGATGACAGCAGAGGTTCTAATTGACGAACATTTCCCGAGGCAGCCAGGATGGCGTTCGTATCCTGGAGGCAAGCGTACACAAGCTGCGGATTGTCTTGCACGATGGTCCTCAGCAGTACGCCGAATCCGCTTCGCTTTCTGGCTTCAATGAGTGGAGACGCTCCGCTCCTTACATAAATAATATTGCGGTTACTGCCGGCGACAGCCACCGAATAACTGAATTCGCCGGATGTTCCTTCCGGTTTTAAACCGATAATCAGCGTGTCCAGATCATTTTGCACACGAAATTTATTAAGGTCAGATCGTATTGTCGGGTCGTCAGCTACAGATGTGTCCATGGTGGAGCTGCTCATGATCGGCATACCCTGTTCGTTATAAATAGTTATAGCGAGGTGTTCATTTCTACCGGCAATTGCATTCAGACGGGCATTGTTTATGACCCCTTCTTCAAAAAGGTTCCGAATGATGTCGGCTGTATTTAAAAGACGCTCGTTGTAACTCTCCTGGAATAGGCTGCTGGTATAAAGCAGATTTCTGGAAGCGGTTGATATTGATTCAAGGAGAGCATGAGATTGATTGTTCATGAGCATCAGAAGTTCTTTCTTGCTCTGGTTCAATTCGAGCAGGGCGCTGGTAATCATAATAAAGGCAAGAGAGAGGAAAATGATCAGAAGATGCCTGGATTCGGCTATTAACGATTTAAGAATTGCTTTCATAGTCACCGGAACAGAATGCTAACGTATCGAAGCATGTGAATCAAATAAGGTAATCCATTTTAAATTACAGGTTGAAATTCGTTAATAAATATCGTTAAATCAAGCCATAAATCCCGTACAGAAAATATGATAAAAAAAGGCCTGCATTACAATGCAGGCCCTGACATAATTAATCCATTGATTGCTCATGGTTATTTAATCTTAACGGCAATTTCTTTCGGTTTAACCTCTTCCGTCTTCGGAACGCGGATGTTCAGAACCCCGTCCTTGTAACCGGCGTCGATGTCGTCGATCTTTACACCGCTCGGTACCGGTATCTGCCGATAGAATTTGCCATAGTAACGTTCCGCATAGTGATAATTTTCCCGTTTTTCTTCCTTCTCGCGTTTCTTTTCGGCCTTGATGGTCAAAACATTATTTTCAAAAGAGACATGCAGGTCTTCCTTTTTTACACCCGGAATTTCAGCGGAAATACGATAATCATCATCCGTCTCTTCCACATTAACCAGGGGCAGGAAGGTTCTGTCATCATCTGAAAATCCACGGTCCGTGTTAAAAAACGTGTCAAACCAACGATCGAAAACATCAGCACGGTTCATTAAACCCTGAGCTGGATTCCATTTAACTAAGGTCATGTTACACCTCCTTCTTTTTGTTTATCATGCTGTCTTGTTTATTTACAACTGTTGTGCCAATATCTGAACAATTATTGTAACGCACTGTATTTTATTAAGTTAAAGCAATGATTATTTTTATGGAACGAATGGGGTTAAAGTTTAACTGTCAACATGGCGGATAAATACGACATATTAGCAGGTTTATTTGTGACAAAATTGCATTATGGTGTAAATAATATTTGATAACCTTTTGAAACCATTATATTTTCATCTGCGTAGTCCTAACCGGGTTCCGGAATTTTTATGAATCTTTAAATTATATCATATCATTTGTCCGTTCAAAAGGGAGGTTCTGCCATGAATAAAGTAGTCAACTATAAGAGTCCGTCGCCGGACCTGGCAGTTAATCGTCGTCATTTTCTCAAGTCAGGTGCTTTGGCGGGAGCCGGACTGGTCCTGGGGCGGCCTGAGGCATGGGCGGGCGATAAAACATCAGAGCGGCCGGCGACCAACATAGATGAGGCCATGAACGTACCAAGGGTCCCCTTGTCTCTCCCGGGTACGGCCCCGGGGCGTGTGGTCGAGGTGGCAGATGATCATATCGTTAAAGATAGCCATATTGACAAAGCGATTCTTGAGCAGATGTTCGACAAAGGTATGAACGGCCTCACCGGTGTTTCATTGAAAGAGGCATTCAATAAATGGTTTACCGCCCGGGATGTTGTGGGTATCAAGGTGAATCCGGTAGGACCCGGGATTATCAGTACCCATCTTGAGCTGGTCGATGTCGTTATCGATTGGCTTGTTATGCAGGGTCTGCCAAAGAAAAACATTATAATATGGGACCGCTTTGATTACATGCTGACTGCCGCCGGGTTTACCACGGAACGGTTTCCGGGAGTCGGTATTCAGGGATTGCAGACCATGGATGAAGAAGCCTATGAAGGAAAACACGATGACAGCCGCTGGCTTGGTCCGGATGGTAAGCATGTCAGTTTAGCAAATTTCGATCAGGATGTGTATTACTGGGCTGATATTGATGGACCAGAGGATAAAGGGTATCTGAATCAGCATGTCGTAAATACCAGGAAATCGTATTTTGGAAAGCTTGTAAGCAGGAAACTGACCCGTATCATAAACATACCCGTTTTTAAAAATACGGGAAACGGGATTTCCATGGCAACAAAAAACCTTGGTTACGGTGCTGTCTGTAATACCGGACGTCTTCACCGGCCCTTATTTTTCGATGTCTGCACCGAAGTGCTCGCATTTCCGGCTATCAGGGATAAACTGGTATTGAATATTACAGACGGACTGCGCGGACAGTATGATGGTGGTCCGATGCCCGCAGCTGAATTTACATATGATTATAATCGTTTGTTTTTTGCCACCGATCCATTTGCGCTCGATATGGTCTGCCACCACCTGCTTGTACAGAAGCGTAAAGAGATGGAGGTGAAAGTAAATGAACATCCCCGGTTTACCCGTTATCTTAATTATGCTCAGGAGTTGGGACTGGGTGTAACGGATCCGGAAAAAATAGAACATATCATTGTATGAGAGTCCGTTGTATTATGAAAAAAAATATATCTATTACGTCCCCTATTTCTTTTTTCTTTTTTCTTTTTTCTTTTTTCCTTTTTCTTGTCACACCATCGGTAGCCGGTGAAATGAAACCGCCGGATCGCCTGCCGGATTTGTGGAAACTCACCGGTGATGCGGAAGGGTATAGCGGGCAAAATCTTTATGGGCATATCAATGGCGGTGCTGAAATCTTCCTCGAATTCGGGTTTACTGAGCTTACTGTTTACCGATACGCCGCGGGGGAGAAGCGTTTGATTCTGGAAATCTATGAGATGTCCGATCCGGAAGCTGCACTGGGTATTTATCTGCATCGAACGGCGAAGGAGTCTGCCCATGAACGTGTTCATTGCAGAAACACAGCGAACCGTTATCAGATCAGCGCGGTGACCGGTCCGTATTATATACAGGTGTTGAATCCCTCCGGTATCATGGAGCATACCACTCTTATGGCGGATCTCCTGAACGCGCTGTGCAAGGAGGTCGATGCCGGTTCCTCTCCTGATACCTTCAGCCTTCTTCCGAAAGATGGAAGAATTGAAGGATCAGAAGGCCTTTTCAGGGGGGAATATGCTTTACAGCCCCTTTTTACTTTCGGTCGTGGTGATATTTTTCTGCTGCAGGGTAAACGTACGGGATTTTATGCCGACTACACGGATAAGGCATACGGAACCTACACACAGATTATGATTCCGTATTCAGAACCTGAGATGGCTCTCAGGGCATTGCAGCATGTAAAGGAGAATCTGGATTCCTATCTCAAAGTATTACGGACAACAAGGCAGGAGTTGATCTTTAAAGATTATAATCAGGAATTCGGGCGTGCGGAGGTCCGGGATAACATACTTCATGTACAGATTCATCTTAAAACCTTACCTGAAAAGCCGGGGAATTGAAGACGGAGTATGAATAATGACAACTTATGAAGAAAAAAGAACGACGCCAAGGGTGGAAATTCCCCAGGCAAAAGTATATTACAAAAAAGACCAGGGCTTTGAATTTTTTAAAAAGCTTGATGGACCGCTTCCTTTAAGAGACCTGGGTATGGGCGGCGCCTGTTTTGAGGTATCAAGCGGACTGGAATGGGGAGATTTGTTTTACGGGGATCCGCTCTACCTGGAAATCATCATGCCTGACCGAAAAAAAGTACAGGTAAAAGGACATATTCGCTGGATTTCGGGTGCGCAGAACAGTGATTCTTCATATATCGGCATGGAGTTTATGCCCTTTGGTGAAGGCGCTCGTTCGAACTCCCGCCGCTCGCGGAAACGGATTGAGCAATTTACTAATGCGTATAACTGATAGAGCGTTCTGGTAATTAGTTGAATTAAAATCTTTAATTGTATAAATTCGCTACATATTTTCAAGGGAAAATTATGCAGCGAACACTTTTAAAGTCAAAGATACACCGTGCTACCGTGACCGATGCTGACCTTAACTATGAAGGCAGTATTTCAATAGATACAGATTTGATGGAAGCAGCTGAAATATTGCCGTTTGAAAAGGTTGACGTTGTTAATATCAATAACGGTGCCCGCTTCTCCACATATGCCATCAAGGGTAAAAAAGGGACCGGCCAGATCTGCCTGAACGGTGCCGCTGCCCGCCTTGCTCATGTCGGTGATCTCGTTATTATTATTTCCTATGCGCACTTAAACGATGACGAAATCCCCCAGCATAAACCCAAAGCTGTCCTGCTCGACCGCGAAAACCGTATTAAAAATATCCATAGTGAACCAATCATATAAAATTGTAACGCATGCAAGAAACCGACTCTGATCCCGTTCATCTTCGCCTGTACCGACATGCTTCACAGTATTCAGCCTTATTGCTTGACAAGCTTAAGCTGAGTGAACATCCTTTCATGCTGCTGGCTGCTGTGTTCATCGGCCTGCTGGGAGGCTACGGTGCTGTACTGATTCAGTATACCATTAAATTATTTCAGGAACTTTTCTGGCAGGGAAGTTTTTCTCTTGAGAGAATCGGGATGGTACCCTGGTACTGGAAGATCGCTGTCCCGACATTCGGGGGTATCGTAGTTGGCCTGGTCATACGCTTTATGGCAAAAGAGGCAAAAGGACACGGTGTTCCGGAGGTAATGGAAGCCATTGCTCTGCGTAATGGGATCATCCGCCCCCGTGTCGTCCTGGCAAAACTGTTTGCATCTGCGGTTTATATCGCTTCCGGAGGCTCTGTCGGAAGAGAGGGGCCGGTAATTCAAATCGGCTCAGCTGTCGGTTCGACGGTCGGGCAGTTTCTGAAGGTGAATCCGAAGCGCATGCGTACATTTGTCGCCTGCGGCGCCGCATCCGGTATCGCGGCGGCTTTCAATGCGCCTGTTGCCGGTGCCCTTTTTGCCGTTGAAATTATTCTGGGAGATTTTGCGGTTCCCCAGTTCAGTCCGATTGTCATCTCATCAGTGGTTGCCACGGTCGTTTCCCGTCATTTCCTGGGCGATTTTCCGGCTTTTGAAGTACCTGTTTACCATCTCGAGTCACCACTGGAGTTGGTCAATTACGTGGTTCTGGGGTTTCTTGCCGGTTTGACAGCTATTCTTTTTATTAAAGTGTTATATTTTTCAGAAGACTATTTCGACCGGCTGACCCTGCCGGATTATGTAAAGGGAGCGATCGGTGGCATGATTATCGGAATGATCGGGCTCATATTCCCGGAAATTTTCGGTGTCGGTTATGATTCCATGGATAGCGCGCTTCGCGGCGACATGGTCTGGAAGATTGCCCTGTTGCTTGTATTTATAAAAGTATTGGCGACGTCAATCAGTCTGGGTTCCGGCGGTTCCGGCGGTATTTTTGCGCCATCCCTTTTTCTCGGTGCCATGCTCGGTGCCTTCTTTGGAGGTATCATCAACCAGATTTTTCCTGCCTGGACGGCAGAGCCGGGTGCTTATGCACTCGTTGCCATGGGCGGTGTGGTTGGAGCGGCAACGCATGGACCGATTGCCGCCATCCTGATTATATTTGAATTAACCAATGACTATAAAATTATTCTGCCGCTGATGATCACCACCATTATCGCCACACTCCTGGCCAGCCGTCTCCACCGGGAGTCCATATATACATTGAAACTGGTACGAAGGGGAATCAATATTTTTGGCGGACGTGAGATCAATGTCCTTCGATCCCTGAAAGTTGCAGATGTGGCAAAAAAGTCCATCGAAATCGTCAATGAAAGCGAACCGTTTACGGTTGTTCTGGAGAAAATGGTACATTCGCCCCATAATTACATCTATATTAAAGATAGAGATGATACGATAACCGGGTATATATCTATCCACGAAATCCGACAGACACTTCTTGATTATGATACCCTGAAGCATCTGCTGATTGCGAAAGACGTAGCGAACCCGAGGGTCATCATTCTGCGCGAAACGGATAACCTGGATCATGTGATGAAACAATTCGGCAGAAATGAAATGGATGAACTTCCCGTTATCAGTAATAATGGTGACGGAAAAATTATCGGTACGATCTGGCAGACGGATGTCATCGCTGCTTACAATCATCAGATTTTCTTGCGGGACATGTCCGGCGAAATGGGGCAGGGTGTGCGTGACCTTGGCATGGAAAAAACGGTCCATGTGATTGAAAATTATCATTTGAGCGAAATAGAGGTGCCACCATCTCTTTATAATAAATCACTGGAATCGGCCGCGCTCAGAAAACGGTTCAATGTCGAGGTCCTGCTGATCCGAAGAGGTTTAAATGAAGGAATTGAGAAAAAAAATACGTATATTCAACCCGGGGGGCAAACGGTTTTGCGCATGAACGATGTGCTTCTTGTATTCGGGGAGCAATCTGACATTGAACGATTCAGTAAATTATGAGATCCGTTGCCGGACGAGGAGTAATAATGTTGAATTTCACCGAAGACCATGAACTGGTCAGGAATATGGTGCGGGACTTTGCACAAAAGGAAATGGCACCCATTGCAATTGAGATTGACGAACAACAGCGGTTTCCTGCTGCAACGTTTAAAAAGATGGCGGAATTGAATCTCATGGGGATGCCCCTGGAAGAAACGTATGGCGGCGCCGGTTTCGATTATGTATCATATACCATAGCCCTGGAGGAACTGGCCCGTGTCTGTGCCTCCACCGCGCTTTCGTATTCGGCCCATGTGTCACTTGCGGCCACACCGATAGAACTGTTCGGGACGGAAGAACAGAAGGAAAAATATCTGCGTCCCCTGGCCGAAGGTGAAAAAATCGGCTCGTTCGGTCTGACGGAACCTTCAGCGGGCAGTGATGCCGGCGGCACCCGGACCACGGCTGTCAAAGATGGTGATCATTATATTATTAATGGATCAAAAATTTATATAACGAACGCGGAAGTATCCGATATTTTCGTGATTACGGCTGTCACCGAAAAAGAGCGAGGTTCGAAGGGTATATCGAGTTTTATTCTGGAACGTGATTTTCCCGGATTTGAAGTGGGTAAAAAGGAAAATAAATGCGGTATGCGGGCGTCACCGACCTGTATGCTGCATTTCAGTGATTGCCGGGTGCCCGCAGCGAATCTGCTGGGGAAATATAACGAGGGATATAAACAGTTCCTGATTATACTGGATGGCGGTCGGATAGGTATCGCCGCGCAAGCGCTGGGTATCGCAAAGGAGTCCCTGAAACGCAGTATGCTGTATGCCCAGGAACGGGAACAGTTTGGCAGGAAAATTGGAGAATTCCAGGCTATTCAGTTTAAGCTCGCGGATATGGCTACCAGAATCAAGGGCGCAGAACTGATGATTTATAATGCGGCATTCAGGAAGCAGGAAAACAAGCCGTATAAATTCGACGCCGGTCTTGCTAAATTGTATGCCACGGAACTGGCTACCCACGTGGCCAATGAAGCGATCCAGATTCACGGCGGTTATGGTTATATGAAGGAATATGAAGTGGAACGCTTCTGGCGGGATGCAAAATTGCTGGAAATCGGCGAAGGTACTTCCGAAGTACAGCGTATCGTAATTTATCGTGAACTGCAAAAAATGATTGAAGCGTTATAATGGAACTCAGAAAAAAATGGGAAAATTTTATCCAATCACTGGATAAATATGGAATCGGCGGTTCCCCCGTAAAAGATATTGTTATAAAATCCATCTATTTTATCGTATTGATTGCCATCATTCCATTGCTGTTTTCGAGCAGTAAATCGTTTAAATATACGGATATGAAGGAGGGCAGCATTGCCACGAAAAAGGTGGTGGCACCCTATAATTTTTATGTGCTGAAAACAGACGAAGAGATAAAGGAAGAACGGGAAGAAGTCCGGCAATCGGTGCCGTATTATTTTGTTCCGAACGATTCTCTGAAGTCTGCTCAGGTCCGTTTGCTAAACGATGTTGTTTTATACATCGAGGGGCAGCATCCCCGGATGAGTACAACCGATTCAACCGGAAATATCAGCAGGGATTCCTTACTCCATGTACAGAATGAGCTCAAGCTTAAATTTGATATCGATATTACGACGACCAATCTCAATCTTCTCTATGACCTCCTGAATAATCCGCGTAAAACCAGGGAACTTAAAAAACGGCTGGATGATATCTCCGGACTGATCCGGTCCGGTATCCTGGACAGAAGTCTGGAAAAAATTGTGCGTCCCAACGTTCGGCTTGTCAATGGTACGTTTGAAGAGAACCTGCCGCCTGATCGCCGCGTGGACGTTGATTTATTCATGGAAACGGTCCGCGAGAACCTGATGAATGCCTTTAATGAGAATCAGACGGATGTGATTCTGCATCTTGTCGACCAGGTCGTTACACCCAATGTCATATACAGCAGAAATATTACCGATAAAGCAATGGATTCCGCACTGGGCAATGTCGCGCTCACAAAGGATATGGTTTATGAAAACGAACGTATCGTCGATGCCAATGAACGTATCAACGAGGAAATTTATCAGAGACTCTATTCGCTGGAAATGTCCAAGGTGGAACGGAGCAGACAGGAAGGTAACTGGCAGAATACCATCGCCTATCTGGGAAAAACGTTGCTTCTCACCGCGATTCTCTTTATGGTAGCGCTTTATCTGTTCTCATTCCGCAGAAAGCTGTTCAATGACAATAAAAAACTGTTAATGATCAGCCTGATAATGATGATTCAGCTTATCCTGGCCGCCATTATATCCGGACCGCTGGATTGGCCGGTTTATCTGATCCCCACGACTATTGCTTCCATGTTACTGGCTATCCTGATCGATTCCGGCATCGCTTTTGTCGTGACAGCGGCAATTGCCCTGATCCTCGGAGGTGTGCAGGGCGGTGGTGTCGATATAACACTTCTGACGCTGATCAGCGGGATGGTTTCGATCTATTCAGTGTATGAAATTCGTACGCGTAACCAGATTTTTAAAGCCATTATCTTTATAGCTGTCGCTTATTTCCTGGTGATCTTATCTCTGACCGCCATGCGTTATGATTCTTTCATGGATCTTTTTCGTGTCTTTACCTATAACCTGCTGCCCAATGCCATTTTTTCATCTTTCATCACGTTCATGATACTGGGTGTTTTCGAACGAGCGTTTGATGTAACGACGGATGTAACACTGCTAGAGTTGTCGGATCTCAATCACCCTCTGTTGAAGCGCCTGTCCCTGGAAGCGCCGGGTACCTTCCATCACAGCATGGTCGTAGGTACCCTGTCGGAAGCCGCAGCCAAAGCCATTGAAGCCAACCCGCTGCTGGCCAGGGTCGGAAGCTATTACCATGATATCGGAAAAATGGAAAAACCGGAGTATTTTGTCGAAAACCAGATGGATTCCGACAACCGTCACGGCAAACTCTCGCCGAACATGAGCGCGCTGGTGTTGAGTTCTCACGTTAAAAACGGCATTGAGATGGCCAAGCGTTTCGGAATACCAAAGTCGATCAGGGACTTCATTCCGGAGCACCATGGTACGAATATTATGAAGTATTTTTACCATAAGGCCAGGGAACATGCCGGAGATAAAGATGATATAAACGAATCCGATTTTCGTTATCCCGGGCCGAAACCGCAGTCTAAGGAGACGGCCATCGTGATGCTGGCCGACGCGGTTGAAGCGGCAACCCGAACGGTGCAGAATCCGACACCCACACGGTTGCGTGCCTTCGTGGAAGAGCTGGTCGATCAGCGTTTCAGGGATGGTGAACTTGATGAATGCAATCTGACCTTCAAGGATCTGAAACTGATTATCGATGCCTTTATGCCTGTCCTGTTCGGCGTATTTCAGCATCGCATTGAATACCCTGACAGCGAGAAATCCAAAGCCGGTACAAAAACGAAATCACAGAAAGCGGAACAGGAATCAAAAAATGGAAATTGACGTTCTGCAACAGGAATCCTACCCGGAATTGGAGCAGATACCGGCACAAAATATTGTCGCCGCACTTTTGGAACTCCTTGGCATGGAAAATGGAAGTTGTTCCCTGATTTTCTGCGATGATATAATGATAAAAAAACTGCACAAACAGTATTTCGATGATGATACTGAGACCGATGTCATCACATTCAATTTGGAAGAGGAAGTAATCGATGCCGAAATATACATCGGTGTTGAGCAGGCTGTCAGGCAGAGTATGCAATATGGTGTCAGTCTGGCAGAAGAAATATCCCGTTTGATTATCCATGGTTTGCTGCATCTAAGAGGATATACGGATGAGGAAGAAGCCGACCGGCAGGCGATGAAAACCGAAGAGGAAAAATATCTGGATCTTATTAAAAAAGATTTTCCTGTAGTGGCTTCCTGATGTTGTAATTAAGGGACAAAAATAATAAATTCATTATGCGGATGCATCGCCGTTCCTGAGACCATAATTGTTTTAATGTTGTACTGACAGAGGAGACAGTTTCATATTTTGGATCCATCATTTTACGCTTATGTTGTAACCTTCATCGTATTCCTTACCTTGTCGGCATTCTTTTCCGGGTCGGAAACGGCCTTTTTCTCGTTAAATAAATCAGGCGTTGAAAAGCTGCGTAAAAGTAAACACGTCATGTCGCGACAGGTGGCTGTTTTATTAAAAGAGCCCAAAAAGCTTCTTATTACCATCATAATTGGTAACACACTGGTAAACGTCTCCACGGCTTCGCTCGCCGCTATTGTCAGTACACGATGGAGCAGGGAGGCCGGATTCAATGAATTAATTATATTGATCGTGAATGTCGTCGTGGTGACCTTGTTTATCCTGTTCTTCAGTGAAATTCTGCCCAAGGTAACATCGTCAAAACATCCTCAGAAAATGGCGGTTCGATTCGCTTATCCGGTAACTTTTTTCTATTATCTGTTTTATCCGGTTGTTGTGATGTTTGACCTTCTATCACACAGCCTGAGTACCTCACTCGGCCTGGGAAAAGATAAGTATAATCTCTCCGAAGATGAACTCAGAACCCTGGTCGATGTCGGCGAGGAAAAAGGTGCGCTCCAGAAAGATGAAAAGGAGATGATTCACAGTATTTTCGAAATGAGTGAAACGATGGCCCGGGAAATTATGGTCCCGCGCATTGATATGATCTGTGTTGAGCAGAACACTTCACTCACGAATGTATTAAAAGTGGTAAAGGAATGTTCGCACAGCCGGATTCCCGTTTTTTCGGAAACAGTTGATAATATTGTCGGCATCCTCTATGTCAAGGATCTGCTGCCCCTGATCAAACGGCGTACCAATGCCGAATTCAATCTCGTTAAACTGACCCATCCGCCTTATTATGTTCCGGAACAGAAAAAAATTAATGAACTGCTCAGGGAATTCCAGAAGGAAAAGATACATATGGCTGTGGTCGTCGATGAATACGGCGGTACGTCGGGACTGGTAACACTTGAAGATATTATCGAAGAGATCGTAGGGGAAATCCAGGATGAATACGATCAGGAACAACCTTTATTTGAAAAGGTGAATGAAGAAACCTTCATCGTTAACGGAAGCATGCCACTGGAAGAAATCAATGAACAGCTTGGTCTGCAATTGCCCACGGAGGAAGGTGTCGAAACACTGGCCGGATTTTTACTGGGACAATTGGGATCGGTGCCCAAAGCCCGGGAAAAAGTATCCTGGAATGGGTATGATTTTATTGTAGAAAAAGTATTCAGACGACGCATTCAGCAGGTTCGTATTATGAACCGTAAAAAGAACGTACCCGGAACGAAGAAACATATCTGAGCGGAGGATGAAACTGGAAGAGCATTTAAAAAAAATACCATCAGTCAATTCCATCCTTGAACCGGTTGCACAGATATATCCGAATCTTAACCCCTTGTATGTAAAGCGTGTGACAGTGGATCAGCTAAATGATCTGCGTACGTATCCCCGTAAGCATAAGCTGGAAACGCGAACCAGGCAACAACTGGAAAAAGCTGTTATTGCCTCTGTCTCCGGCCGGATCGGACAGCTTTTGGAAGGCAGCCTGAAAAAAGTGGTTAACGCAACTGGTATCGTGCTGCATACGGGCATGGGGCGTGCACCTGTTCATACGGATTATGTTGAAAAACTGAAAACGGTAAGCCGTTACGCGAACCTGGAAATCCGTCTGGAAGATGGAAAAAGGGGGCAGAGGAATGATCACCTCAGTGGAATACTGCGTCTTTTAACAGGCGCGGAAGACGGTCTGGCCGTTAATAATAATGCCGCTGCGGTGATGCTGATGCTCAATACCATTGGCAGAAATAAAGAGGTGATCATTTCAAGGGGGGAACTCATTGAAATCGGCGGTTCGTTTCGTATGCCGGATGTAATGCGTATCAGTGGCTGTAAACTGCGGGAGGTCGGTACAACAAATAAAACCCACCTGTCTGATTATGAACAGGCTATCAGTCCGAAAACCGGCGCTATTCTGATTTGTCATCCAAGTAACTACACGATAGAAGGCTTCGCACAGAAGCCTAAGATAGAAGATATTGTCGCTTTGGGGAGAAAATACACGGTACCGATCGCGTTCGATCTGGGCAGCGGTTCCCTGATCGATACGGCTGTATTCGGTTCCGACAGTGAACCTGTGGTTGCAGATATGGTGGAATGTGGTCTTGATCTGATTTCTTTCTCAGGCGATAAACTATTAGGCGGCCCGCAGGCGGGTATCATCGTCGGAAAAGAGCACTGGGTGAAAAAATGCAGGAAGAATCAAATGCTGCGTGCCCTGCGACTGGATAAGTTTATGATTAAAATGCTGCAAATGATTCTTGGTGAATACCTGTACATCGACCATACCGTGGAACGCCTGGATTCCATCAGGGCCCTGACGCTTTCTGCGGACCAGCTTAAGGAACGTTGTGAACAGTTTGTTAACCGGTTACCCGCTTCGGTCAGAAAACGGTGTACACTGAAAGCGACCACCGGCCGGGTGGGCAGCGGGGCCTATCCCATCATGGAACTGGATACATGGGCAATTGCGGTGACACCGCCCGGGATGTCGGCGAATGCCCTGGCTGCAAAATTACGTAATCGCCATACACCTGTTTTCAGTTATATCGATGAAGATACGGTCTGCCTGGATCTGCGGACAGTAACCGTTGAAGAAGAAGCGGTAATTCTTTCAGCCCTGCAGGACATACTGAAATCGTGAAAATAACGTTTTTTCCAATAAAAGCCTTCTTTTAACTTTGATTGATACACAATGATGGGATAAATTACAGATGATCTGACGATTAATCGCCGGGGTGGAATATTTATTTTTGACCGGGAGGCACGATGGACATCAGCATTTTATTTTACAGTCTTGCCGTGATTGTTCTGATCGCAGTATTGCTTTTCTTTGTATACCGTCAATATCGACGCGTTGGTCCGAATGAAGTCCTGATTATTTCGGGAGGCAAAAAAAATGTAATCACTTTACCGGACGGGAGTAAAAAGGAAATCGGCTTCCGCTACCGGATCGGTGGCGGATTGCTTGTAAATCCTTTTACACAGCAAACGGAACGCTTATCGGTTGAAGTAATTCCGATAAAATCGAAGATTCCGGAGGCTCTGACATCCAACGGCATTCCCATCCTGGCCGAATTTAACGCACAGGTGCGTATCGACACGGACGAATACCCGCTTTATGTGGCCATAACGAATTTCCTGAGCCGGGGTACCGGTGGTATCCTGGAAGTTGCCCAGACGGTCCTGGACAGTAAAATAAGGGAAGTGATCGGTACCATGACCGTCGACGAAGTATATACGAAACGCAATGAATTCAACCGTCGTATTTACGAGTCGGTACAGGAAGATTTTGCAAAAATGGGCCTGCTGCTTATGTCATTCGGTCTGGAAGAAATATCCGATGCGCAGGGTTACATCGAAGCGCTCAGTAAACCACATGTGACGGCGGCCAAATACAATGCAGCCGTGGACCAGGCCGAAAAGGATAAGGAAATTACCATAAAAGCCGCACAGGCAAAAAAAGAGGGTGAAATTGCCCGTCTCAAGGCCGATGCGGAAATTGCCGGAGCGGCATCGACGAACGAGGCCAAAAAAGCAGAATCGTTTGTCACTGTTAACCGGAAGAAGGCACAGGCCGACATGGCTTATGAACTGGAGCGTTTTAAGCTGCAGCAGAGCATTAAACGCGAAGAGTATGCCGTGAAACGAATTGAAATGGAAGAGGGAACGAAACTTGAAGAGCTGAGCATTAACCGTAAGCAGAAGGAATTGGAGGCGACGGTCCTTAAACCGGCGGAAGCCAGGAAAATACAGATAAAAACGGAAGCGGAAGCGGAAAAATACCGCATTGAAACAGAGGCAAAAGGCAGAGCGGAGGCCGGCAGACTCGAAAATGAAACAGAGGCCGATCGGGTCCGGTCATTGGGCAAGGCCGAAGCGGAATCGATGTCCGGTAGGGCAAAGGCCTTCGAATCTTACAACGAAGCGGCACTCTATCAGCTCATCATGGAAAAAATGCCCGAAATTGCGAAAGCCGTCACCGAGCCCCTTTCCCGCGTGGAGAAAATTGTGATGATCGATAATGAAGGCGCTTCCGGGAGTTCTAAACTTACGAAACAGGTTACTGATATCATCGCACAACTGCCGGAGGTGGTTGATGCGCTCACCGGTACCGACCTCAAGAAAATTTTAAAAAGGAAGATGACTGACAAATAATCAACGAATCGGAGATCGATGAAGGATGAGGAGACAGCGTGGTTTCTGAGCGGATAAAACATATCGGAATATCGCCTACAATGAAGATTGCTGCCAAAGCGATCACAATGAAAGCGGAAGGCGTGGATCTTGTCGATTTGAGTGTGGGTGAACCGGATTTTCCGACGCCGGAACATATCAGGGAAGCTGCGAAGCTGGCCATTGATGAAAACCGCACCCGTTATACGCTGAATCAGGGTATGGTACCGCTGCGTGAAGCTATTGCACGAAAACTGAAAGAAGAGAATGATTTAGAATATACCATCTCGGAAATAATGGTTTCAAACGGCGCCAAACACAGTATTTTTAATGTGGTGCAGACCCTGATAGGTGCCGGTGATGAAGTGATCATTCCCGCCCCCTACTGGGTATCGTATCCGGAAATGGTCGGACTGGCGGAAGGACGTCCCGTTATCCTGCCTACACATGAAGAGAACGGCTTTAAACTGACTGCCGCTGAACTCAAGGATGCTGTTTCAGCCAATACCAAGGCGCTGATACTCTGTAATCCATCCAATCCGACCGGTGCCGTCTATACCCGTTCCGAACTGGAGTCTCTGGCCGAGGTGCTGGAATCGGAAGACGTGTTTGTTATTGCCGATGAAATTTATGAGAAACTGGTTTACGATGGCGCAACATTTACCAGTTGTGCCGCCTTAAGTGAAAAGATGAAACAAAGAACCATCGTTGTGAACGGTGTTTCCAAGGCCTATGCTATGACAGGCTGGCGCATCGGATATGCGGCGGGTCCCGAATCGATCATCAGCGGTTCGAATAAGATTCAGAGTCACAGCACCTCGAATGCTTCTACGGTTTCGCAGTACGCGGCAATGGCGGCACTGACAGGCCCGCAGTTCGAGATATCGAAAATGCGCGCCGAATTCCAGCGCAGACGGAATTATATCAGTCAGCGCCTGGATATGATCGAAGGGGTATCCTGCCGGAAACCGGACGGCGCTTTTTATGTATTTCCCAATATTTCCGCCTTTGTTGGAAAAGAATATAACGGAACGTATATACGTAATTCATATGGATTGGCCTATTACCTTCTCAGGGAGGCTAAGGTTGCCACCATTCCCGGTGCAGCATTCGGACTGGAGAATTATCTGCGTATTTCCTACACCAGTTCCATGGAGACGATCCGGGAAGGTATGGACCGCATCGCCCTGGCTTTAAGCAGGTTGAAAACACCTGCCGGTGAAAAGGTGCGCAGGCTCAGTAATTACAAAACCCGGATTATCGATTATGTACCGACCGATTCGGATATTTCAATCGATAAGCGTGATGCCATTGTAGCGGAAGCGGAAAGCCAGTTGAAATTTGATCACTATTTTGAATGGAATGCCAACATAAGCGGTGTGATTATTCAATTGAGAACCAATAACCGTCACCTGTACGATTTCTGGGTTGAAAACTGGTTCCCGGCACAACTGGAAGCCGATCTTGAACCGCACGGTATTATTTATGCCGTTGATAATGTACCCGGACGTGAACCCTATGTGTTTTACAATTCCGACTCCAAAACAGCCGTTTTATTTAATACGGATTTATATGGGGCGCTGAGACGTATCGCTGTAGGGATGGTTTCGGACCTGGGTGGAAACCTGTTCGGCTTGCACGCTGTTCGCGGCATGACAGGCGATCTGAATGGAACCGGTTTTATCCTCATGGGGCCGAAAGGCACACATAAGAGTGAATTATTTTATAATCTGTTGCAGCATAAAGATGTCGCATTGGTTTCCAATGATATCATTTTCATCCGCTATGGGGGGGGATTGGCATCGGCGGATTCCCCCGAGCGAAAACTCTATTGGCCGGCATATTCCGTTGAAATATATGATCGTCTCAGCCCGTTGATCGAACGTTCCAAATGTGAGAATGTCATCACGGGCAGGGAAGGGTGCGAATATTCCGATTGTCCTTACCGGAACGATTGTATGCTGGACCGGGGCCTGCCATTCTGCCTGTTCGGATCGAAAAGCGCTTATGCGATGCTGGATCCTTATTGGATCGGAGGCATGCGCAAACATGTCAGACGCACGGACCTGGCACATATTTTTTTACTGATGAACGATGCTTTGGCCGGGCCTTTCCGCGAATTAGAAGCGGATGAAACCATGCAGATTCTGGCCTCCGGTCAGGTCCATGGGAAAGGTGTAAGTATGACGGCGGCCGGGACACCTTTTTTTAATCCGCATCTGATGCCCGCCGGGGATCATCACATGGAAAAACAGAATAGTTTTTTTCGAAGACTTATTCAGTCTGCCCGGGTATATCTGCTCAATACGGGAAGCGGAACACCGGCCGAAATTGAAAACAGGATAATAGAAGCCTGTCGGTAACGTATTAACTTTCACATACGATGAAGTTCAGGATGTTATTATGAACGATGAACTTTATGATGAAATGTCGTATAAACGATTTTACGAATCGTTAAAACCGCTGCTCCGGGGAACGAATATAAAACGTGTTGACATGCGCTGGCTGGCCCGGCATTCGGAAGCTTTTGCAAACAGGACGCAATATGGTTCCCGTGTGTGGACTTCAAAAATATCAAACCGTCTGGCGCCGAAAACGGTGTATCTTGGCGGCGCGCGCGTACGTCTGCCACGGCCTTCCGAAGAACAAACGTCACTGATCAAAAAGGCACCGGAATACCTGGATAAAGTGCTGCATCTTGTTAAAACCCTGCCATTCGTGCATATTCAAAGGCAGATGGGACATAATGATCGGTTTAACCCCGTGTGCAACCTGTATGTGAGTACGGCTGATCCCAAGAATGTACGACTTGCTTATATGTGGGCCAGCACCATGTTTGATTACGGCGGACGAAAAGGACCGGAAATAACGATGATTCATATACCAGAAGAACATCTCATGCGGGCGCAGGTTCTGGCCTTACCGGAATATAACCTGAACATCTGCATGGGAAGTGATTATCTTGGTGAAGATAAAAAGGGATTTTTGCGCCAGGCCATGTGGTGTGCCGACGAAGCGGGTATGCTCGGCCTGCATTCGGGAAGCAAAATCGTTACTGTCCGTGATCCTGAAAAAGGCGATCTGAAGCGTTATGGTGTATTCCTGTTCGGTATGACGGCGACGGGAAAATCAACATGGTCCTGTCATCAACTGGGGCTCGATCACAACAGTGAAGAGAAGACCGAAGCATGTCAGGATGATATTATTTTCCTTTGCCCGGATGGATCCGCACTTGGATCCGAAAATAATTTTTATGTTAAAACCGATGTGGAGTCTGATCAGCAGGAAGCCATGTACCAGGCCCTCATCGATAAATCGGCACTCCTTGAAAACGTCATGATCAATGCTTCCGGGGAGCTGGATTTTCTGGATGAAAGCCTGTGCGGCAACGGACGGGCGGTCGTGTTCCGCGACAAGCTCGCTGTGCGGCGGGGAGGAAAACTGATTACAATCAGTGCGCCTTCTGTCAATGTCCCGACACTGGATACGATGGATGGGTTGATCTTTGCTTTCATCACACGGCGGAATACGATTATGCCCTTTGCCCAGGAACTGACACCGGAACAGGGGGTACTGGCTTACCTGTGGGGCGAATCCACCCACAGTTATGCATCGAGCCCTGAAAAAGCAGGTGATTCCGTGCGAATCGTTGGGACGGATCCGTTTATTGTCGGATCGCGTGGCCGTAAAGTCAACCGGTTTTATGATATCGTGATGAAACTGGTCGACCGCTATCCCGGGAAAGTACGCTTCATGATGTACAATACAGGTGGAATGGGCGAGGTCATCGAAAAAAAGACGGTTAACGGGCATCCGGTCAAAAAGCTGGTCCGGAAAACAGAGCGGGTACCACTGCGGCTGATGGCTGCCATACAACGCGGTGATCTGAGGCGGACCAATCGCTATGAACCCGGAATTCTGGGGACCCAATCTATCGTGAATGTTGAAGGGAAATCCCTTCCTGAATATGATCCGCATACATTCTACGAACAGGATGCCATCGATCGATACGTAGCCGACCTCGTCGATGGCCGCAGGAAATTTACCGATATTATTGCATCGGAAGGTCTGAATCCTGAAATTATCGCCGCTGCTGAGATGTCATATCGCATAGCGCCTTCCTTAACCGCGAAAACGGCTGTGTCCGCTTCCCTGACGGAAGCAGGACGTGCATTTTACGGTGATGGAGGGCTTACCCGGCCAAGAAAGCCGGGGAGCTGGCGCTGGCGTTAGGTTACACTGCTTCAAAGAATCGAACCATTCTGGTATGAAAACGAGGAGAATCCCGGATTGAAAAAATTACGTGTAAAACGTATTCGGAATCAGATATTACGCAAACTTCTTTATCCGAAACATATTTATCATATAATCCGTTTATCCCGGCAGGAACGACAGAAGGGGCGCTCCGCAGATGACGCCCAGCTGAAATTCTATGCCCGTGTCCTCAAAGACGGATATCTGCATTATGGATTTTTTGATCATCCGGAACGGGACCCGGAGACCATAAGCCTGCGGGATTTTTACAGGGCCCAGCAAGATTATGCTGAAAAACTGACGGAAAGCCTGTCCGCTGAAGACAGCCCCGTGCTGGATGTTGGCTGCGGACTGGGCGGCTTAATGCACCATCTCGATCAGAGGGGATATCAAGTAACCGGACTGACACCGGATCGTTTCCAGGTTGCATTCATAAGGGAAAAATATCCGGACTATAAACTGATTCATTCCAAGTTCGAAAGAATCGATCCGGAAGCCTATAAAAATCATTTTGGAACCGTTATCAATTCCGAATCATTACAATATATTAAACTCGATAAAGCGATTCCTCTTGTGAAAACCATTCTCAAACCGGGCGGCAAATGGCTGATATCCGATTATTTCAGGCTCCGGGAAGCGCACGAAAAGTCGGGTCACAAGTGGGAGGATTTTAAGGAAATCCTGGCGTTGCATCATTTTAAAATCACCGGCGAGCTGGACATTACCAACAACATTAAACCCACTCTTGCCTTTCTGCATATGTGGGGTACCCGTTTCGGTTTATCGCTTTATGAGTTTTTAACAGGTAAACTGGCACGAAAAAAACCGGGATTGGAATACATTCTGAATGAGGTGTTATCCGATACCCATGAATATATAGACGACCACCTTAAACTGATTGATCCTGAGCAGTTTATGAATGACAAGAAATATGTAATCCTGGTCGTGGAGCGTGCGTCATAGAAAATCGTTAAGGCTTTTATGAACAGACATACAATAATCGGCATGGCAGGGCATATTGATCATGGAAAAACCGCCCTGATACAGGCGCTGACCGGCATAGAAACAGATACCCTGAAGGAAGAAAAGTTACGAGGTATCACCATCGATATCGGATTCGCATACTGGCAGGATAATATCACGATTATCGATGTCCCCGGTCATGAACGTTTTGTAAAAAATATGGTAGCCGGGGTGAGCACGGTAGATCTTTTCCTGCTCGTCATTGCGGCGGATGACGGTATCATGCCGCAGACGGTTGAACACCTTGAAATTCTGAAATTTTTCGGTGTTCAAAATGGTATCGTTGCCGTGAATAAGAGCGACCTGGTTGAACCGGATTGGCTTGACCTGGTAAAAGAGGAGATTGATACCTTTCTGGATAAACATGATTTCAGGGATATCCCGGTTATACCCGTCTCATCCGTTACCGGAGACGGGGTGGATGCCCTGCGGCAGGTCATACTGGAGCGGACCGGCATGGCCCGTCATAACAGGGAGGAACGCCCTTTTCGTTTAAATATCGACCGCAGCTTTTCATCAAAGGGATTTGGAACTATCGTAACAGGCACGGTGCTCTCAGCCGGAATCCGAAGCGGTGATCCGCTGCAATTACTTCCCGCGGATAAAAAAACGAAGGTGAGAGGGCTGCAGGTTCATCAGCATGAAGCGCAGCAAGTGTATCCGGGGCAGAGAACGGCGATAAATCTTTCCGGAATCGACGTGGAAGAACTGAAACGGGGACACGTTCTTGTAGAACCCGGATCTCTGAATACCACGAAAGAGCTATTGGCGGAGATAAAACCTGTTCTGGATCTCAAATTCAAGGTACGCCGCTATATCAATGTACGGGTTCATATCGGAACAGATGAAGTACGCGCAAAAATGAATTGGTTCGAAGAGGATGCCTTCCAGGCCGGTCAGGAGCGCTATCACGTGCGTTTAAAACTGGACAGGCATACAGTGGCCGCACCCGGGGACGCGATACTGATTCGTAGTCTTTCACCGGTAACCACCCTTGCAGGCGGAAAAGTGTTGCAGATGAATCCACCCAGGCTTGTACGCACTAACGACACATGGACGGATTATTTTCATGCACTGAAGGATAGTGATTATGCAACGCGATTACAGGCAATCCTGGAAAAGAGCGGGTTTCGAAGCTTTACCGTGGATGCGTTCAGACGTGATCTTTTCCTGAATCGGTCTGACATTGAAAAGGCAGTGAACCGGCTTCAGAAAGTCAAGATCATCTCCGGGTTTACCTATAAAGGTGAATCCCATTTTGTCCTGAACGGCAAACTTGAGGAAGCCCTTATACGGATTGAAAAGGCGATTACAGGCGCCCTGAAGAAGGAGTCATACAGACCGGGATTCAATACCGGTGAAATGAAGAGTCTCCTGATCCGAGAAAATTTTTCAGATCCTTTTCTCAACCGGGCGCTACAGTTTGCCGTGAATAAAAAAATGCTGCAGTTTGACGGAGAACGCTATTCAACCGAAGCAATGCAGCAGTCCCGGGAACGTGCTGACCTCGAGAAGAAGATCAGGGAGCACTTCCTTACGGCCCGTTTTTCTGTTGCCGATATGAACCAGTTGTCCCAGATGTTGGATACCGAATTGCCGGTCATCAGGCGCCTGACAGCTGATATGGCGAAAGAGGGGGATCTTGTTTCCATTCGGGGCAAATTTTACCTGCATAAAGAGGTCATCGCTGAATTGCTGGTTTTTCTCCGGAATCTTTTTGCTAAACAGGAAGAGCTGACCATCGCAGATGTAAAAAACTATACCGGAAGTACGCGAAAATGGATTGTCCCGCTGATGGAATTTCTCGATAGCAGGAATTATACGGACCGGGACGGCGATATACGCAGGAAAGGTTCCGGTTTAAACGCAGTGTGAACAGGATGAAACCATTAATTATCATAATTCTGCTTTCGATCTTCAGTGGGATTGTTTCCAATAGCATAAATAGTAAGGGTATTCCGTATATCTATAAAACAGAGATTATTCCGGGAGAGACATCGTTTACGCTGGAACAGGCCAAGCACTTTTTCGATCGCAACGAAGCCCGGTTTATCGATGCCAGGGAAGAGACGGAGTTTCAGCAAGAGCGCATACCATATGCTTTAAATATCCCCTATAATGCAAATCGTGAAAAGAAAATGCAATTGCTCAGGCATATTCCCAGGGACCGCAATATTATTGTCTACTGCAGCGATGCATTCTGTACGGCAGCGGAACGGGTGGCCGGAGAGATGCGTTTCGCGGGATATAAACGGGTAGCTGTGATGACGGAGGGTATCATTGGCTGGATCGAGGCCGGTTATCCGGTGGAGGCATCATGGTAAAAAGCGTACTGGCTTCATCGCGCCTGTCTCTGCTTTTCAGGATGATTGTCGGCATTGTCTTTCTGGTTGCCGCCGTGCCTAAAATCGCCGATCCGTTCGGTTTTGGTATAAATATCCGTAATTATCACCTGATTCCGGATGCGTGGAGCAACCTTGTGGCGATCATTCTTCCCTGGTTTGAGTTTTACACGGGTATCTTTCTGATTCTGGGGCTGTACCTGCGAACGTCAGCCTGTCTTTTAGCCGGTTTGCTGGGCTTTTTTATACTGGCCATAACCTCTGCAATATGGCGTGGTTTTGATATCTCCTGTGGCTGTTTCTCAACTTCCGCGGATGCCGCGCAAGTGGGAATATCAAGAATTATTGAAGATATTTTTCTCCTGGCAATGACTATTCAGATTCTTTTTGTAAAAAAACATCCGTTTTCTCTGGAACGGGCTTTCCGTAAGAATAAAAAGAAATGAAATGCCTTCGGTTGTGATATTAATCGTGTCATTTTGTATGTCTCGCGGATGCGGTTTAATAATCAATTCATATTGATTGCATAACAAATATTATTATATTAACAGCATACAAATGAGAGGAAGATACAATGGAACTTAAGACCGTAATGATTGAAAAACCGGATGAAATGAATTTCATACTCGGACATTCTCATTTTATTAAAACGGTTGAAGATATTCATGAAGCCATTGTCAACGTAAACCCGTCCATAACATTTGGACTGGCCTTCTGCGAAGCATCACAGGAAGCACTGGTACGGTTCAGCGGAACGGATGATGAACTGGTTGAGCTGGCGAAGCGGAATGCCGTTAACCTGAGCGCCGGTCACAGTTTTATCATCATGCTGGGCAATGCGTTTCCCATAAATATATTAAACACTATAAAAGCCGTGCCGGAAGTGGTGCGCATTTTTTGTGCAACGGCAAATCCCACGGAGGTCATTATTGCCGAAACCGATCTCGGTCGGGCTATTCTTGGCGTCGTAGACGGGGTTAAAACGGCCGGAGTGGAAACCGCAGAAGATATAAAAAAACGGAAAGAATTCCTGCGGATGATCGGTTATAAGTTCTAAAAGAGGGGAGTGAATGAAAAATTTACAAAATCTCTACGATTATTACATAAAGACAAAACCTTCGGCAGGGAAAATACGTACGGCAACAACCCTCTTAATACGAATTTGTAAAGCGTTGAACGTGGATACACCTGAAGAGGTCTCTGCGGATATGTATAAACTGATTCCGGGAGCCATCGATGATTTTTATAAATCCAACGTGCAGCGGGCCCTTCAGGACAAGAGTATGCTCGCAGAAATGATCGGGCGATATGGTCCGCGGGAAAAGTGGGCTGAGGCACTGGATGTTTTACTGGCGGACCCCGATCATAATCTGCGTCTCTTTACCCTCCAGTCACTGATATATTATGGTATGAAAGATCCCCTCTCCATACTTCCTTACGTGGAACGTTATGTGGATTCGGAAGATGAAGAATTGCGTCAGGGTGCCGTCAATCTGCTCTGTAAATTACTGAATTCTGAAAAGGGAAGGGATATTATGGCGCAGATAAAAACCTGGCCCGGGGATGCCAATAAATCTTATTTCACTGAATTAATAGAATGCCTGGATAAAGCGGGTTCGTCAGATATTAAGGCCAGCATACATAAATGGTTAGCACAGTAATGACTAAAAAAAAGCTGTTAATTCTGTATACGGCAATACTGATGACGGGCTGTTATACCCTTCCGGAGGAGAAGGTGTCCGAACCCGATCCAAATGCGGCCTTCAATGTTTATTCGGAAGCTCAGGAATTGTATCTGGAAGAACAGTACGATGAAGCACTGCGCCGTGTTGATATAGCTATTGAGCGCAATCCCTTCATTGCCCAGTTTTATCATCTGAAAGGGGATATTCTTTCAAAAAAGGAAAATTTTGCAGCTGCATTGAAGGCCTATCGGGAGGTCGTCTCCATCCGCTCTCACAATCCGGAGATTTTTGAGAAAATGGGACGGGTTGCCTCCCACCTTGGCGCATACGAAGAGGCCATTCAGTATCATAAAAAGGCCCTTGCCCAGAATCCGAAACGTATTGATAT
Organism: uncultured Calditrichota bacterium; assembly: GCA_964410215.1. Classification (GTDB taxonomy): domain Bacteria; phylum Calditrichota; class Calditrichia; order Calditrichales; family CAYPHA01; genus CAYPHA01. Next base: position 14,270 of record CAYPHA010000010.1, on the reverse strand, counting down.
TAACCTTAAAATCGCACAAAACTACCATTGGATGAATCAATACCAGCTTGCCTATAATTTCGCAGAAAATTATAATAAAAAAGCGATTCTAAGTGATAAAAGACGTGATCCGGAATATTTCAGGATAATGGGTAACCTGGCCTATGACCAGCATGCCTATCAGGAAGCAAAAGAAAACTATGAGTTTTTTTTCAGTGAGGTTACGACTGCCGAAGCCTGGGAAGCAAAGGCGCTTCTGCATACGTATATGGAGCTTTCGCAAATAGAAAATGCCTATCGCTTTCTTATAAACAGGGCGAAGGCCTGGCTGCCGGATGGTGATGTTCATTTTTTCAGAGGGTTGTATTACTATAAAATCGACAATTTCAAAGATGCCAGGTTTCAATTGGAACTGGCCTTGAAAGCCCGTTCAAATGAGAAGGATGTGTATCTGTACCTTGGCAGATTATACTATGCTGCCGGTGATACGCAAAAAGCCCTGGAAATGTACCAGGAATACAGAAAACAGGGCGGGAATGCCATTCTCGAAGAAATTCTGTAAGATGACGACAGCCTAAGCCGGAAGTAAGAAAATATGCCGGAATTGCCGGAAGTGGAAACGGTGGCACGGGAGTTGAGGGATGCGATTGCAGGTAGGCGGATCGGTTCCCTGTATGCTTTCTGGGAAAAGTCCTTTGACAATCGATGTGGAATACCCCTGGAAGGGCAGCAGATTACGTCCGTTGAACGTAAAGGTAAATATCTGATCCTTAAGCTTGAACACACTTTCCTGATCGTTCATTTGAGGATGACCGGTCAGCTTCTCTATTTCGCGGAAGGTTCTGGTCATATCGGTAAATATGTCCGTATCCGGATCTGGTTTGAAGACCAATCGGAATTATTGTTTAAGGATATGCGTAAATTCGGACGGATCTATCATGTCTGCGACACGGAAGAAATTCTGAAGGACGTCGGTATCGACGCCCTGAATCCGGAATTGAATAAAAAATACTTCAAAGGACTTTTGAAAAAAAGCAATATGAATCTGAAGGCCTTTTTTCTGGCGCAAAAACACATTTCCGGTCTGGGTAATATCTATGTGGATGAATCCCTGTTCCATGCAGGGCTGCATCCCGGCCGTATTGCTTCCGGATTGAGTGAAATGGAATATGAATTGCTCTTCGATACGATTCAGCATGTGCTGAAAATGGCCGTGCGCAACATGGGAAGTACCATTTCCGACTACCGGGATACATACGGAAATGCCGGGAATAATCAGAAATTTTTCAAAGTATACGGGCGCACAGGCTTACCATGTTACGTCTGTGGAATGCCGGTCGAAAAAATCAGACTTGCGGGCAGAGGCACCCATTTTTGCCCTTCATGTCAAAAAAACAGGAATTAAGATGAGAAAAAATAAAATTGTTACCTTCCTGAGTGATTTTGGTACCACGGCAGGTTATGTCGGAAGCGTAAAGGGAGTTATAAAGAATATATCACCGGATACGGAAATAATCGACATATCACACGAAATTCCGCCGTTTAACATACTCCAAGCCGGATACACCCTGCTGAATTATTACTCTAATTTTCCAAAAGACACGATTCACCTCGTTGTGGTAGATCCCGGTGTCGGCGGAGACCGGAGGCCGATGATCATCCGTACGGCACACCATACGTTCGTAGGACCCGATAACGGCGTTTTCCAGTACCTGCTCACGCGCGAAGCCTATACCATGTACGCGATAGATGAGAAAAAAGTATTCGGAGTAAAACATAGTTATACATTTCATGGCAGGGATCTTTTTGCACCGGTTGCCGCAAAACTGTCAAATGGCGTATCCGCCGATGAACTGGGCCGGCGTATAGACAATTATACGGAAATACCGCCGCAGCTTTATTCACAGGAAGATAATATTCTGGCAATCAAACCAATAGCCATCGACCGGTTTGGCAATATTATCGCAGGTTTTTCAAAGCAGGATCTGGATCGAATCCATAAGAAAAGGATTGTATCGGTTTCGACGAAAAATTTCAAAACCGACCGGCTGCAGACATATTATGCTGAAAAGGAACCGGGGGAATTACTGGTTCTGTGGAACAGCCAGGATTTTCTGGAAGTTGCCAGAAACCAGGGCAGCGCTGCCGAAGCCCTGGAATTTGATCCCAACAGCGATCTGATCTTTATCGAGGTTGCCTAATCCAGCAAAGGACACAGATGAAAAATAAAACCCTGGCGCTGTTTATAGAGAATTACAAACCGATACTGGCATCTTTCTCCCTGGCGTTTATTCTCTGGTTTGCGGTGACCACGAATAAGGAGTACACGACAAAAATTGTCATTCCGTTTTCTGTTCAAAGGGTTGCAGAAAATAAAATCATTGCAAATGAAATACCGCATAAAGTAATCCTGGAGGTAAAAGGAAAGGGGCGTGCCCTGTTCAGTCTGAATTTCCTTGAGAAAGATTTTTCACTTGTGCTGCCGGAACTGACCAGTGCCACGACCCTGTATCTTGCGGATTATATCAGCAGTATCAACATTCCCTCGGATCTGGGCATTGAAATTATTGATATTGTTGAACCGAAGACGATTGAGCTGGAGATCGATGACTTTGTGGAGACACGCAAACCGGTACGGATCTGCCAATCGGTTTCTCCGGCTCCCGGATATATTATCATGCAGATCGAGTCCAATGTGGATTCTGTCACCCTATCCGGCCCTGGTCGTTTTATTCGGGATCTTGATTATGTGGATACGGATTCTATTATCTATGATGATGTTAAATATCCGTTTGAAGTGACGGTTGGCCTGCATGTGCCGAAAACTGATAAAATTAACATCGAACCGCATCAGACCAGAGTTTCCTGCTTTGTGGAACAATTGGTTGAGAGAAACATTTATAATATTCCTATACGGATTATCAGGGTGCCCGATGCCTTTAAGGCGCAGGCAGAACCGGAAACGATCCTTTTACGCGTAAAAGGCGGTCAAAGTATCGTTTCAGAGCTTAAACCGACAGATATTTCGGTGATTTTTGATTATTCTAAGGACTTTCAAGAGGGCGTTACCGAATACCCAATGCAGATCGAAACCCCGCTGGGGGTCAGTTGGATCGAAGCAAGTCCACAGAAATTCCGTTTAAAACTGGTTAAAAAAGAGTAATATGATCATACTTGGTGTCGAAACATCCTGTGATGAAACATCTGCAGCCGTTATCAATGGCGACGATGTTCTGTCATCTATTATTTCATCGCAGGACATTCATTCTAAATTTGGAGGTGTTGTTCCGGAAATTGCCTCCAGAGAGCATATCCGTCTGTTATTGCCCATTGTTAAAAAAGCGCTCGACGAAGCAGAAATCAATAAAAAGGCATTAAACGGACTGGCTGTTACGCATGGTCCCGGTCTGGTCGGCGCACTGCTGGTGGGAGTGAATTTTATTAAAGGAATGGCGTGTGCGCTGGAGATACCGTTTATCGGGGTCAACCATATTGAAGGGCATATTTATGGAAATTTGCTGAGCCATAAGGTAACTACCTTTCCGGTGCTGTTTCTGATCGTCTCGGGAGGGCATACCCAGTTGGTTCTTATGAAGGGACATTCGGATTATCAAATCATCGGTACAACGCGGGATGATGCCGTGGGAGAGGCCTTTGACAAAGCGGCCAAAATGCTTGGGCTCGGTTACCCCGGAGGACCGGTAATTGACCGCCTTGCAAGGGAGGGTAATCCGGATTTTTTCTCGTTTCCACGTGCCTACCTGAAGAAAACACCCATGGATTTCAGCTACAGTGGATTGAAAACAGCGTTACTGACATATATTCAAAATCACGAAAAGGATTTTATCCAAAGACACATGTCCGACATTTGCGCTTCTTATCAGAAAGCGGCTATCGAGGTGCTGGTGCAAAAAACAATGTATGCTGCCGATATCCATGGTATTTCGCAGATCGGTATCGCCGGCGGGGTGGCAGCGAATGGACTGTTAAGGGACTGGCTGACCGGGGAGTGCGAAAAAACAAACAGGACTTTGCTGCTCCCTGATTTAAAATACTGCACAGATAATGCTGCCATGATCGCCCGGGCAGGCCTGGAATACCTCAGGAGGGATATCTGTTCTGACCAGAATCTGAATGCATATCCTTCATTACGATTGGGGATGATGGTTTAAAATGGATGTCAGTATTCCTGAACTCATTCGCCTGAACATTCCCTTTATTTTCGTCGTCATCCTGGGAGTTCTCTCCGCCGGAACTGCATTCTGGCTTTACAGACGCACCGTACCTCAGATCAAAGACCGCTCCCGTATTTTTCTGGGTATCCTTCGGGCACTGGTTGTCTTCCTGTCTGTCCTGCTTTTGTTCAGTCCGACTTTGTACCTGACTTATATCAGGGAAGAACCTGTTAAAATCGGTGTTTTGATCGATAATTCAGGGTCGATGCATATTCGAAACCAGCTCGAAGACAGGCAGGAAGAGGTACAACGGGTCGTCAGCGCGCTGCAGTCATCTCTCGATACCGATCATATTTCATGGTATGTTTTTAATACAAGCCTTACTCCTTTGACAAGCGATACCATTCCTGCAAGTCAGTCCGCAACCAACTACGGGCAGATATTCGAATTTTTAAGACAATCAGATCTGCATCAGGCGGTCCTGGTCAGTGACGGTTTGATTACGGAAGGAAAACATGTTTTCAGCGAAACCGGGTTCGATAATACAACACTTCATGCTGTCGGGGTTGGTTCGACACAAAAACGAAAAGACCTGTTCATAGCCGATGTTATCTTTTCACCGAATGCCTACCAGGATCAGCGCGAGGAAATTATTGTACAGATTGGCAATGCGGGACTTTCAGGCATAAGCAAAGTTATTAAGCTGGTTCGAAATAAGAAGGTGATTGCCAGTAAAGTCGTGCAGATTGAAACACCTGATGCGGAACAGAATGTCCTTTTCAGCGTCATTCCGTCCGGACACGGTTTACAGACGTATGACATTATTCTCGAGGAAACCGAGGGTGAATCCAATGCACTCAATAATAAACGGACTATCGCACAACGTGTATTAAAGAGTAAAGTACGTATCGGTGTCTTCGCCGGTTCACCATCCCATGAGTCTAAATTTTTGGCATTCCTTTTAAACAAAAACAAGGATTACGAGGTTCTATCCTTTGTCGAGGATAAGCAGGGGAACAATCTGGTGAAGAAAAGTAATCCTTTACGGGACAGCCTCGATGTCCTTATCCTTGAGGGGTTCCCCGGCAGGCACACACGACAATCAACACTCAACGCTTTATCTCAGCTCATTCAAAATCAGGAACCCGGCATTATCCATTTTCTGAATACACAGACAAATTTTGCCCTGTTAGACCGGTTGGGCAGGGAAGTCCCCTTCCCGTTTCGAAATGGGAACACGATAAACCGGGAATTTATTATTAAAAATCCGGGAGCATTGAATCCACATCCGGTTTTACAGATTTTTGATGATCCGGGATTACATGACACCTTCTGGTCGCAGGTACCGCCGATGGAGGCCATTATTGAATTAAATAAGGAACAGGACGGCACGTCAGTTATCGTAATGGCAACACGTTCAAACAGGGAAATACCCCTGATCATGGAATATAATTCCGGTAATGGAAAGGCACTCCTGTTTAACGGTCATGCTTTCTGGAAATGGCATTTTTATTTACAGAATAATGAAACCCTTTCAGGTGGCTACGAACGCCTGCTGTCAAATGCGGTGCGCCGGATTGCCTATCAGGAAAAACTAAGGCCTTTAATGATAAAAAGCCATAAACGTATGATCAATCTGGGAGAGAAGATCCGGATCAGTGCAAATATGTATGATGTGGCAAATAATCCAATTCGGGACGGCTCCCTCGTTCTGGAAGCGGAATGGCAGGACCAGCGTTTTGAGCTGGAGGTCGAGAACGACAGCTCCGGAAATTATTTTGCTGAGTTCTGGCCGCCCGGAGCCGGTAAGTACCGGATCACCGGCAGTGCCCGTCGCAATAATGTACCTGTTGGAACGGATCAACTGGATTTTGAGGTTATTCCCTATGATAAAGAATACCTTAAAACACGCCAGAACGCTGCGTTTCTGAAACAACTGGCTTCGCGTATGGGAGGTCGCTATTTTACCAGTGATGACATAAGCAGGCTGGCTGAAGTACTCGATGTACCGCCGAAACGGGTACGTTCTGACAGGGAACTGGAAATCTGGTATAAACCGGCCATGCTGCTGGCCATCATCTTTTTAATAACCATGGAATGGGTCATAAGGAAAAGATCCGGCCTGGTTTGATATTAGATTGACATTGGGATATATTTATGTTTGCTGAGGGGGTGCTTATGAAAAACCGATGTGCCTGGGTGCCAGTGGATGATCCGCTATATGTGCGTTATCATGATGAAGAATGGGGTGTACCTGTTCATGATGATGACCTGCTGTTTGAATTTCTTATCCTTGAAGGATTTCAAGCAGGCTTGAGTTGGGCTACGGTTCTTAAAAAGAGAGAACATTTCAGACGGGCATTTGATAATTTTGATGCCGTTAAAATAGCGCGGTATGATGAACAGAAAATTGCCGTCCTCCTGGAGGACGCTTCCATTATCCGGAACCGGCTGAAAATCCGGGCGGCTGTAAAGAATGCCGGGGCTTTTCTGGACGTGCAGCAGGAGTTTGGCAGTTTTGATGCCTATATCTGGGGATTTGTAGATCATAAACCCATCGGGAACAGCTGGCGTTCGCTCACCGAACTTCCGGCGCAAACCGCGCTCTCCGATAAAATAAGCAACGATTTGAAAAAAAGAGGATTCAGCTTCGTCGGTTCGACGATCGTATATGCCCACATGCAGGCCACGGGAATGGTTAATGACCATACGGTCGATTGTTTCCGTTATAAAGAAGTGTAGATCAAAGGAGCGAAAATGTGAACGTTTTATTGACGGGAGGGACCGGTTTCATAGGCGGTCACCTGGTCCGGGAACTTATATCCCGCGATCATGAACTATTTATATTGACCCGCTCACAGGCGCGAGCCGGTAAGGAGAAGCATAAACATATAACCTACCTTCACTGGACGGGAAAGGCGGACAATTTGGGGTGGTCCACCAAGGCGGAAGGTGTTGATGCCGTCATTAATCTTGCCGGTGAGAATGTCGGCAGCGGTCTGTGGACAAAAGCCAAGAAACAGAGGATTGAAGAAAGCCGCCTTGGTGCGGGAAAGGCGCTGGTGCAGGCCATCTCGGGCTGGAAGACAAAACCGGAACAGTTTATCCAGTGCTCCGCGACCGGATTTTACGGGGACCGGACGGAAGTTGTGGATGAAAGCGCAACGCAGGGAAAGGGATTCCTGGCGAATCTGTCAAAAAAATGGGAAGCAAGTACGGCAGCATTGGAGGCAGCAGGAGTTCAGAGAGCCGTCATTCGCATCGGTGTTGTGCTCGGCCGGGAAGGGGGCGTGGTGAGCCGTTTGCTGCTGCCGTTTCGACTTGGACTGGGTGGACCGGTCGGAAGCGGCAGACAGGGTTTTCCCTGGATCCACATTGACGATGTCATTCACTCCATTGTCTTCCTCCTGGAACATGCGGAATCAGGAGTGTTCAACCTGACAGCGCCTCAGCCCCTGACAATGCGTGAATTTACAAAAAATCTTGCTGACGTCCTGCACAGACCTCATATCTTGCCGGTGCCCGCAGCATTGCTCAAACTGGTTTTAGGCGAAATGGCTGATGAGATGTTATTGAGCGGCGCACGTGTTTTTCCCCGGCATCTACTTGATTCGGGATATAATTTTAGATATAATAAAATCAATCTGGCTTTGAAAGACCTGATTTGAAATAAACAGGATTGTCTCATGGATGAAAATGCCGGTGTTAATACGAGTAAAATAACATTTTGTGACCTGAGATGTGAGCATGCTTCATTTCCGGAAAACGATGACATCGACGGCTCCGGTACCTGCCGCACTTTTCTTGCTTTATGGTGCGGGGCGTTGAATAAATATGTGACGAAAAACGCTCCCTGCGAGGTCCTGTTTGGTGCCAGACGTCCAAAATCCACTTTCTAACGTGTCAGGTGCGTTATGAAAATTTTTAAAAAGCGAAAACCACTAAAAAGTCCTGATCTCACCCGTGTACCGTTTGAGCAAATTGTCAATGACGTGTTCGATGCGTATAAAGACAATATGGTCTGTTCAAAAGATACGCGGGAAGCGATAACGGCTCAGATTACCCAACAGATCCGGAAACAACTGCCTAATTCCTGACCGGATTCATGGATCATTCTCATAATAGATGGAGCTTCTATGAACAAATGGGAATACAATCAGGTAAAACTTCAAATCAGGGATGGTGATTACCTGGACAAGGTCACCGATTATCACAAGAAAATTATCAATGAAAAAGTTGTGAAAAATATAAAATTTATAGAGTATCTGAATCGTTTGGGACACGAAGGCTGGGAACTTGTTTTTTCTGAAAAAACGATCTTGCCAAAACTGGGCATGAACAGTACGGTTTATAATATGTTTTTTAAACGGCCAAGTTCAAAATAGACATGTCACCGGGTTCCTTCCTGCCTGTACCGTTATAATCCGTTCTAACATGACATTCTGTACTGGAGAACAACTTGAATAAGCAGGTTTTAGGTGTAATTGTAAGTTGTCTTGTGTTGGTTTCACTTCATGCGCAGGCGCCTTCCGATCGTCAGGATGGGGTACTGTTTTCGGCATTTGAAAACCCGCCTACCGGCTATGGACAGGTTCCATTCTACTGGTGGGTTGGAGAAAAACTGACCCGGGAACGGCTGCTCTGGCAGCTGGAAGAACTGCACAATGCAGGCGTGCAGGGCTTCAGTGTCAGTTATCCGCACGGACACCCGCAGAGCGATCCTGAATTGCATTCGGATGGCTATGGCACATTTGGCATGACGTATCCAAGTGACCCCCCGTTCCTGTCGGAGGAATGGTGGGAAATATGGAACTGGTTTACCGGCGAATGTGCCCGGCGCGGCATGGGTGTGGGATTGGATGATTATACATTCGCGGTGCCGGGTAACAGGCATTGGCCGGATGATATTGCCGCCATGCCGGAGATGAAGAAATATCATGGAAAACTGGAATTCAGTGAACCGGAACCGATTAAAGGGGGGCGGACGGCTTTTTTTAAAATTGATACGAACACCGTTACTTTAACCGCATACCCGCAGGTTGCGAATCGTCTGGACGGAACATCGGCTGTTGATTTGCTAAACTATTCTGTTAATGATACGCTCGTCCGATGGTCGGTTCCCGCAACATCGGACTGGATGGTATTTGCGGTTTCCACAGACCATTCTTTTATGCTGCATCCCCGTCATGGAGCGGAAGTGATCGACCGGTATTTTCAAATATTTGAAGATAAGGTTGATCCCGGGAACAGGGAGGGAATAAACTACTTTTTCCAGGATGAGCTGACCATCGATCTCGGAGTCGGAACCTGGTCTGAAGATTTCAGCACGGAATTCAGGGCCCGAAAAGGTTATGACATCTGTCCCCACCTCGCAGCTTTACAAACGGACATTGGCGACCAGACGGAAAAAATACGTCTGGATTATATGGATGTACTCCTGGATCTGGCGGAAGAACGCTATTTTAAACCGATCTTTGAATGGCATGATCGACGCGGTTTGATTTTTGGATGTGATAATTATGGACGGGGATTGAATCCCCTGGCTTATGGTGATTATTTCCGGACGACGCGCTGGTTTACCGCGCCCGGGAATGATGCCCCGCAGGGCGGAACGGCCCTTGTCCAAACCAAGGTATCGAGTTCAATCGCGCATCTCTATCATCGTCCGCGCGTATGGCTGGAAGCGTTTCACAGCATGGGCTGGGATGCGCGTCCGGAACAGATAACCCGGGCGACCGATATTCATTATCTGCTCGGCGGTAATTTGCTCTGTCTGCACGGACTCTATTACAGCACACTTGGCGGCTGGTGGGAATGGGCGCCGCCGGATTTTCATTTCAGGATGCCCTACTGGCCGCATATGAAAGGCTGGCTGAAATATGTCGAACGTCTCAGTTATATTTTAAGCCAGGGGCGGCATGTCTGCGACGTGGCGGTCGTCTATCCGACATCTTCCATGCAGGCCTTTACGGATGCCGGACCCAAAGGGGCTTTCGCGGTAGCGCACAGCCTTTTTGATGCAGGTATTGATTTCGATTTTATTGACTATCAGTCACTGGCCCGGGCTGAGGTCAAGGATGGTAAACTCGCCGTTGCCGGAGAGGAGTACCGGGTTTTGATTATCGCTGATATGAAGGCCATGCGCTTTACCTCGCTGGAAAAAGCACGGGACCTGTTCCGTAGCGGCGGGCTGGTTCTTGCAACCGGAGCCTTACCCCAGGCGAGTGACCGTAAAGGCAGAACAGATGCGGAAGTTGATAAAATCGTCCGGGAAATGTTTGGCCTTTCCGCCGCGGAAGCAATGTCAGGACGGAAGGCTGAACTGCAGCATAGCTCCTCCGGCGGCCTCGGAACCGCGCTACCTTCGGGGAATGAAAAGGAAATCTGTGATATCATCAGAAAAACTTTTACACCTGATTTTCTGCCGGAGAAAGGCAAGGGACATGTGCTGCACCGGCGTGTCGACGACAAAGATATCTATATGGTTATGGATGTACCGAAGGGAACCCCGTGCTTTTTCCGTGCCCATGGCGCGGTTGAGCTATGGGATGCCCACTCCGGCGAACGAAAATCTTTACCTGTCATGAAGACAACCGGCGAAGGTACGACACTGAGGATTCCGCTTGATATCCCTCAACCCTCACTCATTGTGTTTTCGCCCGGCAAAGCCATACGCGAAAACAAACCGGCTCCCGAATCTGAAAAAAATTTCCTCCCGGTAATGGAACTCAAAGGTGAGTGGGAATGCGAAATAAAGCCCGTACTGGACAACCGTTGGGGAGATTACCGGTTTCCCGCATCAGATGATATAATCGGTCCGGAAGCTCGTGAACTGATGTATACGATGGAATCGCCTGCAACAGAAAAATGGAAGGATCCGGAGTTCGATGACAGCGCATGGCAACCGGTATTTTGCGGTTTTGGGCCCCAAATGTGGAAAATGAGCATTCCGGATGACAGGAATGTGGATGCCATACTCGTAGAATTGATAAACGGGAACCAGACCTTTACGCGGCAGAACGCGTCAGCGGAAGATATGCAATGGAAGCCTTACAGCTTTTCCTGGAAGTATGGCGTGAATGGCGAACCCGGTTCGCAGGGATATCATGGACTGAAAGGGAAGATCAGCGATCATTTTATGATCATGGGAGAAGGCGGCCATTTTGTCTTCGGCTCCTATGTTGATGTGCCCGGAAAAATGACGGTTCGTCTTGAAAAAGAGGGCATCGTTCCTTATGGAATCTGGATAGATAAACAGAAAGTGGAAAGCGATTCAGTTGTTCTGGAAGAAGGACTACATCGTATCATTGTTTGTTATAAAGATATTCCCGCTGCCCCTAAACCTGAAGGCCATGTTTTTATCGATGAGCGTGCACGGGCGGCGATTGTGCTTATGGAAAACAAAGCTTTCATCGGAAAAAGTCAGCCCTTGTCCATGAAATGGTATGACCGGGATGGCGTTTTGCCGTATGATTACATTGGCGGCGATAAACAACACGGTTACTACCGCTTTACGGCACCCCCAGGATTGCAGGCGTTGAATTTCTCAGGATACGGTGATTTTCAGGTCTGGGTGGATGGCAAGGAAATGTCGATACATAAAAAAGATGTGGGTAGTGATGGATTATGTAATTACGAGGTTGTGCTCGAAAAACCGGTCAGGATGTTTTCCACTGTCGCTTTACGGGTCGAACACAAGCCGGGTTATTACGGCGGGTCGGCTTTCAGTAAACCGGTCGCAATGACATGCACAAAAGGGGAAATTCCAGCCGGAGACTGGTCCGAAATGGGTGTTCTTGAGCACTATTCCGGAGGTATGTGGTATCGCAGGTCCTTTCAGTTAACAGAAGGACAGGTGGGATCCGGGTTTTTCCTGGATCTGGGCCGGGTGGTTGCAACATGTGAGGTGCATGTTAATGGTGAAAAGGCCGGTGTCCTGATCTCAAAACCGTTCAGACTGGATATTTCTGACTATATTAAAACCGGCGAAAACAGGCTGGAAATACTGGTTTATAATACACTTTCCAATCATTATCAGACGATTCCCACCCCGGTGCATTACAAAAAGACGACGGCTTCGGGACTGATTGGACCGGTAAAATTGGTAAAGAGATAAGCTGTAATAAAGTGTTCATACAGGAAAATGAAAACAAAACAGATTAACGGATGATAGGATGAGAAGAAAATGTATTTTACTGGTAATTTCTCTATTGGTTGCGTTTATGCCTGAGATTAATCTGGCACAGGGGCAGGAACATCCATATCAGAAACACGGATACAGGTATCCGGAAGATCCTCGTGTTGCAGGGCAACTCGGGAAGTGGCAGGATCTGAAGTTCGGCATCATGATGAATCTGGGATTATACAGCATTGAAGGGATTGTTGAATCGTGGGCACTGGTCTCGGAAGACCAGGGATTTCAGGACCGTGGTGGTGTTCCTTACTGCGAGTATAAGCGATGGTACTTCGATCTTATCAAGCGGTTTAATCCGACAAAGTTTGATCCTGCACCGTGGGCCCGGGCCGCGAAAGAAGCCGGAATGAAGTATGTCGTTTTCGATACCAAGCATCATGACGGGTTTGCGCTCTTTGATACAAAGTACAGCGATTTTAAAGTAACCGGGCCGGATTGCCCGTTTCGTGATCATCCCCGGGCGAATATTGTCAAAGATGTGTTTTCCGCGTTCCGGGCAGACGATTTCATGATCGGGGCATATTTCTCAAAACCCGACTGGCATCACCCCGACTACTGGTCACCGCTGTGGGCGACCCCGAACCGCAATAATAATTATGACACCGGTAAATATCCCGCGATCTGGCAGCGTTTCCGTGATTATACATATAATCAGATAGAAGAATTAATGACAGCATACGGCCGGGTGGATATACTGTGGCTCGATGGCGGCTGGGTGCGGCCCGATTCGACCATCAATGAAGAAGTCCGCTCCTGGGGCTTTGATATTGCCAAATGGGAACAGGATATTGACATGCCACGCATTGCAAAAATGGCCCGAATGAATCAGCCGGGTCTGCTTATTGTCGATCGTACCGTACACGGCCCGTATGAGGATTACCGGACACCTGAACAGACCATCCCCGGGCGATTGTTGCCATTCCCCTGGGAAACCTGCATGACCATGACGCAGAGTTGGGGGCACACATCTAACCCCCATTATAAAAGTACGCAGGAAATGATTCACTATCTGGTGCAAATTGTATCCCGGGGAGGAAATTACCTGCTCAATATCGGGCCGGCACCTGACGGAACCTTTGAAGATAAGGCCTATGAAAGGTTAAGTGAAATCGGCCGCTGGATGGATGTGAACGGACAGGGAATCTATGGGACCCGTGCCCGGGAACGATTCAGGGAAGGTGAGACGATTTGTTTTACACGATCGAAAGATCAAAAACGGCTGTATGCTTTCAGTCTCAAATGGCCGGGTGAGAGGTTAATCCTCAATACCGTCAAAATTCAAAAAGAAAGCGAAATCCGGCTGCTTGGTTATGATGCGCCTTTGGAATGGGAGCATAAAGGTGAGCAACTCATCATTCATATTCCACGCTCTCTTCAGAATGAAGAGAATCGTCCCTGTAAACATGCGTGGTGTTTTTCCATAGATCTTTAAACCAGAAAACACTAATTTTAATTATTTTCAGAAGGAGTTCGCATGGTGGTTAAAGTAATTTTATCAGTTTTCCTTATGGTGTTTGGCCTGGCAACAACTGCTCAGGCAACCGGTTTAGATGAACTGACTCCACTTGGTGACTGGGATTATATTGCCCCCGGTATTTGGAAAGCAACGATTGGCGATATGGAGCAGGAACTGCGATATACCGATCTCGCCGCGGAAAAGCCGGTGAAAGAAACACTGAATCAACTTGATAAAACCAAATTCCCCTTTTCCGATGGTGAAATCAGTTATCTCAGGACCAGTGATAATCGTATAATGATACGTGTCCCAACGGCTAAGGATGAAACGTTATACGGCTTTGGTCTGCAGCTCGATAATGTGAGTGTCACGAAAAAAGTACTGACGCTCAATGTGGATCACTGGGGGACCGGCGGCGGCCGCACGCATGCGCCTGTTCCGTTTTACATTTCCAGTAAAGGGTACG